>CP081303.1:1282000-1923000 GCA_019720755.1 Prolixibacteraceae bacterium
CTATTTTCTCCAAAAGAAAGGGTGGCTAGGTGCTTCTTCTACAGAATACTGCGACGGCGACAAAAACTTTATGCACAACTTATGGGAGAACTCCACCAAAGGGGATTCTTTTTATACCTGTTCTTTGGCTACACTTTTCTTCAATGGTTTGAATGAAAAGCGACCTAATGATGATTTTATATTAGAAAATGGAAAGAAAATTAAAATTCCTTTCCTAAATGGAGGACTTTTTCATGAGGAAAATGTTGCATTACGAAACATAGTATTTTCTCCTAAAAAATTAGAAGCACTCTTTAATTTTTTAGACTCATATAACTTTACTATAAACGAGAACGACCCTTTCGATCAAGAGGTAGGTATCGATCCCGAAATGCTAGGTCATATTTTCGAAAACCTTCTTGAGGATCAACAAAGCAAAGGTGCATTCTATACCCCTAAAGAGATTGTGCATTTTATGGTGCAAGAATCTCTCCTTCAATATATTAATACAGGTTTTAAAAAAAATAATGTAATCCTTTCAAGTGATGAACAGCTCGTACTAAAGAGTATTATTAAAGAAAAAATATCATATGAAGATATTGACGAAGACAACCATCATGAGGTTGTAAATGCTTTCCGTCAATCTAAACTTACCAAAGAACATGGAGCTCTCCTAAACGAACTACTCGACAATATAAAAGTATGCGATCCTGCCATTGGATCAGGAGCTTTCCCTATGGCAATGCTAAATGAAATTTACCAATGTAAACTAACTATTAATAGAGGGCTTAAGAAAGAGGAACGTTCTGAACTCAAAAAGCATATCATAGAAAATTCTATCTATGGGGTCGACATCGAAAAAGGTGCCGTAGATATTGCTCAGCTTCGTTTCTGGCTTTCTATTGTTATCGAAGAGGAGAAACCGACACCATTGCCTAATCTCGATTTTAAAATTATGGTCGGAAATTCTCTTTATAGTCAATTTGGAGATCAATACCTTAAAACTACTTGGGATTTAAAATCAAACTCAACGGGTAAAAATATTGCTTCTCGAATGAGGGGTAATTTACAAAAACTCACTGATTTACAACATCAATATTTTAAGACTACTGATAAAGATAAATTAAAAGATGAGATTAAGAATCTTCGTGCCGATATATTAATAGATCAAATAACTTTTAAACAACTAATCTATAAATCTAACGATACGCAGGTTTCTCTCGATGATACTTCTAAGATAGAGAAGCTAAAGTCGAAATTAGACTTCTTTGGATTCGAACAAAAGAAAGATACACTTAAAATAATTAAAACAACTCCCAATAAACCATTGAACTATTTCGATTGGAAGATGGATTTTCCTGAAATACTTAATCCAGGTATTGCTGGTGTAGATCCTGGCTTTGATATCGTTATTGGAAACCCACCGTACCTTCGCCTTCAGGGAATTAAGGAGAACGATACCAAATTTGCTGACCTATTAATTAATGAGTACCAGTCTGCCACGGGGGCATACGATCTCTACGCTCTCTTCACAGAAAAAGGACTTCAACTTACTAAAAAAGATGGCATTCTAAACTTCATTATGCCAGATAAATGGACTATTGGTGCTTTTGGAAAAGGTTTACGCACTTTTATAACGAAAGAAAATGCGGCCCAACGATTTATTTCTTTCGGCGAATATCAAGTATTCAATGCTTCAACATATACTGCTATTCAGTGGTTTAAACGAGGCACAGCAAACTTTAAATATCATCCCCTATCAAAAGATTTAAAAACAAATAGAGAATTAGGTGACTATCTAAACAAATTATGTGATAACGATTTCGTAGAATACCACGTTAAAGAACAATCAGCAAACACTTGGCAACTATCTGATGGTCCTACAATACAATTAATGCAGAGAATTAATAAGCATTCAAGAAATTTAAACGATATTTTTGATAAAATGTATCAAGGTCTTGCAACAAGTAAAGACTCTGTATATTTTCTCTACGATTCCATTAATAACGACAACACCATTACTGGTTACTCTAAAGAGTTGAAGCGTAATGTTACAGTCGAAAAGGAAATTGTTAGGCCACTTCTTAAGGGGGAAGATGTGCACCGTTACGACACCATGTCTACCTCAAAATATGTAGTTCTACCTTACCGTCTTAACAAACAAAAAGAAAAGGAAGTTGCTTCCTTGTTTACAGAAGAAGAACTTCAAATGTACCCTCTAGCATACAAATATATAAAAGAATGTGAGCAAGTATTAAAGGGGAGGGAGAAAGGTCGATTAAGCAATGATGATCAGTGGTTTAGGTATATATATCCTAAGAATATTGTTTTACAAAAGAAAGAAAAGCTCGTAGCTCCAGATATATCTTTAAGAAGTAACTTTGCATACGATACCGAAGGGGAATTCTATCACACAACCACCGTATATGGTTACATTAAAAAGGCCGAGATTAAAGAAGATTATCTCTTTTTAATGGCTGTTTTAAACTCCAAATTAACATGGTGGTACATGACAAAGAATGCACCTGTGATGGCAAATGGATACTATAGATACAAACCTGCATACCTAAAATCTTTTCCTTTTCCTGCGATAGATAATTTAAAAATAACATACCCTTTCATCAACATCGCAAAAATGGTGATATATCTTAAAAAAATACGTTCCGAAGCTCCAATTTGCGAGTCAGTTACCAACGAGCAGATCCAAACTCTATTAGAGTCAGTAATCGATGCATTGGTTCTTGAACTATATTTTAAAGACGATTTCGAAGAAAAAGAACTTTTTGTCTTCAAAAATCTTCCAAGTCAATTGTGTCAACTATGGAGTATTGATGAAAATTCAGAATGCAATAATCTAATTACTAATCTATATCAAACTTTTACCGATATAGACAATCCAGTACGCTTAACGATGAATTCGATTAAATCATCTTTACCATTTATAATCAATACTATCTATAAAGCTTAACAATCAACACAATCTAACGAAATATATTTCCCTTTAAAATGACACAAACAAAATATAAAATCAATAAGATAGCCCTAAAGAACTTTAAGTTCTTTAGGGAAGATTCTCAAAATACTGAAGCACTCCACATTAAGCTCGAAGGTAAAAATCTTCTTCTTTATGGAGAAAATGGAAGTGGTAAAAGTTCTATCTATTGGGGGCTATATACATTCCTACAAAGTATTCATAAGGAAGATTCCGACGTTCAAAAATATTTTGACATGAACGACCCTAACTCCCTTGTAAACGATTTCATAGAAGAAGGGGAAGAGAGTGAAATAATGATAGAATTCCTAAAAACAAACTCATCAAACAACCCTTCAGAAAACAATACTTCAGAAGAAATATCAGTTAAAATAAATGCATTAGACATAGAAACAAAAGATCATTCTTTCATCTCAGATTACTCAGATCAAAGCGATTTCATAAACTATAAGATTCTTTTCGAGCACTATAATTTTTCTCATAGTGATGAGATTGATATTTTTCCTCTCTTCGAAAAATATATCTTCCATACAATCGATATAGGCACTAGTATACCTTCAGAAGGTGACATGCCATTCAAATATACTAGTAATGTGTGGAAAGAACTTAATTTGCCTGTTTACAGTTATTACAGTGATAGGTTTAGTGATAAAATTATAACAAATTATAGTAGCGATTCATATCAAACGCTCGGTTCAGACTTAACAAATATCTCTAAATTAGATGATGTAAGGAAGAGTGTTTTTAAAGACTTATCTTCAGAACATGAAAATGTAGCGTTAGATGATTTTCCTCAAGATATACTTAATCAGCAACAAAAATTATTACAATTTAATATTAAATTTAATTCATACCTATCGGATTTATTTAACTTAGTGAATCAGATTCTACCTGATTCGTTAAATGTACAGTTATCTTACCATTATATCTTTTCTTACTACACTTTAAAAGATAGTCCTAATTCAAGGATATCTGAATACAAGTTGAATTATCCTAAGTTAAAGTTAATTGTAAAATTTAAGGATGGTCGACAAATTAAAAAACCACAATCATATCTAAACGAAGCAAAATTATCTCTAATTTCTCTTTCAATTCGCTTGGCTACTTTAAAACAAAGAAAAGGAGCTATTAATTCACGTGTACTTGTTCTCGATGATCTTCTCCTTAGCCTCGACATGAGCAATAGAGACATCGTCATAAACGAATTACTAACAAACTATAAAGACTACCAAATACTATTCCTTACACACGATAGAGGTTTATATAATTTTATCAAAAGAAGATTAGAATCATCAGGTTCTGAAAAAGAATGGTGTTTTAAAGAGATGTATCAGGATTTAGAAGCAGGTTCAATAAAACCTTTTCTACTTGATTCTAAATCAAATTTATCTCTTGCACAAAAATATTTTAAATTATTTGATTATCCTGCATGTAGTAATTATTTACGAAAAGAGGTTGAAGTAATTCTTAAGAAGATTCTTCCTGATAATAAAATAAATATAGTACGTGATACTAATGGAGAAGGAACTAGAACTCTTCAATTAGATACTTTAATTAGAAATTTTGAAGAATGGTATAGTGATCTTGGGTTTTCATTAGAACCATTCAAAAACTTAAAGGAATATAAAGATCTATTACTTAATCCACTAAGTCATGATAATATGGAATCTCCAATTTATCGAAAGGAATTAGAAAATATTTTTGAGATATTAAAAAAACTAAGCAAAATACAAAAGAAAACAATAGGAACCATAACGGATGAAGTAGATTCAACGAATATTTTCGAATTAAAAGAAGAAGATCAAAACGGCGATCATTATTCTTACACTTTCAAACTTATTGAAAATTTTTATATTGTAACAGGACCAGATAATACTAAAAAACTTAATAATCCTTTAATTCAAGTTATAAGTGGAAAAAATGTCACATCAGCTTTAAATTTGAACATATCTCAACAGAGAATAAAACTACTTCGTGCATATGATCAAATTCGTTTTAAAATTCGTAACAAAAGTAATAATGATGAAAAAATTCCGGCTAAAGATCTCATGACAATCGTTTATTTTCATGACACAGCTATCCAAAATATAGTTGAAGAAGCATCGTATTAAAATAGATTTTTTCATGCATTTATTACAACATAATAATCATTGTCTAATTGGATGACTTGACAATTAAACAAGATGAAGAATTGACATTAATATTAGTTGATATATCAGTTTTGAAATGATGTTGAATATCTTTTTTGTCATAAAGATTGAGTGGGATGTTTTTGAGTAGGGATATTGATTTGAATGGGATGAAATTGAGGAGATATATGGGGTGAATGATTATTCACCCGTACAGGAAGGTGGACGCCTTTTTCGTGAAGAAGAAGGGGCTTGTTTTAGTTTTTGCGGTGTCGTCGTATCGGTTCGGCTACTCACGTATATGAAGATTGATCCTTTTTACGATGAAGATACTTTCCAGTTTTGAGGAAGTAAGTCATCGTATTTCGATGACTTGGTATCGGATATATGATTTAAGATATCTGTATACCATACATGAGGTTCAACGTCTGACATTTTGCATATGGAAGATAGGGTATAAAACATTGCTGCTCTTTTAGCTCCCTCTTCTGATCCTGCAAAGAGATAGTTTTTACGTCCAATCGTTACTGGACGTACTTAATTCTCTACATTATTATTGTCAATAATGTAGCTTCAATCTTCTGTATATTGGCACAGTTCATCCTATAGATTTAGGCTATAGTTGATTGCCTTCCCAATAGGGCTTTTAGGTAATCTTCGATAGACAACTTTTTTTCTTTACAAATCCTGCCTATCTTATATAGTTCTTGGATCTTTTTTAAGGCATATTCAGCACGAGTACGATCATTTTCTTTTGCCTCAAAAAACTTCCGTCGAGCATGTGCCATACATGCTAACTTTATAATTTCTTTTTGGCTTCCAAGTTTATGATAACCTTGATATCCATCTGTCTGTAGAACTCCTTTAAACTCCTTTAAACTCTTTTAAAGTAGATTCTGGTACTGAACCCCTTCGAGAGTTATCGTAAGTAAATAAAGAACTCTTTATATACGGGGCATAATAGATCCAGAAGTAACCAAGGTGAGTGGCTCCTTGTTTCTTATCTGTTAGAACCTTGATACTTGTCTCATCGGCTTGAATATAGTCTGACTGGATTACTTTTTTCTCGATATGTTTGTATAGTGGAGAAAGTAGTTCAGCAGCCTTTCTTATCCATCCATTGATGGTTGCTTTAGGAAAATCGATTCCTGATCTTTTGAAGATTCCTTGGGCTCTATAAAGAGGTATATGGTCGTAAAATTTACCAACAATAAATTGACTTATTAATGAGTTCCCCGCCATACATTTGGGGATAAGATCCGACGGAAGTTCGGAGATGATAATGTTATCCTCTTCGGGTAAACGATATTTTGGACGAACGATTTGTCTTACATAAAGCTTGTCTGGACTAAATTCAATCCTCTCTGATATCTCTTCTCCAATACGAGTTACTCCCTCTGGGACATCATCAGGTTCAATCACTTCTACTTGACGAGGAAGGTGTGAAGGGATACTTTTTCTTTTTGCCTTTTTTTTCTTCTTAACAACCTCAATAACCTCCTCTTCTGGAGAAGATATCTGTAAGTCTTCTAGATTTTTCTCTTCGACTTCAAGAGCTAACTCTAATTGGTTCGGATCTTTATAGGTTTCTTTGGTTGAGCCAAAGATGCGTCTTTGAAGATAGGCAATCTGTGCCTTTAGAGTTTCTACCTCTTGTTTTAATCTAGTAACTTCAGAGTCGACATTAGAGTATTCAGTCATCATCTTTTGGAGTTGATCCAAAAGATCTTCTTTACTTACATCCTCTATGATATCGCTCTTATTCATGGTTTAAGGATACACATATTTATTTAAATAACATAACGTTTTTGTCTTTTATATTCTTTGACAAGAACACCTTCTATAAGAAGGACAAGATCAGTGTACTCAAGATGCATTGATGTTAAGTCTTTTATTTCAGGAGGTCTAAAGGTTCCTCTCTCTAGTCGTTTCACAAAAAGAACAAAACCACCTCTTTCCCATTTAAGTAATTTCATCATGGTACGACGTTTGTTCAGAAAGATAAATACATCTCCCGAAGTAATATTGGCATCAATCTTATTCTGCACCAATCCGGATAATCCATCAAAACTTTTCCTCATATCTGTTGCTTCAGAATAGAGGTGAAAACGATCATTTGAAGATATTGATAACATCAGCCTTGAATTTGGATTAATGATCGAAGCGTCGATATTGTCGTTGCTGAAGAAAGTTGAAGGGTTACACCATTGGGATAAGTGATAACGATCTCTTCTTTTATTTGTGAGGTTTCATTGTCTAATGTGACAAAAAAACCTTGAGCTTCTTTAGAGTACTCCTTCTTATATTTTGCCTTCCAATAGCTATATACTGATAGTTTTATATTGTTCTGTTTACAGTAATCGATATTGCTTAGTCCACTATTGTGTTGTGCTTCTATGAGATCAAACATCTGTGCTTTTTTACTCATCAATTTCTTTTTTTGATTATGTCTCAAAAATAGAAGGCTTTAAAATAATGCATAAGATGTGAATAACCGAACGCTTACTGAACAGGTGCTAGTTCATGTCCGAATAAAGCCAATACCTCATTCACTTTATCCATTCTTAAAGACTCTTTTCCCTGCTCCATTTCTCGAACAAAATGTAAACCGACGCCTGCTCTCTCGGCCAAATCGTATTGTGTTAAACCTAGTTGCTTTCTTCGAAGTTTGACAAATTGAATCGTGAATTCTTCATATCTATACCTTTTAGGGTATAAATATAGTGAAATTTGTCATTTTTATACCCGATAGGGTGTAAATATGATAAAAAAGAGCATATTACCCCCGTTCGGGTATATTATGCTTTTAAATAGAGTGAAGTGTTTTTATGCTTTTCTCGCAAAGGGATATTCCCTTTATAGTATAAATCGCATCAGAAATTGAGTTAAAGACTTCCTTTAAGAATCGAGCTTTGGGAGGAATTGATTTGGAGTTTTAGTATGATGTTTGTTCAAGAGGATTTGTATCATGGATTGTTCCATTATCTCTTTGCCTTTAATCACAAAAAAAGTCCAAACAAGTTATATTGTAGGACTTTTTATTTATTTGTTTCCAAATTCAATTTATTGGTTTGATGGATCATACCAACTACAATGACGAAATTTATATGACACACACCATGAATTTAATGTTTGTGCTTTCGATGCTTATTATGAAGATTTACGTTGTTTAAATAGCTTTAATTCTGTTTATTAGAGTGTTATAACCAAAATGAAATTGTAAAATTGATGTCTCTTCGTTATATGTTCTTAAAAAGAACTTCAGCTCTATTTGATATCAATTCTATGTATTCCTCTTTTTTACCATCAGATAAAAAAGACTTATCGATAAAATTGATTGCATTAGGGAGTGCTTTATGAAAACGTCTAAATATATTCTTTATTTGCTTTTCTTTTAACCCTATTTTTTGTGCAAATTGTATAAAATCATTTCTTTTGAATTTTCGTTTCTTGCCATTCATGGTTAACGCGAGTTCTTCAGGATCATCCTTTTTAGGTATTACCAATCGGGTCGATAAAAGGTCATAAGCTGGAGCTAATTGTGTTACCCCATTTTCGTTATCAATTAATGAAAAGTTTTTCAAGTGCATATCTGCATTGCCTGTTAAAAAAGAGAACAAGGTTAACTCAAAAAATACCTGTATATCAAAAAGAGGGTTAGTAGAGTATCGAGTAATCACTTTGCCAATTTGTTCCATTGAGCCTCTGTATTTATACTCTGTTAAACGTTCACTTAACTGACATAAATCTTCCATTGGTAATTTTGATCCTTTTACCCGATCTATTCGCTTTGTTATATAAGCCAACTCTCCTGACTTTAGTCGAATTAAGGAGTGTGGAACTGTATTAATCTTAAAAAAGTTTGCCAAGTGCATCGTTAAATCCTCATTCTCTGGTAAGTTTGCGTACTGAGCAGTAGGAGGTTTTAGAATATAATTACCCAATACTCCTACTAAAGTCATTCTATTGTTTTCACTCCTTTTCGGTTCAAAATAAAATGATAGTTTGGCTTGGACTCCAGGAACAGTTACTTGGTTTTGAATCACTTTTTTTGCCAACTCCTGCATTTTATTCAATGAATAATCTAATACAGGTGCTTGCTCTGTACCAAATAATTTTTTTGTGCATTTTACATGAAAATCATTTCCACTTTTGTCTAACGACTGATAACAATACAAACATTTATGATTCATTGTTTTATTTATTAATTGGTATTACAGAAACGGCTCCAATACAATCTTTGCAACATGATAATAGTAGTCCCATTCTATCACTCGATTTCAACTTCCAGTTATCTACAGCTACATCCAATAACCATCCCTCTGGTATTAGACCATCAAAAAAAGGAAACATGGTATTTGAGGTGTATGGAAGGTTGCTGATTGGTAATGTCTTACTTATAGGTTGGCATCCTTTTATTGCTAAGTATTCTTTTTCATACAAAAAGCGATAACCAGTTTCGGTTTCTTCTATGATTCCAGCTAATATATCGTTAAAATATACTTTTCCTTTTCTATTCATCTTCGATCATTTTAGATTGAACAGGTGCTAGTTCATGTCCGAATAAAGCCAATACCTCATTCACTTTATCCATTCTTAAAGACTCTTTTCCCTGCTCCATTTCTCGAACAAAACGTAAACCGACGCCTGCTCTCTCGGCCAAATCGTATTGTGTTAAACCTAGTTGCTTTCTTCGAAGTTTGACAAATTGAATTAAATTCTTCATATCTATACCTTTTAGGGTATAAATATAGTGAAATTTGTCATTTTTATACCTTTTAGGGTATAAATATAGTGAAATTTGTCATTTTTATACCCGATAGGGTGTAAATATGATAAAAAAGAGCATATTACCCCCGTTCGGGTATATTATGCTTTTAAATAGAGTGAAGTGTTTTTATGCTTTTCTCGCAAAGGGATATTCTTTGTGTTTTGCAATATTCGATGTGGTGTAATCTAAATTTTAACTGTTTTCGAAGGACTTTATGTTATTACCTTAAATCCGCAACTTCTTCACTTTGAAGTTTAATTTAAAATAGATACGTGATATTTGCTGATTTGGTACGTACTCCTATTACCTTAAGGACTATTTGTTTATCAATTATTATAAAAAGAACAGACTTTCCCCTACCCATCTATATATTCAGGCTATTGATAGGTGGCCTGTTGCAATTTCCGTAAAATATAAAGTTTACGTTTGATGAGAAAGGTGAAGAAGTCTCAAATTGGATGTAGATAAATGCATAATTTGTTGCCTTCCACTCGTTGTGAATTTAGCAACGATATTGATGACCCTAAAGGTGAATTTCTTAATTCTAGACTCTTTCTCAAGACCTTCTACAACGCTACTAAATAGCGCAACGAGCCATCGGTACATAATATGGATAATAGCTCTTATTATAAGGAAAACAGTATTCTCTTCTAATGAACTATGTGGCATCTTCTTCCAATCGAAATCATTATTTTGAATATCAAACACTCTTTCACTATTCCCTCTATTATTATAGAATCGGATGGCCTCTTCATTGGAGATTACTTTATCGTTCGTGATAAGAAACATATATTTTTTTGCATCTTTGGTAAAAGCAGATAATTGTCCTTTATTAGTAATTGTTCTGTAGATCACAATACGATGTTCATGCTTTCCGAAAATATATTTAAAACTTGAAACCTCTAAATCTTGATTGTTAATTCTGCACATTTCCCAATGATCACAATTGTCTGCAGATAACAACAATGTCTCTGAACTAGATGCTCTTATGCTGAACAATATACGTTCTTCTTGAAAATAGCCTGTTACCTCTTTGATGTAGGATCCACAATCCATTCTTGCATATTTAGGCTTGATTCCCTTTTCGAACAGTGCTTCTAGTACTGATTTATGTGTTGATAATTGATTCATTTTAACATTACAGTTGCCATTTCGGCCTTCCACATATACAGGAATATTTGATATAGTTGCAACTCCAGGAAAATAGCCTTTTCTCTTCTTGTAACTATAGGTTGCATCATATTTCTCGGTGGGAATAAATTGATGATCAAAGTCGTAAATTAATGAAGTGTCTTCAGGAATAATTTGCTTAAATTTTATTGCAGAATCAATCAAAATATCATTCATCTTGGTATTCACATTGATCTTATTTTCATTGTTGCTTTTTGTCTCAATAAAGCTGCAGGGTACAGATAATTCTTTATTTGATCGCAATATAGTATCAGCAGATGGGACTGAAATACCAGGAAGGTAATTTAAACACTCCTCTCGGATATAATTTACATTCTCAATACTACTTCCTCCACAGAAAACAGTATAAGCTTGCGTTAAAATAATATCTGAATAGCTGTAATTTGCACCTTTACCTCTATTTCCAAAGACTTTATTTATAAATTCTTTGACACCGAAAGATTGTAAATGCTTATTAACTAAACGCAAGCCTCCAAAAGCAGTAAGTTGTGATTTTGACTGTACGATCATTCACCTAAATAGGTGAATTTATTTTAACTACACAAGTGATACAACTGTTTGTTAACCAATTAAATGGGTTTATAACAAGAAATTAACATGCGTAGTTAGGGGTTCTATTGAGACAAAACAACATTACTATTTTGACCTTCTCGTTCTTTCTTTTGGTCCTACAATAATGAAATACCGATTCTTTTAGGGGTTGCTGCTTATAAAATGCAGATATGCAAAGCGCACTCTCTTCTTGTTGAACTCCGAAATGATACATTCATTCTTTTTTGGTCATCACGTGATATTTGATTACAAATCAAAGTAAGAGATTTTGTCAAAGTATTACAAGATGCACATCACCGAATACTTACGCTTGTTGGAGATTAAATGTAAACGAATCGTCGTTGTCAATAAGTAGTATATGCCCCATCAATAGTTTCTATTTCTTTGTTTCGATACAAAAATAGGCTAGAGGATACAAAAAAGGTTGCCTCATAAGAGGCAACCCCAGAATAACAAAATAGAGGAGAATAAATGTTCTCCTCTATTGCATAAAATAATTATTGTAATGTTTTGATAAAGTCATTGATGCTTTTGGCAAACATTGTTGGCTCGTGAAACATCATATAGTGTCCAGACGCTGGAAATACGACGTTCGTGATTTGTTTCGCATTAACTACTGCTTCTATCTCTTTCTTTTGAGAAGCAGAAACTGCAAAGTCATATTTCCCCCAAAGGATAAGTATTGGTTTTGTAAATGCGGCCACATTCTGAGTGTTGTCTGTTTTTAAAATCTCATTAAACAGCGTGCTATTACTTAAAATACCTCTCTGGTTGATCACAAAATCTTTGTGGTTGTCTACTTTGATCAGTACTTCAGGAATATATTTTGTTACTTGGTAAGCAAGTACATTCGCATTGGTTTTGCTAGATTTTATTTGAGTGACTACTTTTTCCCAATAGTCGGTGTTCTCTTTTTTTGCTATACGAACTTCTGCCTCTTTTTGTACATCCTCTCTGGTTTGCGCCATTAAGGTTTTACCATTGGTTACACCTGCTGCATCGATCCATGCCACTATTTTGTCTTTGTGGGTTGCATCTTTTAGGTATGAGGAAGTTAGCATTCCTCCCCAACTATGTCCTAATAGAACAATCTTTTTGTTTGGATAACGATCTTTTAATTGGTCGATCACTTTGTCCAGGTCTTCCACATATTGTGCGATGGTAAAGTGTTTTTTGTCATCAGATCCTTTGGATGCACCTGAGGCTCTCTGTTGCCAATATCCGACAAGGTGGTTTGTTTCGATGTCTTTGAATCCGTCCCCTCCTTTGTATGTTCGGAAGTCTAGTACATCCGATCCTGGTCCACCATGAACAGGTAGAAGAATGAAGTCGCTGTTTTCATTTCCATGTATCCATACAGGCATGGTTTCTTCCGCATTCGTTACTTCGAATGTGGCTTTTGGGTATACTTTCTCTACTGCCTTGTCTCCACCTCCACATGCAATAAGCAATGTGATTGATATAATGGATAGTAAATAGCTAATTTGTTTCATTGACTTCTATTTTGATATTTTAAATTAAATATATACTCTTCTGTTTATGGTGTATCATTGCTCTTTTTCTTATATGTCGGCTGTTATTTTATATTATTACATATGATTGAAAAAATGTGTAATCGATAAGGTTGTTTAGGGCTTGTTCACACCTGGATTCAAACGACTAATGCAACTATTCTATCCAAGTTAAGGATCAGATATTATTTTAGGTGGATCAGTAAAATGTTCATGGAAAAAGAGGATGTAGACTAATTGGAATATATCTCCTATTCAGATCTTCTCGAAATATTTCTCAACCATATTGTATGCCTCGTAGATACATATACTGGATGCGATAAGTTGACATATATGGGATGTATTGGGTATGTCGATATTATATTGCAATATTTATGATATGCATAACCCACCTAATATACTGAGTGATCCACAGTTGGGCAAGTTGGTTTTTTTAATGGGGTAAGGTGGTTTACGATTTTATCTATATTGGGGTTTCATTTGATTTATTGGGGGTGTAATAAAGAGTTCAGTAGCAAGTAATAATCTTACAAATGGACTCTTATTTTGATTCTTAGATTCTAAAAAAATTCACTGTTGGATTAGACGACTCGTTGAGTGCGTAAATCTTACTTCTACCAGTTCTAGTTCTGTTTTCTAACTTGTGGCTTTTTAGTGTTTGGTGTGAGATGGTATGCAGAACCCCCTCTTTGATTTGAAGAAGGGGCTTATTAGAGATTTGGTGTTAGCTTTTGCGTTGGCGACCGAAGAGGAAGCACATGGCGTAGGCGAGGTATTCGGTGAATTTGTTGAGGGTGGTGGTTGGGATGCTGAGTTTGTGGCCGAAGAGACAGGTGAAGAGGATGATCAGGATGACGATCTCGTGAATGTTGCGGTCGAGGAAGCCTCGGTTGGGATCGCTGTTTTGCTGGTTATGGTTGCGTGCATCTTGCTTGTCGGCTGTGGCGGTGTTGTTGATGATCTTATTGGTAATGTGTCTTGCGGTCTTGGTGATGTGTTTGGCATTTTTCATGAGATGGTTCTGTATTTTGCTTGGGCTTAATGATTGGATGAGTTTTTTGTAAAGGGTTGTGGTTCCTCTCCTTAGAAAGGATGCTAATTTGCGTTTAGAGGACTTCTTAGAGGTTTTCTGCGGTTGGAGGTGTACTTGATAGGGTGCTTTGCTAAAATGCGCTAGATTGTCTTTATTCTCTTTTGTATGAGGGTGTAGTTGTATGGTTTGTGACATGGCGGTATGATCTCTTTTTTCACTCTTTTTTAATGGGTTCATATGGTTGGGATTTTAGGGGACAGTTTTCTGCCCCCGTTTGGTTTATGATATGGTTTGGAGTACCTCTTCTACATCGAAGTTGGGACAACTTTTGTATTTGTTGAAGTGGTTGTGTCCATAGATCTTTGTTTTGGGTAGTTGATAGTCGCGCATGAGCTTGATAAGGAGCATGCGTAGGCTATTGAACTGGGCTTTGGAGAAGTGATGTCGTCCAGTGAGGCAGATGCCTATGGAGTCTTTGTTGTTTCCAGAGCAGTGTGCTCCATACATCCCTAGTGCTCGTCCCCATCGTATCCTTCCCTCTTTGGTGATTACAAAATGGTATCCGATGTCTTTCCATCCTCGTGCTAGATGCCAGCTTCGTATGGTCTCTACGTTGTCGTGTTGGGATAGGTCGCTGTCGGAACAGTGTAGGATGATCTTGCGAATGGTTCTCATTTTATTCATGGTATAAGTATTAAGTTATAGTATATGGTAGCACTTTCGTAGCGCACTACCTGGTTGTTTTGCATGGCTAGGTGGCTGGAGTCGTATTTCGTGAGATGGTTGACTTCCCATGGTAGTAGGTCGGTGACGTGCTTCTGTTGTGTTACTTGCAGTAGTCCTTTGCGTTCGGCCTCTTTGCGATAGCGATAGTATTGCGCGGAGGAGATATGGAGCGATTTGCTGTAGTAGTGGCTCGGTAGTTGGTAGGGGCCCTGCTTGATGATTCTTTCCCCTTCCCTTGTGTAGATGGTGTGCTTCTGTATCTCATCTCGGATCTTTTTTGTTTGAAGATGTTTGATCTGTAGTCGTTCTTTGAATGCGACATGAAATAGCATGGCGGTGATGGCTATCGTCTGGAAATGGAGGATGTTGTATTCGTGTTCCCATACCAGTTTGGTGCTACGAAAACGTAGTTGGTGGTGTATGAGAATATGTTTCTGGTTGTGGATGTGATAGTAGTTTGGACTCTTGTTTATAGGGGTGATAAAGCCTAGTTTTTGCAAGATGTGGATGCGACGATAGAGCGTGGTAATGGAGATCATCAGTTGATGGCTTAGTTGGAGTATTTTGCGTGTGTTGAAGTTCACCTCTTCTCTTTTTTCTAGCAATATATAGAGCTGAAGTGCAGGAAGTACTTTTTTCTGATGACACTTTTCGATGATGGCGAGATATATCATTTGTTCTTTTTTCATGACTTTTAGTTTTTTCATGTTTCTCTTTGTTTGAAGTATGTCCGTCTATTGCGGTGAGCCTGGATGCTTTTGGGCCGTTCCAAAGGAGAAGTTGGATGCTACCTAGGGGATTAGCCTATTTTTTTGGTGCAACGGGGGCGCCCTTTTCACCCCACTCTATCCTGCGCTTGAGGGTAGGAGTCGAAATCCTACTATGGCCGTCGAATCTCATCGCTACCAGCAATGTTTCACGGTTTTTACTTCTGTATTCTACGATATCTGTTTTCTAATATCTTCTCTATCTCTTCTTGTTTGTAGTATATCTTTCCCTCTATCTTGGTGTAAGGAAGGATGCCTTTGGATCGATACCTTTGTATGGTTCTGGCTGATACATGTAGTTGGTTGACTACCTCTGGTGTGTCGAGCCATTGGCTATGGTTCTTTTGTGTGGGTTGCCTTTTGATTAGCTTCTCTAACTCTTGAACGAGAGCCTGTGTGTGGTGTACGATGGTATGAAGCAGTTGAAGGATTTGTTGTTTTTTGGTTGGTTCTGTTGCTGTTTTGTCGATACTTTTTTCTGTATGGAGTCCCTGTGTTGGTGCTTCTTTCGATTGATTCCAATTTGTGCTTTGGTGTTTCTTCTTTTGGGATTCTAACTCTTTCATGATGATGGGTTTTGGTTTTGGATCAAAGGTAGTTTGGGGTAAAATATTTTTCTAATGTTTTTTTTTATCACTCGTCTTTTAAGTTTTTTTTACAATTAGGAATGAGCCATGTTGTATGGGAGGTATTGTTGGTTTTTAAAAAGATAAAAGACGAGCGATAAAATTTTTTATCACTCGCCTTTTGTGTTATCACTCGTCTTTTTATTTGCTATGAAAAATGGGGGTGTCGAGAAGTGTAACGATATTCATTATTTTGGATTGAAGCGTAGATTGTCGGCATTTAACAATCTTCTTGGTATTGATCAATTTGTTTCCATCCATCCGAAAGAGTATGCTTACTTTCTCCCAAAAGTTTCTTTTTTGGTATTCTACTCCTTCTAATTTTTTTATTTCAAGAATAAAAGTTCTTAGCGCGTTTAGTTTCCCAGTCCAAAGAATAGGGTGGGTAAGCGGTGTTCCATTGAATAGGTTGCGTAGTTCAGAGACGGTTGCTTGGCATAATCCGAGGTGATGGAGTTTTTTCTGAATGGTCACCATGGTTTGGATATCGATAGCTCTTTTGATATAGAAAGGAGCCTCTGTTTGACGGTAGTATTCGAGGTCGTTGATGGTAGTATTTGATTTTGCATAGATGTGTTGTTCTAGGTTCCTGTTTTGAATCAAATGTTGATGCTTTTTGATCTCTTTGCGTTTTTGGTGATGTTTTTCTTTTAATACCTCGAGAAGGTTGTTCAGTCCTAGACAGAAGTTGTTGTCGCATTGATTATGACAACGAGTTTGTGCAATACTTGTGAGTGTGCGAAATTCTGTGATCATCCATTGGATCGTCTTCTTGTCGTAGTTTTGTAGTGTCTCTATGGCGTGATCATAGTGGTATCTTATAAAGAGATCAAATTGAGTTCTTAGTTTTTTGTTTATGTTTTCCACGGTGATATAGGGACTTTGGGATGTGTAGTAGAACTTGTCTATCTCTTCGAAGACCGATGTCTCGATCTCTTGAAGGTTGTAGCAGGAAGGGCATATCAACAAGGTGAATTTGAGTAGTAGTAACGGTGTGGTGAGATGGTGATATTTCTCCTCGTAGGTCAACTCAGAGATTGTTTGTAGTTGTGCAAATTTGTTACATGAGGATTGGGATGGTAGTTGCGGAGCATACTCTTTGCAGTGTTGAGTCAAGGTCTCGATGTATACAAACTGGCTAAAGCTTTTCTGTTCGATGGGTGCGTTGAAAAGGAAACGACAGTGGAGAATGCAGAAGGGCTCTGTCATCGTATGATGGTAGTAGTGGTAGAGAGGGTTCTCTATGTTTTCGATCGCTTTCTCTAGTTGTAATAATAGAAGGGATGGTCTTTTTTTTAGTAATGGTTTTGGGCAACCTGTGGCGGTAACGAGTCTTCTATGGAAGTGCTGATCGGCTCGAAGGATTGCTTGCAGATACAACTTCTTGGCTGTTTCTTGATTGATAGCATGTTGTTTTCTGTTTTTACTTTGGTTTTGTATTATTTGTTTCATGATTGTGTGGAAATTAATTTAAGTTAAGCTATTGGAAAACAAACATCAGGGGGAAATGTTAGCGCTGCTTCAATGTGTGTGCCCCATGTAGTTTCATTATTTGGTGTTGCTGTATTGTGTGATATGAGACAAGACCGTGCCGTTGTCTCTACGGTTGGTTGCAATATCTATTGACGATGGAATTTATTGCGACAATATGTTGTATGGTAGCTGCAAACCCATGTGTTTGCCATGATGTGTCAACCATGTTGTTGCGATATTTGTGGGTGTTGCAATTGGGTTTATCATTATTGTGGTATGAGATGAGCAAATGATATTGTCTCAAGGAGGGCAAACACATGGGTTTGTAGCTACAATGTCGTATTTGCATGGTTTTGATAAATAATGTTGCAAGGAGGGCAAACACATGGGTTTGCCGCTACAATGTCGTATTTGCATGGTTCTGATAAATCGATGTTTTGTGATTATTATTTATGGTAACATGTTTAATCAAAAGAAATCTGTGAGGATCAGTTTAATCTTTGTGTATCTGTTTAACCTTTGTGTATCTGTGGCCTTAATTGGTCTCTGAGCTTCGAGAGGTGGTCTCTGAGCTTGTCGAAGGGGTTTGTGATGAATAATGTTGAAGAGTTTCGAGATTGCACGAGACTTTGTGCAATACACGTCATGTCAATCGTATTCAATATGTTGATGCAACAGGCGGAAGCAGGAGCTTCCTATCTCCCAGGTGTTGCAGCATCGAAGGTTGGATGCAACATTTATGGTTGTGATGAATAATGTTGCAAGGAGGGCAAACACATGGGTTTGCCGCTACAATGTCGTATTTGCATGGTTCTGATAAATCGATGTTTTGTGATTATTATTTATGGTAACATGTTTAATCAAAAGAAATCTGTGAGGATCAGTTTAATCTTTGTGTATCTGTGGATATAATCTTTGTGCCTTTGCGACTTCGTGGTTTTGTAACTGATTTTGTGATATTTCTTACGTTTAAACGAAACTTATGTCGGGCGGTCAAAATTGATGCTGAACAGCATACTACAGTATTGTCACTATGAAGTTACGCTACGACTAAAACCTATAAGAAAAATGAGATACGGAAATAGATTCATAATGAGTGATTCTAAATAAATTTTCTTGTTTGCTATATATACCCTTAATATATACTCTCTCATTTTTGCTTTTTTTATTTAGTCTAGATAGTGTCTTTGTATGGATGTTTTCAATGGCTAAATATAGTGATGAATTGGATGAGTCAGATTGTGAATATATTGTGTGGATTGTTGGTGGTATTGTCCATCTTCTTTTCATCTGTTTTGGCAATCACTGAACCTATTTTGAATATTATTGATTTTGAATGGCTTTTTATGAGTCAATGGTTCTTTGTTTTTTGTGAACTGCTTTATTTTGATGTTATTAATGCTTAATTGTTAAAAGTAAATAATTATTAAATTGAATTGTTTGTTATAAATTTAATAGGTGGTGATTTGACATTAAATTGGTGGTTTGATCGGCTGTACTTGTGCTTTGACAAGTGGTCCCTGTACTTCGACAGGCTCAGCAACCTAAATATCGATGGGCTTCGTGGTTACATGAGACTTCGTGCAATTCAAAATGGTTATAGTATTAATAAATAATTATGTTTATTTTTGTATTGCAAGTACACTGCACAGTGGCGTTCTATATTGCAGGCATGAAATAGATCTAAAAGAATATTCCATGGAAGCAATGTATAGAAATAGCTTTTATTATATCTGTCTTTATAATACGAATAATTGGATACTATTCTATAGAGTGCTCCCTTAGATCCATTTTATTACGCAATAAATAGTTTTAAAATCCAACAATTAGTGATCTTATATTAGGTCACTTTCAAATCTATATACGAATATGAAAAGAATTTTGCTTTTTGTGATTCTCTCCTTTTTTATGGGAATCATTAGTGTAAATGCTCAATGTGAAAAGGGGAAAAAGTATATTGAGAGTAAAGAGTATGTTAAAGCAATGGATGTTTTAAGTCCTCTTGCAGAAAAAGGAGACCAAGAAGCACAATTTCTCTTGGGTGAGATTTATAGCAATGAAGAGATTACCTTGTTTGATTTTGACAAAGCATTGAAATGGTATAAGCTCTCTGCCGAACAAGGAGATGAAGAAGCACAATTATGTCTAGGGAATTTTTATTGTTTTGGTGATGGGGGTGTACAGGATTTCAAAGAAGCATTCAAGTGGTACTCAAAGTCGGCAAAACAAGGGGATGCAAGGGCCCAGTGTCGTTTGGGAAACTTATATTATGAGGGCAAAGGGATAGTGAGAAACTATTCGGAAGCATTTAAATGGTATCAACTTTCAGCAAAGCAAGGAGATTCACATGCACAGTTTTGCTATGGTGATATGTTTTTTTTGGGTCACAGTGTCGAAAAAGACTATAAAGAAGCATTCAAATGGTATCGTCTCGCAGCAGAACAGGGACATGCAGGGGCACAGAAATATCTAGGAGATATGTACAGTTATGGTTATGGTGTGTCTACAGATTTAACAAAAGCGATAAAATGGTATACTGTTGCAGCAAAACAAGGGGCTGCTGCAAATGCTCAGTATTGTTTAGGCGACTTATATCGGTCTGGATCAGGGGTTTCGTAAGATTATAAAGAAGCATTTAAATGGTATCTTTTGGCAGCGCAGCAAGGATATTATAGAGCCCAGAGCTGTTTGGGTGACTTCTATTTCTACGGTAATGGTGTAGAAAAGGATTATAAAGAGGCAATGAAATGGTATTCCCTTGCAGCAAAACAGGGGTATGCAAAAGCTGAGTGCAGTTTGGGTTATTTTTATCAATATGGCTATGGTATAGAAAAAGATTATAAAGAAGCATTCAGGTGGTATCATCTTGCAGCAAGACAAGGAAATGCAGATGCTCAGTGTGGTTTGGGTGATTTTTATCTATATGGATATGGTGTAGAAGAAGATAATAAAGAAGCCTTGAAATGGTATCATCTTTCAGCAAAGCAAGAATATGCAATAGGCCAGTATCGTTTGGGTGAATGTTATTTCTACGGTTATGGTGTAGAAAAAGATTATAAAGAGGCAATAAAATGGTATCATCTTTCAGCAAAGCAAAGGAATGCATATGCACAATATCGTTTGGGAGACTGTCATGCTTATGGTTTGGGAGTTCCACAAGATTTCAAAGAAGCATTCAAATGGTATTCTCTTGCAGCAAACCAGGGGCATGTAGGTGCTGAGTGTGGTTTGGGTTATTTTTATCAATATGGCTATGGTATAGAAAAAGACTATAAAGAAGCAATCAGATGGTATCATCTAGCAGCTAAACAAGGAAATGCAGAAGGCCAGTATCGTTTGGGGGAATGCTATTTGTACGGTTATGGTGTGGAAGAAGATAATAAAGAGGCTTTGAAATGGTTTCATCTAGCAGCAAAGCAAGAATATGCCAGTGCCCAAGCTCGTTTGGGATTCTGTTATGTCTATGCTTGGGGAGTGAAGCAAGATTTTAACGAAGCATTCAAATGGTATAAGCTGGCAGCAGAACAGGGCGAAGCTAGTGCACAAAGCGAGCTAGGAAGTTTCTATCTATATGGCGTGACAGGGCAAAAAGATCTCAAAAAAGCATTTTATTGGTTTACTCTTGCAGCAAAGAAGGGGAATTCAAGAGGCCAATATGGTTTGGGAGAGATGTATGTTCATGGTTCTGGTGTAGAGAAGGATTATAAGGAAGCATTTTATTGGTACTTTCTTTCAGCAAAGCAAGGAGATGCCAGAAGCCAAGTAGGTTTGGCGAAAATGTATGCTTATGGATATGGAGTGGAAGAAGATTACAAAGAGGCTTTTAAATGGTTCTCTCTTGCAGCAGATCAAGAAGATGGTGAAGCCCAGTATTTTATTGGAGTGATGTCCTATGATGGGTTTGGGGTGACAGCAGACAAAGCCCAAGCCAAATTATGGATGAAGAGATCTATCGATAATGGCAATAAAGAAGCCCAAAACTTTTGGGATGAAAATAAGCTTTCAAACTACTAAATGAATTTAGCGGTTTAGAGGATTTTGCAACCTCCATATTTAGATATAATTTCTACGATATATTGTCGGTCATGGTTTTTATGGTGTTTGTATTCAATTAATTACCCCTGAAAATGAAATTTTATGTGCATCGACAAGAGGTCACTTTATCTCGATATCTGGCTTGCTGAGCTTGTCGAAGTAGAGTAACCTTTCGGTCAAAGGGCTTTGTGGTTGTTTCTGATTCTACTTACGGAAGCGGGAGCTTCCTATCTCCCAGGAGTTGATGCATCGATGGTTTGTTGCACCATGTGTGACGTTGCAATTTGTGGTAGTATTTTATCTTGGGGTATGATGAATATTGTCGCAAGGAGATCAAAGACATGGGTTTGCAGCTACTACGTCGTATTTGTATGGTTCTGATACAATCATGTGGAGTCGTTGTAGTATTTCGGTCATCAGTTTTGAGCCTTTCGATATTTGGTTGCTGCATCTCGACAAGTGGTTCCTGAGCTTGTCGAAGGGCTCAATAACCAATAATGACGAAGTAGAGGGACCACTTGTCGAAGGGGTTTTATATAAAGACACATATTTATTTAAGAGTATTATATGTATGGTGTCTGTATTTTTTATGTGTTAATACAATTAATATCATTTATCTATATGAAAAGAAAAAACACAGTACGACTCTTGTTTTCGCTTCTGCTGTTCATGATGACGCAAAGCGCCTTTTCACAAATAATGGGGATATCTAGAGAAAAAGATAGCTATTTAATCTATAAGATTACAGATAAAGAGGCTAGAAAGTTTTTTAAAAGCAAATCTCGTTCTAACAAAGTGAATGCCTCTTTTTATCATACATTAGTGGATACGGTATATAAGGAGGAATTTTTAAAACGTTGTAAAGAGAGGAGCAACGAGCCACAGGTATTTAAGAATATGGTGGGACACTATATTCATGCTTATTTTCAAGATTATGCGTTTCAAAGTGAATATTTTACAATTCGAGATTTTATTCCGTATTTTTTCAATGATAAGGAGCTTTTGCTTCTCAAATTGGTGGATATGAAAGGAGATAATATCTCTGATGCAAAAGTCACCTTGGGCAAAAAAACTTTTTATTATGACGAGAATAAAAGATGTTATGTAGGGCAAAATATTAAAATAAAGGATGAACAAAAGAATGTAGAGGTTCTTTATCATGGGAATACTTTCTTTTTAACATTTGATCCTGATCAATACCCTTCGTTTAGAGATTATAAATATGTTACCTATGTAGGTTATAATACCCAATTTTTAGGTGATAGAGTTTGGTATGACAATAAGAATTTTAACAATAATATAGTTTATTCTAAGTATTATAAATCAGGTTATTTAATCTTTAGTAAACCCAAATATAAACCACAAGATACTCTTAAGATGAAGGCGTTTATCTTGAATAGTAAAGGTGGTTTAGTAAACTCTAAGTTGAAGGTTGTATTAAAAGACACCTTTTCTAAGGTGTTAGGAGAGGTTATGCCATATCGAGATGGTGCATATACTTTTCAATTTTGTTTGGATGATTCGTTAAGTTTGAAGTTAGATCGTAGTTATAAGATCACTTTTGAGGATAGTAGTAAAAATGAGCTAATCTCTCGATATTTTAAATTTGAGGAGTATGATCTAAAATCGACTACGTTATCTATCGAGACGGATCGCAATAAACAAGGTCAAGGAAAGCCGATTCTGCTAAAAGTTGAGGCTACCGATGAGAACGGGCTAAATCTATTGGATGGAAGAGTCCAAATTACGGTAACTACGGAGGAGGTTTATGATGTGTATCAAAATAAAGATTTTATTCCTGATACGCTTCAATATATAGAGAGGTGGTTAGAGCCCAAAGGAGAAACGATCATAGAGATTTCGGATAAGAATTTCCCTAAGATGAACTTCAGGTATAACATTAAAGTGAAGATGCTCAATGCTAGTAATGAGATGGTAGTGAAAAACCTGAAGGTAGACTATCACTATAAAGAGAAGCCTTTGGTTACGAAGAAAAAGCGTCCAGGTTATTTTGTCTACGAGGTTGTCGGTGACTCTCTCTATATAGACTTTCTAAGAGATGGCCTTCGACAGAAACATAAGGCAATGATTTCTGGAGTTGATAGTTATGAAGATACTGTCTTTGTTGTAACCCAAGAGACCCCAATTCATCTAAAGCTAAATCCAAGCTATCAATCGTATGGCGCAACGGATTCTGTTGTTTATAACTTTTACAATATAAAGGAGAATACAAAGCCCATTGAGTGTCTCACCAGTAGAACCATAGATACTGTAAAAATTGAGGTCAAAAACCCTAATAAGATCCCTTTTCTTTATCGTATCTACGAAAAAGATAGTGTGGTGACTTCTGGTTATGATACCCAATTAGAATATAGAAAGAGAGTTCATTCTAAAGAGAACTACTTTGTCTATCTTCAGTATCTATGGGGTGGCGCTATTGAAGATAGAAAATATACAATTGCGCTATTAGAGAACCAATTAAATGTAAAGGTAAATCAACCAAGTAAAATCTATCCAGGAGAAACTACTCCTATCGAGGTGAAGGTAACTGATTTTGCTGGCAATCCTGTTGAGAATGTAGATGTTTCGGCATATGGATTTACATCGAAGTTTAAATCAGTACCCCCCAATATACCTTATCTAGGACCTTATCGATGGATCGATAGTGAGCCTCAATATAAAAAAACATTATATGACTGTAATAATCAAATTAGCACGTGGAACTTGGAAGAAAATGAAGAATGGAGATTAAGTGAAAATATAGGATTAAATGAAATATTTAAAGATTCTTTTTACCATCCGGTAAGCGAATTGTTTAAAATAGCCTATACTCCGACAGATTCTATTACCCAGTTTTCGCCTTTTGTAATGCACCTAGGGAGGATGAAAAAGGTTCATGTGGTATATGTCGATCAAAAACCAGTCTATATGAGTTGGGTTAAAGAGATACCATACTCATTTCGTGTTGATAGTGGGTATCACCAGATAAAGCTCCGTACAGCGACACATCTTATTACGGTAGATAGTCTCTATTTTAAGCCGTATCAAAGATTGCTGTTTTCTCTAGATGACGAACGTAGCTATGACCATGTACAGATCCAAAAGGCTTCTGCTAGGTTGACTAAAGATGAGCAAAAATTCTTAGACGCATACACTTTCTTTTGTAAGCCACCCCAAAGTGATAAATGTGCCTATGTTGCGAATAATGGGAACTTGTTTGTCGTCAATCCATTTATAGATCCTGATGATTATTATTTATTTCATCAGTACGACTCTCCAAATCGAGAGATCTGTGTTGGACCTCTTTCAGGAGATTTTCAATATAAACAGTATAATGGTTTTCAAAAAGAGTTGCATCAGTCTGATCTCGGAACTACTTTGAATAGGAACTTACGTAGAAGAAAACTGGAAGGATCTGTTTATTATGATGATGTTATTCGGGACGAAGTAAAGACAGAGAAGCAGTTTATAGAAGCGGTCTCGTCCAAATTAAATGATTATCGTGAGTCATACTTATATCGCAATCCTCATTTTGATAGGGAGAGTTCACTCGAAGGAAATTGTCGACTTAAACTGACATTTTTAGGAGGAACTCCAGACTTTGCTATATGGACAAAATATGGTGATCCTGGCTTTAAACGAGTCTTGTCTGGAAAAACACATAGCATGACAAAGATGAAAAAAGGGCTTTATAAAGTCGTTTTTCTCTATGAAGATTTTTGTTGTCAGATAGTGGATTCAGTCTCGGTGAATCCCAATGGAGAAAATTTTTTAAAGGTAAGTGACCTGAAGCAAGATGATAACCTTCTGATTACAAAACGAAGGAAAGAGGTGATTCATAAGGTATATCCAAATCTACAGGAAGATAGTGTGTATCTGAAGCGATCTGTTGCAGAGTTTAGAGATTCAACCACCGATAAATATTTTGATGGGTATATTTTTAGTAAGCGTCATTCGAACCCAATAGAAGGTGCAGTAATCAGTATGCCCAAACTAAATTATCGAGGTATCAGCAATAAGGATGGGTATTATAAGATACCATATACAAAAGATAGTATGGTGTATTATGTCAGCAAAAATAGATTTCATTCTTATGAATCTGATCAGTATAAGAAAAAGATCTATTTGAAAGAATCAGAAAGAACTGTTTTTGATAAAATTGTTCACAATATCATTGATTTTGTTCCCAATTTGTTTCGTTCTAGACGGAGGTATGGTGTTAGTATAGATAATTGCTTCTCTGGTGAGATGCCAAGGCAAAATACTCAAGGACAGTTTTATCATTCTAATCAACCTCCGGCAGATTTTGATAAAAAAATTACAGCGGAGGAAAGAAAAAAAATTGTTTCAACATACATCTCATATCTGAATCAGCATAAAGAGCATCCACCATTAGTCTTTATCAATAATAGGGTGTTCATTGGGGATATTACCACGTTAGACCCAACGATGGTAACCGGTGTGGAGATTCTAGAGAGAGAGAAATCACTTAAACTATTAGGAGAAAAAGGAGAAAATGGGGCGATTTTTATTCAAACTAATGAGACTAAGTTTAAGGATATCAGATTAGACAATGACGAAGAAATCGATGAAAATACTGAGGATTATATTCGTAGACACTTCTCTGATGTGGCTTTTTGGGAACCCTCTTTGACAACAGACAAGGATGGGATTGCCCGCTTTCATGTTACCTTTCCTGATGATATAACAAAATGGCAAACCTATTTTGTGGCAATGACAGACCAGAGACAATCGGGGCAAGCAGAAGGAGATATTCGTTCATTTAAGCCTATTTTGTCTCAACTAGCCTATCCTAAATTTTTGACTGAAGAAGATTCGACCTATGTCATTGGGAAGGTACAAAACTACGGCTTGGACTCACTAGATGTTTGTGCCACTTTTGAAGTGAATGGAGTGGAGAAAAAGAGAAGTGAGGTGTCTTGTAAGTCATTGTTTTTAGATACACTGGTTGTATCAGCACCGAAAGATACCTTGAGTGTCACCTACCAAATAGATACCTCAAGAGGATATCGTGATGGAGAGAGAAGAGAGATCCCTGTGTATCCGTTGGGAATAGAAAAAGTAGAAGGACAATTTGTGGCTTTAGATAATGATACCACGATGCAACTATATTCTGATCCTAAAAAAGGGGATGTCTTTATAGAGGGACAAACTAACTATTTGGATCTGCTGGAGAATGAAATTTCATATCTTTATGAATATCCGTTTTTATGTAATGAGCAGACCGCATCCAAGCTTTTAGCACTTCTTGATAGTAAAACGATTGCCCAAGCAAAAGCGCAGAAGTTTCGAGATAATAGATTGATAAGAAAGTGGATACGAAGACTTAAAAGACATCAAAACGGACATGGCCTTTGGGGATGGTGGAACAAATCGGAGGAGAAACTATGGCTTAGTAACCATGTGATATATGCACTGAAAGAGGCTAAAAAGATGGGCTTTAAGGTAGATATCGATCGTGACAAGATGGTGCCTTATTTAAAAGAACAGCTTCATGTAACTCCCGATACATGCAAACGATTAGAAATACTATGTCTATTGAAACAGGTAGATGCAGACCTTGATTATAGACAAAGTATCGCATCGTTAGAAGGGTATAAGAGATGGACTTTGGGACAAAAACTGGAAATTATCGCCCTGAAACAACAGTGTGGTATCCCCGTGGATCTTGAGGTGTTGAAACGCTATAGACATACGACCATTAGAAATAATGTATTCTATGGCGATAATAGATACTACTCGATTTCGTATAATAATATTTTAAATACTTTGCGTGTCTATGAAATATTTAAAAGGGCATCGGTACATCCAGAGGAGCTTGAGAGGTTAAGATATTACTTTTTGGAAAAGAGAGGTGGAGTATGTTGGTATAATACCTATGTGTCGTCCCGACTAGTACATACATTGGTAAATGATATGCTAAAAGAGGTTACGAACCAAGATTCGCTCAAGCTTCTAATCCAACAGGGAGATGAACAGGTTGTTGTAGACCAGTTCCCTTTTAAGATGAAGAGACATTCCAATGACCCAATTCAGATAAAGAAAGAGGGGGAAGGGTGTGTGTATCTTACTTCTTACCAGAAGTATTGGAAAAAGAGTCCAACAAAACAGAACGGAGCTTACAATATAACCACTGAATTTGTATCTACTCCTGCGTCTAAATTGGAAATAGGAAAAGAGGTTACACTTCGAGCACATGTGTCGATAGACAAAGAGTCCTCTTATATGATGGTTCGTATTCCTATCCCTGCAGGTTGTTCTTATGTAAACAAAAATAAAGGTTCTTATAGGGAGAGTCATCGGGAATATCGCAAGAATGAGGTGATTATCTATTATGATGATATGCATATAGGTTCGTATGCTTTGGATATCAAATTACTCCCAAGATACAAGGGAGTATATCACCTGAATCCAGCTAGTGTTGAGAATATGTATCTTCCTACCAAACGAGCAAATAATACCATTAAAAAGGTGACGATTCAATAGGATTGTGTGTATTAGAATAACAAAAAAAGTGTTGCAGTCAGTAGAGACTGTAACACTTTTTTTTGTGAAATATTATTGGGAGTATTTATTATGGAAAGTGTTGGTTTAATGGTAGAACTACGATTGTCACAATATGTTATTCTGGACATGTGATGTCGGAATTTGTTGTATGATCGCATCATATTTGTGGTGTTGCAATTCGTTGGGGGATTTTGTTTAGATTGTGATGATGTTGTCACAGGGAGGGCAAACACATGGGTTTGCAGCTACAATGTCGTATTTGCATGGTTTTGATATAATCATGTGGTGTCGTTTCTGTGTTTTAACAGGTGGTCCCTGAGCTTGTCGAAGGGCTTCGAGATTCATGAGACTTTGGGTAATTCGATACAGGGCTTGTTCATGAAATTTAAGCAGCGAAGACATCGTGTATTTTATCAGTATTGTGCACAAGTTCTTCTCTTAAAATATTTAAGTTGTTGTAACTATTTATTTCCATTAACTTACTGCATATAAATAACATAATAGAGGATATCGATTTTTGCAATCCATGATCTAAAGACTTTAATTTGTCTTCTCCAAAATTAACATCACGAATACGATTCATTATTTCTATTTTCCAATGACCTCTAATAGCTCCAGCAATTTCATCGATTTTCCCATTATAATTTGTGATATAATATCGTGTTTCTGTACTCCTTTTATCTCTCTTTACATTATAACTCTCTCTTGTCACTTTAATCATATTACATATGCCACTATTACACCATCTAGGATCTAACATTTCTGTATTTATTGGGTATATTTCGTACTTCCTAGAGTCTATTCTTCCATGTGACTTGTCTATTTCTGTCATCACATCATCTACTTTTATATGATTGGATGTATGTACTAAGTCATCCTTTAATTTCTGCTGATTGGACTTTATTTGAGTTAAATAGAATCGACTATTTTGGTGAATATTAGACAACAGATTTTCTGAATTATGCATTGCATCTAGTGTTACCTTTGCCTTCTCTGGCAACTCAAGAATATGATCATAAACAATGTTCTTTTCACTCTCTTTTGTTCCATCATAAAAGCCTAATAACTGCTGTATATTTGTGTTATGACCAATAGAATAAACAATACTTAACCCTCTCTTTTTATTGCTTTTAGAATCTATACTTCCTCGAAGTTCCTTCCCATCAATAGATATCCATTCTGTAGAAGAGTATACTTCATCACAAATTGTCAAAAAGGAATCATAATCAAATTCAGATAGGATTCTTGTTAACTGAACTCGACTTATACAACTGTCGATATCTTTATGCAAACAGATACATAGTTTCTCGTAATGACGAACCATATTGCGATGAATTTTATTCATACTTAGATGACCATAACTTGTCAGAATTGAGATAATAAAAAGAGTGATAACAAAAGCCAATTCGTGCTTAAGTCCTACATGACTCCTATTATCTACCAATTTGACTTGTAATTTCTCATAAAATCTTCTAATTTCGGCACTTGAAAGGTCGTTATCCATAATTTATATCTGTTTTTACAAATCCAAATATAATATGAATAGTCGACCTTTTCTCATATAAATAATTCATGAACAAGCCTTGTAATTCGATATGATTCTATTGTAATTAAATAAATAGTGGTAAATTGGCTCATTCTTAGATTTACAATATAGCGTTGCATTTATGACTTGAATGCAAGATTGAAAAGAATAAAGCCTTGAGAGGATAACTACTTAGAAATTATTAGTGAATGAAGACTCACTCAATGAGAGGCCTCGAAATAAAGTTGGATTTCGATCCGCTATTGAATCTACGCATAATTCACATTGAATGAAATTTCTATCTTGTTTCCTCACCAACTCTCCCAAAAGCATAACCTATTTATTTGTTCCAAAATGAAATAGGTTTCACATAAACATAAAATTTTCTGAGGTCTGGCTACTAGTGGTTGACTTTAATCCTTTTTGACAATTTAAATACTTGTTTGTTTATAAAAGACCTTTATCTCATTTATTGTCATTCAATTTACAAGTATATGTGTTTGTTTTGTGTATTTGTCTGAAAAATAGTTTTATAGAGTAATGTTGTTTGTGACTGGTTGATGATATTTATTATTAAATGTTTATAGTGTCAAATATAAATCATTGAGAGTAAGTGGATTAAATTGGTTTTTTGATTGTTTGTTATATAATGAATTGCTAATTTAGACATAATGTATCTTATAAGCTAGTGTATTTATTGAATAGATGGGCTTAAATCTTAGGAATTGGTATCTAATAGGTGTAAGATATAATGTCAAAACTATAAAAAAGAAGAGATGAATTCAGAACAGTATGCATATGAAATAAAGTCAAAGTTTGAGAAGATAAATCAAGAGGTGCAAAAACCAAATATATTACTAGTTGGCGGTACGGGAGTTGGAAAGAGTTCGTTAATAAACCTTGTGTTTGGAGAAGAACTCGTTAAGTCCGGAATAGGGGCTCCTATTACTCAAAAGATAGAAAGAATTTCCAATGATAAAGTAGATGTTAATATATTTGATTCTGCAGGTTATGAATTAGAGAATGAAGAGACCTTTTATAGGGAGACAATTGGGTACGTAGAGAAATGTAGCTCTCTTTCTTTCGAGAATCAAATACATCTAATTTGGCATTTGGTTGATGCTTCTTCAAATAGGGTGTTAGAATATGATCTTAAATTAAATGAAAAGCTAAAGAAACTTTCTATCCCAAGTTGCACCATTTATACTAAATGTGACGGCATTGACGAGGCTTCTGTGGATGAAATGATAAAGGTGTTTAATCCATCAGAGTCCTTCGAGAATTGTTTTACGACTTCAGAACCACCTTTTTTTATAACAACACAGAAGGATCTTGTTGTTGAGGAGTCAAATTTGGATTATAATAAAGTGGTAAAATGGTCTATAGGTCAGTTGCCAGAAGTGTTGAAAGAGGGATTTATAAGAGCACAGAAGTCAGATTTGGAGAGTAAAAGAGTGTTGGCTAATACATTAATTTTGCGTTATAGTACAGGAGCAGCAGCTATTGGTGTTAGCCCTATACCTTTTTCGGATGCCCCACTTCTTTTAGGAGCACAAACAGCCATGTTTACACATATTCTAAAAACATATGGGTTGAATAATCAAGAAGTTTTAACTCTTGTAAAAGGAGCATCTTCCTCTTTAATTATAAGTAATGTGGGTCGATCATTGGCAGGTAACATATTAAAACTAATTCCTGGTGTGGGTACTGTGGCTGGGGGTGTGATCAATGCAGGTGTAGCATCTGCGATTACTTACGCCATAGGAAAGGCATTGTCAATGGTTTGTGAGGATATGTGCCTATGTGCATTAAAAGGAGATAAGTCGAAGTATGAAGATATTTTGAATAATTTTTCGGTCATTTTTTCAATAGCATTCAAGTCTGTATACAATAAAAAGTAAAACATTCATTTAAAATCGATACTCTTTAAGTATTATTATTCATGAGAGTATCGATTACTCTTTATGTAAGAGCTTCTAAAAATAATATAAACTTAAGTTGTAGTCTTTATTTCTATCTAAGATATAGGAAATTATAGGGGGAATTTATCGATTGTGAGTTATTCTATGAAATTCATGGAACCACTATAATAAGGCCTTACTTAGTGATAGATAACTTTTTTCAGTCTTTACACCAATAAATAGAAAAAAATGTATAATTCATCCATATATGAGGCCCAACAACACCTTATAAAAACAGTGGGAGTCAAACCTAATATTCTGATCTTTGGTGGCTCCGGTGTGGGAAAATCAACCCTTATTAAAAGAATTATAGGACAAAGTAAATGTGTCAAGGAGAGTTGTAAAATAAGTGTATGTACCATCGAAGTCGAGAAATGGAATGGTTATGGTGTTCAGTTTATAGAATATCCTGGTTTTACACAAAAAGATTCTGAAGTGTCTATTATTCAGGTGTTCGATTATATATCACAGTGTAATCAGAAATCATATGAAAATCATATACATATGGTTTGGTTTATTTTGGATTCTAGTACTGCTAGAGTTCTCTCTTTGGATAAACAGTTGTATGATCGATTTGAGAAGATTTCTATTCCCAATCATACAATTTTTACAAAATGTGATCAGATTGATGAGGTCTCTATCACAAATATGTTAATGGAACTAGATTCAAATTGTGCATTCGAAACCTGTTTTACTAGCAGTGATTCTCCTTTTTTTACTACTAGCGATGGTACGATTACTGCGAAGAAATCATCTTTCGAAATATGTAATATTTTCAAAAATACGATGCTCACAATTCCTCTCTCTTTACATAAAATCTATAATTTGTATCAATCAAAAGAAACTTTTGAAGTTCATCTATTTATACAAAAAGAGGTCCAGTTGTTTGTTGAACAGATGGAAGAAAAGATAAGGAATACAAGCGATTCTTTTAGTAATTTATACTTTATCCCTCTAGGGGAAGTTGAGTCACAACAAAAAATTGAATATATCCAATTGATAAAGTCATTTACTAACCATATTGTTTCTCTTTTACTTGATTTATATAAATTGAATGTGATACCGAATATAGAATCTTCCGTTAGGGGTATTCTAGATGCCTATATAGAAAGAGGAAATTTATTAGAAGAGTTGACATCTGGAATATGTAGGCTTCATGTTACATTAGATGCTCTTCTTGAATCCTTCTTTAATATTAGCAAAAACCACCGTTTGATAAATAAAAATGAGCTACAGTACTTATTAAACAATTTTGATAAAACTTTTGATGATATGGTAAAGAATAAATATAAGAAATATCTTAAAGGATCTATAAATATACTTATGGCAGGTAAGTCTGGCGTTGGTAAGAGTAGTCTTATTAATTATCTTAAAAAAGATGAAGTTGCCATGACAGGAAGTGGGTCCGCCCAAACGAAAAGAGGTGTTGAGAAGTATCATATTAATTACGATGGAGATGAATATTGCTTTCATGATACTTGGGGAATTGAGCCTGGGAATAATAGTGTAAAATGGTTCGATGATTTTAGAAAACACTGCTCCTCTGAAACCCAGGGGAGAAACTATAAAACATGGATGCATGCAGTGATCTATTGTGTTAGTGGATCAGGAGGACGTATTGAAAAGGTTGAAATTGAAACTATCCAAAGAATTAAGCAGGAGTACTCGATGCAACCAATTGTTGTATTGACAAAAGCAGATGCAGATAAAGATGGCAAATTGGCATCGTGGATTGCAAAAGAGACTGGTCTTCATGTGTTGTCGGTTTGTGCTGTTCAAAAGTCTATGGGATTAGGTAAGAGTAAACGAGTCATAGAACCATTTGGTGAAGAGGAGTTAATTGCTAGTATAAAAGAACAGTCGTTGTTGCTTTTTCATGATCGTGTAAAAAAAATTATTGATGATGACTACAAGAATGCCTTGATAGGTATTGTCAATAACCTTCCTACATTGTATGAAAAAAAGATGAGAAAGTTCTCTTTAATGGGATATGTAAAGAAAGAAAATGCAGAGAATGTATCTAAAAGCATCGTAGACTATTTAGAAAATAAAGAAAAAGAGTTGGAAACAAAAGTAACCCAATGGGTTGAGGATATTAAAATAAGCTACCCTTTTCTGTTAGGAGATCTTAAGGTGAAAAGCACAAGTAAAAATGGATTTAATGTAGGTCAGTCACGCTCTTTTATAAATGGTTCTGATCTATTGGGTATCGGTATTTTAGAGGCTGTTACATTTTTTTTAGGGGCTGGTGGCCTATTTTTCTTGGGAAAGAAACTGTTCCCCGGAAATATCGATGTTGATAAAAGTGTCAGTCAAATGCAACTTCGATGTGCAGAGCTCATCGAAGAGATTGAAAAATGTGACAGCTTATTGGAACTTAAAAATAGCTACGAAGTCACAACGGTGTAAGGTTAAATCTTGCATTCAGGGATAAAACTAAGCTATAATTATAGAGATAATAATTGTGCATATAGAGTGCGTACTTGTTAATTATTTTGTAACTACTCAGCTTCATTTATAGTTTAGCCTCCATTCGCTAAAGAATGGAGGTTCAGAAAATATATAATGTGTAAATTATTTTATTGCCAACTGACCTTAAGATGGTTTTGAGATAACCAATGAGCAATCATTCTCACTACACTCTTTCCTTGTTTTTTAAGTGTATCAACAATAGAGCGTAACATGGCATACCTTTGGGCTCCTTCTTCTGTTCGATAATCTGCAGATACTTTTTGTTTTATTTTAATATTACGTATTGACCTTTCGGATGCATTGTTGTCAAAAGGAACTTCGTAATACTCTAAGAAAGTAAACACACTATCAATCCTTTTAATTAATCGACTCCGTAATGTCTTGATCTCATCTAGCTGATCGTCATACACGTCATTTTTCAACAGCAATAAAAGCTGTTCTTTAAATATTGATTTGTCTTTTAAAGGATATTGGTTCTTGGCTGATTCTCTCTTTAATTTCATGGCTTTATAGAATATATTCAAAATATCCTCTGCCCAACTGTTATTCGTTTGTTGTTTAATATAGATTAATTCTCGTTGTAAATGTGCTAAACATAGTTGATAATGTTTGGCTGGAGTTTTTAATTGCGAAGCATAACAGTCACTGACTAAGGTCGCATTAATAAATCCTTTTTTAAAATTTTCTACAACAACTTTATACCCTCTAGACTTATTGGCTGTAATGAATGTTACCTCATGATTTTGCCATACCCACATCCATCCTTTGCCTCCATTGATCTTGCAACCTGTTTCGTCTGAGCCAACTACACTGGATTTGGATATCGATTCACGAAGTGATTCATATAAAGGAGTCATCACCTCTTGGGCTTTATTTAAAATATTAGTAATAGTCCCATCTCCAATTTTAAATGATGTTATCTCTTCCACTAGTGAACCAATACGGTTTAAAGGGATATAATGTTCAACATACAAGCTTACAATTAGTGAACGTAAATGAGAACCGTATTGGACAGGTGCTTTTATATTCGAGGGCATAGAACCTTTGTGTAGTTGACCACAACTGCATCTATTTTCATAAAGACGATGCTCCGTGCAGATTTGTTCAAGAACAGGTGGTATGTCAAAAACCTGACGTTTGCATAACAAGCTTGCGTCTTCTTGATTTAATGTATTACCACACTGACACGTCGATGGAGGATAATATGACTCTATGCTTGTTGGGAAATCACTCTGTTGTAATGTCGATCCTTTATGTTTGGGTTGACCTCTGGGTTTCCTAGTGGATTTATTTCGAAGTGATTGATTTTTCTTTACTGTATGTAAATATCTTGAAGGTGGAAAACTACTATTACTACTGTTTTTATGATTATGCGATAGTTTGTCTTCTAGATCCTTTACTTTTTCATGAAGCATAGTATTCTCTTGTGACAAAGCTTGAACTCGTGACATCACTCTGTCTAGCTCTTTCAGTAATGTCTCAACCTGCTTCTTTAAAGCTTGATTCTCTCGTTCTAAACGATCTATTGTTCTCATGATTACAAAGATTCATTGATCTTGACAAATTAGAAAATAATATAACAGAAAGTAATCAACAATACGGCCTATTATTATTAACAATCATCACTAAAACAACGTGTTTGGAACTTTTGTGTGATTATTATACTCAAAAAGAACCTGAGTAGTTACTCTGAATTACGTCTTAAGGCTGAGCGTATTAGGGCATTGAAACCAGAAGTGGTTCCTGAGCCAAAGCAAACTATTAGTGAGGAGGTGACTCCCAAGGTTATCTTGCCATCACCGAGTGGAGTAACCCCACCAATGCCGTTAGTTGGAGATTTAATTCAGACAGGAGGACGAGTTGGTGTTTTGTCAAAAGATATCTTAATTGACCTAGATATTGCAGGTGATAATATTAAACAGATTTTTGGAATTAGACATTATATTATAGATCATTGGCATTATATTCATGATCCTGAAGTAGATAAAGATACATGGAGGTCTGCGGATGTTACAATACAATTATGTCATAAAGGAAAATTTCCAGGTGATTGTGATGATTTTGCTATTTTGATGGCTTCTTTAGCAAAACAAATAGGGCTTAATTCTAGAGTAGTTGGAGGTTATTCTCATGGTAGTGGGCATGCTTTTGCTGAGTTTCTTAGTCCTCGCAATTATAGCTTTAATTCATTGGTTTTGGATGAAGCTTATAGTGACTCAGAGGGGCTATGGATAAGTTTGGATTGGTTTTCGGGAAAAGATCATAATGACTATAACAATAATAGAGATGTGATTCTAAAGGATTAGATTTAGTGTATGAATAAAAATAAAGATTATTTTTGGATTGGATATTCTGATCTAATGACGGCAATGTTTTTTCTTATGTTAATGTGTTTTGTGTTTGTTACAAAATATGATAAGGATAAGATCTCTACAATTAAAAAAGAAGTAACTGTTTTAAAAAAGGAAAAAGCAATAATTGAGAGTGTCCAAACTACAATTAAAAAAGAAGTAACTGTTTTAAAAAAGGAAAAAGCAATAATCGAGAGTGTCCAAAAAAATATAGAGAAGTTGAAGGATAAAAAAGATCTTTTTTTGTATGATTCTCGATTTAAGCGGTACACATTAAAGTTTGATGTGCAGTTCCGAACTGGCTGTTTTCGATTAGATGAACAAGATGTAATCTATTTTAATAAAATTAAACATAAGCTTGATGATGCAGCTCGTGAATTAAAAGTTGTTATTGATAGATTAGATTATCTTAAACAACATGATGCTTCTTATAAAAATATTAGTTATTTAATTGTTGTAACAGGAAGTGCCTCACGTATTGGTCGAGATGATGTTAATTATCTGTTGAGTTATCAAAGAGCTTATTATCTTTATAAATATTGGAAGAATGATTTGAAAATAGACTTTGACGCTCCTAAATACCATAATCTTGTTGAATTTCAGATTGCTGGAAATGGAATTGGTGGTGTGGGAAGATTTCCGATCGAAAAGAAAGGGTTTTCGAGAAAGAATCAACGTTTTATTATTAATGTAATTCCTAAATTTGGAGAACTTTGATGTCGATTATCTAACGTGGATTGAGACAATAAATGTAACTATTATATCCAAATTTAACTTTTTATAGACCTCGAAAAGGCTTGTAGTATGGAAGCTTTTTCGAGGTCTATTATTTTATTCTGTATCCATTTAAAGTTATCTTGAGTCAAGTTCTCAAAAGAGTTTTCTTTGGGGATATCCTGTCGAATTAAACCGTTAAGATTCTCATTAGTACCCAGGGAAATTGCATTTAAGTAATTAATAAATATTGTTATCTTTGCTACATTAGTTATGGCATATTCTGCCTTTTACATTCTGTATTATTATTCAAGGGAGATGTCCCTTTCTAAAAAAACATGAGTGAAGCAATAGTAAATAATTATGATAATAAGTTTGCTCTTTATTTCCTTCCATTAGAAGATCCTCGAAGAATACAAAAAGGCAATTTTATGTACCCACTTATAGAAGTTCTATTTCTTTCATTGTCAGCTATATTAAGTGGTTTTAAAACCAATGAAGATATTGCACAATTTGGAGAGCTTAAAATCGATTGGCTCAGAAAATTTTATCCGTACGCATCAGGGATTCCATCACACGATACCATTGGTCGAGTATTTAGACATTTAGATTCTTCACTCTTTAACGAGTGTTTTATCAAGTGGTCTTCAAGCTTAACAAAGCTTACATCTAATCAAGTAATAGGTATTGATGGAAAGACCATTAAGGGATCTGCTAATGCAAAGAAGAATGCAATTCATGTTGTCTCTGCCTTTGCCTCAGATAATGGTTTATGTTTAGGACAGGTTACCACCAATAAAAAGAGTAATGAAATAACAGCCATTCCAGAATTGTTAGATCTTATTACTATCAAAGGCATGGTTGTTACAACAGATGCAATGGGCTGTCAAACTGAAATTGCAAATAAAATACTAGAAAAAGAAGGTGACTATATTCTACAAGTAAAAGGCAATCAGAAGAAAACTAAAGAGGAGCTTGATATTCAGTTTAATACAGATATTGTTTGTGATTCTAATATAACAGAAGACTTTGGTCATGGAAGAATTGAAACTCGTATTTGTGATGTAATAAATGACTTTGAAGATGCTCCAGTGTTGACCAAATGGAGAGGTATCCATAGTTTAATTAGAATAACAACCCAGACATTAGAATCTTCAACAAATAAAGAACGAAGTGATGTGAGGTATTACATATCCTCTTTAGATACAACAGCTGAGAGGTTTAATAAACTTATACGTTCACATTGGGCAATCGAAAATAATCTTCATTGGACACTCGATGTAAGCTTCAATGAAGATAAACAGCAGCGAAAAAAAGATCATGCAGCTGAAAATATGAATATGCTTTGTAAAATGGCTCTTAACATCTTAAAGTTGGATACGGAGAACAAAAAAACATTGAAATGGAAGAAAAATAGAGCAATATATGTCGATGAATATAGAGAAAAGCTTATCGCTCGTTCACAGACTTGTTAATTCTATCTAATATCCAACAAGTTATAAATGCAATTTCCCTGCATTAGTACCTCTTCCCCAAGAGTGGTAAGGATGTGCAAAATAGAAGTCAATATTTAATTTATCGGCTATCTGTTTGTCCTCATAAAACTCTCTACCATTGTCTGATGTGATTTGATGTTAAAGGTGGTGAGTGGGAGGAAAGTTTCTCGTGATTTTTTAAATTATCGACAGATTCCGTTTTTATTTTTGTTGATGCAGTTAGTCAAGGCAGTGCCGTTGTTTCTACGGTTTGGTTGAAAAGTATATTGTACTATGACAGATTTCCTATTATGTATATTAAGATTAAGGTGGTTCTTAAAAAGTGGATTCACCTCTATTGGTTGAGGTGAATCCACTATTGAGTAATTTTTATGTAGAAACACTGTTTTTTAAAGTTATTTCTATTTTTAGGTTATGGTAGTTTGGAGAAGTCGATTTGGGGTTTGTTTCCTTGTGCTTCTCTTTCAAAATTTTGGTCAAATGTTACACGATCGCTAAAGAAACCACAGTTTTTTAGGAAAAAGTGTCCATTGGTAGCGCCCCCAGCATAATCTAAACGTTCTTCTTTATGTGCTGTTGCATCTGCCGTAAATCTGCCTTTTGTTAATTCGTACCATTCTCCTTTGGTGTTGCACGCCCATTGGTTCGTAAAGTTTACAGTTCGAGGGATATTGCCTTGTTGAACCATAAAGTTTTCTAAGAATGAGTGAGGTCTTTTGATATAGGTGGATGTTTTTGGTCGACGAAATGAGGCGATGAGTTGCCATTTATTTACTTTTGGGTCCATAAACCAAGCGGTGTAATCAGTACAGTTTTCTTTGGTTGGTTTTGCTCTCAGTAGAAAACGGTATGTGGTTTGTGCTTCCCAGTTATATTTCAGGAAACTTTGTCCTCCTGACCCTTCACTCCCAAATTTCCCAGTGTAGACATCATCTCCTTTTTTTAGCATTTGTATGCGTTGGTCACTAGGAATTTCTTCGGGGTTATTGGTGTTGTATGGGCTCCATACAGAGAATAGGATGCGTCGTTCAGAAGAGGAGTTTACCTGAATTCCAAAATAACCTTCAGCAAATCCATTGGCCATGAAGTAAGATCCAATCACATCATTGTTTTTAGGGACTGTGATCTCGTTATAGAAATATTCTACGTCTCCAATCTCCTTGGGTACGGAATACCCCATATGCACCGATGGGCCTCTACGTCCCCAGTAGAAACTCTTCTTGACATAATAGATTGAATCGTTTGTGGCTTCCCCTACAAGTAGAAGGTCTTTATACTCTCCATAGGAGTCTCCTTTCTTGTTTATTCCTGTAATTTCTACCATGTGGTAGCCAGGTTTGTCTATTTTAAAATTACCTGCATTCACATCTTGCCATGTGGTATCTCTTAATGTGATATTATGTGTCTCTCCTTCGAATGAAAATTTAATTTGTGCATTTCCTTCTGGGGCCTTTGCGCGCAATCCTAAAAAAATTGTTCCTGTTGCTTCGGTGCGAAAATATAAACGAATGGCTTTCTCTTTATCTGTGAGATTAAATACTCCCTTTCTATTGAATTTTGTTCTATTGGCTGGCGTAGCTCCATCATTTATCCAACCGTTTCCGGCAAAAGGGACAGAAATTTTGTACTCAATCGGACTCTCCTCTTTGCATGAGGATAGGATTGCTACTAGGATAATGAGTATCCCAAATACTTTCTCCATTTTGTTCATGTGTTTGAATTTACAGCTTATTTATTGTGTTTGTTTAAATAGGTTTGTTCATAAGAACAACAATCAATGCAGTGCGATATTTTTTATTTTATGTAGAAATAAGCGAAAAGTATAATAATTATGTATTTATGAACGTAAGTTAACATATACTATAATAAATTACAATGTATTTCGATGATATGAACATATTTTCTAAGTAATATCATGTTTTTTTTGTTGATTGTTGATCATTTAGACTTAAATGGCTGCTTTTTGTTGACAGTTGTACTGTTTTTCATTGGGGATGAATAGCATATTTAAGTTTTTAATAAAAATTATATACTACTCTGATTATTCTTGTCTTTTGTAATAAGGAAGAGTTGCTGAAGGTTTTATTTCAATGTATTATGTGGATATTCTTATGGTTTTCTAGGTTATTCTGGCTCTATAACGGATCGTTGTGCTGATTTTTAATGAAATAACTACTACGGTTTGTTGTTCTTACACTTCTATTATTTATGATTTTGCAGGTTGTTCATTTTGAATAGAGGGGAGACAATTTATGCATATTTGAGACGATTTAGGTATTCTTCTACATGCTTGTTCTGTACGTTTGTGTGGGATGAATTTTAAGGATAGGTTTGAACTGTTAATCAATGTATAACCCCTTAAAACTAAATGTTATGGGAACAATTAATAAAGGAATTCTTGGTGGATTTTCAGGTAAAGTAGGTAGTGTTATTGGGTCGTCATGGAAAGGAATTCAAGTGATGCGTTCTTTGCCAACAGCATCTAAACGTAAAAAGAGTAGTAAATCCATAGAACACCAAGCTCATTTTAAAAAAGTGATTGATGTTATTTCAAAAGGAGGAGTCATTTTTAAGCAGGGATTTGCACCAATGGCAAAAGGGCAAACTGCTTTTAATGCTGCTTTTTCTCGTAATTTTTCTGTATTTAGTATGAAATCAGGGAAGCTTGATATCGCATACGATAAATTCGCACTATCTAATGGTTCTTTAGGTAACCTAAAGAATTTTAAGGCTACTGTGAATGACCTTGGTACTCTTTCATTGGATTGGAATCCAACCAATGTGGAACGTTTTGACAATAGAGATTTGATGGTTCAATGTTTGGTAGCTACTGATGATTTTGAATCTGTCATGTGTTATTTGAATGTTGATTTGGTTTCAGCTCATCATTGTGGTGTTGAATTGCTGGATGAGATGAAAGGGAAAGTCCTTCATGTATATGTTTTTTACAGTTTACCTGGAGTCTTTCGTGCGGATGCTATTTCGGATAGTAGTTATTGTAAAGTTGTTGTTTGATCTTTGTATGGACTATAATCAGGTTTTACAATTTTTAAAAGCAGGTCTTCGGATCTGCTTTCGTTTTTAATAAGACTGTGATAAGATTCAGTTCTAGTTTGATTTACAATTTCAATGGAGAGAGTAAAATATGCTCTGTTTATGTAATAAAGTGATTGAGTTGTAGCTATGTTTTTTTTGATGGAATAAAATCTTAATTATTTGGTGAAATGACTTATATTTTTAGTCTAATCTAGAAAAATATAGCCCAATATATTTTTGATGTGATGATTGGGGTTCTAATATCATCACTTTTGTTTTTATTTATTGAAGCCTGACAGTTTGTAATGATAGATGATCAAAGTATCGTCTCTGTATTTGTTATTAAAGTATTGGTATTGAGTGATATGAATTGTGTTTTATGTAATGATTCTTTGTGATGATATTTCTTATATCGTTGAAAACTCCTGTTTTATTGAGAAGTTTTATCTCATCTACATTATTCTTTAATCTTATTCTTTGCAGTCTGTGTATATTTTTTTGCAAGTGTTAATATTCTCTTAAAAAATAGTTTTTGACAAATAGAACAATTAAAAACAAATGGTTGTTAAAGAGGATGACATTACATCTATAATTAATATAATTATGAAAAGATTTCTACTCTTCGTTATCTCTTTTTTAATATCTATTAGTAGTTTGTTTTCTCAAAGTGAGGAGACATTTACTTTTGAAGGATCTCCTACTTCTGGTTCTTATTATGAAAATGGTCGACAGTTAAGTCTTCAAAATCGATTTCAGACCTATTCAGATGATACGAATCCTTATGGTATTGATAGCTCTAGTAAAGCGATACTAGGAAATAAAAGTATCTCTTCTGTTTTTGATGAAATTGGAGGATTCTATATGTATTATACTAGTTTTTATCTTAAGCGGTTTTATATAAAGGTAACTGACCCAACTGGTGCCACTATTGATACTAGTAAGGATATCTATTTAAATGGTTATCATTTCTCGGATCTAATTTTTCACTACAAGATACCTAAAGATGTTTATAATACAGATCCTAAAATCAATAACGGTTTTACTTTGATTGATCTTTCTACTATAGAGGGATTGGATTTAGATAATACGATTATTGATAAGATCATGTTTGAGAATAAGCCGAAAGAGGCATATGTTTTTATCGATAATGTTGTTTATACAGCCCAATCATATAGTAATGAAGATTTCCCATTGATGCAGATGGTAGAGGTGTCAAATATACAAGAAAATAGTGTAGATGTTTCTAGTGAATTTGTTCTATCTAGTGCTGGGTATACTGAGAGAGGTTTTGTGTATTCTACTATCGATGAGACGCCAACTGAAGAGGAGGGGGCTACGATGGTGGCAGTTGCAGGAGGTAGCTCTTCGGATGTCTTTACCACCACGATAAACAATATGGAGGTAGATAAGATCTATTATGTTAGAGCATATGCTAAAAATAGTAATGGAACCAGATATTCATTTCCTATATCTACTATGTCTGGGGCTTCTTCTGTGTTGAGAATCAGTTCTAACAATAATCCAATACCCAATAATTCCACAGAGACAATCACAGATAATAATACAGATTTGGGATCTACTAAGATAGGAGAAACCATATCACACACTTATACTATCGCGAATATTGGAAATGAGGATTATACTATCTCTACAACCCCTTTATTAAAGCTAGAAACCCTAGATGGTATCTTTGGTATTAATGAACCTCTAATTTTTAATCAGATTGCCGCAGATTCTGAAGAGACTTTTACCATCTCTGCAAATCATTCTACTCCAGGTATCTACACAAATACTGTCAAAGCGATTAATGGTGAATCGATTGACTATAGTTTTAACGTAAAGTCTATCTTTTATAAGGAGCCTGAATTTACAGGATATGGATATTACAGTTTGAATGGAGAGGATAGTATTGAGATTACTTCGACTGTGAAGCCAAACTTTTCCCCTACTTCTATACGGTTGGATTATGGATTGACGATCTCTTTGGGTAATACGATCAATAGACCAGGGACTCTATATTCGACGAATAATACCAATACTTTTAAAGTAAGTTTTCCAATTATTCAATACGGTACAGCACATTATTATCGATTTACTGCAACGAATGCTGCGGGAGATACGAATTCGTCTTATTATTATGTTACTGCTCCTACTATTGATCCAGTGATTGAAACCAATGATTTGATCACATTGAATGAGGGTGAGACTAAGGAAATTTCGAATTCTTCATTGTTGGTGAATGATCCAAATAATCAACATATAGGGATGACTATTCAAAGTTTGCCATCTCATGGCGAGATTCAACGGGATGGAGAGACTTTAGCCGTTGGTGATATCTTTACACAAGCAGATATTGATAATAATCTAGTCTCTTATGTTCATGATGGTTCGCATACTACGTCAGATCAAATGGTTGTAGTGATTCGAAATGACAAAAAGACTTTGGATCCAACTACAATACAATTTAGTATTACGACCGAAAATGATCCTCCTGTTGTGATTCCACAAACAAGAATTGCAGAGAAGGGACTAACTATTACTTTCACTACTGAACAATTTTCAGATAACCTAACAGATGAAGAGGGAGATGCATTAGAGAAGATCCAGATCACCACGCTTCCGACATCCGGAGATTTGAAACTCGATGGCGTACCAATTGTTTTGAACCAAGAGATTCCTCTTAGCGAAACAGCCAAAATTACTTATGTGAATGGAGATGAAGGAACTTTCTTCTTTATGTGGAAGGGGTATACGAATGCTTATTCGACAGAGAGTGGGGCAGTGTCTTTAGTTATTGGTCCAGATAATACACCGCCTACTATAACTTCGTGGAGTACGAATATGGTGGAGGACAATACATACAGTATTCCAACGAATTTGTGGACAGATAATTATAGTGATGCACAAGACTTGGTAAAAATTGCTCTTATTGAGGTTGGCACTGGAATTACTGTAACCTTAAATGATCAGGCTTTGACTCCTCCTGTGGAAGTTCTTGTGGCTGATTTAGATAATCTAAAGGTGGTTCCAGATCCTAATTATAATGGAGCTGTGGTAAGTCGTTGGGATGCTACTGATGGAGCCAATTATACGGATGGTGACAAAGAGTGGACTGTTTCAATCTCAGCTGTTGATGATATACCCACTGCAGGTATTATTGATTTGAATGAAACAGAGGACACCTCTATTTCATTTACAGGGGATCAATTTGGTTCTGTATATGATGATGTTGAGAATGATGGAATGACTGGTGTCGTTTTTGATCTTACCAAGTTAGATGGGGTATTGGCATTGAATGGTGTGGATGTTGTCGATGGTAAGGTTATTCCTAATGTAGATATTAGTGACCTTACTTATACTCCTAAGGCAAATGTATTTGGTAGTCGTATGGATACGTTATTGTATCGTGTTCAGAATACGAATGGTGAGAGTTTAGAGTTGTACCCTATTTATGTCTCTTTAAGCTCTGTAAATGACAAGCCTACAAACGAAGATTTTGAAATTGCCATTCGAGAAGATGAATCTTTTAACTTCTCTTTTGATCTGTTTAATAGGTCTTATGACGATGTGGAACAGCAGGTTCAAGAGAAGGTGAAAATTACCACTTTACCAACGAATGGTAAGTTAACCCTTCTTGGAAATCTTGTTGTCTTAGGACAAGAGATTCTAAAAGAAGATATAATGAACCTTCGGTATGCTCCAAAACCAAACCGTAATGGAACAGGTTTTGATAGTTTCCAATTCCAATCTAGTGATGGAATAGATTATAGTTCTAGTCATACTGTGACGATCCATGTCACTTCTGTTGCAGACTTGATGCAGGTTGGATTTTTTAATGCTTTACACTTTACTGGAAATGGTTATGTGGAAATACCTCATATTGAATTGAGTACCAGTGTCTCAACTATTGAGTTTTTGGTGAAAACAACTCTCGATAATACGGATCAAGTTATTGTCTCTTCATTGAGTAATAATAAAGGGTTTGAATTTGGTGTGAATAGTAGCAATCAATGGTATATTAAGAGTGGCAATGGGACAACTACAGACCTTACTGTAATTGGTAGTGTTGCTAATGGGGCTTCATGGAAAAAAGTGCAGATTGTGACTGGAGCAAATGCAAAAGTTACAGTATTGGAGAATGAGAATCAATTTACAACGATAGATGTTGGTGTGATTCAGAATAGTGATTCTTTTAGTTATTATTTAGGTAAGAGCTCTGATGAAGATATCAATTATTTTAAGGGAGCAATGGATGAGCTTACTCTTTGGAATATTGTACGAACAGTGGACCAGGCGAAAGATATTTATGCCTCTTACAATGTGAATACACCTAATTTAGTAAACTATTGGAATTGTGATGCCATTGAGTCTTTTGTATTGAAGGATCAGGTAGAGGGTAATATTGGTACAATTCAAGGAAACCTCTATTTTGAAGAGACAGGAAAGATTGTTTTCCATCAGATGAATGAGGAGGAGACTTTAAGAACTGGAGTGAAGATTACGGATTGGGATAGTGCCAATGGAGCTATCGAAATTGTCTCTAGTAACCATGGTGTAGCGACAATTGTAGATAACTATAATGTTGATTTTACTGCGAAAAAGGATTTCTCTGGAATCGCATCGTTTACTTATAAATTAGCAGGTTCTTCTGAGCAAAAAACAACTCAATATATTGAGGTGATTAATGTGGATGATGCGCCTGTGGCAATCCCTCAGTCAGTCCATGTTGGAGCTTCAGGAACGGTAACCTTATTAAAGAATCGTTTTGAAGAGAACTTTAGTGACGCGGATAATGATCCGTTAGAGAAGATTATTGTTAAGACGCTTCCTTTGGCAAGCCAAGGAGTGTTGAGGATGAATGGTGTTACGATTACTGAAAATCAAGAGATTTCGGTTTCGGATTTGGAGACTAAGGGAATTACTTTTACCAAAGAGGGTGATTTTTCCGGAACTGCAACTTTTAATTGGAATGGTTATGCCAATGGTAAATGGGCCGCAGTAGATGCTTATATTAATCTTATTGTGAGTCCAAAAGTGTCCAATCTTGCCATTTCGGATAATCGTATTGATGTTAGAGAAGATGAACCTTATCCTATCACAAAATCTTTTTTTGCTGATGCTATTAGTAATGGGGAAAATGTAACACATATTGCATTGATTACTTCTCCAGAAAATGGTTATTTTATGAAAGGGGATGATGTCTTAACTACTCCAATACAATTGATGTACAGTGATTTAGATGATCAAGATGTTACCTTGCATTTCAATGCAAACTGGAATGGTACAGATAGTTTTAGATGGGATTTGAGCGATGATGTCGGCTATACAGATGGGGATGCTACTGCTACTGTAGTTGTGGCGGCTGTTAATGATGCTCCAGAGGTGACAGATATCACAATGAAAACAAAAGAGGATGTGTCATTGAAATTTCATACACATTTATTCCGTGTTGGGTATAGTGATGTTGAGAGTGATGACGCCCAATATGTTATCATTGAATCATTACCAATAGATGGTGCACTATATTATAATGATCAAGAGGTGGTTGCAGGGGACCTTCCTTTAAAAATGGAGGTTTCTCCGAGTATTGAGCTTGTATATGCTCCACTAAATAATAGTAGTGTGAATGACACCTTGACCTATCGTGTTCAGGATAGTCATTTATCAAACAGTGTAAAGGCAAACTTAGCATTTGAAATTGAAGCAGTGAATGATGCTCCTGATGGAAGTGATCTGACTATTTCGATGAATGAAGACGAGGTCTTTGATTTCTTACCATCTGTATTCACAGACCATTACAGTGATGTGGAGAACGATGCATTAGGGGCTATTACAATAGTTTCACTTCCTGGTCTTGGAACATTGACTTATAATGGTACTACGATTAGTGAAATGATGATTCCTTTTGAGGTAAATGCAAGTAATATTGGTCTATTGAAATTTGTGCCTACACCAAATGGTTTTGGTGAGCCTTATACCTCATTCGACTATAAGTTGAAGGATGATAATGGGGCCATTAATGGTTCTTATAACATAACGGTAAGTGTCGTAGAAGTGGCGGATGCCCCTTCTATTACAGAGGATGTTCATATTTCAATGAATGAAGATAATAGCTATATCTTTAGTAGATCTATCTTTGATAAGAGTTTCTTAGATGTAGATAATCATACGCTAAAAACTGTCAAGATAACCACAATTCCGACGAATGGATCCCTATCGCTTGATGGTGTGGCATTGTCTGCTGGTGCACTTGTAGATATTACAAATATTGAAAACCTCGTATTTGAACCGAAGACAAACTTAAATGGTCAAGATATTACTGCTTTTGAATTCAAGTTTGTAAACGATCAAGGAGTCGAGAGTACTGATACAGGTAGATGTATTGCCAATATTCGTTCTGTCAACGATGCACCTGTTATTACAGATAGTGGTAATTGGTCTGTAACAGAAGGAGAAGTGTTTACACATACGCTAGCAGTAATGGATTATGATAATGACGGTCTATTGTATTCACTTGTGTCTGGTCCAGCAGGAATGACTATTAATAATCAAGGGGTCATTACATGGAATGCGGATGTGGAGACCAATCGAGTAGACGGTATCGTTGTTTCTGTAACGGATGGAGAAGAAACAGTCACTTTTACTACTAGTATCTTAATTAATAATGTGAATAATAAGGTTCCAGTTGTTACAACCACCTCGTTAAATATGAACTTGAAGGGGTTAGAACAGACATTTAATTTCCTATTAAAAGCAACAGATGCTGATTTTGGAACTACTAGTTTTACTAATTGGACCATCATTGATTTAGAGGATAAAGACCGGGATGGAGTAATGGCATTCTCTGTTGATTCTAGTACTGGAATAATCTCTATAAGTGATTATGATGAGTTGTTTAAATATGCAGATCATCAGTATGATTTTAAGGTTACAGTGAGTGATGGAACTCTAGTTAGTGCCCCAACAAACGTATCTATTGTGATTACTGATGACCGAGAAAGTCAATCAGTAAGTGGTGTATTTAATTTGTCGACGACATTTAATCAAGCCTCTGTAAGTCAGATTGAACAGAGTGATCAATCATTAGTATTACAATATGAGAGTAGTAATGGTGTCGTGGCAACTGTACAAGGACATATTTTACAGGTGAAGGGAGTTGGTACTTCGGAAATAACTGTAAGTAATGATGGAAATAAACAATATAAGCCGTATAGCGAAAACTTTACTTTTACTGTAGCAAAAGGCGATATTACAGTGACAGCAAGAAGTTATACTCGTAAGTATCAGGAGGCAAATCCTGTATGGGTGTATGATGTAGTGGGAGCACAGGATGGAGATAGTAATATCTTCACTACGGAACCTACTATCACCTCGGATGCTATACAAGATAGTGGTGTCGGTGTTTATAATATTGAGATAAGTGCCGGGATAAGTCCAAATTATAATGTACGGTATTTTGATGGTAATTTAACGATTGAAAAAGCGGAATGGAGTATTATATGGAGTAATCAGCCTGATAAGTTATATATAAATGAGCCGTTTACAATTGCACTTTCTGATGCATCTATAGCTTTTAATGTTACGTCAGCAGATGTCAACATCATTGCAGTAGATGGTAAAGTGATTACTGGATTAAAGGTTGGAAGCACTGATATATCCATTACTATTCCTGGAGATATTAATCACGAAACTAAAACAATCGTAGAAACTGTTACAGTTTACGAGCATGGAAACACTCCACCAACTGTGGATACTGATTCTGAGACTTTGAACTTAAAAGGGTTAGATGGAACAGAGACGATTCAGCTTGTCGCAAGTGATAAGGAGAGTGATAGTAGTGCTCTCAATGGATGGGAATTGCGTTATCTACAGGATAAGGATAATGATGGAACAGCTCCATTTGCACTGGATGCAATTACTGGAGTTCTTTCGATTACTGACCTAGATGAGTTGTTTGCATATGGAACACATGATTATACTTTCCAAGTAAGAGTACGTGATGTTGAGAATTATAGTGAATGGAAAGATGTTACCATTTCTATTGTAGATAATCGAGAATTGCAGTCTGTAACAGCAAGTTTCATCAAAGGCTCGAACTATAGTGAATTGACAGTTACTCAGGTTTCGCAGAGTGATGCATCTCTTGTCTTAGAGTATGTAAGTAGCAATGTTGGAGTGGTTCGTGTTGAAGATAATGTGTTTGAGATAGAAGGAGTTGGTAGTTCTGAGATTGCCGTAAGCAATGAAGGTAATAATATGTATAAGCCATATAGTGATACCTTTACTTTTACTGTAGCCAAAGGTAATATTACTGTGACAGCGAAGAGTTACATCCGTAAGTATCAAGAATCGAATCCTGTATTTGAGTACGAGGTAGTGGGAGCTAGAGAGGGAGATAGGGATCTCTTTGATAATGATCCAACGATCTCTACGACAGCAACTGTTACTAGTAATGTAGGTAGTTATGCGCTTACACTTGCCTCTGGCATTAGTTCTAATTACGATGCCGATTATATTGATGGAACGTTAACTATTGAGAGGGCAGATAGAGATATAGTTTGGAGTAATCCAACGAATACTCTTAAGGTTGGAGAATCATTGACTGTTGTTCTTTCTGATGCTACTGTACCTTTCACTGTAACTTCTTCCGATGAAGACATCGTATCTGTAATGGATCAAACGATTACTGCATTAGATGAGGGAAGTGCAACAATAACAGTAGGGGTGGCAGAAGACCAAAATTATCATGCGATAAGTTTTGTAGAAACGATCACTGTAACCAAACCAGCCAATACTCCACCAACAGTGGATACTGATTCTGAGACTCTGAACTTGAAAGGTTTAGACGGAACAGAGACGATTCAGCTTGAAGCAAGTGATAAGGAGAGTAGTGGTAGTTCGCTTAATGGATGGGAATTGCGTTATCTACAGGATAAGGATAATGATGGAACAGCTCCATTTGCACTGGATGCAATTACTGGAGTTCTTTCGATTACTGACCTAGATGAGTTGTTTGCATATGGAACACATGATTATACTTTCCAAGTAAGAGTACGTGATGTTGAGAATTATAGTGAATGGAAAGATGTTACCATTTCTATTGTAGATAATCGAGAATTGCAGTCTGTAACAGCAAGTTTCATCAAAGTCTCGAACTATAGTGAATTGACAGTTACTCAGGTTTCGCAGAGTGATGCATCTCTTGTCTTAGAGTATGTAAGTAGCAATATTGGAGTGGTTCGTGTTGAAGATAATGTGTTTGAGATAGAAGGAGTTGGTAGTTCTGAGATTACCGTAAGCAATGAAGGTAATAATATGTATAAGCCATATAGTGATACCTTTACTTTTACTGTAGCCAAAGGTAATATTACTGTGACAGCGAAGAGTTACATCCGTAAGTATCAAGAATCGAATCCTGTATTTGAGTACGAGGTAGTGGGAGCTAGAGAGGGAGATAGGGATCTCTTTGATAATGATCCAACGATCTCTACGACAGCAACTGTTACTAGTAATGTAGGTAGTTATGTGCTTACACTTGCCTCTGGCATTAGTTCTAATTACGATGCCGATTATATTGATGGAACGTTAACTATTGAGAGGGCAGATAGAGATATAGTTTGGAGTAATCCAACGAATACTCTTAAGGTTGGAGAATCATTGACTGTTGTTCTTTCTGATGCTACTGTACCTTTCACTGTAACTTCTTCCGATGAAGACATCGTATCTGTAATGGATCAAACGATTACTGCATTAGATGAGGGAAGTGCAACAATAACAGTAGAGGTGTCAGAAGACCAAAATTATCATGCGATAAGTTTTGTAGAAACGATCACTGTAACCAAACCAGCCAATACTCCACCAACAGTGGATACTGATTCTGAGACTCTGAACTTGAAAGGTTTAGACGGAACAGAGACGATTCAGCTTGAAGCAAGTGATAAGGAGAGTAGTGGTAGTTCGCTTAATGGATGGGAATTGCGTTATCTACAGGATAAGGATAATGATGGAACAGCTCCATTTGCACTGGATGCAATCACTGGAGTTCTTTCGATTACTGACCTAGATGAGTTGTTTGCTTATGGAACACATGATTATACTTTCCAAGTAAGAGTACGTGATGTTGAGAATTATAGTGAATGGAAAGATGTTACCATTTCTATTGTAGATAATCGAGAATTGCAGTCTGTAACAGCAAGTTTCATCAAAGGCTCGAACTATAGTGAATTGACAGTTACTCAGGTTTCGCAGAGTGATGCATCTCTTGTCTTAGAGTATGTAAGTAGCAATGTTGGAGTGGTTCGTGTTGAAGATAATGTGTTTGAGATAGAAGGAGTTGGTAGTTCTGAGATTGCCGTAAGCAATGAAGGTAATAATATGTATAAGCCATATAGTGATACCTTTACTTTTACTGTAGCCAAAGGTAATATTACTGTGACAGCGAAGAGTTACATCCGTAAGTATCAAGAATCGAATCCTGTATTTGAGTACGAGGTAGTGGGAGCTAGAGAGGGAGATAGGGATCTCTTTGATAATGATCCAACGATCTCTACGACAGCAACTGTTACTAGTAATGTAGGTAGTTATGCGCTTACACTTGCCTCTGGCATTAGTTCTAATTACGATGCCGATTATATTGATGGAACGTTAACTATTGAGAGGGCAGATAGAGATATAGTTTGGAGTAATCCAACGAATACTCTTAAGGTTGGAGAATCATTGACTGTTGTTCTTTCTGATGCTACTGTACCTTTCACTGTAACTTCTTCCGATGAAGACATCGTATCTGTAATGGATCAAACGATTACTGCATTAGATGAGGGAAGTGCAACAATAACAGTAGAGGTGTCAGAAGACCAAAATTATCATGCGATAAGTTTTGTAGAAACGATCACTGTAACCAAACCAGCCAATACTCCACCAACAGTGGATACTGATTCTGAGACTTTGAACTTAAAAGGGTTAGATGGAACAGAGACGATTCAGCTTGTCGCAAGTGATAAGGAGAGTGATAGTAGTGCTCTCAATGGATGGGAATTGCGTTATCTACAGGATAAGGATAATGATGGAACAGCTCCATTTGCACTGGATGCAATCACTGGAGTTCTTTCGATTACTGACCTAGATGAGTTGTTTGCTTATGGAACACATGATTATACTTTCCAAGTAAGAGTACGTGATGTTGAGAATTATAGTGAATGGAAAGATGTTACCATTTCTATTGTAGATAATCGAGAATTGCAGTCTGTAACAGCAAGTTTCATCAAAGGCTCGAACTATAGTGAATTGACAGTTACTCAGGTTTCGCAGAGTGATGCATCTCTTGCCTTAGAGTATGTAAGTAGCAATGTTGGAGTGGTTCGTGTTGAAGATAATGTGTTTGAGATAGAAGGAGTTGGTAGTTCTGAGATTGCCGTAAGCAATGAAGGTAATAATATGTATAAGCCATATAGTGATACCTTTACTTTTACTGTAGCCAAAGGTAATATTACTGTGACAGCGAAGAGTTACATCCGTAAGTATCAAGAATCGAATCCTGTATTTGAGTACGAGGTAGAAGGAGCTAGAGAGGGAGATTCCAATATCTTTGGTACTAGTCCAACACTATCTTCAAGTGCAACTCTAGATAGTGATGTCGGAACATTTGATATTGAAATTACACCTGGTATCAGTCCAAACTATAATGCGAATTATACAAATGGTACACTAACGATAGAAAGGGCAGATAGAGATATAGTTTGGAGTAATCCAACGAATGCTCTTAAGGTTGGAGAATCATTGACTGTTGTTCTTTCTGATGCTACTGTACCTTTCACTGTAACTTCTTCAGATGAAGACATCGTATCTGTAATGGATCAAACGATTACTGCATTAGATGAGGGAAGTGCAACAATAACAGTAGGGGTGGCAGAAGACCAAAATTATCATGCGATAAGTTTTGTAGAAACGATCACTGTAACCAAACCAGCCAATACTCCACCAACAGTGGATACTGATTCTGAGACTTTGAACTTAAAAGGGTTAGTTGGAACAGAGACGATTCAGCTTGAAGCAAGTGATAAGGAGAGTAGTGGTAGTTCGCTTAATGGATGGCAGTTTCGATATCTACAAGATAAAGACTATGATGGTAATGCCCCATTTGCTTTGCATCCCAATAGTGGCGTTCTTTCGATTACTGACTTAGATGAGTTGTTTAAGTATGGAGAGGATCAGTATGACTTCCAAGTAAGAGTCAGCGATGGCGAAGATTATAGTGAATGGACTGATATTACGATCTATATTGTAGATGATAGAAACGAGCAGTCTGTCACTAGTTCTTTTATTAATGAGGTAAATTATAGACAACTATCAGTTACACAAATTGCACAAACTGATCAGAATCTAACATTGAACTATTCGAGTGATAATATAGATGTTGTTTCAATAAATGGATTGATATTTAATATTGTAGGTGCTGGTACTTCTTTAATAACAGTAACAAATGATGGTAATACTCTTTATAAACCATTTAATTATACGTTTACTTTCGATGTTGCTAAAGCAAGTGCTACTGTTCGAGGAGTAAGTTATACTCGTAAATATCAAGAGTTAAATCCTATTTGGGGATACGATGTGGATGGTGCTCGTGAAGGGGACAATATTATCTTCACTACCAATCCAATATTATCTTCTGTTGCTACAAAAGACAGTGATGTTGGAAAATATGATATCGTGATTACTCCTGGTGTGAGTAAGAATTATGATGTGGAGTATATTCATGGAACTTTAACCATCGAAAAAGCGGAATGGAATGTAACATGGACTAATGAGGATCTTGATCTAGAAGTTGGGCAGACATTAGACGTTGAACTTTCTCAAGAGGTAGACTTTAGTCTTGTAAGTGCAGATCCATTGATCTTACAAACAATAAATCATACGATTACTGCTGTGGCTGAGGGTACTGTTATTCTAAGTATTATAGTTGATGAGGATGAAAATCACAAGCAACAGATCATTCAACGTGAGATCACTGTAATAGGTACTACAGGGGAATGGGATAGTGAAGAGAAGGTGAAGATATATCCTAATCCTGCTTCTGACTTCTTAGAAATAACCGGGTTGAAGACCGATGATAAAATCTTTATTTATGATTCAAAAGGACGATTAGCGAAGACTGTAAATGTGGAGGATGTGAAAGTCACAATTCCAGTTCAGTCACTCATAGAAGGAGTCTATTTGTTGAGAGTGAATAGAGATAAGGTATATAAGATTATTATTAAAAGATAGATTCTATTAATTAATTATTTAGTGAGAGAGGGTGTTCTATTCATATAGGACATCCTTTTTTTTGATTTGTAAACAAGAAGAAGGTAGCTTCTCTTATTATATATTGGAAATTAATATATATGTTTTTATTATTATGAATTATTCACTAGATATTGTCAAATGAGAGGATAATAATGTAACATCTCTCAAAAAGGACAAATTGGATCTAGTTTGGTACTTCTTGTTACGAAATTGATATTGTTTTTGTTATTAGTAGTTGAAAGCTTCCTTTATCATTGTACTTGAAATCCAATTACTAAACACGATTAATATTTAAATTATGAAGAGCACGATGAAGAGAGCTTTATGGTTTTGTCTGATTGGGGTAATATCCATATCGATAGTTTCAGCCAAAAAGAAAAATAAGAAAGATACAAAGAAGCTTACTGATAGTTCCATTCAATCTTATGATTGGAAAAAACCATATTCTGCAGAGTGGGGAGGGCTTAAGAAACAACCTATTCCTGAGTGGATGTTAGATGCGAAATTTGGGATATATACCCATTGGGGAATATTTTCTGTTCCTGCACATGGTGGTCCTGACTATGTAAAGAGTCTTTATACTGCGGGGGATAAGGATGTGAGAGGAACCAAAGCATATCACCGTGCTAAATACGGTCGCATCAAAGATTTTGGGTACAAAGATTTTGTTCCGATGTTTACTGCAGAGAAGTTCGATGCCAAGGAGTGGGTGTCAGTGATGAAAGAGGGCGGTGTGAAATTTGCAGGAATATGTCTTTCTCATCATGATGGTTTTTGTCTGTGGGATACTAAATATACCGATTTCAATTCGATGCAACAGGGACCTAAAAGAGATATCTATGGAGAGATTGCAAAAGAGGTTCGTAATGCAGATTTAAAATTGGCGGCAACCTTTCATATGGCTCGTACATATGGTTATGTTTTAAGAAAGAATAGAAATAAATTTACTCCATATCAGAAAGAAAACTGGGATATTTTCAAAGATGAGAACTCTAATATCTATTTAGATCCAGAGAAGATGCCCAAAGAGGAATATGGAAAGCGTTGGAGTGGTCAGGTGCGTGAAGTGATTGATAAATATCGTCCTGACGTGCTGTGGTTTGATGGGATCTCTGGTTCGATAAAAAATAATGAAGTTCCTGAGGATTCAGTGACATCGATCTTCAAATATTATTATAATAAAAAAGGAGTTAGTGGGGATGAGGTTGTTATTTGCAACAAGCTACCTGGTAGTAAAATGTGGAATTTCCCATTAGGTTTTGGACTTCGTTGTTATGAGAACTGTCGAGATATGGAGGAAGATCCTAAAGGTTACTGGTTGGCTGACAGAGCTATTGGTTATCCTTGGTGTTATGTGAATAATAAGAAGTATCGTCAACGTGAAGACTACCAGACTCGTAGTTTGATTGACATCGTGAGTCGTGGTGGTATCTTTTTCATCTCTTTGACACCAAAAGGTGATGGTTCTATTCCTGAAGAAGAGGTTGCCATTATGAAAGGGATGGGTGATTGGTTAAAAAAGAATGGCGAAGCGATTTATAATACACGTCGTTGGAAAATATCTGGTGAAGGAACAGCCAAAATGTTAAATTGGTCAAAGAATAAACACGCATATCGTTGGAATTTCCATGGGCTATCTGCTGAAGACATACGCTTTACAAGAAGCAAAGATATGAATAAGATCTATGCAACAGTATTAGGAAATCCCAAATCACACCAATATACCATTAAATGTATGAAGCGAGGAGAGAAGCTTTCTACAAAGAATAAGATTGATTCGATTGAGTTTCTTGCAACAGGGGAGAAAGTGAAGTGGGAGCGTACGGCAGAAGGTTTGACGATCTACTTCCCTAAGAACACTGCTAAAATTGATGATATTGCGAATGCTTTTAAAATTACTGTGAAAGGAAAATTGATTTTATAATTTACTTTTTCATCGTTTGTATTACTTTTCTTTTAATCATCTAAGGGGGAGATATTCGTATCTTCTCCTTTTTAGTGTGCCATGCATGATAATTAGCTAATCGGTATAAGTTCGTAGGTGGGGCTTGTAGATTCACCACCTAGCAGAAGACTATGGTGTATATAGTGCGGAACAACCTGTAGAAAGCCGTATGAAAACGCTGGTCTGTGGTACACGAATCGTATAAGGTATTTATGAACTGGATAGGCTTGCACTACAAAGTGAAACCCTAATTCTATACGAGCTCATGACGTAGATACGGCAGTTATATGTAGTGAATGTTAATTATTTTACCATGGGAGATCTCACTGAAGGATATATTCTCTGTTTGGATTGAAGGAATGGATTGTTTTAGGGTTGGTGCTTGATCTTTAGGATCCACACCATTCACATTGTCCATACAGAAATAGACTGGGGTATTTATCATTCCCAAATCATTGTTGTCGGTAGAGACCATTTCGAAGTCGATTTTCGTCACCTTACCTAAAACAGATAGATCCAATCATTTTCAAGAGTCAAGGATATAGTCTTTGGTATTGTCATCAAAACGATAATCTGCAAGATATGTCTCAGTCTTACCAGTCTCTTTATTGGCTGCATCACAACCTCTAACAATAAGCTTAAGCCAGTCTTTATCGTCCCCTGAAGTGCCTCCAAATTTCTTCGCATAATCCACCCCTTCTATTTCGTCAACCAAAGTCTCATGACGAAAAGACTCTGTCTCTGTCTTATAAAGATAGAGCTTCTCAATCGCGTGACTGTTTTCTAAATCTAATGTCAGATTATTTAGTTGTAATGATCCCACATCTCCTTGTACTACAATATTCAATTTTGTGAGAGGTTCATTTTTACTGCCTTGCCCTAATGCAGAAGAGGTTATGGCTTCATAATCAATATGATCTATAGAAACAGGTTGCCCTTCCACTACTTGGATATGGTCTAAATCCATCGATTGATATGCAGTATGATGAAAGCCTATGTATACAGTTTGTCCTTGAAATTCGGATAGATCTTGTGTATACTCTTTATACGAGCCTATGGTTTTTTGTGTCGCAATCTCTTTGAAATCTTCTGGCTTACTCCCTTTTGTGGATATGGCCACCGAGATTCTGCTACCATAGGTCTTGGCACTATATTTAAGAAGTCCATTTTTAGGGATTTGAATAGGCAGGGTGATCAACCAATCATCTCCTTTGGTATAGCCGTGGATACTTGCACATTTCGAATGGTCTACTCCAGCCATAAGGCTACGAATCCACATTTTCGAGTCATTGTCCACATTATGTGTTTTCCAACCTCTGGGAGGAAACGTTGTTTGCTCGAAGTCCTCTACCCATGGAAAACTCTTTATGGTTGGGTCTTCCATCGTCGTAAACTCCTAGATGGGGCATACTTCACTTTTCCCATATCTGTTTTTGGCAGCGACAGTACAGTAATATTGTTGGTTATACTTTGGAAGGGATATCTCAAGCGACGTTTGCTTAACCTCTTTGGAGGAGATGACATTCTTTATATTATCAAGCGTTGTTCCAACAGAGACGATGTAAGATTTTGCAGAAGGAGATGGTTCCCATTCTAAAAGAATATTTTTCTCTTGATCTACGGCATTAAATTTTGGATGTATTTCATCAGGGGCCATTGGTGAGTCTTTATCGTGATATTTCGACGGTAGTTTTACATCATCGATATATAGAAGTGAGTGGTTTTTGGCAGTAGATTTAATGGCAATATATATATTGTCCCCTGCATATGCAGACAAGTCGTAGGTGTATTGGGTATAGTTACTAGGAACCTCTTCAACTTTATCTAGCCTATTTTCATTCAAGAAAGAGACCGATACTAGATAGGTGGAAATATATACCTCAAAGCTCTCTTTGTTAAAACTATAGTTGCTTCGGGCCCAAAAAGAGAAGGTGTCTCCCTCTTTAACTTTTATACATGGGGTCACCAAGTATTCCTCATTTTGGGTTCCTTGCGAATCTATAGCAATCGCTTGGTTGCCACTGTGTGCCTTGTCCGCCAATTTCCATGTGTTTCCACCATTGCGATTCATGATAATCCAACCGTTGTCCTCTAGGCAGTTGGGGGATTCAAAATCTTCTAAATATTGTCCTCTACAAATAGAGAGAATAGAAGAACAAAAGAGTAAGAGTAAAATTTTTTTCATCTGTAATTTTAATTGATCGTTATTTTTCGTGAACTATCGAAATGATCATTAAAAAACAGCAATGATAAAGAAATTTTAAAGCTCTGGGATAGAGCATTAATAAGAAGTATCTTGCCAGTTTTTGATGCGATCACCCTAGCTCCCGAAGGTGTTATTTGTTGCAATCATTCTACTTCTGGCAGGTCTTCTGACTTCACTACACGAGACAAATAGCCTTCCCAAGATATATCCCAGTGGCATGTTTATTCGTCTTTTTTGGTAGCATTACAGCAGCGGGTACTGTTCTAGATTCTCACTAGATTCCCTATTAAATCCTCTGAATAAAAGGAACTCGTCAAATAGTTCCATTTCATAAGATACCAACTTCGAATTTTATAAAACGTTGCAAAAATACAAAAATAAAGTAGGTGAAAGTTAATTTATGTATATTAAATGTCTCCATTTCTAATCATTGGGTGGTCTATATTTCTCGGTGATATTTTTTTGTAGTTAATTACATCGAGTATTATCCTACTTTTATTAGATCTGTTTTTATTGAATTTCTGTGGTTAGCATTGTTGCTGTTAACTCTTTTTGTCTTCCTATTTACACCTAAGGTCTTTTGGTCTGATTGATATTCATCCAGTAGTAATGGTTTGTGTCGAATACAATGGTGCATGCGATCCATATAAACTTAGGCTTTTTTTCAATAGTAATAAGAAAAATAATTGTCATATCCATCCCACTTAGATGATATATTCACCCTGTTTTCTTCTTGTTTGATAAGGGATTCCTAGTAGGTTTGTCCATGGTTTGTCCATGGTTTGTCCATGGTTTGTCCATGGTTTGTCCATCGATTCTCCATCGATTCGGTGGTTGAACCATTCATAAAGTATGCGTATTGCATGAACAAAGTAAGGGACAATCCCTTAGGAAATACCTGTGAAACTTGTCTCAAATTCTATATTACACACTGTCGTGTCACTGTCAGAAACGATCCAGACATGGTGAAACAAAGTAGCGTTTTTAGATAATATGATTGTGGTATATGATTATAATAATGTATCTTCTGTATTTTTTGTAAAAGTATGATAAATGCGTATATATATTGTTTTGATGCGGGGTATCAATTTAGGGAACCATCACAAGGTAAAGATGGCAGATTTGAGAAGCTTTTTAGAGTCGGAGAGGTTTCAGAATGTCTCTACCTATATCCATTCGGGGAATATTGTTTTTACGCATGAAGGAGAGTCGCTAGAGGTGGTTTCGGCTTGTGTACGTCGTGTGTTGGATCGTCATTATGATTTTGAGATTCCTTTCCAATTATTCGACCTCTCTTCTTGGTGTGAAATGGTTGCATTCAATCCTTTTCCGCTTCATTCAGAGGAGTTGGTGAAGAGAAGTCATGTCACCCTGTTATCTTCTATTCCTGATATGAAGAGTGTATCTCAGTTGTCGGAAATTGATTCTAAAGGCGATCAGATAAGATGGGTTCAACGTGCAATATACCTTCAGTGTGAAGGGGCTTATCATCAAACAAAGTTTGGAAATAATCGCATTGAAAAGGTGTTAGAAAGAGAGGCTACGACCAGAACATGGCGAACGATTGTCAAGATCAGTGATTTGGTGGATCGTTTGGTTGTGGCTTTGTCGTGAGAGTGGATAGGAGCTTATCCTATAGGATATTAATCCCTTTGCTTCAGATTAAAGCTTGAAAAGATAAAGTATTTTATTCTGCTATTGGGTAGGATACGACGCAACAAAAGGGATATCGTTCACGATATCCCTTTTGTTTAAACTATCTATTTTCTATTTACTCTCTTTTTTATCTTTATATGTGTCCCATTGGTCGGTTCTGAATGAAGATAGTGGAAGTTTGTTTGCATCATAGATATCTCCTTTAAAGAAGTTGCTCCATCCATAACGTACAGCCACAGGTCTCTTCACTTTATCGGAAGATACTGCAATTTTATTCCATCCAATGATTTTTGCTTCTGCTGGATAGAACTTTTTATCTTTTCCTGCGATGGTGAAATTCGTAAGTTTCCCATTTTTACAAACCATTCCTTCGTTGCAGTGGGTAAATTCAAGGATCATACGCCCTTTTTTTGTGGTTGCGTTCTTATAGGTTGGTCCTTGGTCATCAATGGCTGTCATATTATAGACACGGTGAAGAGCCAAGTTAACGAAGCGATCCGAAATAGGTCCTTTTTCATGTGGGTGGATGTTTCCTTTCTCTCCCACATCACTTGTGATTACCACACCACTTTTCTCTATGGTTTGACTAATCGTAACTTGAGACTCTCTTATGTATTGAGATTCTGAGTCGTTTTTATATCCAAAAGGAGCGATTTGTGCAAGAAAGATGGAGAAGTTACAATCGAACTCCTTACGCCATTGTGCTGCTAAATCCTTAAATAGAGAGATATACTGCTTTGGTTTGTGTCTGTCCGATTCTCCTTGATACCATAACATCCCTTGGATGGTATAAGGGGTCAATGGTCGAATCATTGCGTTATACAAAGCGGTAGGAACATCGTTGTTCCATCTTGTAAATTTCAGGTTATCTGTCTTGATATTATCATATTTAGCCAAATTTTCTTTGCTAATCCACGAGGAGATATAGCTTCCTCCAAAGGAGCTGTGAATAACACCAATAGGTACATTTAAAGTCTCCTGCAGTTGCAAGGCAAACATATACGCAATGGCACTGGTCTTTGCTGCAGTATTTGGAGTAGATACCTGCCACTGTTCTTTGGATAGCAGTGTGTCTGAAGGAGTGAGCGAAGCAATGTTATCCACATCAAAGATACGTATTTGTGGGTTGTTTGCTCTCTTCAGCACCTCTTGTCTTCTGTAGGTATAACTACCATATTTCCCCTCTAATTTAAAAAACATATTGGATTGTCCAGAAAAGAGCCACACTTCTCCCATCAAAATATCCTCGTATACAATCTTCTCTTTTGCCGATTGTATGGTAATATTATATGGACCACCTGCACTAGTAGTCTCTATTTCAAAAAGCCACTTCCCATCTTCTCCTACTTCTGAGGTATAGTGTTTTTTATTCCACGAAGAGGTTAGTGTTATCTTCTTATTTGGTTTTCCCCATCCCCATATTTTGACAAGGGTATCTCTTTGGAGAACCATGTGAGAGCCGAGTACTTGAGGCGTTTTTAGTTTGTTGGCAAAGCTCGTATTAAAGGCAAACATAATGATGAATGCCAATATCAATCTTTTCATCTTATTTATATGTTTTATGGTTATCTTTCAATGATTGTTTCGATTTCGCTAGGATATGGTACTGGGCTTCCATCCTTTGCAAATGTTGGCATCTGGGCATCTACCTCTTTTAGATATTTGGTTAGTTTTGTAGCCATCTTTTTAGTTCTTTTTGGTTGTTGGCTTGCCAAATTGTAGTGTTCGCCTATATCGTTGGTGATATTGAATAGTTCAAATCGTTGATCTGTGTGGTAATAGATTAGTTTCCAATCGCCTTCTCTAATAGCACTATAGAATGAAATACCTGGTCCTTGTGGTCCCCATGAATTAGGGAAGTGCCAGTAGAAAGCACGATCTTTGTTCTTTGATTTTTTTCCTTCTAGTTCCGAAACAAAACTTAAACCATCTATTGGTTGCTTCTTATTCTCTTTGTATGAGATGTTTGCCATCTCTAAGATAGTAGGATAGAAGTCTTCGATAATTACTGATTGGTTACATTTTGTATTTGGAGTGGTGACCCCAGGCCATTTTACGATCATTGGCTCTCGTATTCCTCCCTCGTGAATAGATCCTTTACCACTAGAAAGAGGTAAGTTGTGGGTGTTTGCTAGTCCTCCACGAGCATGAGCACTCAATCCTCCATTATCGGACATAAAGATCACAATAGTGTTTTTGTCTAATTTATGGCGTTTAAGATATTTCATAATGTCTCCCAAGCTTTTATCCATCCCCTCTACCATCGAAGCATATTTGGCTTCAATCGGGCTTAATCCTCTTTGGATATATTTCTCTTCATATCTGTCGTCACCAGTGATGGGCGCATGCACAGCATAGTGTGACATATAAAGGAAGAAAGGTTTGTTCTTTGGGACTGAGTCATGAACCACTTTCAGTGCTTTTTGTGTCAACGCCTCCGTTAAGAAGATATCTTGACCATTAAATTCCTCTAAGCCAGGAATATTCCATATCGAATTTGGGTTGTTTACTTTTGCAAAATTCTCCTTCCCAAGGTATGATGCTGGTCCACCGCCTGCAAATCCTGCAATGTTCACATCAAAACCGACATTTTGTGGATTTTCTGTTGGGGTTCCGACTGCTCCAAAGTGTGCTTTCCCGCAGTGGATGGTATAATATCCATTGTCTTTAAGAAGTTTCGGTAGGGGTTGAGGAGTATAGACTGCATTATTTAGATCTTCGGATATTGCAATACCATTATAGTTCCATTTAGGGATCTTCAAACCTTTAACGGTATTGGTGTTCATCTTATCTTTATATAGTGTCCAGTTGGTTACTCTATGTCGAGCAGCATTCATACCAGTCATCAAACTGACCCTCGTTGGAGAACAGATGGCACATGCATAAGCTTGTGTAAACATTACTCCTTGTTCGGCAAGTTTCTCCATGTTTGGAGTGTGAAACTGCTCATTTAGATACGTCTTTTTATCCCAAAAAGGTAAGGAAGTGTCTTGCCATCCCATGTCATCGACCATGAAAAGAACAATATTGGGTCTTTCTGGAGTAGCCGGTTTATTGGCAAGTGCAAGTGTAGGTAGAAGTAGAGGCACAAGAAGTGCTTTCTTGGTTACTTCACGTAATTGTTTCATTAGTTTATGTGTTTTAGTTATTAAATAAATCTATTATGTTCAGTTTTTATTTGAAAAGTCTCAATTTACAGATATATTATAGAATAAAAAAAATAGCAATTAAATAATTTTAGAGAAGCCCTTTGTTTGTAGCCTTTTATGTGGGAATTAGTAGACTATAATATGGGGGCTGAGTAAAATTGCTTGTTAAAATGTGTAATACTTTTAGAGTAAGAGATACTAATAGTTGAGATTGTATTTTTTTGTATTGAAAAATAAAAGCTTTGTTTCTATTCTGAGAATAAGCTTTTATAGAGGAAATGATCGAATGACACCCTATCAATGGATTTTGTTAGACTATTAATTATTTGAAAGATATAAGATAATTAATTGTGTATAAAAGTTAAAAAGTGTATCATTGTAGGTCTATTAATTGTATCAACATATAATAATTAATTTATGAGAAAACTACTTAGCTTATTGGTTATCCTTCTTACATTGGGATCCATAGCAACAGTAAATGCACAGGTCACAATGGACACCCCGGCTCCATTAGATCAGAATGTGAGAAAAGGAGTTCTTCCTAATGGTTTGACTTATTATATTCGTCATAATGAAGAGCCAAAAGATCGTGCAAGTTTCTACATTGTTCAGAATGTAGGAGCGCTTCTAGAGAATGATGACCAAAATGGATTGGCTCACTTTCTTGAGCATATGGCTTTTAACGGAACAGAGCATTTCAAAGGAAAAGGTATTTTGAATACGCTTCAGAAGCATGGTGTAGAGTTTGGTCGTAATATCAATGCTTATACCGCTTTTAACGAGACAGCTTATAACTTAAGTGAGGTGCCAACAGGTCCTAAAGGATTGGTTGATACTTGTCTTTTGGTATTAAAGGATTGGACAAACTACTTGCTTCTAACAGAAGAAGAGATCGACTCTGAAAGAGGCGTTATCTCAGAAGAGTGGAGAACTCGTCGTAATGCAGGTTTCCGTGTAAGAAATCAATTTTTCCCTGTATTGTTAAAAGGGTCAAAGTATGCTGTACGTGACGTAATTGGAGATTATGATATTATCAATAATTTTAAATATAAAACATTGCGTGATTTTTATCACGACTGGTATCGTACAGACCTACAGTGTATTATTGTGGTTGGAGATGTTGATGTGGATAAAATAGAGGGAAAAGTGAAAGAGATGTTCTCATCTGTACCAGCAGTGAAGAACGAAAAGCCACGCCCTTTCTTTGATATTCCTTACCACAAAGAGACTTATTTTGTGAAGGCTTTGGATAAAGAGATGTCTCAAAATTCTATTACTGTATATAAGTTAGATCGTACATCACAAAAGAATCCAGAGACTATTGGCGATATTAGAAATAGTTATGTGAAGTCTTTGATGAACAGTATGTTTAATGCTCGTATCCAAGAGCTTCTACAAAAAGGAGATTCTCCATTTATTTGGGGTGCTGTAAGTGCAAGTGGATTTGTAAGAGGATATGACTGTTTTACTGCTTCTGTTGGTGTGAAGCCAGGAAAAGAGAAAGAGGGATATCAGGCGATCTTGAATGAGTGGGAGCGTGCTGCACGTTTTGGTTTCCAAACATCAGAGATTGACAGAGCAAGATTGAATATGATCAGTGGACTTGAGTCACAATATAAAAAGAGAGATAAGATCTCTAACGACCGTTACTGCCGTCAGTTGCAAAGCAATTTCTTGACAGGTTCTTCTGTGATTGGTATCGAGGCAGAGTATCAATTTGCACAAGCGGTACTTCCTACTATTCAGGTAGAAGAGGTGAACAACTTCTTGAAGCACTGGAGTAAAGATGGTAACCGTACTGTTGTGATTAGTGGTTCTACTGAAGTAGAGCATATGTCTGAGACAGAGGCTTTGTCGATGTTGACAGCGATGAAAGACACTAAATTGGAGCCTTACGTAGACAAAGTGACCAATGAGCCATTGGTAGACGTAGAGAAAATCAAGGCAGGTACTATTGTAGAAGAGAAAACACTTTCTCAGTTTGATGCTAAAGAGTGGACTCTTTCTAACGGTGCGAAGGTATTGTATCGTTTTGCAGACATCGACAAAGACAAAGTGGTGATTGATGGTCACAGTTGGGGTGGTACTTCGAAAGTAAGTGACGTAAATAAATTGATCTCAGCAAACTTTATCTCTGATTTTGTAGCGAGTTATGGTGCTGGCGATTTCGATGCAACTAGCTTGAAGAAGATGTTGACAGGAAAGCGTGTTTCTGTAAGAATGAGTGTGGGTGGTCTTTCTGAGAATATTTCTGGATATGCCGTACCTAAAGATTTTGAAACAATGATGCAACTATTGTATTTGAAGTTCCAAAGTCCTCGTTTCGACAAGCAAGCTTTCGATGCACAAAAGTCTCGTTATGCTGCTTATGTAGCCAATCTAGATAAAAATCCAGATGCTATTCGTCGTGATTCTATCTCTGTGATCACAAAAGATCATAATCCTCGAGTAATGCTTCTTAGCCCTGCAACAATCGAGAAGGTGAACTTCGATACAATGAAGAGTATCTACTTAGATCGTATGAAAGATGCTAGCGACTTTACTTTCGTATTGGTTGGTAATGTGAAAGAGGATGAGGCGAAGAAGATGGTATGTAAATATATCGCTTCTTTGAATGCTGGTGATCGCAAAGAGAAATTTGTAGATAACAAAGTTACTTTCCCTAAGAAAGATGTAAATAGAGAGATTGCTATTAAGTTAGAGACTCCTAAGACTACTGAGCATATGCGTTTTAACCAGTATATGAAGTATAGTGTGAAGAGCGATCTTTGTATGGATATCGTGAAAGCAGTTTTAGATTTCCGTTTCACAGAGAAGGTGAGAGAAGAAGCTGGCGGTACTTATGGTGTTGGTGTTGGTGCATTCATCAAACAATATCCTAAGTCGGCTGCTACTTTGGTTGTTCAGTTTGATTGTAAGCCTGATCGCGCGGATGAGTTGATGACAATTGTACGTGCTCAAATAGATAACATGTGTAAAGAGGGAATTTCTGAAGAAGATTTCAGTAAGGCTGTGAAGAATATGAAGAAGAATTTTGCGCAAGCGAAAGATCATAACTCATATTATGAGCGTCAACTTACTGCTTATATTCAGGATGGTGTGGATATGACAGAAGATAAGAATAATCCAGATGCAGTATTGGCAGAGATTACTAAGTCGGATGTAGAGAAGTTTGTTCGCAAATTCATCAAGAAATCTGAAAAGATTCATATTGAATTTGCTCCAGCAAAATAGTGATATACAACATTCTATTATACTAAGGCAACTCCATTTGGAGTTGCCTTTTTTCGTTCTTTGGTAGAAGGATATGGCTTGTGTCAAGTATATTTCGAAGAGGAAGAGAAGTGTCAATAGGTGCTTTATTCGTATCGTCGTATTTTATATTTTAAGATGATTAATCAATAGAGAGATGAGGCAGTTGGAACCTTTAAGATCACAACCCAATGTCACTCGATGATATATGTTAAAATATGATTTTCAATTTTGTGTTTTTTTCACGCAACATCTAAGGTTTCTTGGTGTTCTACCAATAGAAAACATCTTTCATAGAGAAATAACATTCATTTATGTGATTGCTCTACTCATTGGTTTGAGTTGCAGTGAGTTTTATGTTTAGTCATAGTTCGTTGTTGAATAGAAAAATAGAAAGATGAAGAAGATTTTATTGTTGTGGCTATGTTGTATACCATGTTTAATATTTGCTGAGAATAGAGAGAAGGATAACCTATCTATTGAAAAAGGGAAAGTGGTGTGGCAAAAGATCTTTACTACCCCTTATAATATGGAGAAGACCAAAGCATTATTGTTAACCCATGTCGCAGCAGAAGAGATAAAAGAGTTTGACAACAAGATCGTTTTTTCTTGTAATAAGTTCCACTTTAACTATCAAGATGCAGGTTTTGGACGTGCCAAAGCACCATTATATTATCAAAATATGATAGGAAGTGCTTTTGTTACGATCGATTTTAAGGAGGGAAAGTATCGAGTAACGGTACGGAATATAGTTTTGGAGGAGTTTAAGGTGGAGGCACTGACTCCAAGTTATCACTCCCATATCTCCTCTCATTATCTCGAGGAATTTGTGTTAAAGAAGAAGAATAGCGCTTTTAAAGCGAAGTTTTATAAATATGATGATCCTATTCTGAATACGACATTTGCCAAGATGTTTCAGCTAATTGATGATTCTAAATGGTAGATATTTCTTTTTTGTTGCTGGTTTTATATAAGTTTCGTTAATAGTAGAGGGGACCCTTTTGTGGATCTCCTCTTTTTTGTATGTCGGGCATGGTAAATAGTCTGGCAGAGTGTAAGTCTCTGTATGTGCCGAGTTGATAGGAAACATTCGCAATTGACAAGGGTGTTGGAGGTGATTCCAAATCTGAAGGAAGCCATTGCAAACTTGACGTACAGAAACCTGCTATAAGACTGACTTGTAGAGTGTAACCGACCTGTGTGTCGGGAACGTCCCAAATTTAACCGTAACTCCATACAGTAAATCAGGCGATACGCAAGGAAAGTCTATTGCCTTATTCTGAGAGATTTCACCACCTGTTGCAACGGTGACAAACCGATTGAAGACAATCGACCATAGATATTCATAAGAGTGAGAAGTTAGCACAAAACATTGTAGTTTTTTTTAGGAATACGAAGGTCTGAATCAATTAACGTAAGGAGCAGTCAGTCGAACGTTTATTTTATGGAGCATCAGCAAGACATAGCGTACCAATTAGATCTGTTCATGGAACAGAATCTGGACACTATACACCAATGCGGAATTCGTGAACACGTAGAGGGAGCGAATCTATCATTGGTGAAGCAAGTAAAAGGAGATAATAAACAAGGACGAGCCTTAGCTACCGACTTGACCTGTATTGTATTGTATGTTCGCATGCTAATCTATATCGTGCATTTAAGCAAGTGAAACGAAACAAAGCAAAGCAGTAGTAGGTATAGATCGAGTACCAGTTGGGAAATTCTCATCATGATACACCGAACATGGATAATTCACGGACTAAAGAAACTATTTTATGTCTAAATCGTTATATTATATACTTGACTGTAAGGATAGGTCTATCGATAAGAAAATTTTAGTATTCGCATTGGTTAAAAATAATTAAAAACAAATCCTTAGAGAGTTATAGGTTTCTGTTATAGTAAGATAATTAATTTAATTATCTGGGTTCTTATTAAACATAACGTATATGAGTGAGGTGTAGTTACTTAATATTTAATTAGGAGTTTGTGTTTATTGATTTATCTTAAATTATAAACATCTATTTGTTAATGTTTTTAAATTCAAAATACCATTAAATATTGTGGATCGATGTTTGTGTGTTTTGATAATCTGATATAAAACCTATATTTGTTAATAGCAACAACTTTTTAAAAATATAAAGATGAAAAAGATTTTATTAAATGTATTTGCTTTAGCTGTATTGTCATTTGGTTTATTTTCCTGTAGTGATGATAGCAGTTCTACAAATGATGCAACATTAAATGTTCGACTTACAGATGCTCCAGCAGATTATGATAAGGTAAATATTGATGTTCGAGATGTCGAGATAAATGTGAGTGAAGATCAAAGTGGATGGTCTTCTGTAGGGAATGTAAACAGTGGAATTTATAATCTTTTGGAATATACTGCTGGTAATGATACATTATTAACTTCGGGTTCGCTTCCAGCTGGGACTTATAATCAAATTCGTTTAATTCTTGGGGATAATAATAGTGTGGTTGTTGATGGACAAGAATATGAGATGAAAGTTCCAAGTGGCTCACAATCGGGATTGAAGCTTTTGGTCAATCAGACCCTAGAGGCAGGTGTGGCATACAATGCAATTCTAGATTTTGATGCCGCACGTTCTGTTATTGAAACGGGCAATGGTAATTATAAACTAAAGCCTACAATAAAGATGTTCTTTGAGGCTCAATCAGGCGCTATTCAGGGAGCTGTGCAAGAAGATGCATTAGGGGTTGTTTATGCTATTATGGGGAGTGATACTGTGTCTACCTATTTAAACCAAGGGAAGTTTCTTTTAAGAGGTGTTACACCAGGAAGCTATGAAGTAGTAGTAGAGCCAAGTGCCGATTCTAACTATATAAAAACCGTTCTTACTGATAATGTTTTGGTTGAATTAGGGCATACCGCAATAGTTGAACAAAATGAATTAAGTGTTTCTGAATCTAATGGAGAGGCTCAAACTACAGAACAATAATTTTGATCTGAATTAATATATTCGAAAGCATATTCCTTTTTCGATATTGTAGCATAGTCTAAAAATAAGGCTATGCTATTTTTTTGCTTTCTCTGGTGCTAATTCCTGCGATTTCCAGTGGTGTGTTCTTGTTTTTAAAACGGAACGATTTTATCTTTTTTATTTACCTCTTTATTAGACTTTAGATTGCTTTTTCTAAACTGGGTGATTATTGAAAAAGAGAGACTCGGCTTGAGCGATCTCTAATGAAAGATGCAAGTGTTTATTACTTCCAATTTTTAGGATCAGTTGTAAAACGAATAATTGTTTTATAAATTAAATATATGTTTATTTGTGTAGATGTTTTATGGAATAAGTATTGTTCTAATTCAGTTTTGTTATTCCCTCCATAATTAGAAACAGTTGCCAAATGTTTGGCTTCTATCCTAAGAAAAAAATAGTGCTTTCAGGATGTGATGGATACTTTATGATATTCATATAATTTAAGATTCATGAGATTTAAGATTCGTTTGTTGTTATTGGTAACTTGTTATTGCTTACATATCCATGCCCAAGATAAGAGGTGGGGGATTCAGGCAGGGTTGAATCGGTTTACGATTAGTGATCTTCCCGAGTTTCATTATACTTATCTTACAGGAATGCACTTGGGAATAGTTCGTTCTTACAATAAATATCCTTTTACTTTTACCCCAGGGGTTCTTTATGTGAAGAAGGGGGCGGGGAGAGATGTGAATGAGAAATATGCGATGCAAGAAAACCGCTTTATCTTGAACTGTCTTGAGTTTAAATGTGCCGCCGATATTCAGTTATGTAAATGCAATTTAATGTTACCTGGAAGCGGACCTAGGATTGGTATTGAGCCCTATTTTGATTATAATATTGGAGGAGAAGTTATTGATGGTTTTGGGGACTATGCTTATTCTCGTGATATGGTATTTGGATATCATGATAAGGCTGATGGTGTTCGTACCTCCTGTGGGGTTAAATTCTATATTAGTATGAATTGTGAGGTAGTAGAGCCTTATGTAGGTTATGATATTGGAATTACTGGGTTGAGTAAAAAGGATAATTCTTTGCGTAATATGGGGGTTTATTGGGGATTGATCGTTAATCTATAGTCCCGATTTAGAGAAGGTGTTCGGTAATAATATGCGCTGGATTTCCTACTACTGTTGCTCCTTTTGGAACCTCTTTGGTAACTACTGCTCCAGCACCAATACGTGCATTCGTTCCTATATGGATATCTCCTAAAATAATTGCTCCTGCTCCAATCTCCACATAGTTTCCAATGGTAGGGGGAGCGCTGAGTTTACCATCTTTCCCCATCTTGTTTCCAATGGTTACAAGGTGATGAATGGTGACATCCTCTCCGATAATACAGTCTTGGTGAATCACAATTCCATGTCCATGGTGTATGGTAAAGCGTTTTCCTATGTGTGTTGCAAAAGGAATATCACAACAAAGGGTTTGATAGATAAAACGGTGATAGTATATGGCATATATTCTAAATAATAGTTTCCTAAAGATATTTTTGTTTTGATGATGATAGAGGCTATTCCCTAGTCGATAATGGCTAATAATCTTTTTACCCTTATAACAGGATTGATCTCCTTGGTCGAGATAATAGTGCTGTATCCACTTATTGAAAAACATATTACGTATGATTGTTTATGGTTATAAATGTAATGAAAATAGCATTTATCTTTCTGCTATTTGATTAATATTTGTCGTTTGCTTATTTAAAGTGGATATCCTTTTTGTAATCAGAGAGGAGTTCCGTTTTAATCTTCTTCTCTTCAAAACTCAGTCTTCTTACTATTTCGTTTGTGTTTTTTTGTCAATACATTATATTTTAACTGTTTTGATTTAATTTATTTGTTCTAGTCCAAGTGCTGTAACTTGTTTATTAATAGCGTTAAAGTGTGTGTTGTCTGTGGTGTCCTTTATTTTATGTTCATTATATTGATTTCTTTTTGTTTTGTACTTCTATAAACATATTATATTTGCGGCTCACAAATAATGTTCTAGGAAAATAATGAAGCAATTGAAAAAACTACTACTCTTCATCGTGTTTGGGGTGTTGAGTATGTTGACACACACACTATCGGCTCAAACAATCTACTATGTAAAAGCATCTCAGGGACTGAACCTTAGAAGAGGTCCGTCGTCTAATTATGGTGTAGTCCGTTCTATCCCACCGAAAGGAAAGGTGAGAGTAATGGAACAAAATAGCAATGGATGGTGGAAAGTTACATACAATGGGCAGGAGGGATATGTCTCTTCCAAATATCTAACAGAGGATAAGTCTAAAGCAACCTCTTCAAACAGAAAAAATACAACTAGTTCGAAGCGTTCTAATGGACATTCATCCAATTCTCGTAATACGAACAGTAATCGTAATAATCGATCTTCTAATAGTCACGCTTCTGATTATGATTGGGGTGTTGGAGTTCGTTTGGGAGACCCCAGTGGTGTGACTATCAAGAAGGAGTTGCAGGGACATGCTTTAGAGCTTAGTGTTGGAAGTACTTATGTTTTATCGGGAAAAAAGTATGACGATCGCTATTATAATGATCATTTTAATGATTGGTATCATGATATGAATTATCATTATGATGATTTTCAATATATAGGGTATGATATCTCTACGCCAATCGCTGTCCAACTTCATTATCTTACTCAGAAAGATATCCATCGTTTGGGTGACAATGCGGTTCGTGGTTTGAGTTGGTACTATGGTTTTGGTGGACAGTTTCGTTTTCAGACCTATACTTACGACTATCGTTACAAAGTACATGGCGACAAAACATGGTACTATACCACAGGGGATAAAGAGACTGATATCGACTTTGGAGTAGATGGAGTAATTGGCTTGGAATATACTTTTTCCAATGCTCCGATCTCTATCTTTATGGATTTTACTACTATGATAGAGGTGTTTGATAATCCTTTTCAGTTTTGGTTTCAGGGAGGTCTAGGCGTACGTTATCGATTTTAATTAAAGTACTACCTATTTCGTCCTCTCTTTTGAGGATCAACACCTCATCATGACTTCGTTATGGTGAGGTGTTTTTTGTTTTTGTATAGGGCTGATAAGAAGGTAAAGTCGTTTGAGAACTTCAGATTAACCTTGTTGTTTTATTCTGTTCATCTATTCATTTGAGACTATTATATAATTAAATAGTAAAAAGATCGTTTTACTACGAAAGAAGTGAAATACACACTGCTGATACCATGATGTAGAAGCAAAGTATTTCACTCTTGATTAACTGAAACAAATTCATTATTGTATGTCCAAGCTGCTTATTGCTATTGATCTACAGGAGAAAGTGCAGATTTCTCATCTCTCCTATGAGACGAGTGAAAAATTTGCCAAAGATAAAGTGGATATTGATAGTGCCTCATATCGTATCATCTTAGATGGGGTCATTGTGAATCGTAAAGATTTGATTGCCCAGATGCCTCATTTGAGTTGGGAAGAGATCTTATGCCAGATGGCTCGAGAGGATGGCGTGCTCTTTCATCAAAAGTTAAGAGGCTCTTATTATGGCTTCCTATTTGATAAAAAAAGAGGAGAGTGGACGCTATTTGGGGATGCGATCAATTCGAAGCCTCTTTTCTATGCTTGCTGTGATGGTCGATTATGGATGGGAAACAATATTTTTGACATCGCATCCGTAATGAAAAAACAGGGTTGTGTCTTGACGTTTGATATTCTATCTTGTTATGATATGTTGATGCGAGGATATCTGTGTGAAGACCATACGCTAATGTCTGAAGTATCTCGATTACGCACTGGATTTCATTTGACAGGAGAGAAAGATAATTATAAGGCTTCTTCGTATTACAAACTCTCTTTTGAATATGACCAGACTATAAAGATGAACGATGCGATTGAGATTGTCGATACCTCTTTTCAAAAGGCTGTAGCACGTAATTATAGTGTGGATTGTGACTATGGGTTAAAACATGTGGCATCGTTAAGTGGGGGGCTTGATTCGCGTTTGACTGTGATGATGGCTCATAAGATGGGGTTTTCTGAACAACTTAATTTTACCTTCTCGCAGGTGGGAAGCTTAGATCAGAAGGTGGCATATGAGATCTCTTCGGATCTTCAACATGAATGGATCCATCAAGCTCTGGATGGAGGGAATTTCCTGAAAAGTGTAGATGATATTACACCCATAACGCAAGGATTGGTACTATATTTTGGTTTTGCACACGGATATAGTATGGTCAAGAATCTTCACTTGGATGGATATGGTGTGATGCACACTGGTCTGGTCGGAGGAGAAGTGATCGGAAGTAATCTAGATTCGGAGTCTGAGAACCATGCTGTGGATACAAGTTGTAAGTATCACTCTAGGAGACTGACTCATAGACAACATGAGTTTGATCTAAACTACTATACCAACCAAGAACATTTCCTTCTATACACAAATGATTTTGAAGCCTATAATCTGGGAAGCAATGTGTATCATGGACAGACGGAATCGCTTTCACCCTTTGCGGACATCGAATTTATGGAGCAGATGTTCCAAATACCTGTCTCTTTGCGTTCTAACCATAAACTCTATAAGGAGTGGATTAAAGTCAAACACCCTGAGATGGCTAAGTATCGTTGGACTACTACTGGTTGTAGAATCGATTCAATCGGATCGAAGCATATTCGTATAGGTAAGTTTAATCCATCGCTGAGTCGTGTGGTTCCTGCTATCTTAGAGCGTATGGGGTTACGTCCTGATAGATGGAGTGACAAACACTATATGAACCCTATTCAATTCTATTACAATACCAATGTTTCCTTGCAAATCTGGATGAAGCATTATGTCGAGACCCATATTGACCTCCTTGATTTTGATAAGAGGTTGAAGCAGGATTGTCTTGATCTTTTTCACTCAGGAAATTGTATGGAGAAGAGTCTCTCAATCACCTTGTTGAGTTTTATTAAAGCGATATCTACATGTTAGATAAGAGAGAACATGAGGTGGTAAAGGGCTTAAAGTGGAGTACAATAAATAAAATCATTACCTCTGTTTTTGCATTAATTCAAGTGATGGTGTTGACCAGATATCTTGATGTACCTGTATTTGGTCAAGTAGCAATTGCTTGGGTCGTTATCAATTTTACCCATGTCTTTGTTGATATGGGGATCACTTCGGCAGTGATGCATAAACTGGATGCTACCCGTCGGCAGATTAATAGTCTTTATTGGTTGAATCTTTTAGTCTCCTTGATTCTTTATGGTGCACTTTATGGGCTGACTCCCTTTTTGTCTCAGTTATATGACTCCCCTACCTTAATTCCCGTGATACGTTTGTTGGGGATAAATCTTGTGCTTATCACTGTGGGGCGATTGCCCCAGACCCTTCTTCAACGAGAGTTTCGTTTTAAATCGATCTGTTTAGGAGAGTCGTTGTCGGTGATTCTAGGGACTATTGTTGCGATTGCTCTTGCGATCGATGGAAAAGGGATTTATAGTTTGGTCTACTCAACCTTAGTAAAGTCGTGTGTTGCTAGCATTATTTTTTGGTGGAAGAGTCGTGAGATACATAAGATAGGTTGGGGTTTCTCTTTGGAGGAGGTAAAGGAACTTTTAAAGATTGGAGGGTATGCTATGGGTGCCTCAATATTAGATGTGCTTTCGGAAGAGGCCGATATATTGGTCTTGGGTATTACTTTAACTCCTCATGCTGTTGGGGTCTATTCATTGGTAAAAGAGTTGCTTTCTCGTTTCTTTACATTGATTAATTCAGTGGTCCAATCTGTATTGAGTCCTTATCTGTCAAGATTACAATATGAACCTCACAGATTAAAACGAACCTATTGTATGGTGGTTCATATGATGGCACAGTTGAATTTTCCACTCTATATGGGGCTTGCTTTCCTCTCTAGAGAGGTACTTACGCTACTTTATGGTGAGTCATTTCAGTCTGGCGATATTGTAATGACATTTTTAGCTCTGGCTTATGCGATACAGTCTATCTCTAGCCCTGTAGGTGCATTACAGATCGCTACAGGACGTACAGATCTTGGATTTCGTTGGACTATCTTTCGTGTGATCATTACCCCGCTAGTGATCTTCTTGAGTAGCTTCTGGGGAGCAGAAGCAGTGGCAGCTTCTTTTTTTGCTCTTTGTCTTTTTATGCAATATCCCGCTTGGAGAATTATGATATATCGTATGATTGATCTGAGTTTTATTGATTATATCCGATGTTATTCTCGAAGCTTTGTCATAATATGTATCTGTCTTATACTCTCTTTTCTTTTGAATCCCTTTATTCCTTTTGAATCTTTATGGGGGCTAATCGTTGCCAAAGGTGCTTTTATCGCTTTGCTCTTCCTTATCCTTACTTTCTTTGTGGATAGAAGAGGGTGGAGACAGTATATGGAGTGGGGAAGAAACTTTCGATCACTTATTTAAGATTTTTACTTGTTATTAGATGTATAAATATGGCAATAAGTGTTATAAATAAAACGATAAGTGTAAAAAAATGTTTATATTGTGGTTGTCTACTAATCGAGAAGTAATTCACTCGTTTTGTGATAGTTTGTATGTAGCCCGTTTAGCTCATATAAATTTTTTATGTTTTAGTTTTTAGATATATCTGTCTTTTAATTTATAGACATTTATTTTGAAGGTGATCAAGTATCACCTTCTTCTATTTATGTCTATAGGGGGTAAAGGCTATAGTTATATACTGGGGTAATATGTCGAAGGATGATTATATTTACATTTTTAGTTCCGTGTGCTTGCATCGCTTGATATTGTCTCAATAAACTAAATATACCGAAAGGATACCTAAAATCACGTAAGCCTATATGAACAAACGATCTTTTTAGTCCCTTCCACATAGTGAAAAGAGAACTTTCTTTTATTAAAATCAACAAGAGGGGCTCTTTAAGAGGTTGAAAACGATCTAAACTCATACACCTCGTAGGTTAAGAATATTGTTTATTTAAATTATTTGTCATGACCAACTTCAGGATTATAGTCTCGTCAATATTGTCTTTCTTTGCATTGTATTCATGCTCGCCATCAAAATCTATCGAAAATCATAAGGATAAGGATTTAGTGGTTATATCAAAGAAAAGAGATACTACCTTTTTTGTTTCTCATATCTATTCTGATACCAAACTAGGAGAGCTTTTTTATAAGAATAAAGAGGGCGATCTTATTCAAGTCAGTCATGAAAAGCAGAGTATCTCTTCTATTTTATTTGATAAGTGAAGCAATTTCTATAAACTATACCAGTTAAGTAGACCAAAATTTGTTCATTTTATGTAATTTTACATATTATATTGAATTAAAATAAGACTACAAATTGGCAAGACGAAAGATTTTTTACGACCCTCGAACCACGACAAATAAATTGGCTTACTATAAAAGTCTGAATGAAAAGTAGAAGCGTCATTTTTTAGCATATGAATACCTAAGTTTAGGTTATGGAAGTCAACGCTACTTAGCTGAGGTTTTTCGATGTGGTCGTCAAACGATATTGTCTGGAGTGAAGGAAGTTGAGTCTGAAGATTTTAATCCCCAACACAAAAGAATTCGAAAAGCTGGAGGAGGTAGAAAAAAAAAGAAGATGAACTAGAAGGTCTTACACATAAGATTTTGTCTTATGTTGCAGATCATATGGCAGGAAGTCCAACGGACCCAAATGTAAAATGGACTCATCTTCGACCTTGTGATATTGCAACGTTTATTCTAATGAAATATGACATAACACTGTCTAATGGGCAGATTAAAAGAATATTAAAAAACAACGGTTACTGTCGCCGCAAACCTAGTAAATCGATAAGTACTGGTGAAAGTAAAAATAGAGAAGAACAATTTCATGTCATACGAGTTTTAATGTTGCTGTTTACCAACATGCCACACAATCCAATCATAAGTATAGACACTAAGAAAAAAGAAGTCCTCGGGCAATTAACAAGAGATCAAGGAGTATTATGCAAAAAAGAAGGAACTCCGAAGGTTTATGATCATGACTATTCATATTTAACAACAGGTAAAGCTATTCCACATGGTATTTATGATATAAAACACAACAATGATTATATGTCTATAGGAGACTCGCATGAAACCGCGGAGTTTGTCATTGAGAATTTATTGTGGTGGTGGAACAACTTTGGAGTTTACAATTATCCTGAGGCTACACAGATATTGATACTTTGCGATTGCGGTGGAGCCAATGGATATAGGCATCACTTATTCAAAGTACTGTTGCAAGCACTTGCGGCTAAGATCGGACTGAAAATATCGATAGTGCACTATCCGCCATATTGTTCTAAATATAATCCGATTGAGAGATTGTTATTCTCACAAGTACATAGAAGTTTAAAGGACACTTTATTGACAGATGTTAATCAAGTAGCGGATTTGATTGGAAAAACAATAACGAAACAAGGACTTATAGTTCAAGTTAGAGTAGTAGTAAAACAATATCAGACAGGTAAAAGATCTTCTAAGGAAGACATAGCTGTCAAGAAGATCCTTTACAATAAAAAATTGCCTGATTTATCATATACGATTCTACCTTAAAATGGTCTTTGTTATTTTATTTCTTTCACTTAGAGTATTACGAAGTTCCTTTTGACAACAATGCATCCGAAAGGTCAATACGTAATATTAAAATAAAACAAAAAGTATCTGCAGGTTATCGAACAGAAGAAGGAGCCCAAAGGTATGCCATGTTACGCTCTATTGTTGATACACTTAAAAAACAAGGAAAGAGTGTAGTGAGAATGATTGCTCATTGGTTATCTCAAAACCATCTTAAGGTCAGTTGGCAATAAAATAATTTACGGATTATATATTTTCTGAACCTCCATTCTTTAGCGAATGGAGGCTAAACTATAAATGAAGCTGAGTAGTTACAAATTATATTCTAACCACTTGTCAAATAGACGTGATACTGTAATGACAAATATTCCCATTATCCTTGAAATATCAACTATAGAATAGTGACTATTGGACAGTAATAGGCAATGTGAACGCATTCTTTCCACCTTGTTGTCTGAATGTTCATATAGAGCAGTTAGTTTTAGAACTGCATCCTGTGTTAACTTTATATATCGCATGTCTCAAAGAAACAACATCTATTTTAATCATGAAAAAAAACTATCTGTAATTATGTGGACTTACTTAGGCAATGTGAACGCATTCTTTCCACCTTGTTGTCTGAATATTCATATAGAGCAGTTAGTTTTAGAACTGCATCCTGTGTTAACTTTATATATCGCATGTCCCAAAGAAACAACATCTATTTTAATCATGAAAAAAACTATCTGTAATTATGTGGACTTACTTAGTCGAAAAAATACGACTTCATATACGTGAGTAGCCGAACGGATATTTCTCGTTTAAGTTTGTTCCACAATACAATGATCTCTCTTTGAGGTAGAGCCTTTTCAATGTTGTCATTTTTATTGTATTGCGATATTCTTAAATTAAATTTCTTAGTTCATAGGTTTGTCTTAAACCTACATGTTATTATGGAGTGATGATTGAAAATAGGAATATATTGCCAAAGGTATAGGACTTCATTCCTAATAATGGCATGTTGGATAATTGGCTAGTATTGTGTTAATTAAGTTAGGTTTATGTTAATTTATATTGAAATAGAGTTGAATATGATGTTTGTCATGTTTTGAATAGAAGTATATTATTAATTTGCATCATATAGTTAAATAAGTAGTTTGACTATGAAATCTGTAAAACAACCAAAACACTCAACTAGCCATGAAACTGAATACCTGTAAAACGCACCCTTTCATACTTCATAAGTATGACTTCCTTCTTGGATATCATATTGATACTTACATTTCACAATAGATACTTATTCTGAATTACTATGACTGATCATATATCCTAAGTGATATGAGTTATGTTTTAAGTTATTGTTTAGATTTTATTACTCTTTCTTGAAATTTTGTTTATGCGAGAACAAGGTACTTGAGAGATTAAAAATAATAACTATTGAAACATCTACGGCTGTCTATGTTCAAGCAGATCGTGTAACCTTTCTATTTCTTGAAAAAGAGAAATAGAGTTGAATAAATCTAATGATGGAGATATGTCTAATAGAACAGACCTATGGGCTCTATTTGTCATACAATCATTAGAACAGATCTATAGATTTTATTTGTCATACAATCATATGTTTAAAAAAAAGAGTGAAGTGTCGGCAAACACTTCACTTAAATGTTCAAATATGTTAAACCAATTCAACAATTTTTGAAAATATATACAAAGTTAATGATAATATATTATTTAAAGTGTTATATGTTTCTTAAAGTGCATAAAGAAAGGAGGTAATAAAAAAAAAGAGAGTCTTTTTTGATCTTATGATAGCGGCAACTAGACTAAGATTCCTTATAGTAAGATCATAATTAATGATCTAAAACAACAAATAGTTAAACCAATTTATTAATTTACTTATGAGTAGCAAAGTAGGGATATTATTTCTATTTGTGAGCTTACTGGTACCTCATGTATTTGCCAGTAATCCTCCTGTAGAAATCCACACCTCTATCAATCAATCACAAAAAAAGAGTATTAAAGGGGTTGTTAGAGATGAAAATGGAGAAACACTTCCTGGAGCAAACGTAACTATTAAAGGAAGTACATCAGGTGTAATTACAGGACTAGATGGAACTTTTGAGATGTTGGTAAATCCAACTGACATCATTAAGATATCCTATATCGGATATGAAGTAAAAGAGCTAAAAGTCGAAAATAGAGTTAATTTTGATGTAACCTTAAAGAGTGACCAGAATGAGATTGAAGAGGTTACCATTGTCGCATTTGGTAAGCAAAAGAAAGAGAGTGTTATCGCCTCTATTGAAACTGTAGATACCAAAGAGTTAAAAGTACCATCGAGTAACTTGACCACAGCATTGGCAGGACGTATGTCTGGAGTTATTTCATATCAAAGAAGCGGTGAGCCAGGACAGGATAATGCCTCTTTTTTCGTACGAGGAATTTCCACTTTTGGAACAAATAATAATCCATTAATTCTTATCGATAATGTAGAGTCTACTACCACAGAGCTTTCATCATTAAACCCAGATGATATTGCAAGTTTTTCAGTGATGAAAGATGCAACTGCAGCAGCTCTTTATGGGTCACGAGGAGCAAATGGTGTTTTATTAATTAAGACAAAAGAGGGTCGAGTTGGAAAGGTTTCAGTATCCTTTAGAGCAGAGACTTCTATCTCTCAACCAACCTTTGACTTAGACTTAGTTGATCCTGTTACATTTATGGAACAGTATAATGCAACATCGATGTCTCGTTCTCCGAACACAAAACTTCCTTTTGCACCTGAGAAAATTCACTTCACGAAGAAGAATGTGAATCCATATGTTTACCCTGCTGTTGATTGGAGGGATATGATGTTTGATAAGCAAACAGTGAACCAAAGGTACAATATGAATGTGACAGGTGGAGGGAAGTTTGCAAAATACTTCTTGGCAGCCTCTCTTACAGATGATAATGGTAACTTGAAGATGGATAAACGTAACAACTTCAATAGTAATATCAACCTAAAGAAGTATCAAGTTAGATCCAATGTAAACTTCAATTTTTCTGATAATACCAAAGGAGCCATTAAGATTACGGGACAATTCGATGATTATATCGGACCTGTAGATGGTGGTAGTTCATTATATAATCAGGCTTTGGATGCCTCTCCTGTACTTTTTCCTGCATTTTATGCCCCAGATGAAGCAAACAAGTATACAAACCATGTACTGTTTGGTAATTTTGAGGAAAATGCTACTTATCGAAACCCTTATGCACAGATGGTGCGAGGGTATAAAGAGTATAGTAGAACTAATATTAACTTTCAAGCTGAGTTATCTCATGAATTTGATTTTATAAAAGGTTTGAAGTGGCGGGCTTTAGCAAACACAACGAGACGTTCCTATTTTGATGTTATTCGTAAATACAACCCTTACTTTTATAGTGTCGGGAATTATGATATTATGAATGATACATATGTCTTGAATAACTTAAATCCAACCGAAGGTACAGAGTACTTATCTTATTCAGAAGAGGGAAAGTCCATGGAAACTACCATGTATTTTGAGACTGCTTTGAATTATGATAAGACAATAAATGAAAAACATAATTTTGGGTCCATGTTGGTGTTTACAATGCAAAGTCGATTAAAAGCCTTCACTGGAAATATTCAACAATCTTTGGCATATAGAAATACTGGATTAGCTGGTCGATTTACTTACAATTATGATTCGAAATATCTTTTAGAGCTTAACTTCGGATATAACGGTTCAGAGCGTTTTGCCGAGAAAAATAGATTTGGATTTTTTCCTTCTGCAGGTTTAGGATGGAATGTTTCTAAGGAGGCATTTTATAAAAATAATGGAATATCCAATGTAATTGACAAACTTAAGCTTAAGGGTACCTATGGTCTGGTAGGTAATGATAATATAAGTGGAAGTGCAGAGGATCGATTCTTTTATCTTGCGAATGTTAATATGAATTCAAGTGGATTTGGTGCATCTTTTGGAAATCGCTTTGGAGAGTATGCAGATGGTGTTGAAATATTAAGGTATCCAAACCATGATATTACTTGGGAGATTGCTGAAAAGATGGATCTTGGAGTTGAGTTTTCTCTTTTTAAATCGATCACCTTTGTTATAGATTACTTCCAAGAGAATAGATCTAATATTTTGATGAAAAGAAATATTCCTTCGACAATGGGATTACAAGCCAACGTGAAGAGTAATGCTGGGGAAGCAGAAAGTAGTGGTATTGATGCTTCGATGGATATTAATCACTCTTTTAATAAGAATTTTTGGATCTCTGGTCGTGGTAATTTTACTTATGCTACAGGAACATTTACAAAGTATGAAGAGCCTGCCTATCCAGATACTCCGTGGAGATCTCATGAAGGGATGAAATTAGGACAGCAGTATGGTTTAATTGCAGAGCGACTGTTTGTTGATGAGGCAGATGTAAAGAACTCTCCAGTGCAACAGTTTGGTGATTATGGTGCTGGTGATATAAAATATAAAGATTTGAATAATGATGGAATTATCAGTAATCTCGATAAAACAGCCATTGGATTGCCAACCACTCCTGAGATTGTTTATGGTGCAGGAATTTCATTAGGGCTGTATAATTTTGATTTTTCTTGTTTCTTCCAAGGATCTGCAAGATCTTCATTTTGGATTGATTACAATAATACCGCACCTTTTATTTCAGATGGAGATAATAAGGGACAAAGAGGATTGCTTCAAGCTTATATGGATGACCATTGGACAGAAGAGAATAGAGATATATATGCTCTTTTTCCTCGTTTTGATGATGGATCTAATACCAACAATGGACAAACTAGTACTTGGTTTATGAGAGATGGATCATTCTTGAGACTTAAAAGTTTAGAGTTTGGATATACGTTCCCTAAAAACTTCACAAAGTCTGTCGGTATCACAAACTTTAGGGTCTACTATAGTGGATCAAACTTAGCTTATTGGAGTGAATTCGATCTTTGGGATACTGAGATGGGAGGTTCTGGATTCAAATACCCATTACAGAAAGTGCATAATATTGGAGTTCAACTATCTTTCTAATTTAATGAACAATGAAATATACAATTAATATAATTAGTGTCGCATTGCTACTGCTAATAAGTAGTTGTAAGGATTATCTAGACATTGTGCCAGATAATTTAGCAACTATTGATAATGCATTTCAAACGAAATATGATGCCCAAAGATTTCTATATACTTGTTACTCCTTCTTGCCTAGGTCTGGTCAAGTAAATGAAGATCCTGCTTTGCTTTGTGGAGATGAAGTTTGGATGAATGACTTAGTAACACAAAGAGGTAATCAAGTTGCAAGAGGATATCTTTCTGCGATAAATCCTGAGTATAATTTCTGGGATGGTGTCAATGGAGGAAAAGGCTTATTTGTGGCTATTCGTGATTGTCATATCTTTTATGATAAAATAGGGATGGTAGAGGAGTTATCATCCAAAGAACGTGATGAATGGATTGCAGAGGTCAAGTTTTTGGAAGCATACTATAATTGGTATCTCGTAAGAATGTATGGACCTATACCAATCATTGATGATAATCATCCTGTTGGAATAGATTTAAAAGAGACTTATGTTAAAAGACAGAATGTTGACAAATGTTTTGCACATATTGTCTCTTTAATTGACGAAGCAATTCAAAAGTTGCCTTCTATTAGAAGAAATGAAGGTGAAGAGTATGGTAGAATTACCAAATCGATAGCTTTAGCTATTAAGGCAAGAATTCTAACTACTTATGCGAGTCCTCTTTTCAACGGGAATATTGACTATACTGAACTACAGAATAAAGATGGCGAGAAACTTTTCCCTTCTTCCTATGATGAGACGCGATGGGAAGTTGCAGCGACTGCTTGTAAAGCCGCTATTGATGAGTGTGAAGCTGCAAGCCTACGACTATATAATATGGGAGATTATATCTCTAAATATCCTCTTTCTGATTTTACGATGAGAAAAATGATGATGAGAAACATCATTATGGATAATGCAAATCCAGAGTTCATTTGGGGGAATACACTTTCGAATGTGAATGACTTGCAGAATCAAGCTTCTCCAAAATTCTTTTCTGTTCAAAACTATTGGATGTCAAATCGATATTCGGTAACGATGCGTATTGTAGATCAATTCTATAGTAAAAATGGAGTCCCTATCTCTGAAGATATTGATTATGAGTACTCTACCCGATTTGATTTAACTGATGTCGATGCTTCAGATTATCTTTTCTCAAAACCTAATGCTACAACAGCAAAAATCAATTTAAATAGAGAGAATCGTTTCTACTCAACTTTGGGTTTTAATAGAGGTAATTGGTTTGGAAATGGAAAAACAACAGACGATACAGACACATGGTATATTGAGGGAATGTTAGGAGAGGCTTCTTCTGTTAGTAATGCGAGTGCATATAATACTACAGGGTATTGGGCTAAGAAACTAATAAGCCCAGAAAATGAATTGAATACTGATGGTAGTTATACTAGAACACGATATGCTTTTCCAATTATGAGAATGGCAGATCTCTATCTTCTTTATGCCGAAACATTAAATGAATCATCTGGACCTTCTGCAGAAGTGTATAAATATATCGATATGATTAGAAGCAGAGCAGGTCTTGAAGGGGTAGTTGAGTCATGGGGAAAGTATAGTAAAATACCTTCTAAACCTACGACAAAAACAGGTCTTCGCGAGATTGTTCATCAAGAAAGAGAAATTGAATTGGCATTAGAGGGAAGACGTTTTTGGGACTTGCGTCGATGGAAAGAGTGTGAGTCATTAATGAACAATAAAGTGATTAAAGGGTGGAATGTTCTCTCTCCTAATGGGGATGAAGGATACTATACTTTGACTAATTTATACCAACAAAGTTTCACTATTAAAGACTATTTCTGGCCTATACGTGAAGGAAACTTGAATATAAACCCTAATCTTGTTCAAAATATAGGATGGAAAAATTAAGTAACATGAAACGATTTACTATATACATACTATTAATAACTTTTCTACTTGTTTCTTGTGGAGAAAAGTTTGAATCGAAGCCATTAAAAGTGGATGGTACACCTCCTAGTAAAATTACTTCTGTCATTGAGGTGATCAATAAACATGGAGGAGCAACAATTAAATATACGCTTCCAGCCCTGAATGATTTACAGTATGTGGAGGCAAAATATGTATCCAAAGGAGAGGTGAAATCTCAAAAAGTATCCGCTTTTGAAAATGAAATTGAGATTAAAGGTTTGTCTCTAGAAGATGTTGGCGAACAGGATGTGGAACTTTATATAGTGGACAAAGGGGAGAATCGATCGGAACCTGTGACTGCAAAAATATCTCCAACAACACCTCACTATATCAATATCTTTAAGTCAATTACTAGTTTTGAAGATTTTGGTGGTGCATTATTTAAATGGAGTAATCCGGATAGCATTCCTGTTTATATTGATTTTATGATTAGAGATGAAGAAGGAGTGCTAAGCTCAAAATCCTTGTTGTCGACAAGCTCTCCAGAAGGTACATATAATGTAAGAGGGTTAGATCCTGTTGCACGTGATTTCGCTGCTGTAGTCATGGACAGGTACAAGAATATTTCGGATACATTCAAGATTAATTTGACTCCATTAGAAGAAATGCAATTCCCGAATGAAGAATTGGGTTATTTAGAACTAAATAATGATGTTGCTTGGGATGCATGGGAAGGAGATTGGAGTCATTTGTTTGATGGCAATTTACAAAATGTTCTACATACTAGAGGTGGTGAAGGATGGCCAGTATCTTTAACATTGGATCTAGGTAAAGAGAGAAAAATCAGTCGTTTTAAGATTTGGCAACGACAAGATCAAAGTCATTTTGCATATACCCATGGTAATCCAAAATCTTTTGTTATTTATGGTACCAATCAAACACCATCACAAAGTGGGGATTGGGATGAGTGGACTGAGATCATGGACTTCACGATTAAAAAATCATCAGGATTACCTCTTGGTCAAGAAAATGCTGAAGATATGAAAGTTTGGAGTGATGGACATGATGTTCCTTTTAAAGCGGACGTGCCAAAGTATCGTTATATACGATTAAAATTTACTGAAACTTGGGATGGTGCTACCTATGTCGGAATGGGAGACATGGCATTTTATGGTTCACCTGAAAAATAGATAAATAGATATGAAAAAATATATATATATCATAGCTTTATTTCTTTCATTGTGGGGTGTCACATCGTGCGATGATGCTTATAGTTCGTATGAAGACTTTATTCAAGATGGAGAACAGTCATATTCTCCTGTGATTGATTCCTTAGATGTATTCTCAGGAAATGAAAGAATAAAAATTGTTGCTGGATTTAATAATGCCCCCAATGTAAAAGCTCTTAAAGTAACATGGAAGAGTGGAGACAGTATTCGCATTATGGATATTGAAAACAAAGGAATTGGGGAGCAATATTATGATGTAATACTAGATAACTTTCCAGAAGGAATATATCTTATGCGTATTGCAAGTGTAGATAAGTTTGATAATACTTCTCTGACACAACTGTTTTCGGTAAGAACCTATGGCGATTTTTATATTTCGAACTTAAAAAACCGTAAAATTGATAGCAAGTCATTGAATGGAAACACTTTAGTGTTGAATTGGAAGTTACCTGAACAATACACTGAAAAAACAGTGATCTCTTATACAAACACAGAGGGGGATGAGGCGCAGTATACAGTTGATGATGAAGAAAACACTAGTACAATCGAAAATGTTGATGGTAATAGTAAAATTGAATATCAGACTTACTTCAATCCTGAAGGTAAAAGTATCGATCTATTCTCCTCATTGAAAGAATCCATCGAGTTATAGATCTTCACTATAATCCGTTTATACTTGGGGAGGAGAAGGTTTCTCCTCCCTTTTACATTTAATTATTTTATTGTGATGAAAATATATAAAATATTTTTAGCTTTTTTTTTCTTTACAATTGCATGTAAAGAGGAAGAAACATTGGTTCCAACATATTTAGATATTGAAAATAAGTCTGAACAAATATTTTTCTCAGACAATGCGGATAGTAGGCAAGTGATATTTTCTACAAATGCTTCGATTGTTGATGTTTCGTCTTCAGTAGATTGGTGCACTGTTAGTGTATCTAAATCGACTACTCCTGAGCAGAAGGTGTTAAACATAGATATTGCTAATCATGAAAAAAAGGATGAGCGAACATGTAATATTTTTCTAAATGTTGAAGGTATTACAAAAAAGATTAGTATAACTCAGCTTGGTATAACCCCCCAGATTATTATTCCTAATAAAGAATTCAAGGTCAACTATAAAAGCCAAGTTCTGGATGTGCTTGTTTCAGGAAATATTGATCTTAAACTAAAAAATACAGCAGATTGGATTGTAGAAAAAAAGAATAAAGAGAAAGCTGCTTCTTTGGTTGAACATCATTTTCACTTTGAAATTTCGAGAATGGAAACGAATGTAGAATCACGTGCTACGTATATCTATTTCAGTTCAGAGGATAAGTCTGTTAAGGATAGTATTCAGGTGATTCAGGTTGTAAATTTAGATGATAACTACACTCCTTCTAACACCGATATCTTTCCTAAAGACACCAAATTGAAAGTTCTGACTGTTTCATTATCGCCAAGTTCTGACTTTCAGTCAGGATATGAAATAACAAAGGCTATGGATGGAGATTATAGTACCTATTATCATTCAAAGTGGCCTGGAGTACAACCTTCCAATAAGGAGAATCATACTTTTGTCTTTGATATTGAATCCACCTCGTCTAGTGTTTTGAATTACATTGTTTTACACCCTAGGCAGGGTGGTGTGAATGGTATTATTAAAGATGCTACCGTTTGGGCAAAAGGAGGAGAAGATAATACCTTCATTCAAATAGGAGAAGTGCATGCTTCGAACACAAATTCTGCAATAACGATAAAGTTAGAGACTCCTATTGTTGAGCCAATGCAGGTTAAGATTGTCGTTACAGACACCTTCTCTAAAGATGGTGCCTATCATGTCTCATTGGCAGAGGCTGAATTTTTTCAAGCAAGTCATGTTGAATCATTAGAAAATGATATTCAATTTTTTGAGGATGAAACGTTTTCTAAATTGAAGCCAGGGGTGACCATTGATGATATTGAGAATTCATTTATTAAAAATATCGCTCTTTATCTTATAACTGGTCGTTATGATGAAAAATATCGTATCCAGAACTATGAGCCATATCGACCTATTGAATCATTAAAACAGGAGTTAAAGACGAATAATTATTCAGCATTCGAGAACCCTACTGGAATTTTCTTTCAAGAAGACCAAGATATTGTTCTTTTTGTTGGAGAAACTCATGGGGAAGAGATAAGTCTAAAGATTCACAATTTTGGTTCTGAAGGGGGGAGTAGTAGCTATCTGTTGAGCGAAGGGTTTAATTTAATCCAAACAAGAAATAAAGGTAATGGATATATCCAATATTACACCCCAAACTATGAGGATGCGAAAAACATTAAGGTTCATATTGCTTCTGGTAAAATAAATGGTTTGTTTAGAAAAGATCGAGATGACAATACTACTGGAAGTGGGATTTTAGATCATACTACAAGTGAGATCTTAGATATTGTAGGAGATCGTGTTCATCTGGCATTTCCTGTTTCCGAATTGAATAAGTATTGTAGAAATGAAATGCATGATTTAATCGTTCATTATGATAGTATCATTTCCAGTGAGCAAACAATGATGGGGCTAAGGAAATATAAAAGATTGCCTAAAAATCATATGTTTGGACGTGTGGTTTGGAGTGGATATATGTTTGCTGATGGTATGGGAGCTGGATTTCATAATAATACGATGGCTTCTCTTCTAGATGTAAATCAATTGAAAATTCAATCTTGGGGTATAGCCCATGAGTTTGGACATGTGAATCAAGTTCGTCCCGGAATGATGTGGGTTCGTACTGCAGAGGTTACCAATAACATTTACTCCACCTGGGCACAGTATTGTTTTTCACCAAATAATTTAAGATTAGAAAATGAGAATGTCGGAGGAGAAGTTGGTGGACGATGGAATGCTTTTTTACAGAGTGCTTTTATAAATGGAGAAGAGTGGGGACTTCAAGGTGGTCCTGATTTTGCTTACGAAGAGAGAAAAAATGGCTGGGGTGGAGACTTTTTTGTAGCAAATATACCTCTTTGGCAACTTATGTTATATTATCATATTGCAGGCGATGGGAATAGCTGGGGAGTTCAATATCCATTTGCTGATATTTTTGAGAAGTGTCGAGTGGAAGATCAATCCCAATATTCAGAAGGCGAGCTACAAATGAATTTTGTGAGAAACTTCTGTGATGTTGTGAAAGAAGATCTTTCAGATTTCTTTATTTCTTGTGGAATTCTTATACCTGTAGATAAGAAGTTTGAAGATTATAGGCCTTCACGTAAAACAATAACACAGGAGATGGTCGATCAAACGATTGAATATATTCGCAAGTACCAGAAACCAAGTGCTAAAGTGAAATATATCAGTGGAAACTCCATCGATGCTTATAAATATCATAAACGTGTAGAAGGAACATTTAATAATGGTGTTAGTGGAACAACAACTAAAACGATACAGGGTAGTGTTTGGAAAAATATTACTGTTTATGAGACATACCAAGGGGATAGTCTTATTGATATTACTTTAGTTTTTACTGGAGATGTTAATAAAACGTTTACCAAAGTATCTTATCCAAGTGGTGCAACAAGAATAGAGGCTGTAGGTTATGACGGATCACGTACATTGGTATATGGTACACGTTGAATGTCTTAGTTAGAAAATTTTATTTAGTTGTAATAGTGTGATTTTTTTGTTGGTTGTAGTTTCCCTGAGAAACTACAACCTTTTTTGTTTTAGTGTATTAAGTACAATTAATACGAAATTATGTGTCTAAAATATGTTTTGTTTCATTACAACTTGTTCATGTTGAGAATCAGGGCTTGTTCATGAATTGGATAAATAAGAATAGGTCGGTAATTACTCAGGTTCTTTTTGAGTATAATAATCACACAAAAGTTCGAAACACGTTGTTTTAGTAATGATTGTTAATAATAATAGGCCGTATTGTTGATTACTTTATGTTATAATATTTTCTAATTTGTCAAGATTAATGAATCTTTGTAATCATGAGAACAATAGATCGTTTAGAATGGAGATGCAACAAAATATCGGACAATTAATTAAGCCACATTAAAATATTTCTGTTTCCCAAATTCGAGAGGAGTCAAATAACCAAGTGTTGCATGTCTTCTCTGTCTATTGTACCAAATTTCGATGAATTCAATTATGTCTATCTTAGCATGGAAATGAGAGTGGTAGTGTTTATGATCAATCATTTCTGATTTGATAATTTTAAAGAAACTTTCTGCAACTGCATTATCCCAGCAGTTTCCTTTTCTGCTCATACTTTGTTTTATTCGATCTTTAACTAACTCATCTCGGAATACTTTTGCTGTATATTGTACACCTCTGTCGGAATGAAAAATCATACCTGGCTTGTTATCACGGTTTATTTTAGCCATCCTCCATGCTTTAATGATTGTACACTCCGTGGTCATATTATCTGAAAGAGACCATCCTATTACTTTTCGATCAAAAAGGTCTATTACCGTTGTTAAATAAAGCCACCCTTGGTCTGTTGGAACATAAGTTATATCAGAGACCCAAACTTTTGATGGTTCGTCAGGTGAAAACTTTCGATCCAAGTGGTTGTCTGATATTATATTTGAATGATTAGAATCAGTTGTTTGTACCTTATATTTCTTATTTACAATACTTTTAATGGATTCTTTTTTCATTATTCTAGCAACTCTATTTCTTGAAGTAACAACGCCTTGTACTCTTAATTCTGCTGTAATTTTATGACTACCATATCGGTATTTAGATTGTTCGTATATTTCTCGAATACGAATAGTATCCTCCTTTATAGCAATGGATCTAGGAGCTTCTTCTCTTGATAACCAATCATAAAAACCACTTCGACTCACTTGCATAACACGGCACATATCCTCGACAGTAAATTCGTTGTTAAACGTTGCTATAAATTCATATTTGTGCTGTCGCTCTTGGAGAATATGCTCACTGCCTTTTTTAATATATCTCGCTCTATTTGTGTTTTACGAAGTTCTGCCTTTAGTTCAGTAATTTCTTCTTGTTCAGCAGTACGAACAGGATTACCGTTCCCCTTAAAACTATTCTCTTTGAATTGAGTCTGCTCACTAACCCATCGATATACCATTCTTCTATCAAGATCCATATCCGAAGCAACCTCACTTGTTGATTTGCCACTAAGACAGAGGTTAACAACCATTGTCTTGAATTCTTTGTCGTAACGTTTTCTTTTTTTTATTGTCATGTTGTAAAGATAAATGCTTTATCTAATTGTCCGAACAAATGTAGCACATCCAGGAAAGCCGTATGCGGGAAAACCGCACGTACGGATTGATGAGGGGGCTGGAGTGCATCTATTATTGCACTCACAGCTCTACTCTACTGGACATCTCCTTTCTTTTTTTTGATATTCTTAATGTTTTGATATATTTTTTAGGGCTAGTTTTCTGTCTGTTCTTGCTGTTGATACTCCTGAAAAAATGATGTTGTTACATTATGATCCGTTTTAGGAATAATCTTATTATCAGGTTAATGTTGTGGCTTGTAGATATTAAAAGTGTCTATATTTACTGTATGTTAATTGTGTTTTTGCCTAATAGATGGGAACTGTTAAGAGGATGTTAATAGTTCATGGAGGCTTTGTGACTCGTAAAAACAATTGTTAAATTTGTGTAGAAGACAGTCATATATTTGAATACTTATAAAAAATAAATATCATATGAGTCAAGCTGTAGACATTAAGGAGCTGAATGAGAGAATCCAAAGAGAGAGTTCGTTTGTAGATGTTATCTCCAGTGAGATGAACAAAGTGATTGTAGGTCAGGAACATCTGGTTGAATCGCTACTGATTGGTTTGTTATCCGATGGTCATATCTTACTAGAGGGGGTGCCAGGTTTGGCGAAAACTCTTGCGATTAATACCCTGGCAGATATTGTAGATGCAGCATTTGCCAGAATACAGTTTACTCCTGATTTGTTACCTGCCGACCTTCTTGGTACGATGATATATAGTCAGAAAAATGAAGAGTTTGTAATCAAAAAAGGTCCTATCTTTACCAACTTTGTTCTTGCCGATGAGATCAACCGTGCTCCTGCAAAGGTGCAATCGGCACTTCTTGAGGCGATGCAGGAACGACAAGTGACTATTGGAGATCACACCTATACCTTAGATAAGCCTTTTCTAGTAATGGCTACACAAAACCCGATAGAGCAAGAGGGTACTTATCCGTTGCCAGAGGCACAGGTTGACCGTTTTATGCTTAAAGTAATCATTAGCTATCCTAAGAAAGAGGAGGAGAGAGCAATTATCCAAGCCAACTTATTGAAGCAGTTTCCTAAGGCATCGAAGCGTTTAACGCCACAAGATATTCTTTCTGCGAGAGAGGTGGTGAAGGATGTTTATCTAGATGAGAAGGTGCAAAAATATATTGTAGATATTGTTTATGCTACTCGTGAACCAGAACACCACGGATTGGCTGAATATAAAGACATGATTAGTTTTGGCGCTTCGCCTCGTGCTAGTATTAGTTTGGCTAAAGCAGCTCGTGCTTATGCTTTTATTAAGCGTAGAGGGTATGTCATTCCAGAAGATGTTCGTGCTGTATGTCCTGATGTTTTACGCCACCGTATTGGACTGAGTTATGAAGCAGAGGCTAATAATATTACTAGTGAGGAGATCGTATCTGAGATTTTAAATGCAGTGAAAGTCCCATAAGCATAACTTGTAGAGAGATAGGGTGAGATGTGAATCTTGCCCTGACTTGGTTTGTACAAGTAGCGTGGTATCACACAATATTAAATGGTAGATTTTAAATTGGGATATGGAAACTAGCGAGTTACTGAAGAAAGTTCGTAAGATTGAGATTAAGTCAAGAGGACTTTCGAAGAATATTTTTGCGGGGGAGTATCACAGTGCTTTTAAAGGTCGAGGAATGGCCTTTAGTGAGGTGCGTGAGTATCAATTCGGAGACGATGTGCGTAGTATTGATTGGAATGTTACGGCACGATATAATAAACCTTTTATCAAGATATTTGAAGAGGAGCGTGAGTTGACCGTGATGTTGTTAGTCGATGTGAGTGGTTCTCGTGATTTTGGAACTCTAGATCGTTGGAAGCATCATGTGATTACGGAAATCTCTGCGGTTCTCTCTTTTTCAGCCATTGCAAATAATGATAAGATAGGCGTTATCTTTTTTTCTGATAAGATAGAGAAGTTTATTCCGCCACAGAAAGGAAAAAGTCATACCTTGCGTATTATACGTGAGCTAATCGATTTTCAGCCAGAGAGTGAAAAGACCGATATCACATTGGCAGTTCAATATCTAAGTAATGTGATTAAGCGTAGATGTAGTGCCTTTATTATTTCCGATTTTATTGATAATAATCGTGATCTAGAAAAGGCTTTAATGATCGCTAATAAAAAGCATGACTTAGCTGCACTTCGCATCTATGATCGTAGAGAGACGGAGCTTCCTGCTATGGGCTTGGTGAAATTCAAGGATTCAGAGAGTGGAGCGTATGTCTTTGCGGATACTTCTAGTCGTCGCACTCGTAATCACTATAAGCAGATGTGGTATGAGCATGAACAACGAATGGATAGACTTTTTGCTAAGTCTGGTGTCGATTCGGTCTCTATTAACACAGAGGAAGATTTTGTTAAAGCCCTTATTTCATTGTTTCGGAAGAGAGCATAACCAAACGAAATGGTGGCGCTAAGTCACCTTGTAAAGAATCATATTTTTACTCATATATCTATGAATAATTTTAGTAGTAAAATATCTATAGTGATCCTTCTGGTTCTATTTTCTATAGGAGTGAAAGCGCAAGAGGTCCCTACGGTTAGAGCCAAGATTGATAGTTCTAATATAATGTTGGGAGATCAGGTGCATTTGACTTTTGAGTTAGAGAAGCTAGATGGAACTACTGTAGTGTTCCCTCAGTTTGCGGATACTTTAATGCAACATGTAGAGGTTTTAGAAGGTCCAATCTTGGATACTTTAAAACAAGATGAGAAGACGCTATTGCGTGCAGAATATTTGATTACCTCTTTTGATTCGGGGCAATATAAAATTCCTCGTTATCCATTGTTGTTACAACGAGCTGGAAGTACCGATACGCTATATACCCCTTCGGTGATGCTTCAGGTTCATAATATGAAGTTGCAGAAGCAGGATGGAATTGTCGATATTAAGACCCCTTATGAGGCTCCTATCACATTAGCAGAGGTGACGCCTTGGATATTAGGCTTTTTGCTTCTTGTCTCTTTGGTATTGATTATTCTTTATGCTATATATCGATATAAAAATAAGAAACCATTTTTTGCTGGACCTATTGAGCCCGAAGAGCCTTGTGAAATCAAAGCGGCTCGTTTGTTAGAGGAGTTAAAACAACATATTCCTACGGTTCCAGAGGAGGTGAAGCCGTTTTATGTATCACTAACTGATGTGGTACGAGAATATATGTCGAATCGTTTTGGGGTCTCTACCCTAGAGCTTACTACCGACGAGATCATAGATGTGTTGCGATCCGCAGAGAGTACAAAAGGATACCAAGCAGAGTTCAAAATGCTAGAGCCTGTATTGCGATTGGCCGACATGGTGAAGTTTGCTAAGTATATTCCAGAGGAGAGTGAGCATCCTCGACAGCTTTCTGTTTCAATCCAATTTGTGGAGAATACGAAACCTGTTGTAGAGATGATAGAGTCACAGCTTGATGATACCGAAATAGAACTGTCTGATGTCTTTGAGGAGACGAACGATGAGGAGCCACTAGACAGCTTGAGTGAAGAACAAGAGAATTTAGAAAAGTATGGACCCCAAAATAATCAAGAATAGAGCATGATGGATTCCGTTACATTTGCACACCCTAAGGTGTTTTATGGTGCCTTATTACTAATCCCTTATGTGGCTTGGTATTTATGGAAAAGAAATCAGATGTCGGCGAGTTTGAAACTCTCTACGACAAATAGTTTGGCTCAATTGCCTAAATCGTGGAAATATTATGGACGACACTTGGTGCCTATCCTGAATGTCGGGGTGGTTTTGCTTCTTTTGGTCTGTTTGGCTCGTCCCCAGTCTTTTAGAAGTTGGGAGAACTCACAAACCAAAGGAATCGACATCGTGATGGCGATAGATGTTTCAAGTAGTATGTTGGCTCAAGACTTCTCTCCTGATCGTTTGGAGGCCGCAAAAGAGGTGGCTCAGAAGTTTATTGCAGGTAGACCCAATGATCGCATCGGTTTGGTTGTGTTTAGTGGAGAGAGTTTTACGCAATGTCCGTTGACTACCGACCATGCAACCCTTCAGAATTTGTTTCTTAATATAAAGAGTGGAATGATTGAAGATGGTACTGCGATTGGTTCTGGTTTGGCTACTTCTGTTTCTCGTCTGAAAGATAGTAAGGCGAAGAGTAAGGTGATTATTCTTTTGACCGATGGGGCGAATAACCGAGGAGAGATTTCTCCTGAGACTGCAGCTGATATTGCACAGACTTATGGAATAAGGGTCTATACTATTGGAGTGGGAACAGAAGGAATGGCGCCGTATCCTTTTGATACGCCAATGGGAAGACGGATTCAACAGGTTCCTGTAAAGATCGATGAAAAGACATTGGAGGCGATCTCTGATAAAACCGATGGGCAATATTTTCGTGCCACAGATAATGAGAGCTTGAAACAGGTGTATCAAGAGATTGACAAACTAGAGACGTCGAAGATAGAGGTGAAGAAATATAGTAAGAAGAATGAGGAGTTTGGGCGTTATGCTTTGGCTGCTTTGGTTTTACTTCTTTGTTCTGTACTGCTTCGCAATACGATCTTTAGAAACGTCCCTTAATTAACATTAAAGCAACGATAATACTATACAGATGAATTCATTTCGTTTTGCACATCCTGAATATCTATATCTACTATTTCTAATTCCTCTTTTGGTTTTAGGATACTGGATGTTGATAAGTTACAATAAGAAACGACTCGAGAAGTTTGGAAACTATCATTTTATTGAGGCATTGATGCCCAATCGCTCCTCTTTTCGTAAAGGGTTAATCTTTGGATTGACGATGGTTTCCGCTAGCTTTTTAATCTTCGCTTTGTCTCAACCTCAGTTTGGTTCAAAAATGCAGAAAGTGAAAAAAGAGGGGATACAGATTATGGTGGCTTTAGATGTCTCCAATAGTATGCTTGCCGAAGATATCAAGCCTAGCCGTTTGGAGAGAGCCAAGATGGCAGTCAGTAAGTTAACTGATAAATTGAATAGTGATCAAATTGGTTTGGTTGTTTTTGGAGGACAGGCATACACACAGATTCCTATTACGAGCGATTATGCTTCTGCCAAGATGTTTCTTGCATCGGTAAATACACAGATGGTCCCGGTACAAGGTACGGCTATTGGTGCTGCAATAAATCTTTCTACCAAATCTTTTAGTCCAGAGTACGAGGGAAGTAAGGCGATCATCGTGATCACTGATGGAGAGAATCACGAGGATGATGCTATCGGTGCTGCACAAAATGCGGCGGATCAAGGGATCAAGGTTTTTACTCTTGGGATGGGATTGCCTCAGGGAGCACCTGTGCCTGTGATGAAAAATGGGCAACGTACTTTCATTAAGGATGGAAGTGGGAAAACGGTCATCTCTAAGTTGAACGAGAAGATGTTGAATGAGATTGCTCAAGCAGGGAAGGGGAGTTATGTTCGTGCGAACAATACCAATATCGGTTTGAATGCCATCTTTACCCAAATAAATAAGCTGGACAAGAAAGAGCTAGAGACACGACGTTATGCAGAGTATGACGATCAGTTTCCATATTTTATTGGTATCGCTCTTTTTTTCTTCGCCTTGGCAATGCTGCTGATTGAAAGAAAAAATAAGTGGTTGGCAAGAGTTAATTTGTTCGGAAACGATAAAAAACAGTCTTAATTGATCCTTATGATGAAGAAATTTACACTAATAATATTGCTTCTGTTTGTAGGAGTACAGTTTGTTTCGGCCCAACAGGAGAGACGTTTGATACGTAAAGGTAACAAAGAGTTTATGGAGGCCTTTAAGGATAGTTCTAAAGTGGACTCTGTAAAGTATGCTCAAGCAGAGACCTTCTACCGAAAAGCTTTAGAAAAAGATCCTGATAACTACCAATGGCAGTCGAACTTGGCTTCTGCTATTTTGAAGCAAGGTCACCCAAAAGATGCTGCGGAGATGATTGAGGGACTCGTGGATCAGGCTCCTACCAAACAAGATAAAGCAAAACTCTATTATAATCTTGGGAATAGCCATATGGCTGCCAATGATTTAGACAAAGCGATTGAGGCGTATAAGTCCTCTTTAAGAAATAATCCTTCAGATCCTGCTGCAAAGTATAACCTGACCTACGCAATGAAAAAGAAGAAGGAGCAGGAGCAACAGAAGAAGAATCAGGATAAGAACAAGGATAAGAATAAGAATAAGAATAACAAAGACAAGAACAAGGACAAGAATAAGAATAACAAAGACAAGAATAAGGATAAGAATAAGAATAACAAAGATAAGAATAAGGATAAGAATAAGAATAACAAAGATAAGAACAAGGATAAGAATAACAAAGACAAGAACAAGGATAAGAACAAGAATAATAAAGACAAGGATAAAGGCAAGCAGCAAAAACCACAAAAGAAAAAGAGTGGTTTGAGTAAGTCTAGAGCTAGTGCCATGCTGAAGGCGATGGAGGATAAGGAGAAAAAGACTCAAGAGAAGGTCCGACAAGCCCAAGTGAAACAGGAAAAGGCAAAAGCACGAAGTATAGAAAAGAAATGGTAAGGTCTTTTCGAAACTTATACTTATTTTCGTGATTGATAATGTTAAGAGTTTTAATATGATTACAAAAAAGATATCGATTTTTATCCTACTTTTATTTACGACGTTGAGTGTCTTTGCTGATAAAGTAAATGTGAGGCTCTCTACCCCTAGTGTTGCAAGAGTAGGACAACAGATACGTTTGGCTGTAGAAGCAAATGATAAGGTGGATAAAGTGAATCTGCCTGCTTTGAAAGCATTTGAAGTGATGATGGGTCCAATGACCTCTTCTAGTAGCTCAGTGCAGATTATTAATGGTAAATCATCTCGTTCGAGTTCGTACTCTTACACCTATATCTTAAAACCTAAAAAAGTAGGTGTTTTTACCGTGCCTGCAGTGGAGGTGGTTATTGATGGCAAGCGCTATAAGACAAATTCTCGCAAGATCGAAATTGTGAAAGGGAATGCCAATGCCAACACAACTTCTTCGGGTAGCGAGATTTCTAAAAAAGATTTGTTTGTTAAGGTGTTTCTTTCCCGTACCAATGTTCGCGAAGGAGAGGCAATTTTGGCAACTACCAAATTATATACAAGAGTGCCTATCTCAGGGGTTTCTGATATTCAGTTGCCTAGTTTTACAGGTTTCTACACGAAACCTGTTGGAGAGATTCGTCATTTAAGATTGAATCAAGAAGCGTATGATGGAGATATCTATAATACCTCTTTGTTAAATAAGACGTTACTCTTTCCTCAAAAAGATGGTTCGCTCAAAATTGAACCTGCGAAGGTTACAGTGCAGGTTCAACAGCAGGTTCGTCGTGCACAAGGTCTCTTTGATGATTTCTTTAATTCCACAAGAACGGTAACTGTCGATGTACAGAGTGCTTCGCGTGTGGTGCGTGTAAAAGGACTTCCAACTGCTCCAGATAGTTATTCAGGTGCTGTTGGTCAGTTCCATATTATGGCAAATATTTCCGAAGACAAGGTGAAAGCCAATGATGCGATTACGCTTCGTCTGACTATTAAAGGAAAAGGAAACTTGTCTTTGGTGACTGCACCAAAGTTGGATTTTCCAGAAGATTTTGAGACTTATGATCCTCAAACGAAGAATAGTATAAAAGTAACGGATAGTGGCGAGGTAGGTAGTAAAACTTTAGAGTATTTGGTTCAACCACGTTTTGCTGGTACTTATACGATCCCTTCTGTCTCTTTCTCTTATTATGATCCTGCAAAAGGAAAATTTGTGACTAAAGAGACGGAGACTTTCCATATCGAGGTGGCAAAAGGGGAAGGCAAAGGTTCTGCTCCAGCGATGGTAAATGATTTTAGTAAGGAGAGTGTGAAGACTGTTGGTAAAGATATTCGCTTTATCTCTACAGATGATGTGAAGTTCTCTAAAAAACATTCCTTCTTTGGAACCCTTCTTTTCTATATGCTATATGTAATAGGAGTGATTGCTTTTGTAATACTATATCTGATGAACTTAAAACGTATTCGTGAAAGAGAAGATGTTTGGGGCACTAAGAATAAGAAAGCAAATAGATTGGCTCTGAAACGTCTTAAGAAGGCTTCTGACCATCTGAAACGATCAGAAGACGAACTATTCTATGAGGCTGTACTTGTGGCACTGATGGGATATCTAGAGGATAAATTGACTTTGCCAAAATCTGAACTTACCAAAGAGACTATTGTGGCGTCTTTGGCTAAGCGTAAGGTGGCTCCAGAAGATGTTGATGCTTTGATATCGCTTGTAGATACTTGTGAGTTTGCACGTTATGCTCCTTCTCAAGATCATGGAGCACAAGAGGATATTTATCAGCGTTCTGTGAACGTGTTGAGTATGTTAGAAAAATCGATAAAGAAATAATAGATAGATGATGAAAAAAATAGTCGTATTGATAGTGGCGATGGGTTTCTCTCTATCGCTATGGGCTCAAAGTCCAGAACAACTGTTTGATCAAGCCAATGTATCCTATAAGAAGGGTGATTTTAAAGTGGCATTAGATACCTATAAGGAGATTGAGTCACAGGGATTTGCAGAGTCTGATCTTTATTATAACATGGGGAATGCTTATTATAAGCTATCTGAGTTTACTAAAGCCATACTTTACTATGAACGTGCTTTGGCACTTGATCCCAATAATAAAAATATTGCCTACAACTTGAAGATGGCAAATCAATATATTGTGGATAAGGTGGAGCCTTTGCCTCAGCCTATGGTGGTTCGTGTAAAGAATCAGATAAGGCAGCTTTTTAATGCTACCCAGTGGAGTGTGATTGGTTTGGTCTTTTTCTTCTCTTTCTTGTTTGGACTATCACTTCTCTTTATCTTCGGGAATAGCTCTCGTGTGAAGAAGGGGGGACTTGCTATTGCTATTGTAGCATTCCTGTGTAGTATTGCGAGCGGGCTTGCAGCAAAGAACCAGTATCTATATGAAACAGAACATCTTCATGCTATTGTGACCCAACCGAGTGTTACAGTGAAAGGGGCTCCTAGTGATACTGGTACAGAGCTTTTTATTCTTCATGAGGGAATTAAAGTGCAGATAACTGATAGTATTGAAGGATGGAAAGAGGTTCGTATTCCTGATGGAAATACTGGATGGATTCCAAACAACAGTATGGAACGTATTTAAAATATATTAGACTTATTAGTCGAGGGGGTGTCTTTGAAATAAAGGCACCCTTTTTTGGTTTTATATAAGGATGGTTATGTGACAGGGGTACAATATGTTGATTTCTGTCTAGTTAGATTCAGTCTGATTGTTCGGTAGATTTCCCCAATAATGTTTAAGATATATCAATCAGAAACAGGAGTTTCCAATATTACATGTGTTGTTGCATTTATTTGTTTTCGAAAACAAATATTGCAGTAACTTATGGGAATCGTTGTTTCATAAGTCACTGTGCCCATCGTGTCGAAGGGCTCAGTAATCTTTCTGTCGAAGAGTTCAGTGAACTATAATGTTGACAAGTTGCTCTTGTGTTTCGCAAGTGGTCCCTGAGCTTGTCGAAGGGCTCAGCGATCTTTCTGTCGAAGGGTTCAGTGAACTATAATGTTGACAAGTTGCTCTTGTGTTTCGCAAGTGGTCCCTGAGCTTGTCGAAGGGCTCAGTGAACTATATTCAAATAAGTCCACATAACACAATGGATTAAATTCGAAGAAGTAGAATAAATATTAAAATCGCATCTTTTGGAAGAATTGTACTATAAAGACACTGTTTTAACGTGGATGGGATACCTCTTAAAATTGGGACAATTATTTCGCATGATATTGTTATTTTATGTGATGGAATACTTCTTTTTATTTATTAGTTTAACCATGATTTACTTCTCTTTTGGGGCTCTAGTTATTTTGAGTAGTTTTTTTGCACAAATAGATAAATGGCTTCAGAAAGGGTGGTGTTCGAACTAATTATCATTAACCAATAAAACTATATTATGAAAAAAGTATTTCTTCTTTTTTTATCTCTGCATTGCCTTGTTCAGGGGTATGCCAAAAAACAGTTGCCTTATCAAGATGCTTCTCTGCCGGTGCATGTAAGGGTAGAGGACCTTCTTGCAAGAATGACCATAGAGGAGAAAATCGGACAGCTAAAACAGAGCGAACTATCTCATGAGATTGAGAATGGGAAGTTTAAGAAGGGTGCTATGGAGCGCATTTTTGGTGGTATTGGATCTGGTACTTTAGCGAGTCCTTTTATCTACTCTAAAGAGGTGGCTTCGGTGTATAATGAGGTTCAACATTACCTTGTAGAAGAGACCCGCCTTGGTATTCCTGGGTTGTTAATAGCTGAAACCCTCCATGGACATTTGGCTGTCGGGGCAACACTTTTTCCTCAAAGTATCGGTTTGGGAGCTACATGGAATCCTGAATTAATCCATACGATGGCTCAGGCGATCGCATTAGAGGCAAGCTCTGTTGGTGTTCGACAGGCTTTGGCTCCTGTGCTTGATTTGTCTAAAGATCATCGTTATGGGAGAGTGGAGGAGTGTTATGGGGAAGATCCTTTTCTTGTAAGTCGTATGGGGGTTGCTTATATTACGGGTATGCAGGGAGGTATGAAAGAGGATCTTCCTTCGAATCATGTGATGTGTATGGCAAAACACTTTGCTGCTTATTCGGTGCCTAATGGAGGGATCAATTTAGGTCCTACCTCTATAGGGGAGAGAGAGCTTCGATCACTACATCTTAAACCTTTTGAGGCTGCTGTAAAAGAGGCTAATGTTCGAGCTATTATGCCTTCTTATAATGAGATTGATGGGATTCCTGCTCATAAGAACCATTTTTTATTACAAGATGTATTGAGAAATGAGTGGAATTTTGATGGTTTCGTCTTTTCTGATTACGAAGGGATCGATATGTTGAACTATTTCCATCATGCGGCCAAAGATCGTAAGAGTGCAGCATTGCAAAGTATTCAGGCTGGGGTAGATCTAGAGGCTCCTTCAGATGATTGTTATAAGAATTTAAAAGTTTTGGTTGAAGAGGGAACTTTGGATGTCAAAGTAATAGATCGCTCTGTTCGATATGTTTTGAGTACAAAGTTTCGTGCAGGTCTTTTTGATAATCCTTATGTCAATACTCGACATGTAGAGTCTGTGGTGAATAAAAAAGAACATATTGAATTGGCACTTAAGATTGCCGAAGAGTCTATTGTGTTGCTAAAGAATGAAAACAATACGCTTCCTCTTGATTTTGAACATGCTTCTGTATCGATTTGTGGTCCAAATGCGGATCAAGTTCAATTTGGTGATTATAGTTACTCTAAAAGAAATGAGGATGGTGTGACTGTGTTAGAGGGGTTGAAAAAGTATGTGGATGCAGATCGTATTCTATATACAGAAGGTTGTGGATTAACTAGTTTAGATCATTCTGGTTTTGCAAAGGCTGTGGAGAATGCAAAGAAGAGTGATGTTGCAATTGTGGTTGTAGGTGGTACTTCTGCTACGCTTTCTGGCGTCGGCTGGGGTGGTGGAACCAGTGAGGTTAATACTTGCGGAGAAGGATTTGATAGGGCTTCTTTAGGGCTTCCAGGAGTTCAACTTGATCTGGTTAAAGAGATTCAAAAGACAGGTAAACCAGTAGTGGTGGTAATGGTGAATGGTCGTGGATATAGTACTCCTTGGTTGAAAGAGAATGTGGATGCCATCGTGGAGGCATGGTATCCTGGGGAGCAAGGGGGAAATGCTGTAGCACATATCTTAAGTGGAGAGGTGAATCCATCTGGTAAACTAGCTGTCTCTTTGCCTAAAAGTGCAGGTCATAGTATGACAAATTATAATTTCAAGCCATCAGGTCGTGGTTATTACCATAAGCCTGGTTCTATGACAAAGCCTGGTAGAGATTATGTCTTCTCAAACCCAAAACCTCTTTATCCTTTTGGTTATGGTTTGAGTTATACCTCTTTTAAATTAGATCGATTTGAAGTGAATCGCTCTTTATATCATCTGCCTGATACGATTACTGTGGAGGTAGAAGTGAAGAATACTGGTTCTAGAGATGGTAAAGAGGTGGTTCAGCTCTATGTTAATGATATGGTAAGTAGTGTTACCACTCCAGTGATGGAGCTGAAAGGATTTAAAAAGGTTTCGTTGGATGAAGGAGAGAATCAAATTGTTTCATTCCATATTCCAGTGAAGGCACTTTCTTTGATTGATAAAGATTTGAAAGAGATTGTAGAACCTGGAGAATTTATGATTATGGTAGGTACAAGCGCAGAGAGTATCTCATACAAAAAGGTTATTACAGTGGAGTAACCAATTGTACGTATATTCGATTATCTTCTGTAGATAATTCATTAAGAGGTAGTACCACGATATCTATGCAAATCTTTGCTTTAGATAAATCGAAGTACTATCTCTGTTGTTTTATCAGTTTTCATTGTAGTTTTGGAGTATCTCCGTTATTTCGGATTTAATTCTATTTTTTAATGATTTTGGACTGGTGACACGAATAGATTTTCCGTGTGAAAATATCAAATTAATGAACTCTGAGTTTACAATCAATTGTAATTCGATAGTGGTCCAATTTCCTTTTGTCCCCTTTATCTTTTGTGATATATGTAATGGTTTTGTCCTTATATAAGGAACTAAATCGGAATTAATCTCTAGTGTTATTAAGTCTTCTTTTGTCTCTTTAGGGTGCGTTATTCCTACTATCTCGTGGAAATAGTCATTGTAGTTTATTGAGGATCTAATAAATGAAATCTCAGAGTTTTCAATTTTAAGTATTCGATCTAAAGGAAGGGTTATGTTTTTTCTAATATTCTCACTTATTCCCAATAAGAACCATCTGGAATTATACTGTTTTAGAAAGTGAGGGTGTATCAACCATGTTTCAGGATAGTCCATCTTAACCCCTTGGTACGTTATCTTTAATACCTTCTTTTGTGTTATTGCATCAAATAGATTGCTTAATCTTTCTCTTCCATGGAGAAAAGGGTTCTCTTCAAAAGAGATATAAAAGTGGTTTGTATGATGATGTCTGAAGTCGGTATTTAAACGTGTGATTGCTTCGTTTAGCCATTTAAAATAGGGTAGTCCCTCAATTCGTTCTAAGACTTGTAGTGACTCTTGGAGTATTTTTTGTTCGTGTTCGCTCATTTTGCAGTTCTCAATAGAGAACTTAGGTTCGCTGTATCTATAATATTTGTTTTTGTTTTCATAAAGACTCTCTAGTTGAATTGCCCAACCAGCTTCGCTCTGCATAAAGCGTATGTCTTTATAGATCTGTCTTTTTGTAATGTTGGAGTTCTCTCCAAATTCATTCTCCAATGCTTCTTTACACTCCTCAATAAGATCACTAATGAAATATTTTTTTGAAACATCCCGGAAGCAATGGTCTAATGTTTTGTAACGTATTCTTGCACACTGATTTGTAGCCATATGGTCGTTTGATGTAAAGTTGGTATCCCTCTCTGTAACTGTGTCCTTTTTATACGTCGAATATACCGTGAGTTATCAATGAAAAATAGGTTTTTACTAAATATACATAATATAGAATAATCCTATATCTAATTGTACTCCTAAATTCACTGAAAATGAGATAAATCACTTTTATCATGGATCTATGTCTCTTTGATTTAAATCATATGACCAAGTACATGACTTCTCGATTACAGGGACACCTTGTCTTTGGTTTAGAGGAGATCTTGGGGTATAATCCTTGTGTGATGGATTTTGTTGATTGATGGTGTTGTGTTAGAATAAGTGTTTTTTGATGAATATTGCATTGTTTATTTAGAGGGTTGTGGGTTTATATTATACTTTTCTCTGAATGTAAGTGTATCTGTTGAGGGGGTGTTATTAAAATATTAATAATGGTAGATATTGTATCTAATTGCTTGTTTATTTATGTTAAAAAATATATCATTGTGTCAAATTGTATGTGATTCTTTTTTTATGTGATCATTCTGCAATGAAAACCTAATAAATTATTTTCTTATGAAAAAAGCAGCATTTTTATTATGTCTAATGATGGCCTCTTTTGTTTTGACGGCGCAAAAAAAAGAGGGATGGAGTCTCTCTGGAACTTTTATGAATCGTTATGTGTGGAGGGGAAATGACTATGGTAATGGACCCGTAGTTCAGCCATCTTTCTCTTATTCATTTAAGAATTTCTCTATTGGTGCTTGGGGTAACTACTCATTAAATATCAGTCCGAATAATGCAGAGGTTGATTTGTGGTCTAGTTATAGTTTTAGTAAAACTTTTAAAATGTTACTTACTGATTATTATTTTCCCGTAGAGCCTGGGAATCAAGGTAACTTTATGTCCTGCAATGCACATACTTATGAACTTGGAGCGATGAAAACTTTTGGGCGTTTTCAAGCATCTTTTTATGGGCTATTGAATGGTCCAAATACAATGTATGGAGAGGTAAAGTATACAAAAAATAAGATTTCTCTGTTTATTGGGGGTGGAGGAACTACGAACAATAATTTGTGTATACATAATACTGGGATTAGTTATCAAGATGCATTGGAGGTGAGTGATCGTTTTCAGATACCTATCCAAGGATCTCTTATCTACAATCCATCTTCTGAGCAAATCTACTTAACTTTTGGTTTTACTATTCAGTAATCGATCATTATTACTCTATAGTGAAACGTATTAAAAAAAACTTTTGTGGCACGATATTGACACAGTATCGTTATCCACAATGTAATTATATGGATGTTTTCTAATTAGCTAGGGGGGATCTATGATATTGGTTTTTATGAAGAGATTAATCAGTTTACTTCTCACGAACCATTTATGTCTGTTTTTTATTGGTAAAGCTAGAGGTATATAATGAAGATCATATCTTCATTATATAATGTTGGTGTGATCTCTAGATCGTATTCATTATTGCTCTATAGAAATGATTGGATGTATTATCCTGTTTCTTGTGATATAAGTTCTGTTGTCAAATAAAAATGCTCCCTCATTTGAGGGAGCATTTTTATTTGACAACTAATTGTGTGTTGTATCTAATGTGTTGAATGCAGGTATTATATGTGGCTTGTTTGTGTTGTGTCTTAAATCGTATGATCAATTTATTAAAATAATCTAAAAGGTGAATGAACGTTCGGTTATTGATTTTGGAGTGTTATATTTGCCCTCGATTATTTAATAAAGACATTTAAAGTAGGGTTTTATTTGGTGTTTATTTGTTTGTGTATTTAAAGTAGGGTTTTATTTAATCAAAAATGAACGTTTATTCATTATTGTTTCTTTAAACCTATATATTCGTTTTATAGATGTATTAAGAGTATGATTGAACAAAGTGTTGTTTTTAACCATTAGTAGTTTAAGTGCTTGTCAGTAGAAAAGGTTTGAGATCATGCGAACTAGACAAAATGAAGTTGTATAGAAAATTAATTATTTGAAGTTATGAGTAATTGGAAGAAGAAGTATAATAAGTGGTATTTTTGGATTTCAGGTATTGTTACAGCTTTGGGTACACTCCCCTCTGCCTTGGCTCCATATAAAGGAACTTTGGCTACTATGGGGTTAGATTTTGGCGATAAAATCAATTCATTGCCTTTAGTTGGACATTGGGGGATAATGGTGGTCGGAATTGGAGTGATGATCTTTAGAAGTGCAAAGAATTATGAACTTAGAAAGAATATCATTTGGTACTCTTTGATTGAAAAGAGTTATTTGGTTGCTGGATGTGTTTGGATCTATATGATGAACCCAGTTTGGGGAGCTGGCTATATGGCTGCAATTATTGCTGATTCCTTACAAATAATTGGTGGTGTCTTTTATCTACTAGTGACACGTAAAGAGAATTGACATTTTACTGAATGGATGGAGAGGTAGTCATTGCTTCTCCTTTTTTGTTTTTAGTGCGAATCAAGGGTTCAAAACATAATTAAGAAACGTTGCAGTTAGTTTACCGAATGCATGTACCATTAATCCTTTTGTAGACCTTACTTTACTAGCTCTTTGTATATCTGTTTTTTCGATTAGCCAAGAGAACATTGCTTCAATAGGTTGTCTAATTTTAGATACAGCTCTATTATACAAATCATCTGCTGCTTTTATTCTTTGTTTGATTATCAAGGGCATCCCTTTTATTGCCTTAATAGGTGTCAACATTTCTGAATTATACTGATTCTTCACTTGTTGGTTAAATTCATTATGCATGTAAATTTTATCTCCGAAGAAGGTTCTGTTCCGCATCTCTGACCATCTCTCCTTGTAAACGACAATATCGTTCACAGATGCAGGAGTAAAAAGGACTTGCTCTGGAAATGGTAAAGCATCTTGTCGTCTTATCCCCAGCATATGAAGCTTCATGCCATAATAGTAAACTCCTTTCGTAGAGCAATAGCCTTTATTGGTTACTTCATTGGCCACCTTGCCTTTTCGTTTGCCAGAACACGTTATAATTGGCATCGAATCAAGTAAACATTGATCGATAATACAATCATTAGGCTGAGTGTCTTCAAGTAATAACTCAGACAATCTTGTAAAAGCTCCACCTAAACGATTAAGGCGATTACAAAATGCTTGATAAGATCCTAAATTTGGAAACCAGTCAGACAAGTAATCACATGCAAATTTATGAATCTGATTTATCTTGGTGTATTCTTGATATTGAACACCAAAAAGATATATTGTCATCACCTCTTGATCAGTAAAGCAAGGGGAGTTATTGTTACTAAATCGTTCACAATAATATCTTAACTCATCGAAATAATAACAAATTAGATCGTATATTTTTATTAAATTGAAGTCCTTATCCTTGATTATCATATTTTAAAGTCGCTTTGAAAACAACTATAAGATACTGATTTTCAAGGATAAAAACAATATAAATGTCTATTATATAGGTAATTAAACCACTTGGTTAGATATGAAATCCAACTCTTGATTCGCATGATGAATAGAACGATATTAATTATATGTATGATGGCAGTGCTTTTTGCTTGTTCTCCTCAAAATGAAGAGCAGTCGAAATCCTCCTTAATTTCTTTTGTCGATCCCTTTATTGGAACCGATGGACATGAACATACCTTTCCTGGAGCAACCACTCCTTTTGGGATGGTACAACTAAGTCCCGATACCCACCTGAAAGGGTGGGAGGCGAGCTCTGGATATTACTATCAGGATAACCATATTTATGGTTTTAGCCATAGCCATCTCTCAGGAACAGGGATTGGAGACTTAGGGGATATCTCTATCCTTCCTTTCTCTGGGGCCTATAGTGATACGCTATATGCTACTTTTTCTAAAGACAAGGAGAGTGCTTCTCCTGGGTTTTTATCGCGTTTATCTTGATAATTTTCACATCCAAACTTCGCTTACCGCCTCTACTAGAATTGGAGTTCATCAGTATCAATACGACAATGCAAAAGAGCGTAAAGTGAAGATCGATTTGGGATTTACACTACAACAAGATTGGGGACATAAACCCAAAATGAGCGAAATAAAAATTGTAAACGATCATACTATTGAAGGGGTAAAACGAACTTCCGGCTGGGCATACGATCACCGTGTCGCTTTCCGCGCAGAGTTTAGCGAACCTTTTGTGAAACATGTAGTACATGCTAAGGGTGCGGACAAACAATCAACCTTTGCGGAGGAACGTGATTTGGAACTAGAACTACAATTTGACGAAAGCAATCGTCCGTTGACGGTGAAAGTGGCGATCTCTCCTGTCGATGTGGAGGGAGCAGCAAAGAATATGATTGCAGAGGGAACTTCTTGGGACTTCAATGTCTATAAAAAGAAAGCAGAAATGCTTTGGGAAAAACAGTTGTCCTCCATTCAGATTGAGACCAAAGACCTTTCTGTAAAAAGAGTATTTTATACTGCACTATATCACAGTATGATTGCACCTTTCATCTATCAAGATGTGGATGGGCGTTTTCTTTCGATGAAGAGAGAGGTGAAAAAAGCAGCCCCAGGACAGACAAACTATAGTGTCTATTCGTTATGGGATACCTTTCGTGCACTACACCCTTTATTGACAATCATTGAACCAAAACGTAGTAGTGAATTTGCTGCTAATTTGGTTAGAAAAAGTCAGGAGGGTGGCATTTTACCAAAGTGGCCTCTCGCTTCTAACTATACTGGTACGATGGTAGGATACCCTGCTGTCTCAGTATTGGCTGATGCTGTTGCGAAGAACCTCTATCATGGAGACCCTAAAGTGCTAATGAATGCAGTGGTGAAGGCTTCTACCTATAGGCCTGAGATCTTAGACTCTATTGTGGAACCAAGAGGGGAGCGTGTGATGTCGAAACATATCTACTACAAAGAGAAATATGGGATCATCCCTACGGACTCTATCTCGAAGTCGGTATCCAATGGATTAGAGATGTCCTACTATGATTGGTGTATCTCTACAATTGCCAAGAACTATGATGCAGAAGATATTGCCAAAGCATATCAAACTAAAGCCGAGTACTATAAAAACTATTTTGATCGTACTACTGGCTTTATGCGTGGAAAAAATGCGGACGGGTCATGGCGTACTCCATTCGACCCAAAGTATTCGTCTCATGAGCATAGTGACTATACCGAAGGAAATGCGTATCAGTGGAGCTTTCTTGCCCCTCATGATCCAAAGGGACTCGTGATGCTCTATGGAGGAGAGGATCGTTTTGAAGCCAAACTAGATACTCTCTTTCATACCAGTTCGGAGATATCAGGAAAAGAGGCCTCTGGAGATATTACTGGATTAATAGGACAATATGCCCATGGAAATGAACCAAGTCACCATATGGCTTATCTCTATCTATGGACACATGCTCCTTATAAGACTGCTGAGATACTTGACGAGATCATGCACCGCTTCTATCCCGACTCAACTGATGGAATTATCGGCAACGAGGACTGTGGACAGATGTCAGCATGGTATGTAATGAATGCGCTTGGGTTCTATCAGGTATGCCCTGGAGATCCTGTATACCACCTAGGAAGACCATTGGTGGATAAAGCATCCATTAAATTGAATAATAAAATGTTCGATATTATCGTTTATAATAATAACTCTAAGAATATCTATATCCAGAAAGTCTTACTGAATGGAACGGCGCTTCAAAAGCCCTTCTTTACTCACCAAGATCTGGTAAAAGGTGGAAAAATAGAGTTCTTTATGGGGGATACCCCCAAAGCTTCCCTATCGATGCTGTAAACCAAATTATTTAACCCAACTATCTTGATGCCGATGCCGTCTCACAGAGTTTATTTCTCTGGGTTGCGGCATCGTCTGTTTTTATATCTACCAACCTGTCTCTATTTCGAATTATCGGATCAATCGATATATGATGTGAACTGATCGGAATATAGATTGCTGAGCCTTTCGATATTTAGGTTGCTGAGCCCTTCGACAAGCTCAGGAACCACTAGTCGAAGTATAGTGACCACTAGTCGAAGTATAGGTCCTACAGATGAAGTACAGAAATTAATTATCGAAGTAAAATAACCATCTTATAATCCCTCGTTTCTCTACCCTTCACATACACCTTCTTTACCCTTTGGTTACTCCTAGAGTAACCAAAGGGTAACGGAAGGGTAACCAAAGGGTAACTGAAGTACGGAGGAATCTTATGTGATTTTCTGATCATCTACTGTTATTTTCCTGAATAAAACCGTTTTTTGCATTGTCATGGCACTGTCCAAATAAGTGTATTTGAAAGAGAAAGTACTACCTTTATATGCCGACGTTTCTATAAAGATTTACCAGCCATCATCCCTAAAACATGTCTTCTCTCTAAAAAGAACCTCAAAAGTGTGGTCTATGACCTGCTTTGTATCGTTAATGTATTTTGATTCTAGTTTGCTCCTTTTGAGACTTAGAAGGACCTTTTCAATTCTACGGGTTTCGTAGTAAAGGTTGAGTACGCCTAGACTATCCTCTTTGGTTACGGACTGTGAAATATCCTCTAGTTTTATGTTGCATATGGTCACACGGTATTTGGACTCTTTAAAGTCGATACAGACATGACATCTCAAGCTATTGTATAATAGTGCAGAAGGACAATTCCGTGCGGAAACTCCTGCTCCTAGATGATCGATGAGTACGCCACTTATAACAAACCACATTCGGTTGCCTTGGTCATGGACTTTTCTTAGATCCATCGACATCAGCATATTCTCTTTGATGGTCTCTTTCGATTGGGTGGATTGAAAGACCTTCTGCCAAACAAATTGTCCATCAATAATTGTCCCATAGGACGATTGGGCTGCTCCATTCAAATAGATGGACATGAATAGGGTGAAGAACAAACTTCTAAATAGATATCTCATAGTATATGTTTTTGGTGTGTCATTTTAAATCATCTTATTCTTCCTCCTACGATATGAATAATTATCCTGAGTTGAATGAAATGGTTGGTGTCTATTGAATCTTCTTTTTATAGTATAGGATCTTCACCTTGTATATGAGTTAAGAATCTACACGGAATCTATATGGCGGTTCATTCCCTTGGGATCGGGACCGATAGATAAAATGCAAAATAAACAATATTTAACAATAAGATGTCTATTCCATGGAGTTTTTTAGAGTTCAGAAGTGTCTTATTCTCTCTTTGGTGTCGTTTTATCGAGAGGTTTCCATGGAATATTAGAGGTAGGTTAGATCTAGTTGATCTGTTTTGCTCTGAAGAAAGGAAGAGGATAGAAGTATTCTTAAATGAGGCTAATTTTTAGGTTCGAAATCGGATTGCTCTAAGACGAAATCTAACTCAAAATATTTAGAGCTATAATAAGACATAGCTTCAGTCAGAGTTTGGCTTTCAAGCCAGACTCTGAGTGGATTTAAATAGATTGAGAGGTCTTTATCGACGATCTTTGGTTTAGAGATGCATAATTTCATGTGCCTTGTTTATGAGTTCTATTTTGTTGTCTCCCATCTCTTTAAAGGATGAGATAAAGCCGTTTTCTTTGAGTTTCTCTACAATTTGATGGTTCAAAGGGGTATTCTCCCATTTGGGTCTTTTTTTAGGCTCTGTCGCTTTGGTGTATGGGTCTCCTAGCTGATTTAAAATGTCGTGGATTTCGTGTTTATTTAAGAGATGCATGTATTGGTTGAACATCTTTAATCGAATCTCTTGGTCGCTAGTGTTTGTGATAAGATTTAGAATTTGGTCTGAGTTGTTATATTCATTTGTACTCTCTAAAAGAACATGACACACGATATCAATGAGTTTGATGTCATCGATACTTTCCAAACAATTTATCAGTTTCATCTTCTGTTCTGAGTGAATCTTTTTAGAGGTTAGAAGTTTCTTATAAAGCGGGATATCAAAGCTGTACTCGCTGTGTGTTTCGATAAATTCGTGGATATTGTTCTCTACAAAGAGGTTCAAAAGATCAATATCTTCTGTCTTTTCAAGCTGGTTATAGTGATGTGGATTAAAAGTGATGCTCTGCTGCTCTACAAGGATATAGAGTTTGTCTCTTTCTATTGATTTAAGATCTAAGTCATCAAGTCTAAATATGTCGGTATATTCTTTGTATACTGGGTTTGAAAGGGAGTTTGCTTTAAAGATATCCTCTATAAGTGTAGTATTGTATATTTCAGATAAGTGATCTTCTGTGTCATTGTTTTTTTCTTCTAATAAGGCACTGGCGACATGGGCTTGATTCAACCATTGGACTGCTGTCTCATCCAAACTATTATTTACCCAATAGTAATATAGGTTGTTCCAACAAGGCTGCACTACGTTATGTTCAAATAATTTGTCTAAAATGGTTTGGTTTTCAAATTCCTCTAGGTCTATGATTTGTGTGGTTACTTTATCAAGAATTTGGTCTATGGGTATATTCTCTTTATTTTGGTTATAGCACTCTATAAAATATGTAAGGGTATCATCAGACTCTTGTTGTGGCTGTTTTAGTTTTAAGTATATATTATGGAAATAGTCCTTAATATTGTTATCGATATAGTCTTTTAGTACTTTTTCCCCAAGGTTGGCAATACAGGTGTAATTCTGTGTTTCATAGCTGTTTTGCAGTGTGCTGTCTTCTTTGGTTATATTGGAGAAAATGAAGAGAAGCATCTCACTATTCAGCTTATAACAGTTGTTTTTGTAAATATACTCGAAGAGCTTTTAGTTTGAGTTCTCTGTTTTTGTAAGCTCCGAAAATTTGATATCCAGTGCTTCCATAAGATTTATTGCATGATCATACTCTATACCACTATCTATAAAATCTTTTTTCTTTTCAATATAGGGTTTTAATTGTTCATCTGATTCCCTGTTTAGCTTCTGAATTAAAGATTTATCTAATGATGAAATGGTATTTAGATAAGTAACCAAAATGCCATCATCTGTTGTTGTATTCTGAATATCCTTCCATATTCCATAAGAATATTTTTCTACAATAATTTGGATAAACCTTTTTTGTTCTACATGGTCTAGGGAGTTAAAAATAGGACCGATGTATTTTTCGAATACATTGTCAGATGTATTATTTGATAACTGCCTTAATATAAGGTCTAAGCGGTAATCCGTTGAGTCTTCATTTAGTGATAATAGATATAAAATTACTTGTTTGTTTAAAGTCGTTTTATAACAATATTCGTCTCGTGATATTTTAGAAACTACATTATGAATGCTTTCTTCTGTAAGTTTGTGTTCGAAATTATCTCCTTGTTGAGTCTTGACATTCATTAGAAATGCATGATCATTTGTACGTAAGGCACCCTCGTAGAAATATGACATATAGTGAAAGTAGTTTTCATCTATATATCCTTTGCGAAGCATTAATGCGAGAAGCTCTTTTTCTTTTGATAAATTGGTCGATTCTTTGAAAAGTGTCATTTTCCAACTATCATCTGGGCAAAAACGGATTAGTTTACTTAGGCTTTGGGGTAATGAAAATTGTACAAGTAACTCTTTTCGTCGATTTATGTAAGTAGAATATTCATCTATTTCATATTCTATTTCATGAAAATTGATAGTGCAATAGTTTCCGTTTTCTATGTACTGCTGATTTCTACAAAATTTCGAGAATTTGTCTTCATTTTTAAGTATCTCCTTAAAATCTATTTTATCTAGATTTTGAAGATTATTGTATCTTCTCAATATCGCAAGCAAATATTCTTCGCGGAGTTTCTCTTCTTCTTTTGCAATGTATTTTGATTCATCATATACAAATGGCCCTGAATATTCATTTTCATCGATAGACCAATTAATTAGCTCCTGTTTTTGAATTTCAAATATTTGATACAATAGCCCTCTGTTTTCTTGATCAAGTGTATACTGATTCGGGAATATATTTTTATAGACGATAATACTAAAGATATACTGAGACTGTTTTTGATCGTGTTTTGGGTTTATTGAAGTATTGTATATAATAAATTCATTGACGATATTTTTCAAAAGTCGTAGGTCATGGATAAAGATTGAAATATCGTTGATATAGTCGTTGCTTAAAATTTCTAAATCCTTTTCGTCCTCTTTTGAGGGAAGGAGCTCTCTAAGCTTATCTCCAGAGTTGCTTGTGTTTATAATGGGTATTATCGGTAAGATAAAGTCAAAGAATTTGGTTCGATGTAGTGTCTCTTTAAAGAGGTCGTCTCGAAGTGCATAGATGAAGATCACTCTTTGTGAAACCGAAGGGGCATTGTTAATCATTAGGTTCACCTCTCTAAGTTTTGTAAATAGAGAGAGATTATCAAAACGATCCAAATCTTCAATAACTACATACTTTTTCTTCTCGTTTGCATCAAAGAAGTAGATGAGCTCCTCAATATATTTGTTTAGAACAGAGTTTCCTGACAATTCCACCTCTGTTGATTTAAAGCTTAGTTTTTTAAGGTTGGTAATATGGCATAGGGTGATAAGCTTTTGGAAGATAAAGTAACATCCTCCAATAAATAAACCGAATAATACAAAATGGATAATAGAAGCAAACCACAATATCGAAGAAAAGAAATTTTGAAACCCATCTGCTGAAATTGCGAGGAAGTTTTGTTTCAATAGGCGTATGATGTCGTGGATGAAAGGTAGAGAGAACAACCAGCACAGAACTCCGACAATTACGCGACGAATATGTTTGATATTTTTTATTTGTTTGAACTTAGAGAATGGGAGGTCTTTATGGGAAAACTGATAGAATATCTGTTGTAAGATATGTTCTTCAATCTCTGTTTGTGTATATTTTTTTTCTTCGGATGTTTCACAAAAATTGGCTAAGGAGAGGAAGAGACATTCTGATTTCATAATATTGAAATCATTCTTCTCTTTGTCGTTATAGCTTTCGTTCTTTGAGTCATTTGGGCTGATTTTAGGAATATTCTTACTGCTATCTTTTTCTTGATTATCACATATTATCGCTTTTAGAATAGAGCTCTTTCCAGAACCATACGATCCAGTGATTGCAATGTTTTTGACATCATTTTGTTTGATAGCCCATAGGAGCGCATTTTTATATTGTGCTGCAATCTTTTCATCCGATATGGGTGAAAGGGTATTGAAATAGTCGGTTGTTTTGTTGTTTATACTCATGTAAAGAGGGAAAGGGTGATACGGTAATTAATTTAGCATAAATATAGTAATTTATTTCTGCATAAAATGTGTGGTTATAAAATCTCTTGATCAGATTTTATAAGCTTCTTAGAGGCTCTTTATTGGAGGTTGTTTGTGAAGTAGTCTTGATTTGTTTGTGGCTTTTATCTGTTTCTATTTATTTTTGTTCCAAACTATATATGAACGCGTAAAGCTGTTTTTCTAACCTACATTTTGAATGACTTTTTATTTTGTTTGGACACAAAATAAGATTTCTCTCAAAATTCTTATGAAATATTATTTGTCTTTTTTATTGCTATTGATCCTAACAATAGGAGCTCACTCTCAAGAGCTTGATAAGTTTGAAGTGGTGGATTATACTTTCACTTTAAGTAATGGGGATATCGAAAAAGGATTGGAGATTGTCGGGTATCATGGCACCTATCCAACGGATGGGTTTGTTATTCCTGATGAGATTGAAGGGAAACCTGTTTTTAGGTGTAAATCCCCAAAAAAAGAGTTGGTTCTTCCAAGTAGACTGCGTGTGATTGGAAAAAGAGCTATTTCTTCTTGTAGTAAATTGCAGGAGTCTTACGTCTGCCAGACTCCTTCATTACCATTGGGGACTATGTTTTGTGGCTCTTAATTATAATGCCTCGTCTTCATGGGCAACATATACCCATGCTTGGGTTCCAGATTGAAATGGAGCCAATATTCTTTGGTAGTCGCTAACCTCATATTTATCGGTCTCCTCTAGTTCGGATTGGGTAATCTCAAATATGGTTCCCTCAATAAAGTCTTCCTTTTTTCCTGTCTTCACAGCAATAGGATGGTATTCTTTCCCACTTTTCTCAATTACCTCTTGGCTGGTGATCTTAAGTTTGTCCAGTTTGTATCCTGGAAGGATGTCTTTGGTTCCTGTTAAAAGACGTCCATAGGTCTCTATTTGCACTCTATCCAGTTGCAAGGTGCCGTATGAGAATAGTCGATGTTTGTTGTTTTCCATCCGCGTAAATGATTTATAAAGGTGCATGTTCTCTTTTGTATCGATTATGCAAAGATTGAAATTTTTGAGGTGGGAGGAAAGTATTCAGAATAAAAATAGTGTGCCTTCCAATTCAACCACTGCTTCTAATCTACTTTTTCTGTAATCAAAAAATGAATCCTTTATGCACGGGAAGAGAAAGTAGATGTATGGAATGACTAACAAATGGTTCTTTATGAAGTGCTTAGTATTAGTATCCAATATTTATCACTTTATTCCACATTTAGATTCTAGGAAAAGGATTTGCGATATTGCATAGGTGCCACCCCAAACCTACGTTTGAAAGCTGTAGAAAAGTGGGAAGCATATTCGTATCCACATAGATTTGCGATCTCTACTATAGAACGATCTCTATCTTTGAGATAGGTTAGTGCAAGTTCCATTTTGTAATCGAACAGATATCCAAATATCGTATTTTCAAAGACCTCTTTAAACCCATATTTTAGTTTCTTTTCATTGGTTCCTACGGTGGAGGCTAGCTCTTTTATGGTTGGGGGATTGTTCAAATTAGACAATAAAATATCTTTTGCTTCATGTATCTTATCAATATCCCCTTTCCTATGGATAGAACGGTGGGGATGGTTATCGCTCTGCAATTGGATAGAGAGGATTTCCATTATTTTAGATTCTATATATAGATTCTGAACATTTCCCATTAAATGCGACTGTTTGATCTGTTTTATTAGATGCTGTATCTCTAGAGATATGTTGCAGTGTCTCTTTTGATAAGTAAAAGTTTCTCCTTTGCAGTATCTTGTGTAGCATTTTTCTAATAATTCAGGATACCTATTAACAAGTAGTTTCAGATATTCTGGATGGAATACGATGCTAAACGACTCCATATATTGGTCTTTGTTGAAAAAGGTAGAGCTGTTGCTTTGTGGACCCAATGACCAAAGATTATGGCTGTTTGAGTCAATATCGGAAGTGTGTCCTTCGAGAGTATACTCAGAACATCCCTGAAGCATGAAATGGGTTGCGAATAGTGGAGATTCATTAAAACCACTGATTTTAATATCCTCTTTGAATACACCACTCCATTGTGTGATGCTAAATCCTTGAAAGTTTTTCAGTATATAGTTTACATCTCCGATCTGATCGTGGATACTTTCTGAAGGACAACCTAGATTCCCCTCCTTCAGCGTAATCGTTGCGCTTCTCTCCATGGTAACTTCGGAAAGATCGTCTTCATTAATTTTAATATAGTAGCTCATTCTATTTGCCCTTCTCGTATAATTTATAGTTCGTGATATTTAAGATTGATTAACTTATAGTGGCGTAGTTTTGCATCTGTTTAGTTTTAGTCTTAATTAAAAGTAAAAGTATTGTCTCATTATAGTAGTGCCAATACCCATTTATAGGGATTAATATGTCAAGTTGAAAGAGAATGATGATAAAACAAATTCAAATGTCTAATATATGTAGTGTTCTGCTGTTCCTTTTATTAATTGGGGGGAGCACCATCTCATATGGTGCACCAAAGAAATTTTATATCAAAGGAACCATTGTAAGTAAAGATGATAAGTTGCCATTGCCTGGTGCTTCTGTGGTAATACATAGTTTAAAGAAAGGGGTTGTAACAGACAAAAATGGATCGTATCAATTATTGGTTCCTGAAGGGAAACATTCGTTGTATGTCTCCTACATTGGTTTTGCCTCTATACGCAAAGAGGTCAAGGTAAAAGGGAACGACAAAACTGTAGATATTGTATTGTCTAAAACGACAAAGGAGTTATCGGATGTGGTTGTAAACGGGACTTCAGTGGCAAGTTCCATGAGAGAAAATGCGCTTCCAATATCTGTTATAAGTATGGATGAGATAAAAGGGTCTGTAGGTGATGTCAATGATGTTTTAAGTCGTACTGCAGGAGTGAAGATTCGTAGAACTGGTGCTGAAGGGGCATCATCTCGACTTTCTGTTAGAGGTCTCGAAGGGAAACGAATTGGATATTATATTGAGGGGATGCCGATGAACGACAATGCTGATTTTTTGGATCTTAATGATATTCCTGTAGATATGATTGAACGTATTGAAGTATACAAAGGGGTGGTTCCTGCTCGTTTTGGTGGGTCTTCCATAGGAGGTGCAGTGAATATTGTGACCAAAGAGTATCCTGAAAAATATATGGATGCAGCTTATTCTTTTGGGTCGTATAACACCCATAAAATGAATTGTATATTAAAAAGGAATAATAAGAAAAGAGGTTTTGAGTATGGTATTGGGGGGTGGTATACAACTTCTGATAATAATTATGAAATGGAACTCCCTTTAGAACCAGGTCATTATGTTACACGTAGTCACGATAAATTTGTAAAGAAGGTTCTGGCGGGAGGGATGACCTTTAAACGATTGTGGTTTGATGAGATCGTTTTTGAGCCATCTTATACCAATACAAAGAAGGAGATTCAAGGAATCACAGGGTTCGATATACAAGGAGCCTATATGTTGAATGAATCGTATGTTCTATCTAATAAATTTAAAAAGAGTGATTTCTTAGTTAAGAATCTTTACTTAGATATTGCAAACAATATCGGGTGTGCGATTACTCAATTTAAAGATACTGCCAACGCTCGCTATGACTTTAATGGGACTAAATATCCAGCGGTTCATGCGCTTGGAGGAGAAGTCGGGGTGACACCTAACGACTCCTATAATAAGAAGTATATTGGAATGCAAAAGACCAATCTTAATTATGAATTGAGTTCTAATCATAACTTGAATTTAAATTCGGTCTATAATTATGCCTATAATATTCCACAGGATACTTTAGAAGAAAAAGCACGTGGTTATAGAACGAATTTTAATAGTAGAATGAATAGTTATATCGCAGGATTGGCTTTAGAGTCTTCTACCAATAATAAGCGATTGGTGAATGCTTTCTCCGTTAAATATTACTACTATTCGATGAACTCCACTTTGGCCGAATTGAATAATGGTAGTGCAACAAAAAAGGTTTCGATACAAAAGCAGGACTGGGGGATAAGTGATGGAGTAAGGTTTCGTTTTAATCCATACTTACTTGTTAAAGCATCCTTGGCATATGATGTACGTATCCCCTCTGAGAGTGAATTATTGGGAGATGGTTTCTTGATTACTCCTGCTGTGGATTTGGTTCCAGAAAGGAATACTAGTGCCAATCTAGGGTGGATGTATGAACGAAGAAATAGTAGCGGAAATCTATTTTCTTTAGAGTTAAATACCTTCTATATGTATCTTATTGATATGATCCGCTTTACAGGAGGGCCACTGCAGTCGATATATCAAAACTTTGGAAGAATGCGTACACTTGGTATGGAAGCAGAGATAAAATGGGATGTGACAAACCATGTCTATTTGTTTGCAAATGGTACTTATCAAGATTTACGTGATGATAGAGAATATGGTCCCAATTCGACTGTAGCGAACTTCTCCAAAGGGGCACGAATGCCCAATATCCCATATCTATTCTTTAACTGTGGATTTGACCTGCACAAAGAGAACTTATTCGGTGGGAGGGGACAGAATACTCGTCTCTATTCTGAACTCTCTTTCGTGGAAGAGTATTATCGAGATTTTAAGTTGAGTAATTTTCAAGAGAAGATAATACCTCGTGCGACCACTGTACAGTTAGGTCTTGAACATAGCTTATTTAATGGAGGCGTGATACTCTCTTTTCAGGTTAATAATCTTACAAATGCAAAGGTTATATCTGAGTTTAATCGCCCTTTGCCTGGTCGTAACTTTAATATGAAGATACGATATATATGGAAATAGTGTGGCCTGTTTTTCCTTTGGTGTCATCCTTAAGGTTAGACATCGTAGAGAAGAAAGGGGCTAGATAATTATCAATAAAAGAAAGAGAAAAAATAAAATAATACATGATGATGAGAAATACGACAATTTTTACGGTATCGATGTTTTTGATTCTATCAATCGTTGGATGTAATAAAGACGAGAGTAGTGTAGAGACAAACAAAGGGGATTTACTTTTTATCTCCTCTGCGCCAAATCCAGATGGACAGACGGGGGCAAATTTTATGCAACTAGCAGATGGATTAAAAGAGAAAAAATATACGAATTTATCTGCTTTCCCTATCTCGTATGGGGTGGCTCCAATCATCATTGATAAGAAGATTTACATTACTCCAGGTTGGTCTAATGAATCGAGTATGTTAAAACGTTATGTGATAAATAATGGTCAATTATCTGAAGAGGCTTCTCTTCAAATCCCTTTGGCTTCGGGTGCATCTAATATTGTAAAGAGTCAGAACAAACTCTATATGTCGATGTCTAAACGCGGCAAGATTATGGTGATTGATCCAAGTACTCTCAAGAAGATCAAGGAGATAGACCTCTCTTCTTATGGAGTGGGAGACCAAAATCCAGATCCGTCTTGTATGGTTGTTCGTGATGATCTATTGTATGTTGGACTGAACCAGATGGTTGGAGGATATTTTCCTTCGATTAAAAGAGCTGCTTCTGATGTGTTGATTCTCGATACAAAGACCGATAAAGTAGTGAAAATGATTACAACCAAGCTAGGGAGTATTTCACAACCTACTAGACCTTTGGATCCAAATTCGATATTTATGGATGAGAACCATGATATTTATATAGTCTGTTTGGGTGGTTTTGGTGCCGTTCCAGGTCAAAATGCTGGAATCCTTCGAATTAAAAATGGAGAGACCGAATTTGATGATAGCTATTCATTTGTAATTAATCAGGTGGATATCGCTGACGAGCCCCATCGTGCCAATGTATTTTGGTCTGTTAAATATGCTCGTAATGGTAAGATGTATGCTTGTGTGGATATTCCAGATTATCATGGAACTCCAGCAAATTATATTGAGGATCGCTCTGTATTGGCGGTGGAGGTCGATATTTATGCCAAAACGATACGTAATATTGGATTACCTCGTAGTAACTCTTTTAGTGGAATCGCTTCATTGTATAAAGACAAGGCGTTGTTTGGACTGGCAACAACCAAATATGATGGTTATTTTAGTTATGATTTGAATAGTAAAAAAGTAAGTGATAAACCTCATTTTACCACTACTGGGTATGCCTCGTTTATCATTCCTGTAGAATAATATATCAAGAAATTATGGAATCTAAAATATTGATTTCTGGATATATTCATAAAACTTTATATCCAGATATTTCGTGATTTTAGAAAGGAACTTATTTTTTGTGAGTTAAAGATATAATAAACCTATATGGTTTAGTATTCAATGATTTGTGAGATGTGGTTTAAGGGGTAGTTTTGTAAACTACTCCTTTTTTTGGTATGTCGGGCATGGTAATAGTCTAGCAGAGTGCAAGTCTCTGTATGTGCCGAGTTGATAGGAAACATTAGCAATTGGCAAGGGTGTTGGAGGTGACTCCAAATCTGAAGGAAGCCATTAGCAAACTTGACGTATTGACGCACAGAAATCTGATATAAGGCTGATTTGGAGCGGGCAACCGAGCTATAGATTGGGAACGCCCGAAATTCAACCGTAACTCCATACAGTAAATCAGGCGATACGCAAGGAAAGTCTATTACCTTATCCCGAGAGATCTCACCACCTGTTGCACCCGTAACAAACCGAGAGGAGACAATCGGCCATAGGTACTTATAAGAGTGAGAAGTCAGCAGAAGACATAGTCGTTTTCTTTTTTTTAGGAAAACGAAGGTCTGAATCAATTAACGTAAGGAGCAGTCAGTCGAACGTTTATTTTATGGAGCATCAGCAAGACATAGCGTACCAATTAGATCTGTTCATGGAACGGAGGCTGGACACTATACACCAATATGGAGATCGTAAACACGTAGAGGGCGCGAATCTATCATTGGGGAAGCAAGTAAAACGAGTCAATAAACAAGGACGAGCCTTAGCTACCGACTTGATCGGTATTGTATGTTCGCACGATAATTTACATCGTGCATTTAAGCAGGTGAAACGAAACAAAGGATCCGCAGGTATAGATAGAGTACCGGTTGGAAAATTTTCAACATGGTACGCCGAATATGGCGAATCAATGGTTGACAATATTTTGCTAGGTACTTACTATCCTCAATCCGTTCGGAGTGTTATGATTCCGAAAGCCAATGGAGGGGATCGCGAATTAGGTATCCCTACAGTTCAGGATCGAGTTATTCAACAAGCTATTTCTCAGGTATTAACTCCTATTTACGAGAATGAGTTTTCAAATTACAGTTATGGATTTCGTCCCAAACGTAGTGCTCATCAGGCATTAAAACAAGCGAGTGAATATGTTTCAGATGACATGTACTACGTTGTCGATATGGATATGAAGAGCTTCTTTGATGAAGTGAACCATGACCGATTGATATGGAAATTAAGCCATAAAGTAGAGGATCAACGCCTACTTTTACTAATCCGTCGTTACTTACAATGTGGAATTATGAAAGGGGGAGTGACATCTGTACGAATTAAAGGAACCCCACAAGGGAGTCCTTTATCACCACTTTTGTCAAACGTTGTACTAGATGAACTTGATAAAGAATTAGAATCTAGAGGTCATTGTTTTGTAAGATATGCTGACGATTTTAGCATTTTTGTTCGCAGCCATAGAGCCAGCGAGAGAGTAAAGAAATCGATAAGCAACTTTCTCACCTCTCAACTTAAATTAAAAGTCAATGAAGAAAAGAGTATCAGTTGTGAGAGTAGTAAAACCGAACTACTAGGCTACACTATCTTAAACAACGGAACACTTATCATTGGAAGATCTCGAACCGCGCGTCTTAAATCTAAGGTAAGAATGGTAACCAAACGTAACCGAGGACGAAGTCTGAAACAAGTTGTAGAAGAACTTAATCCTATCTTACGAGGATGGTTTAATTATTTTAAATGGGCAAGTTGCAAACGTATATTGAATGATATCGACGCATGGATTCGAAGAAAGTTAAGATGTTATCGATTGAAGCAATGCAAGAAAACGATTTCTGAATAATCTAGGAGTTCGGACATGGCAGAGTTGGATTCTAGCACTGTCAGGTAAGGGTTGGTGGCGTAAGTCAAGCAGTCGACAATCACATCAAGCAATGAGTTTGCAATGGTTCGATAAATTAGGGCTATACAATATGTCGATAAGCTACGAAAAGTTCAGAGTTAATTGAAACCGCCGTATACGAGAGTATGTACGGTGGTGTGAGAGGGCGGGGGAGTAATCCCCCTACCTACTCGATTCTTATATTACACCCTAGTTGTTTTTGGTTATTAATTCCACATAAAGAGCACTAACCGAGTAACCATCATCATTTCATTATCTATTGTTATTACATCCATACTATTAATTATATTAGGTAAAACAAGTGAAATATTCAATGATGAAATTAATTTCTTCCAACTAGGAATTAAACACAAGCACTTTTGTAAAACAAATATGTGTATATTTTATTAAATACAGAGAGAAATAGATGTCATCTTTTTTTTCTTGTAAATGAATGATAATTTGAATACCTGTAACTAGCCGTAGTAATGAAGAATTCCATATTCATCATGTCAAAGATTTCTTGATAAGTGATTTTATTATCTACCTTGCGAGCTTTCTTGAGGTCTTCCTCAAAGAGCTCGCAAAATCCTTCTCTGGTAATCATGCGAATAATACGGTGTGCTTAGTGCAGGGTGGATGTCAGTTGTGGCTTCTCTTTGAATTTCATAGAGATATATTTTAGAAAGTACGTAATGTAATCTTGAAGGTCTTCTGCTCCAGCCATGGAGCAACCAATGGCAATGGTATCGGTGATCACTCCAACGATCTTATCTCTTGATCGTTTCTTGTCTGCTTTTACATTCTCATTGATATCTTTATAGACCACCACATTTCGAAACATCCAGTGTTTGACAGGATCACTCATCAGGTCGGCTTCTCCTTTGTAAATAATTCGTTCTAGTTCTTTGGTTGGCTCCGACATGTTCTTGATCCCCTCAAAAGGTATTAAAACAAATTATTCCCTAAGTCGTATTGTTTCAATAAGTTTTCGTATTGATCAAGAGATATGCTGTTTTTAAAATATTAATCGTTAGTGTGTTACTGATCGATAAAATTCTTATCTTGAGAATGACTTAAATAAACTAGTCAAAACCTACCAAAAATTGAGATCTATTAACTCAAAATATATTCGAAATGAAAGATCAGATTAATTCCCTTATAGAGAGAATATCTACCTTGAAAGAAAGGATTGAAACAGAAGAGGCAACTAAGAATGCATTTGTAATGCCATTTTTACAAGCATTAGGATATGACGTGTTTAATCCATTAGAAGTCATACCCGAATATGTTGCAGACCAGTCAACAAAGAAAGGTGAGAAAGTGGATTATTGCATCTTAAAAGATGATGATCCCATCATTATCATAGAATGTAAAAAATGGCAAGAAAATCTTGATTTGCATAATACCCAATTGGAAAGGTACTTTGCTTTTACCAAAGCGAAGTTTGGTATTCTTACAAATGGAATTGAATATTTCTTTTATACGGATCTTGAAGAGGTAAATAAAATGGATGCAATTCCATTCTTGAAAGTGAACCTTGAAAATTTGAAAGACCAAGATCTTACTCAATTGAATAAATTTCATAAGTCAGAGTTTAATGTGGATCAAATATTTGATTCAGCTAGTGAACTGAAGTATCTAAATGCCATTAAATACTACTTCGAAAATGAATTAAATGCTCCTTCTTCAGACTTTGTACGTTTCTTTACAAAACAAGTTTATCAAGGAAAAATTACTGAAAAGGTTTCCCATCAATTTACTCCAATTGTAAAAAAAGCATTGAATGCTAAGATAAACGAGACCATAAATCAAAGACTTAACAGTGCATTAAACTCGCAAACAATAGAACAAAAAGAAGAGGTGGTATCACAAGAGAATCTTAGCCCTGATGAAATAATTATAGCTGAAGATGCTGATAAAGGTATTGTAACTACCCAAGAAGAAGTGGATGCTTATAATGCGATTGTGGATATTTTAGATGGTACTGTGGAAAAAGAGCATATCGCTTTTCGTGATACAAAAAGTTATTTTGGAGTCCTTTTTGATGATAATAACCGACAACCAATATGTCGCTTATACCTAAACCATCGATCGAAAAAATACATCGGGATCTTTGACGAAGATAAGAATGAAAAGAAATATCAAATCTGCAAAATTGCTCACATATACAAATACAGCAAAGAGATAATAAAAGCTGTTGAAAAGTATCTTGTTGTAGAGTCGGAATAACAGCTTTATATTTAACTAGTTAGTTCTAGGAAACATAAAAACTTGTATCTGGGAATTTTTTATACGAGTTTTTATTATATTAATCACATCAGGTATAATGAATATTGCGTTTAATTCATGAGAATCCTAGAAATTGTATTTGAATATTTATTTTTTAAATGATTCTATGTTGATAACCTAGAAAGAAGAATAAATGAAAGTATTTTAGTCTAATAAATGGTTTCATGTATTTCTCTATTTAAAGGTACATGAACGTAATTAAGTATTATATTGAAAATAATTAAAATATTATGAAACTATTATTTACTAGTTTGTTTGTTATTTTTACTCTTTTCTCAAGTCTGGGATAAGATGTTGATACATTTGAGCTAAAAGCAAATGGTCTTGAATCAGTACAAACGCATAAAGACTATATTGTTCTTGAACTGAATAATATTTCTAAGTCTGTATTATATCAAAAATCTCTCATTTATTTTAATTCAATATACAAAAGCCCTAAAGATGTAATTAGCTCTGTTGAAGATCAACTTATTACGATTCACGGTGTAATTGATAAAAGTATACGAAGAAATAGCTTTCATGTTTTTGATATGGATTATACGATTACCTTTCAATTTAAAGATGGGAAAGTGAGAATTAATAGTCCTAGTTTTGTGTTGACTGCTTATACAAAAAATATGCAGACACTTCACGTAAAATGGACAAAGTTTAGTTTTAATGGAGAACATTTGGGAATTTATGGTAAGAATGATAAATTGAAATCTGCAAGAGCAAAGAAGGACTTAGAAGTGTTTTATAATAACTACATAAAAGAATATTTTACGAGTATTATTCAAGATGACGAATGGTAAGAAGAGAACAAAATATAATATGTGTAAGGTTATAGAGTATCTTTAAATTTAGAAAAAGGGCTTGTTTATAAGATGAATAAAAATCAAAGATCATCTCATTTCATGCAAAATGATCTGTTTCGTAGAGAATTAATCTTTCTATTAGTACAATTCCATCTACTTGGATGAATAAAGATGTGTACAAAAGAGGTGACTTTTGCTTTATAAACAAGCCCTGTGTATAAATAATAATAGATCTTCGATCTCATATTTTATTCTTTTTGTGTGGGTGAAGACAAATTAAATAGTACCTAATTTCAATATTTAAGAAAACTTTGCTTGGATGTTATGTGTTATATCTGTTATATTTGTATGTATATTTAACACATTACAATGGAGACTCCACCAAAAGTTGATTTTAAGGATCTGTATTCAGACTATCTCTCAGGAGATCATAATCTTTTTCTGTCGAAGATGGAAGAAGAGTATCTGTATTGGAATAAATTCAAATATAAGGTAAAAGGAGACCAAGTCTATGGAAAAGATGTAATGAGGGCTTGGGGGCTCGTACAATTAGATCGCAAGACGAAGTCGCAGACCTTGAAGATTGGCTCCTATCAGTTTCGCTATTGGGCTACAAACAAGATTCAGGAGAGGTGTTATCATCTCAATGGATTAATTTCAAGATTGAACATGCCCCAAGATGATTTTGTAAAGTTGATGCATAAACGGTTTAAACTAGAGGCAATATCAAGTTCTCAGATTGAGGGTGCATCGACAACGACGGAAGAGGCTATTTCAATGATTGATAAAGCGAAGAAGCCTAAAGACGACTCTGAACAGATGATCCTTAATAACTTTCATGCTTATCAGTTTATCGTAGATAATCAGCAAAGAGAACTGGATGATTCTTTTCTAATGGATATTCAGGAGATCTTAGTGAAAAATACGAAATCATCGGATAAAGTTCAGATTAGAGAGAAGCAGGTGTATGTTACGGATAACATAAAATCTGAAGCAGTACATATCCCTCCAGAGGCTTCTGAATTGCGTATTTTATTGGATGATTTGTACACCTTTATAAAGGAAGATAATCCTTTTATCCACCCTATTGTTAAGTCCGCAATACTCCATTTTATGATCGGGTATATCCACCCTTTTTTAGATGGTAACGGGCGTACTGCAAGGACATTACTATATTGGTATCTATTTAAAAAAGGGTATAGGATTATGCATCTACTCTCTGTGACAGAGGTGATTAAGAAAGCAAGGTCAAAATATGATAAGTCTTTTATAGAGTGTGAATTAGATCATAATGATCTGACATATTTTATCAATTATTCCCTAGAGATATTAGAGAAAGCATTTGAAGACTTAATTCAGTATAACGAGAAAAAGAAAAATGAGAGGGATGAAATGGATCGTATGTATGCAAAGATTTCTCGCCAGAGTCAACGATTAAAGGCTATGGGGTCTACTGCTCTAAATGAACGCCAAATCAATTTACTATCCTACCTATATGTGAAACCTGATAAATGGTTGTCGGTTCAAGAGATCGCTGAAGTACATCATACAGAAAGGCAAACTGCTCGTAAAGATGTCAACCTTCTACTAAAGCAAGGGTTCTTATTAGAGGACAAACATGGACGAAATGTAGTTGTTAAGCTTAATAATAAAGCTTTTATTGAGTCCTGGCTTGCGCAAGCGTAGATGAATTTCTACTCATTATGGTTGCGATCAAAATAAATAAATATAGATACACTGTATATCTTAATCAATTCATGTGTTCATATTGTTGCAGAAAACTTAATGTTAAGGAGGAGTAATCCTCCTTTTTTGTACCCCATAGTTTCTCAATTTAACAGACTTTAAATTTAGAATATAGCGTTGCATTTATGACTTGAAACAATGTAGAATAATGCATTTAAATATCATCATACCAGGATGTTGTATGCTGTAGATGGTGAAGTCCTTCTCTGATTGAACAATTTTTAGGTTTAATAGTTATGGCGATAGTGTTTGGGGTGTTTCAAAATGTTGTTATTTAGTTGGTTATGCTGTTGTGTCTTCTGATGGTTTGTATTCCTTTAATACCTATAGCTATGTTTGATATTGTTTTGCTGCTTGTTCTTGTCCTTTTTAATCTTCTAGTTCTCTATTGGTTTATTAAGAAAGTAAGATCTATATTTCGACGGATGTCTCTAAAGAAAGAGGTAGTCAGCTACAATAATGCGAATACTGAAAAGAAATTTAAGAAGATATACAAAGGAAAAAGAGATTTTGTCAATCTTTGGAATCAACTGGTGGATCAGTATTCTAGTGGTGAATATCTTATCTCAAAACCAAGTCCGTATACGATTGTGGGAGTAACTTATGAGAATCGTATGGACTATATTCATCGTATGAAAGAGGGAGATCCTGTGATTCTTCGTAGAGAGTTGAACAATCCCCACGATAAGAATGCCATTGCATGTTATGATCGTTGGTGGAACCATTTGGGATATATGAGAAGAGGTATTGGGGCTTCTGGTGCTTTGTGGGCTGAGCGTATTGATGAGAAAACAATGATGCCCATGGCCTATTTCTATCAGTTGCTTGAAGAGGGACCAAATATTTTCGTAGGAATGGTTCATAGTGAAGATGACATTGAAGCAATACAAAGAAGAAAAGCATTGAAGGCAAAGAAATCTACAGTGGTAAAGAAGAGACGAAAGAAAGAGGTTCACTCAGATCCCGATTCTAAACTTAAGTTTGCAGTGATCGACTTTGAGACCGCGACAGGGCAAAAAGATAGCCCTTGTGAACTTGGGGTTACGATCATTGAAAATGGAAAGATCACGGACTCCAAAGGGTGGTTGATCAAACCCCATTATGAGACTTTTGGTGTTTTCCAGAAACGGGTACATGGTATTTTTGAAGAGGATGTGGTAAACGCTCCTTCATTCGATCACGTTTGGAAAGAAGCATTGCCGATGCTTGATGGAGCTATCATCGTGGCGCATAATGCTCCGTTTGACATCGGGGTGTTGTTGGCTACCATGGACTATTATCGAGTTTCTGTTCCAACATTTGAGTATCTATGTAGCTTGGTGCTATTTCGTAATATATGGAGTGGGGTAGAGAACTATAAGCTTGAGACCTTGTGCAGATATCACCAAATCGACTACCATCATCATAGAGCCAAAGCGGATACCGAAGCTACAGCTGCAGTATTACTGAAAGCAATCGAATCACAAGAGATCACAAAGATCTCAGACTTCATAGAGAAGTCGGGCGTGGCGCTTGGAAGTATATTAGCTGATGGGACCACACTTCCTTGCTCTGCAATCCATAAAGCCAAGAAAGTAGAGGAGTTGTCTCTTCCCAATCCCGATAACAATATAATCCAACAATGTCCTATCACTGGGAAAGTGGTGGTTGTAACAGGATCATTAAAAACACACTCAAGATCACAGATAGAACAGATTGTTATTTCTCATGGAGGGGTGTGGGAAAAAACAGTGACCATGAAGACAGATTTTCTTGTTGTAGGGAGACAAGATCTCACAGTGGTAGGCAAAGATGGTCTCAGTACCAAACACCGAAAAGCACTTGATTATATCGAAAGAAAACACCTTCCTGTTCAGATTGTGGATGAAGACACCTTTGAAGAGCTTGTTCATAATGAAGCGGAGCTTTAAATCTCATGAATCTTTGATTAAAAATCGAGGGCTTATGAGTGACATATCCTATGGTTGTGAATATTTAGTAATTCATCTGTCAATAGTATTCGTTCAATTTATTCTTATTAAATATCTGTCCATAGACCTTGTTTCGTTTGACTCCGAGTTGAAGAATATATGATGCTCCTTTTGATAAAAGATGGTTGTAAATAAACGAATCATCTATGAAATAGATCTTCTTATTTGAGAATTAAAGAGTATTTAAATTTAGATTCAGTGATTTTAATGGCTATATTTGCAGTATAAGTACATATAAGTGATGTTAAAATTGATATGCGATGATAATAGAGTTTTCAGTTACCAACTTTGGTCCAATAAAAACGAAGCAGACATTAAGCTTTGAGGCAACTAATGATGATACCCTTGAAGATTACTATGTTCATGAACCTATTCCTGGTTTACGATTACTTAAGTTCGCGATTCTATATGGTCCAAATGCTTCTGGAAAATCAACAATATTAAAAGCTTTGGATTTCTTAAGAAAGCTTGTTCTTAATCCTGAAGATAAAAAAACAGATAAGCTTGATTTTGAGCCATTTTTATTTGACGAAAATACCCCTTTACAACCTTCAGAATTAAATCTGTCTTTTATTCAAAACAAAATAAAGTACAATTATACGATTGTTTTTACAAAGGATTTAATTCTTAAAGAGGAACTAGATTATCAACCGAAAGGGCGTTCTGCTGTAGTTTATACAAGAGAGACAAATGTTGAAAATAGGATATCTGAAATAAACTTTGGAAGTACAATAAAAATATTGAAGGAAGATCGAATGATTCTTCGTGGAAATACCATCAGCAATAACAGTGTACTAGGTGCTTATAACAAATCAAATATTAATTCGCCAGAACTTGATGAGGTCTTTGGTTGGTTTAAAGATGAATTAATGAGGTTGATTCAACCACAACATAATTTATTTAGTTGGACATCTGATAGGGTTGAGAAGAATGAAAATGGATTTAGACAAAAGGTTATCGATATTATAAGAAAAGCGGATATTCAAATTAATAATATTGAGATTGACGTTGACGAAGAAGAAATAAGCAAACAGGTATTAGACAACATCGATAAGTTGCCAATATCGAATGAGGCAATTGAAAAAATAAAGACAGAAAAAAAGTTTGTAAAGAAAGATGTTATATTTCACCATAATATTAGCAACAATGGAAATGTTGAGACATACCACCTTTCTAAAGATTTTGAATCTTTAGGTACTAAGAGATATTATGAGCTGAGTGGTATATTGGCGACATTAATAGATGAAGAAAAAGTGGTTTGTATCGATGAAATTGAAACATCTCTACATCCTGATTTGATGAAACATTTTATCTTAACATATCTTGTGAATTCTAGATCTTCTCAATTACTGATAAGTACCCATAATGTGTTTCTATTATCGGAAAAAGATATGTTAAGAAATGATGCGATATGGTTTACCGAGAAGCAACTTGATGGTTCAACAGATCTATTTAGTTTAGATGATTTTGATTCTTCAACACTAAGAAAGGGCACATCCATTATCAATGCTTATAAAATAGGTAAGTTAGGGGCAAAACCGAACTTAGGAAGTTACTTCATAAATACTTATTCTAATGGCAAGGAATAGAAAAAGTAGGAAAACAAATAATTCTGTTGCTATTGTAGGCGATGGTCCTACAGAACAGATCTATTTTAATCAAATGAAAGAAACCGAATCTTTAAGGAATCATAATATTAAACCTGAACTACCTTGTAGGGCTGGAAGAGGTGGTGGACATATGAGGGTGCTAAATAGAATTGATGAATTATTAGAAGAAGGGCACGATCATATCTATTGCTTAATCGATTATGATAAAGTTATCGAAGAAGGCAATGTGCAAAAGTTCGAAAGTGAATGTAGGAGATTTGATCCTGATAGAGTTACAATTCTCATTAATAACCCAAGCTTTGAAATGTGGTATGTTTCTCATTTTACACGTACAGGAAAGTTGTTTAAGAATGGAAAAGAAGTCGAGACGTATTTGAAAAAGTATATTCCTAGTTATTCTAAAAGTCGTAATTATCTGATTAAAAAGAATATCTATAATCATTTAGAGCCAAAAATTACTTCTGCGATAAGCAATGCTAAATCCTTAGAGCATAAAAGAAGCGATAAAAGTGAACGATATCCTAGAGCTGAAGTCTTCAAACTGGTAGAAAAACTTCGCAAACTCGATAAGTAAAATTTTCTTCATATCTACAGTACTCGTATTCTCCTATTGTATTCAAGCTTCGATCCTCTAGATAATTAAAACAGTCGGATTTCATTGTTATTTTCTTGCTTATATAATCGTATTGGAAGGGCTTCTAAAACTTCGTAAAGAATGTGTATTGCATTAAATACAGCCATCTTTTTTGAATCACTGTCCCCCCAACTTGAGTGATATTTTGTAACCAGTCATAAGATCTAACTAGATGATCTTTCTCATCTTGCGGATTGTTTTTTTCGATCTTGTAAATGTATTTGCAAGTAAGACTCTTATTTTCATAACTATAGGATTTGTAAGATCTATGACAAACGTAGAAAACAGGATTCAAAGAAAGGATAGGTATTGTCTATTACATGTATTTAATAATTTTATTACATAACTCAGATAAATTGGTTGAAAAAATATCAGGAATATTATTTGAGTTATACTCTAGATTCTTCCGTGAATGATCAATTGCATAATTTATGTAAGTACTGTTGGCGACCTCAATTGTATTAACTCCCCCCTTAATCTTGTTTGCTAAGTAGTTTTTAAAATTTGTTGCTTTTGATTTGGAGGAATCTAAAAAAATAGAATTTGAAGAAGGTTTTGTATCGTAGAATTTGTAATATAGCCAAACTTCAAAACAAGGATTGCTAATGTAAACGTCGATTTTTGCATCTTCACAATCTTTTCTTCTATTTACAATATCTGATTCGAAATGATCAACATCCGTTACGATACAAACTTCGTCATCAATTTTGAAATCTTCAATGAATGAAGCAATTCTAGTTAATTGTAGAATTTCAAAATATCTATAATCAATCAAGTCAATATCTTGAACTAGAATTCCTAGTTCATGTAGTAAATCATTGAAATCGGACTTGTTCGTTATATTAGAACTACTTGTTAAGGCATCAGACAAATATTCAACAAGAAGCCCCTTTTTTATGTCTATAGCAGTGTTGCAAACCTGATTATAGCTACCTCCAGTGCTTCCATACGTATTATTTTCGTATATTACTTTCAATCTTTTACGGATGCATCTCTTTTTTAATTCGTTAAAATAATCGGATTCTTTTTTTTCAGCACAGCATACAATAGTAATACTGTAAAATGGCTTCTTTCCTGTTTTTTTAAATATAACGGATTGAGTTTAGTCGTGTCAATATCTGTCTCTCGTTTCTTTGGGAGCTCTTTTATTTGAATATTTCTCTTAAGTCTTGTCTGTTTGTTGGGTTTCGTATATTGATTCATTCTCAATTATCTGTCATTGGTAGATTGTAACTACTCAGGTTCTTTTTGAGTCTAATAATCACACAAAAGTTCCAAACACGTTGTTTTAGTGATGATTGTTAATAATAATAGGCCGTATTGTTGATTACTTTCTGTTATAATATTTTCTAATTTGTCAAGATCGATGAATCTTTGTAGTCATGAGAACAATTGATTGTTTAGAACAAGAAAATAGAGCTTTAAAGAAGCAGGTTGAGTCCTTAAAGGAAGAGCTAGACAGAGTGATGTCACGAGTTCAAGCTTTGTCACAAGAGAATACTATGCTTCATGAAAAAGTAAAGGATCTAGAAGATAAACTATCGCGTAATCATAAAAACAGTAGTAATAGTAGTTTTCCACCTTCAAGAGATTTACATACAGTAAAGAAAAATCAATCACTTCGAAATAAATCCACTAGGAAACCCGGAGGTCAACCCAACCATAAAGGATCGACATTACAACAGAGTGATTTTCCAACAAGCATAGAGTCATATTATCCTCCATCGACATGTCAGTGTGGTAATACATTAAATCAAGAAGACGCTAGCTTGTTATGCAAACGTCAGGTTTTTGACATACCACCTGTTCTTGAACAAATCTGCACGGAGCATCGTCTTTATGAAAATAGATGCAGTTGTGGTCAACTACACAAAGGTTCTATGCCCTCGAATATAAAAGCACCTGTCCAATACGGTTCTCATTTACGATCACTAATTGTAAGCTTGTATGTTGAACATTATATCCCTTTAAACCGTATTGGTTCACTAGTGGAAGAGATAACATCATTTAAAATTGGAGATGGGACTATTACTAATATTTTAAATAAAGCCCAAGAGGTGATGACTCCTTTATATGAATCACTTCGTGAATCGATATCCAAATCCAGTGTAGTTGGCTCAGACGAAACAGGTTGCAAGATCAATGGAGGCAAAGGATGGATGTGGGTATGGCAAAATCATGAGGTAACATTCATTACAGCCAATAAGTCTAGAGGGTATAAAGTTGTAGTAGAAAATTTTAAAAAAGGATTTATTAATGCGACCTTAGTCAGTGACTGTTATGCTTCACAATTAAAAACTCCAGCCAAACATTATCAACTATGTTTAGCACATTTACAACGAGAATTAATCTACATTAAACAACAAACGAATAACAGTTGGGCAGAGGATATTTTGAATATATTCTATAAAGCCATGAAATTAAAGAGAGAATCAGCCAAGAACCAATATCCTTTAAAAGAAAAATCAATATTTAAAGAACAGCTTTTATTACTGTTGAAAAATGACGAGTATGACGATCAGCTAGATGAGATCAAGACATTACGGAGTCGATTAATTAAAAGGATTGATAGTGTGTTTACTTTCTTAGAGTATTACGAAGTTCCTTTTGACAACAATGCATCCGAAAGGTCAATACGTAATATTAAAATAAAACAAAAAGTATCTGCAGGTTATCGAACAGAAGAAGGAGCCCAAAGGTATGCCATGTTACGCTCTATTGTTGATACACTTAAAAAACAAGGAAAGAGTGTAGTGAGAATGATTGCTCATTGGTTATCTCAAAACCATCTTAAGGTCAGTTGGCAATAAAATAATTTACACATTATATATTTTCTGAACCTCCATTCTTTAGCGAATGGAGGCTAAACTATAAATGAACCTGAGTAGTTACGGTAGATTAGGGGTAATTTTATCAATATTGGGGGTGGCTCCATACCTTCCTTGTATATAGCCATTCTTAATATTTATGGTATTATGTTCTTTAAATTCATTAAGAGAATATAAATCCGAAACACCGTTTTCTTTCTCTACAAACCAAACCTCATCAGAACGCAAATATTTTTTTTGATCTAAAAGTTCAGTTTCGTGTGTTGTATATATTAATTGTCCCTTACTTTTAATATTGCCAAAAAATTCAATTAATTTACAGATTAGTTCAGGGTGAATACTATTTTCAATTTCATCAATAAAAATAGTGTCTTTGTTGTTAATTAATATATATATTATACGAATAAGGTTTAAAAATGTTATTGTTCCATCTGATTGAGACCCCATGTCTAGTTCGCCAACAAAGCCATCTATCCCTTTCTGTTTAAATAGAATTTCTTTGACCAAAAGTTGCTCTTCTTCTTCTTGAATTAAATACATTGGTTTTTTACCATTGAATCGTATTAAGTTCGTCGCAGAAGGATCTTTTTTGAAAATGTTTTTAATAATATTAGTATCTTTAATATCATTTTCAGTTGAAATAAATTCAGTAAGTTCTGTTGTTTTTACAAAGAAGTTTTGTATTCCTAAGTTTACTTTATCGATGATCTTTTGAGCAAATAGGTTTAATCTTTCATCCTTAGAATAATCATTAATAAGATCTCTAGAATCTCTGTGAATTGGATATACTTTAATGTGATTTTTAATCCAATTTACTGATTTATCAATATTAATATTTTCAATAAATGAAACATCCGTATAAATTGATAAAAATGAAGATCGATTATTCTTGTCTAATGTTCGAGAGATTATTTGAATAATTTCAGAACTTATATTCACCTCTGCCCCAAATATTATCTCTTGATTATTACGTTCAAATTGGAGTCCGAAATCAGTCTTGTTAAACTTTTTTGTTTCTAATTTTTCTTTAAACGAATTTTCAGAAATAGCAAAACTATATTTATATACTTCATCTATTATTAAAAACTCAATACTAATGATTATTTCACTTTTAGTTTCTTCTTTAAGATTAAAAGTGTACCTATGTAATTTTTCTTTTTCTAGAAAATTTTTATCCAAAGCAATACCTTTAATGAAATTAATAGTTTTTAGTAGATTGGATTTACCAGAACCATTAGACCCAAAGATTGCTGCTTGTTTTAAAAGAGGAATATTAATATCTGAATATACTTGAGAAGATAATGTAGCCTTTTTTAGATTAGGAAACATATCGAATGATACCTCGTTATTGTATGAAAGAAAATTCTGTATATTTAGTCTGAGTAACATTGTTTTATTTATTTACTTTACAGTTGTAAAGTAAATGAATAAAAAAAACTTATCAAAACATAAGCGTGAGTTTTTCACGTTTGCGTTATTGTGATGAATAATTCCCTATGATGTATATAATAAAGTGTTGCTTCTCAATCTCAAATTCAGGAATTACATATCCCCTTATCCATTTTGCAAAGTAAGGTAAGCGTTCAGTTATCCCCATCTTGTGCATTATTTTAAAGCCTTCTATTTTTGAGACATAATCAAAAAAAGAAATAGATGAGTAAAAAAGCACAGATGTTTGATCTCATAGAAGCACAACACAATAGTGGACTAAGCAATATCGATTACTGTAAACAGAACAATATAAAACTATCAGTATATAGTTATTGGAAGGCAAAATATAAGAAGGAGTATTCTAAAGAAACTCAAGGTTTTTTTGTCACATTAGACAATGAAACCTCACAAATAAAAGAAGAGATCGTTATCACTTATCCCAATGGTGTAACCCTTCAACTTTCTTCAGCAACGACAATATCGACGCTTCGATCATTAATCCAGATTCAAGGCTGATGTTATCAATATCTTCAAATGATCGTTTTCACCTCTATTCTGAAGCAACAGATATGAGGAAAAGTTTTGATGGATTATCCGGATTGGTGCAGAATAAGATTGATGCCAATATTACTTCGGGAGATGTATTTATCTTTCTGAACAAACGTCGTACCATGATGAAATTACTTAAATGGGAAAGAGGTGGTTTTGTTCTTTTTGTGAAACGATTAGAGAGAGGAACCTTTAGACCTCCTGAAATAAAAGACTTAACATCAATGCATCTTGAGTACACTGATCTTGTCCTTCTTATAGAAGGTGTTCTTGTCAAAGAATATAAAAGACAAAAACGTTATGTTATTTAAATAAATATGTGTATCCTTAAACCATGAATAAGAGCGATATCATAGAGGATGTAAGTAAAGAAGATCTTTTGGACCAACTCCAAAAGATGATGACTAAATACTCTAATGTCGACTCTGAAAACACCAACTTAAAACAAGAGATAGAATCCTTAAAGGCACAGATTGCCTATCTTCAAAGACGTATCTTTGGCTCAACCAAAGAAACCTATAAAGATCCGAACCAATTAGAGTTAGCTCTTGAAGTCGAAGAGAAAAATCTAGAAGACTTACAGATATCTTCTCCAGAAGAGGAGGTTATTGAGGTTGTTAAGAAGAAAAAAAAGGCAAAAAGAAAAAGTATCCCTTCTGACCTTCCTCGTCAAGTAGAAGTGATTGAACCTGATGATGTCCCAGAGGGAGCAACTCGTATTGGAGAAGAGATATCAGAGAGGATTGAGTTTAGTCCAGGTAAGCTTTATGTAAGACAAATTGTTCGTCCTAAATACCGTCTACTCGAAGAGGATAGCATTATCATCTCCGAGCTTCCGTCGGATCTTATCCCCAAATGTATGGCGGGAAACTCATTAATAAGTCAATTTATTGTTGGTAAATTCTACGACCATATACCTCTTTATAGAGCCCAAGGGATCTTTAAAAGATCAGGAATTGATTTTCCTAAAGCAACCATCAATGGATGGATAAGGAAGGCTGCTGAACTACTTTCTCCACTATACAAACATATCGAGAAAAAAGTAATCCAGTCAGACTATATTCAAGCCGATGAGAAAAGCATCAAGGTTCTAACAGATAAGAAACAAGGAGCCACTCATCTTGGTTATTTTTGGATATATTATGCACCACATATAAAGAGTTGTTTATTTACTTACGATAACTCTCGAAGGGGTTCTGTACCAGAATCTACATTAAAAGAGTTTAAAGGAGTTCTCCAGACAGATGGATATCAAGGTTATCATAAACTTGGACGCCAAAAAGAAGTTATAAAGTTAGCATGTATGGCACATGCTCGACGGAAATTTTTTGAGGCAAAAGAAAATGATCGAACTCGTGCTGAATATGCTTTGAAAAAAATCCAAGAACTATATAAGATAGAGAGAACAAGTCAGGAAAAAGAGTTGTCTATCGAAGAAACCTATCTTCTTCGACAAGAACTTGCTGTACCTATACTAGAGGAACTCGGTCAATGGTTAAAAAAAGAGTCTCTTACAGCATTACCTAAAAGCCCTATTGGGAAAGCAATCAACTATAGTCTAAATCTATGGGATGAACTGTGTCGATATACAGAAGATGGAAGCTACATAATCGACAATAATAATGTAGAGAATAAAGTACGCCCAGTAGCCATTGGACGTAAAAACTATCTCTTTGCAGGATCAGAAGAGGGAGCTAAAAGAGCAGCAATGTTCTATACTTTATCTTCAATGTGCAAAATGGCAGACGTTGAACCTCATGCATGGTATACAGATATCTTAAATCGTATATCCGACACCAAGCCATCGAAATACGATGACTTACTTCCTCAAAACTGGAAATAATCTTTATAGTAAAAAAGATCAATCTTCATATACGTGAGTAGCCGAACGGATACCTCTAAATTTAAAAAAGATTCATTTAGTGCAAGTACACTACATGATGTCGTATCTCAAGCTTTAAAAAATATTGGACGTGTTAACGCAACAGTTGAAGAATTTAAAAATAAATACAACAATAGTTGGAAAAATGAGTTTTATAAAGTTCCTAAGAAAGGTAATATAGAATCTAAAAAGACAAAGATATCACTAGTGCGAAAAGGAAATGATTGGGAAGTAATCAAGAATGTTATTGAAGGAATTTATTCAAATCCTAATTACCATAAAAGAATTTTTATAGCCATGCCTTCTTTTACAAAAGAAGAACTTCAGATTAAGTTAGAGAAGACAAGTTGTAGTGACGGAAATTTACATGAAATACAATTACTATGGCTTTTGAGTTCTTTTATCTCAACTTGTCAAGATTATGGGGTGGAACCATATTTATTGACATATGGTTGATTATAGATCTGTTTGTTGATGTAGGGCTTCAAAGTTCTCTTTTCTGCATACTTATTATGAGCTAAATTGAAGGATCAAACATTTTAGAAATATATCTCCTCTGTCAAGGCAAAAATAATGAGACAAAGTAGACCCTACGTCGATATTTTATAACCTAGAATACGATGATACAGATACAATGGAATGATTCAATTAGGTTCATTATTTGGTATTGCATCATAATGTCCACAATCGTAGTTGAAGTATTGTAGATTACAATAGAAGAAAGCTTCTCGAATAGTATAACACATAAAAACTTGGTTATACTCAGAATAAAAAAGCCTGTAAATTGTTGATTTACAGGCTTTAGGTGATCTCAAGGGGACTTTGTAAACCATTGTATTCTAATGTTTTATCTTCTTCGGTATCACTTGTAGTATCAATCAAATGAAATAAATGTTAAAGATTTCTCTTTTGTTTAGATTAAGGCATAAACCTCTGGAATTAAAAATGTCATTACTCCACCAATGATTGTACTCCCTTTCATGAAATGCCACAAGTACTTTAATTTGAAATTATTTAACCTTAGATTTTCTTGTTAATCTAGTATCATTACATTTTAACTAGAATGAGTTTAGAATGGAGTCGTACTCATGCAGTCTTTTTGCCCAAGCAGGACGATTATTCTTTAAATTAACCCAGTCATCTTCAGTTAGATTTTCAAAAGCTTTTGGAAAATCAATTATTTCATATGTTAAGTTTTCAAGGATTTGATCATTCAAGCTGTAGTTAGAATAAAATTCACCAAATTGAGATGTACATATGACTGTGTTCGTATGTATAATACCTTTTGAAAGTAGTCCAGAAACTGTAGGGTCATTAATTGGCATTTTGATACTTTTACTTCCTAACAAGAAGAATTCTCGAATTAATGATTTTTCGTGAGGATCTAATGACTTGATGGTTTTCTTTAGCTTTCTTTTATATTTCCTTTTGTTGTAAAAAACTTTTAGTTTTTGTTTGATGTATTTACCAAATCTTATCAGAAGAATTAGTGTCGAAACAACGAAAGCTATAAAAATATATAGATTATACTTGGGATCTATACTTGAAATATTAAAAAAATCGAATATTATTTCTCCATAAAAAAGTTTTAATGCAGTAATAGCCATTATAATAAATAATGTAGTATTCGATATTTTATCTAGATCGATTAAGTTTTTGAGCCATTCCATATTACAATATTCAATTTTATAATAATTTGTTTATCAAAAATAATTATTAATTCATTAGTTTATCAAAAATCAAAATCAAATTTATCGTAAGATTACACCTTGTATAGTAATCAAGAATGGCTTGAATTCATTCAAGGTCATTAATATTTCTTTTCTAACATCTCCTGTCGATATTGATGTCTAGTGTAACCGGTGCCATTGATATGGTAGACGCACCAGACATCTACGGGCATTGTAGGTGTTGATTGATAATTTACTTCTACGGTCATGGGGACGCTGCCACTTTTTAAAGTGACAACGTCTCCTGGTTTAAATAACTTCTTAATTTCTTTTGATTCTTCCATGATACTTACTTGAGGTCAGTGAATAGATCCGATGGTTTATGTAGGGCTTCAAAGTCGTAGTTGGCTGTGAGTACTTCGATCTTTGATTTGTTGGGTTTGCCAGTACTATTGTTGTTGGCTACACTAACGGTCTGCTTGATTTGCTTCTGGTACCATCCATGTTTCTCTGCGTATTCGGAGAGAATGTCGGATGGATAACTACTCAATAAAAACTTACCCTTGATCGAGGATAGGAGCGTAAGGAGAGCTTCAAAGTCCTCTTTGCTGTATCCATCATAGTGTCCGCAATCGCTGTTGAAGTATGGAGGATCACAGTAGAAGAATGCCTCTTCTTGATCTCGGCTGTTGATGATACGTAGTGCATCGGTACATTCTATTTGTACGTTCTGGAGTCGTATGGCCAACTCTTCAGAGAACTCATTTCGTTTGTTATTGATCTTCTTGGAGGTGCAGTTCTTCGATATATCATATCCCCAGGTTCCATCCAACATGGAAGAAAAACTCTCGTTTGCCATCACCCATATCGCCCATGCTCTTTTCTCTCTTGTAAACATATGAGGATTTCCATAGATTACCTTTGCATCGTTGAATTGAGAGCGTGAGTGTAACGATATGCGTATCATGGTAGATAGTGTCGCAAAGTCATTTTTAATCACCTCATAGAAGTTAATAAGCTCTCTATTGGTATCGTTGATCACTTCGATATTAGAGGGACGCTTAGACCAGAAGATGGCACCACCTCCGATAAAGGGTTCTGCATATAGCGTGTGCATGGGAAATAGAGGTAAGATGGTTTTGATTAGGTTTTGTTTCCCACCATAATAACTGATAGGTGCTTTCATAATTTGTTTATTTTTGTTAACTTTAATTTATCTCTCACAAAAAAGCGTACAACCACGATAAGACATTTAGTGCCCTAGGTGTGTTTGTACGCTATGTATGATCATTTTATTGTGAGAGATAACTTGAAGTGCTTAGGGCACTTTTTTACCTTCTTGGTCTTCCAAAAAGGAATGCGATAATAAGCCCTAAGTATTCTATTAGTTTGGTGTTCGTCTCTTCTGGAATACCAATTGCTTTACCAAAGATGACACATAGTAGGATGATCAGTATTACCAGCTCATGAATGTTCTGATCCAACCATCCACCATTACGATTAAATCTTCGGGCATCTTGTTTGTCTCCAGTAGCACTGTTTTTGATAAACTTGGAGGCGGTCTTTTTTACCGTATCGGTAATGTTTTTCACATTGTCTTTCATGAATAGGCGTTTTAGGAATTTCATAATTAAGGGTTAAAGAGGTAAATTTTGCTTCCTTGATCACGAACATCAAGGTGAACCCAATGCACGTGGTTCTCTAATCTTATCGGATATGGAAGTTCGTCAGCAAGCTCTTCAATAATATATTTACGTACTTGCCAAGCCTCCATACCCTTCACATCAAAATCAATGGCTTGTCCCTGGATATGTGCAGACATATATACTTTCTCTTTTCGTGTCTTTGTAGCTACCAATTCACATAGATTGCATCTTAGTCCACGTTGGGAAAGGTCTCCATCGTAGTGCCAATCATTAACAAAGAAGGCTCTGTTTAACTTCGCACGTAAGAATAGAAGTGTTTCTAAAAGACGTGGATCAAAAAAGTTCCATGCTCTTGTGCCATACTTCTCATATACTTCTGGACACACCAATTCTTGTAACTCAAAATGTTTCTGCAGGTTCTTTATTGTTTCCATAAGGCTTCGCTTTAGGTGTTGAAAATTGCTTCTCAAGATTAGATATCTTTTCGTTCATAGCTTGTCGATATAGTTGACAGCTATGTTTGTGGGAGCGATCTCTCTCTTCTATGACAGCGATGGTTTTGGACAACTCTTGCAAAGCTTCACTTAGTCTGGTTAAAGAGTGTGAGAACTCTTTGTTTGCTTTTAATTGTGCCGAGATGATCCATCCGATGGTTCCAAGAAAGGCAGTAAGGGCAGCAGTGATAAGCGAAATAGCAAGGTCAGACATGATTGTTTAGTTTAGACTTTGAATAATAGAACGTGCAACAATAGGGGGAAAACCTTCAAAGGCACTCTTCACAAGCTTCTTAAACTCCTCTTTCTGCTCTTCATTGACTTCGACAGATTCTCCTTGGTAGATGAGTCTTCCAAGTTCATAGACTTTGTCTGAGCCTTGTGAGTAGATATAGTTTCCGAGGTGCTTCTCAATGAAGTCGGGAGCCAATGCATTCTCTTTGATGATGGCTTGTCTTACATCGTTTCCTGCTAGATCCTTGATCTTGATCTCTTGTACATTTTTTTTCATAGTGTGTCGATTATTATAAAGTCAAAATATAAGTCTTGATAACTTCCATTGAAGGCTCTTAGATAGAGATAGAAACCATGTACACTCCTCTCTCCATAGGTCCAACATATATCATTGTTCGCATCCCAGTTCTTATTTCTTTTTACTCGGATTGATCCCAATACGATATAATGGTAATTAATAAGATCCATCCCTGTGGTGCTTACAAAAATTCTTTTGTCACCGTCTATATCTCCAATAGTAATAGATCTCGTTCTTTGAGTAACTGTCAGTCTGCCTCTGATACTTGTGTCAGGCAATAGTGCTTTCCCTGCGTTAATGAGAACCGAACCATAAATTGACATAGCATACTCACTGTCTGTAGGACTATCAATGCGCATCCCTCCATGATCCCCTCTCAAGTAGAATGATGCTCCATCTGGACCAGCACCAAGAGTAAGAACCTGTTTATAATTTTTATAGAAGTATAGTGTGTTTTTTGATGCATCTACTTCAAGACGTGTTCCTCCAGTACCTGTTTTTAAATCACCGATGATATTGGCTCCTTGGGCTGTCAGTTGTCCTTCTGGTGTCACAATGAATTTGCCATTACCAAGATTGAAGCTACCTGCAGTAATATTTCCTAAAGCATGGATCTCTTTGGTCTTGATCAGACTCGTTTTGATATACCCTCCATCAATGATCGTGTTATCCAATCGTGCGATGGACACTTTACTTGCATAAGCAAGACTTCCTAACTTGGATGTGATCGCACTTTTTATGTCCTCAGGTTTGTATCCAGACGCAAATCGTGTTTGTCCATTGACCTCAATTTTAGATGCCTTGATTCGAACTGCCTCTGCACTTTGATTGATGGTTGAGACAATGTTCCCTTTCTCCACTTTAGATGTAATCGCCTTTGTATTGATCTGTATCTTACTGTTGGCAGAGGTTACTCCTTTGTTTGTTTCTGTAATACGCTTCGCTTGAAGGGTAATATCCTCTTTGGTTTGATTGATTTCTGTGGATAATGATGTCTTTATATTTTGAATCTGGTCGTTAATATCTTCGGGTGCAGGAGTCCAGTCAGTAGCTTTATTGCCAAACTCAAGTTTGTAGTTTCTGTACTCTAACGTTGAATCTTTTAGAACATTTCTACCATTGAATCCAGAAATACATTGTATTGGATTTGATGTAAAGTTCCAATCTATGGGAACATCTAGAATTGCGTTAACTTTTTGCCAATGATGATTCGAAGTATCAATCGATACACGTGACCTCTTTCGTTTGTGTCTGAAGTCCCATTCTAGGTATAAGTCATCCCAATTTCCTGTTAACTTTATCTCACAACTTAATACTAAGGTTTTTCCTCTTATCTCAATATTAAAAGGGTAAGTTATCCATTGGTAACAATTCCAATAGCTGTCTTTTAAGTTTGATAGAATTGTAAGCTTTCCTTTTTCTCTTTTACTTTTAGTATGATAATCGCTTCCAAGCAAGTAATAATCTTGACTATTAAGTAATAGATTTCTTCCTCCAATCTCTATGTCACCGACACACTTCTCTGCATGCTGCTTGGCTTCTTGTAACTTTGCTTCAGCATCTTTAATTGCTCTTTTTTCTTCATCAGATACCTTCCCATCTGCGTGGGCTTCAGCTTTTACTCTTGCGGCATTTGCTTCGGTTTCAGCATATTTCTTCTGGGCAGCTATTGCATCTGTTATAGATTGATTCGTTTTCGAAAATTCTTTGTTTACTTCTGTTTGTGACACTTTTGAAGTGATTGCCTTACTATTGATATTTATTTGGCTATTCGCTTCTGTAATTGCTTTGTTGGTTTCTGTAATACGTTTGGCTTGAAGGGAAATATCCTCTTTCGTTTGATTGATCTCAGTAGATAGTGTCTTTTTTACTTCTTCTGTTTTCGTGTTGGTATACTTCTTTGCATTTGCAAGTGCAGCATTGGCTTTTGCTTCTGCATCTTTAATTGCTCTTTTTTCTTCTTCAGAGACCTTCCCATCCGCATGTGCTTCTGCTTTCACACGTTCAGCTTCTGCCTTTGCTTTGACATACTCTTGATATGCTTTCTCGATATCTTCTGGAGTTGGTGTCCAAACTGTAGCCTTGTTTCCTTTTTCAACTTTCAAGTCTGAAATTATGACTTCTCCTTTGCAAATAATGTCAACAAAACCTCTATACTCATTTCCGTCAATATAATGATCAATGTAACGAGTCCCACTGAAAAATCTCCATTCGGAGTTAATATCTAATGTTCCTATGGTTATATCAGAAATCTCAATATGTAGGGTTTGATCTATGTTACTTTTAGCATTGAAACTTATTGAATAATTCCCTTCACCATACTCTGTAAAATTTCGATACCTCCAATATCCAAATTGATTAGGTGTAATTTTAAAGGCATTAAATCTATTTCCTTTTCCATTTGAAGAAAGGATATTAAGTCTAGTTAACTCTATAAGATTACGTCCACCAATCTCTATGTCACCGACACACTTCTCTGCATGCTGCTTGGCTTCTTGTAACTTTGCTTCAGCATCTTTAATTGCTCTTTTTTCTTCATCAGATACCTTCCCATCTGCATGAGCTTCAGCTTTTACCCTTGCGGCATTTGCTTCAGCCTCTGCATATTTCTTTTGGGCAGCTGTCGCATCGGTTATTGCTTTATTGGTTTTTGAGAACTCTTTGTTTACTTCTGTTTGTGATACCTTGGAAGTGATCGCCTTACTATTGATATTTATTTGACTATTTGCTTCCGTGATTGCTTTATTTGTTTCTGTTATACGTTTGGCTTGAAGCGTAATATCCTCTTTTGTTTGGTTGATCTTTGTGGATAGAGTCTTCTTGACTTCGTCAGTTTTCGTGTTGGTATACTTCTTTGCATTTGCAAGTGCAGCACTGGCTTTTGCTTCTGCATCTTTAATTGCTCTTTTTTCTTCATCAGAGACCTTCCCATCCGCATGTGCTTCTGCTTTCACACGTTCAGCTTCTGCCTTTGCTTTGACATACTCTTGATATGCTTTCTCGATATCTTCTGGAGTTGGTGTCCAAACTGTAGCCTTGTTTCCTTTTTCAACTTTCAAGTCTGAAATTATGACTTCTCCTTTGCAAATAATGTCAACAAAACCTCTATACTCATTTCCATCAATATATCGATCAATGTAACGAGTCCCACTGAAAAATCTCCATTCGGAGTTAATATCTAATGTTCCTATGGTTATATCAGAAATCTCAATATGTAGGGTTTGATCTATGTTACTTTTAGCATTGAAACTTATTGAATAATTCCCTTCACCATACTCTGTAAAATTTCGATACCTCCAATATCCAAATTGATTAGGTGTAATTTTAAAGGCATTAAATCTATTTCCTTTTCCATTTGAAGAAAGGATATTAAGTCTAGTTAACTCTATAAGATTCCTTCCACCAATCTCTATATCACCCACACATTTCTCTGCATGCTGCTTGGCTTCTTGTAACTTTGTCTCAGCATCCTTGATTGCTCTCTTCTCTTCTTCTGATACTTTTCCATCTGCGTGGGCTTCAGCTTTAACCCTTGCTGCATTTGCTTCGGCTTCTGCATATTTCTTTTGGGCAGCCGTGGCATCGGTTATTGCTTTGTTGGTTGTTTGGATCTTTCCATTCACATACGTTGTGGATGCTTTGGAAGAGAGGACGGTTCCAATATCTTCACCACTATGCAAAGCAAAGTGTCCTTTGAGATATACGTTCTGGGCAAATAGACCATATCCCTGCAGGGCTCCAAATTGAGGATCCACAATACCAGAAAGATTCCCCATTCGTTGTGATAGTTTATCATGAAGAGAGAAACTATTTATACCAGAGTAGAGATCTATGACAGGATTACTTGATCCAGTAGCAGAAAGAATTATGGCATTCTGCCTTTCTTGATTGCTGGTGTTTCCAAGTAATACTAAATCATCCCCCACGATAGGTGCAGCATTTCCATCTTTGATTGCTTTAGAAAGGTGAATGTAATCATCCCCAATGGATGTAACTTTAGACCATAGATAGCGTGGGACTCCTCCAAAAGTTTGAAGCCTTACTAGGTCGTTTACTACAAAAGGATTTGTAATATCCCCATCCTTGGTGTCGAAATAACATCTCCAATAAGCCCCTCCTTCTGTCACTTTAGAGACCTTCATCGATGCTGGAGAGATGATGACCATGCCTCCAACAGCACGAAGTTTTTGTATTACGATCTCATAGAAGGTCGCACTTTTACGTACCGTTAAGTTGTCCAGCTCTAAAGAAGCATTCGGAATATCTATTTTCATTCCTTCTCCAGCGAAGCCCGAAACAAAAGAGGATGAAACAATAGGACGTAAGAAGCGAACCATCTCTTCGATACACGTAAAATAGTTTTTTCCATTGGCTCCAGCTTGGAAACCATGCAATGCAGAAAGAATGTCCTTCCATGAAGTTTGTCCTTGAACCTCTTGGTTGATGTCTTTTCGAATAAATTGCTTCGAAGTTTTCCCTTCTAACTTTGCACTATCATCAGAATGAATCGATTGCTTTGCCTTCTGTTGAATTGTATTCTGGTCAATCCAATTGGATGCTTTGTTCCATTTGTTCTTCTCTGCAGTAGAGGTATGAATAGAGGTGTCTTCCATATGAGACTCTACGACCTCCGCTTCTGCAAAATAGGTGTCAGGCTTATTGTTTAACTTGTTCGCATTGTCTGCGACTTTTGCGTGTTCCGATTCTTTAGATAGATCCGCTTTCTTTGCGTGGTCTGCCTCCCTTGCATGATCTGCAAATATCGCTTTGGTCTTTCCCTTAGAGGTGACAATATAGTTATCCTTATCTATCTCCAATGGTAGTTTTGGAAGGGCTCCTTGATTTGATGCACCACCTCCTGTAGTTCCACTGGATGAACTTTTCCCTGTGGATTCTTTTGTCTCTGTTCTGATATAGTCTAATACTCTATTTTCGAATGAGAGAAGCTCCACCAACAGAACCGTTGCTTTATCTTTATATAGATCGTGACTCACGGATGCCACTTCAAACAGGGTCTCTTGATGTTGAATGATACGACTATAAGAGAAGTGTATCCCTCTGATATCACCTTTCAAAGTCACCCTTGCTTTGCGATTACGTGAGGTGATCATCTTACCCAGGATCTCACTTAAAGGATATTTGTTTGGTAGCTTCTTATCACTCCATGCTTTGGTTGGAATATGGTTGTTGTTGGTTGTATAACCACGATATGCCAAGTCTATATTCTGGACAGAAGGAGCATCTCCTGTAAGATATTTACAAGTACGCTCTTTACCAGTTGCATTTTCATTCACCGTAAAGTGGTAAGTAAAACCCTTAGGAAGAGGATTGTTCTCCTTGATGAACGTCACACTAATATCTTTATATTCAGACCATGATACTCCCAAGTTTCCATGGGCAGTACACTTCCCTCCATATAGACGTAATTCAATCTCTCCATCTTGATTGAATCCATCGGTTACCAGTTTCATCTCATAGAATGAAACACTAGACATTGGAGTCGCTGAGAACTCTTGTGATTCGATATAAGAGGCACTACTTTTCCATCCCTCTTTCGAGAGCCATTTTCTATTTCCTGATGTTGGTTTAAAACTAAATTGGATGAATACCTTTCCTGTGGTGTTTCCAACCAATCCAAATTTAAAAGCCAATAGCAGATCCAAAGAGGTAGCTTTAATCTTCTGGGTAACCTTGAGGTATCTTTTGTAATCATCATTTGTATCACGCATCACCCCAAATGACTCTTTCCCTGTAGGCTTATATTTGCCCCCATGATTCCAAAACCATCCCTTTGCATATTCCCCATTATTGGCAATTATAGGAGGGAGAATAGAGTTTTTCTTGTCTAAGGTCTCTTCTATCTTGGCACTCTTCATGGCTTTAGTCATAGACATATCCAGTACTCCCACGACATGAATATCCCCATAACCTAATGAAGTTAGTTCTAATACTTTTGGTGCTTCTTCATTTCCTAGATATAGTCCTTGAAAATCGTATACCTTTCGTGTAGATAACTTATCACAGGATCTTGTAATTTGCCATTGTCCATTTAACTGGGTAAGTTCTGCATCATACCTTGATAGAATATCTTCCAGTACTTTATAACAGTCTAGCTTGGTATCCTCTCTTACTTTGGGATTGTCATAGCACTCCACCAAAGGACTATGATTAGGGTTAAAACTATCTTCAGTTAGATCGATTGCCACAGAAAAAGGAAGCTCTAAAAGCGTCTCTTTAAGACAATCTCTCATCGTAGCCAGATGATTCTGGAACGTTGAATATGTATGATATTTCAACTCCTTTAGAAGTCCAACTCCATCGGATGCTGTGATGGTTACTGGAGACATATAGGTGTATTTCTCTTGATACTGTTCCGATAATATAAACCCCTGCCAAATGATCTGTCCATTCATTAAGAGTTGTACCTTGAACTCTTTGCTATCTTCAGTGTATAGCTCTTGAAATTCCCCCTCTATTTGAGGTTTCAAGGTGAACTTTAATGAGGTTCCTTTGATCCATGTGGCACTATCTTTAGATAGAATGGCTCCATCCATTGTAGTAGATCGATACAATGTATCCCCTGTGTAATCTCTTTTTAATATACGAATCTCATACTCCTTATGGAATACTTTCGAAGAGAAGATGCTATGATATTTTAATCCGAAATTCATGGTTCGTTATCTACTATTAGGTGAGTATACGTTGTCTTTGACTCTCTTGTTTGATGGTGGCCACAAGGTCTCCTGCTTTCTGTCTGAACTCTCCTGATACTTGAACTTGTACCAGACTAGAGTTCGGTGTAGGGAATTGCCTTACATCGAAATTACCACCAACAGGACTAGAAGATCCTCCAGAAGATCCAGATGCAACACTAGATAAAGATCCTTTGACTGCAGTACCTAGTGCCACCAATGCAACACCTGCAGCAATGGCCACCGCACCATTCAAACTCTTTAGTGCAGCCTTTATCCCTAGAGTGGCCACTCCTGTTGCAATGGCAATCTTACCTACTTGTATTGCCATGTCTGCAAACGTACTTGCAACGAGATGAGTAAAGCCTTTAAAAAAGTTCCCACCCTGGGCTAGCTTCCCAATCAGTGTACTAACACCAATGAGAACATTCTCTGTTCCTGCTCGGATAATTGGAGAGATGTCTGTAAATGCATTCTTGTAGTTTTGTACAAGTTGTTCTGCCATGATTCTTGTTTGCTCGGCAAAACTATTGAGCTTCTCTGTTTCAAGTTGTGGTTCAATCGTTACTGGTATTTTAGTTCCATCGGTGGAGGTAACTTCTTGAGATACTTGCACCACCTTCTTGGAGACAATACTTTCTGCCAACACCTTATTTAAACTTCTGGTTGCATCAGCATTCTTATGAACCTCTCTAGTTAGTCGATTATAATCACGCATTAAAGTGATAAGACCTGTAGATTGCTGGGCTTCTAAATTGATCGCTTTACCTCTCAGAATTTGAAGCTCTTCATTGTCTTTATTCATATTGTTAGCCAATGCCTGCTGTCTTTCAAGAATACTAATCTTCCTTTTAGTAAAATCAATCTCTTCTGCAGAGAGTTGTTTTCTAGCTTCCATTGCATTCTTAGTCGCTTGAAGTCTCTCTTCAGCACTATATTTGTCCTCCTCTCTTGACTTCAAACGATTCTTTGCAATATCGGCTTCTAGTTGTGCTTTTCTTGTGATAAAAGCAATCTGATCCTTTTCCAGTTGCTGCTCCTCTTTTTTAAGAGCCATGGCCGCTTTGCTTTCTTCTCGAATCTCTTTTCCTAAGCTCTTTACATTTCCAATAATTTTTTTTGTCTGCTTTTCATCCAGTCCTGTTAAAGCTTGATTGAGAGCATATCCCAAATCTTTGACTGCTTCTTTCCCTTCTCCTCTCAAGATGGCTCCCACGAGTTTCATTGAAGCATCAATAATCTTAGGTATCGCAGTAAAGCGATTAATAAATAATTTCTTTATGGTTTCCCAAAGTCCTTTAACAGCTTCTTTGGGATGGGAAAAAGCCCAAACCATCTTCTTTCCTAAAGCTGCCAATCGATCCACTATCACATCCATCACTGCTCCAAGTCCTGCAAAGACACGTTTCACTGCATCCGCTCCCTCTTGGGTTCTAGTAAAATAAGATAGAAGTGCTCCAAATGCGATAATGATCGCACCGATACCAGTAGATATCAACGCTTTTTTAATAATAGCCATTGCAATTTTAAAGACTCCTGCGCTTCCTTTTGATCCTTTGATGGTACGATTAAAGTTCTGAAATCCGTTCTGCATCGAATCAATGGCAGTGTTTACGGGACCAAGATTCACTCCAAAAGCGGATGCAATGGAATTGGTTGCATTTTGGGTTCCCTTGGCAAACTTCTTGGTAGACCTATCGGCTTTTTTTACCGCCTCTTCATACTTGGTGGTGTCCCCTGATATAATAACTTTAACGGCTCTCTTACCCATGATTTATATCTTTAATGGCATTGGCAATTGCTTCTTGTACCTCTTTGGATTGGAAATTGTCTTCCACTACTGGAGGAGTCTGCATCTCTTCCCATGATGGAATGGCGTCCATAAAACGCTCACGATCATTTTCCGATAACTGAATCGATCCCAAGGCGATAGTCTGTTGTCTTTGGAGGTTATACTGGAATTGCATTTGTTGTTCATGATATTGATTGAATCCAGAAAGAGCAGTATATACTTCACCTACACGAGATCGATTAAAGTCATTAGGTGTCCAACCAAGGACACCTGTCACTATTTGTTGAAGAGTCTTGACAGAAAACTTCGCCTCTTTTTTTTTACCTCTTTGGTATGGTTCTCCTCAGGTAGTACTGGAGCAAAGTATTGTTTGGTGAAGACTCCAGCAAAAATATTTAAGTGTCCTGGTCTTACGTGTGCTTTCATTTGGTCGAAAGTCATTTCAAAAGTTCTCCCTTCCAGTTCTTCTCCAGCTTGAATGGACACATACAACCATATCAAAATATATAGAGTGTCAATCCCTTGTCCCTTCTTTGAACGAGACACACATAAAGTTTCAAACTCAGAGAGTGTGATTCCTGATCTAGCTTCGAAAGCTTCTGCAGCCAACATATTGACCTCTACACGATACTTCTGTTCTTCTATCTGAAAAAAATCTTTCATGACTGTTCCTTTATCGGTTTACTTTGCAATCCCATCTTGGAGGGTTTCATCTTGGATGACCTCTGCCTTTAGGCTGTAGGTGGCATATCCATTAACACCTGCCTTTTCACCCCATGAAATAATCTGTAGATTGCCTTTCAATTGTGGCATACCTGTCTCAAGGCCATAGACGAAAGGACATCTTTTCCCTTCTCTTGCAGCTTTGCGCAAAGGAGCCCAGTCTGTTGTTGTTGGTGCACCTTTATCATTCACGCATAAAACACCAGAGATACTAAAGGACTCTTCTCTTCCAACCACCTCTTTCTTTTCGTGCCCATTGTCCTCTTTTACCAGAGAGGTTTCTGTTTTCACTGAGGAATCGAAGGATACATCAGTAACTCCAGCAAAGAGCTTATCCTCACACTTGATAGTGATCGTTTTCGCTAATATTCGTTTCTGTGTCATGACTAATATTGTTTGTGGTTTCTAATATAAATTCTCCTGCAGAGAAGTATCGTTCTATGGGTTCTTCAAAGTCGATAGGTTCCCAACTCTTTAATGTTTTATCCAGTACTCTAGGATCAGAGATATTAAGAATGGCACGTGTTACTTTGGGACGAAGGCTTTCAATCACATCAGGATCGACTCCATAAATATTGATGGTGACCAAGTATTCACAACCATAAATACCTTCTCTGTCCTCATGAACTGCAGTCAATTCATGACTATGAATCACCATCTCATGAAGAGGGAGCTGGTCTTTTTGATCGTTGTACAAGATGCTGTAGCTCTCAAATCCATAGGAAGTAAGCTGTTGTTGTATAATCTCTGAAATCATCTGAATCCTTTTTTACGTAAGAACTTGTCAAACTCTCCTTCAAATGCATCGGCTGCTTTCTCTTCTGCCTGTTGCATCACTGCATCAGAAGATCCTTTCTCAAAAAATCCTAAGGGCTTAATCCCTCCTTTCATCCCCTTACTTCTACTTCGTCTGGCATACACGAATTTATGGCCTTTACTTCTGTTGTCTAGAGTTCCATAGTTCTGCCACAAAAGAAGGAAGTAGGCATCCCACACTTGAGACCTTTTGTTGATATACTTGATTGCTTTTGCATAGAAACCAACCCATAATCCGATGTTCTTTCCCCTCATCGATTTGGCTTTCAATACTGCTTTGAACTTCTGGTATTCTGGAGGCAACGCATTATATAGTTCACGTCTTATCACCGTAGCTCCTTTGCGATAGCAACCCACAAGAACCTTCTTCTTTACAGGTTCTGCCCAGTTCATAAACATGATCTCTACCTGAGGATCAAGGTGTATTTCTGCCTGTTGACTCGCCATACTTAAACACGTTTACAAATCATCTCCATCTCTTCATGGTCTCTTACAATCTCATCTATCTCGTAGATTATATGATCCTCACGAAGACGCTGTCCCACATAGATGTCGTCACGTTTGTGTGTGGCAAATACCACCTTTGGTCTTTTCATTACTCCATCATAGGAGGTCTCCTTTCGTTGGTCTGCTAATAGATAACCAACCCCTTTCCACTCTTCCTGCTGTGCTCCAGTAGGACTACGAAATAACATTCTAGACAATATCTCTAATGGGGTGTTATATTGTCCAACTTCTTGGGCTCTGTTGTTCTTATACATGAGGTATCGATATGGCTTTGATCTGATTCTTTGCAAAAGTGTTCCGTTCATCTACATAGTCTCCACCATTAAGGAAGATCGTAGAAGCCGTCAATCGTACAGCATTCTTTACAATGTGAGGAAGTTCATCCGCATTGTATCCTGCAGTCATAGTGATCTCAATGGCATTATGTCTTTGGGTGTCCACCAGTGGTAGTTCTCCAGTAAAATAGATGTTGGCTGTAAGCTCTCTATTGTCTAGATGTGCCTGTGCTTCTTCAAGCTCTTTGAGGTTTCCAAACTCATCGATATATTTAACCGACACAATCTTTCGTACTGGACCTTTTGAGATCTCTTCAATCTCGTCCCAATTGGAAGCACTCCCAACCAATTCACATGGAGCCAAACTACGACCACTATAACGTTCAACCCAATCGGAAGCCTCTTCGATGATCTCTTCAATAAGGGCATCCTGATGGTTGTGTGTCAGACGAAGTTGCAACTTAGCCTGATCCATTGTGATCAAATGAAGAGGTTGCTCTCTATTTTTTCGAAGTACTTTCCACATGGTCTTATACTTTTAGGTCTTGGATAAAATGAAGAACTTTCTCCATGGCTTTGTTTCCGATACCATTTACTTCTATTAAGCTCTCACCAGCCTTTTCAATTTCATCTAAAGAGGTATATCCATTTTCAAAAAGGAGCTCTCTATATGGCAGGTCTTCATGTAGTTGATTCTCTTCGCTCTGGGTACTAGACACAATAGGCATGGCATACTTTCCTGTGATAAAAGTTTGTGCTACAGGTTCACCTAGTTCCACCTTGTCTCCCACAAAATATGAGTAGAAGGGATGGCATCTAATAATTTCTACTTTCATGGCTTTAGGTATAAAAGAGGAGAAGAGGTTTTTACTTCCCCTCTTTGGTAAATATTATAGGGTGATGATATCCTTACAAACAGCGAAGGACTCTTTACGGCGAACGGTGATGTCGTGCATCGAATGGATAAAGAGTTTAATTGCATTTTGCGATGCTGCAGTATAAGGATCAGAGATCAAGTCGATACCGCCCCATGATCCAATATATAGATCGGCAAAGTTTCCAAAGATCATAGAAGAAAGATTCTGTCCTGATCCTTTACTCAGATTGGATGGAAGCGAATTGGTTACGTGTGCATTGTAGCCATTCACTAAATTCTTATCCCAGATATAACCAGCCACGGCATCCGCTTTGAGTTTGGTCTTTAAGTAACCACGAACTTTGGCATTGGTGATATATGCCAAGTTTCCAATGTCCGCATTCATTTGAGAGATCAAGGTCTCCAACTTGACAATGTCGTCCCATGAAAGTCGATCACCATTAGATCCCAAACTGTGTGCTTGAATGCCATCTGTATTCAAGATACCTAAAGGCTCTTTATCTCCGGCTCCATTAAAGGCAGCTGTTTGAATACCATAGGCCATGGCATCTGTAAGGTTTTGACGAACGATCTGCTCTGCTACATTGTTGGTTTGAACCAAAAGTTTGCGTGAGATAGATCCTGCACAAGCCATCATCTTTGGTTGAAGGACTCGTTTGGTGGTCTTCATTTTACCAGCATCAATACCTTTGGATTCATCAATCCATGATGCTTCGAAACCAGCTCCATCAATCAAAGGAAGATCCCCTTGAAGACCTGTAAGGTAGGTGGCTCCCAATTGAGAAAGAATCATTTTATTTCTTAGCTCCATCAAGAAAGAACCTGCCTCTTCTGTAATCAACTCCTGACCTGCTCCAGGTTCAGTCGTGTTTTGTGATGGAAGTGCACGTCCTTGCGAAAGGATACGATGAGGAATAGAGACTCCATTAAAAGATTTACCTTGAGCAGTCGCTTCTTTTTTTGCCTCTTGATCCATCTCTCTTTCAATACCATCAAGAGGAGTGTCTCCAGCAGCAATACGAAGTGCTCTGGCAAAAGAGTAACTTCTTAGGTCGTTGTCGTCTTGAGTAGAGATCGTCTGGGTAGACGCTCCAGCTGCAGCACGAATAATATCTTCTGCTTGTTCTGTGCGTTGAAGCTCTTCATTAAGGGCTTTCAACTGGACTGTTCCATCATCAAATTGTTTCTTTTCATCATCGTTCAGTTCTGCAACACGCTTTGCCAATGGCTGTAATGTTGCTCGGAGATCTGTAATCTCTTTCTTGATTGCTTGGGATGTTCTCATTTTTATTCAGAATTAAGAGTTTGCTAAAGTCTTGTAATAGGTAAGTTCTCTCTGGAGGGATTCCACCTCTCTCTCTTTCGATCGTAATAGTTCTTTGGTGTCCTCTTCTGGAACAATCTCTTTTCCTTCCAGAAGGTCTAATATGTTGGTCACACGTAGTTGCTCAATTTCAGAGATGCGGTAATTACTACCGAGGGCTTTCCATATATACATCAATGCTTGGGAGGTGTTGTTTCGAAGTTGACGTTTGAGTGCCTCTTTGTTGGATGGGATATTCACCACCGACACCTCTAGTAGTTCCCGTTTGCCATAGAAGTATGTTGCATCTCGTTCTCCTGCAGCTTGATCATCGGCTCCCCAATTTCCCTCTTCTGTTGGAAGGAATCCCACGCTTACTGCATTGAGTGTTCCTGCCAACACCTTACGAAATATCTTCTCCGCTTTAAGATTGAGTTCTGCCTTTTCGAAAGTGATATCTACTAATAGAAGTCGTTCCGTTTCATCGATATAGGCATGTCCTTTCCCAATGACATCATCAGGATCGGGATCGGTACACATCGAAGCACCATACACATTGTGTTGGTATCCAATGATCGGATTGGCATTGAATGAGTCAAGCTCCCATCCTTCAAGAGGTAGGATGGTTCCATGGCGGTCTTTCGTTTCCGAGGACGCGATAAAGGTGATGGTGCGAGTCTCTTCCACATTTTCTGGAATGGCTCTCACAGTCCCTGAAGTGATGGGAGCGTAAGGAGTATGGATGGTGGTAGGTGTGGTCATGACTTATTCTTTTGTGTTTGATGTATTGTCTTTCTTATTCATCTTACCAGCAAGGTGTGCAGGGTAGAGTGGTTGATCGTTGTCGAGTCCTTCAATCTTTGGAAGGTTCTCCAGTTCTCTGGCTTCATTCCTTGTGAGGATACCAGCTTGTGTCAATCCTTTGACATATTCAAGTCGTGTCTTGGTGTCTCCACGAAGGAGACCATCCACGGAGTATTTAATGGTCAAGCCCTCCTTGGGATCGATGAGTTTCTGTTTCAATTCAGCTTCTACCATCTTAATCAAAGACCGAAGAGAGTAGACGACGAACTCAATATTCTGATGTTCTATGTTGGAGAATGTGGCTCTGGATAGATCCTTCAGTAAGTGAGGAGGTATATTAAACCAACGTGCCACATCTTGAATAGAGAATTGACGTGTGGCAATAAACTGTGCTTGGTCGTTATTGATTGGCACAGGATGATACTCCATATTGTTCTCCAGTACTGGAGTCGAAAAGTTGTCTTTCAATGCACCATGAAATTTACGGCTCCACTCTTTGTATTGCTCTTCTGATTTAAAAGCTTGTGGTGCTTTCACCCATCCTTTAAATTGTCCCTTCTTATCGAAGAACTCTTTACCAAAAGACTCGGCACTTTTACCCAGTGCTAAATTTTCTCTTCCTACCATCACAGGACTACGACCAATGATTCCATCCTTGGTGTTGATCTTTAGATGTAGTACTTCGTAAGATAGGAAGCTCCCTTGTATTTTGGTGTCTGATATTTTGTAGATAAGATTGAGAGCTCTATCCATATGTACCACAGTAGATAACCATGATACTGGAATGATAGAGGTTGGAACTCCTTGTTCTGAAAAACGAATTACTGCAATGGCATTGCCATGAAGTTGCAGCGAACGAAACAAGGTTTCAAAGAAGATATAGTTGGTTTGAAAACCATTAGGAGTATTCAGGAGTTGAACCACAGGGTGATCAAATAGACGTGTCCTGTTGTGATCCTCTTGTTTATATAATCGTATTGGAAGGGATGCTGGAACTTCTGAAAGAAGGCGCACTGCATTAAATACAGCCGCCATCTTTTCTGAATCACTGCCCCCAACTCGAGTGATATTTTGTAACCAGTCATAAGAGCCAACTAGATGATTGTTATCATCTTGCTGATCGTTTTTTTTCGATCTTGTAAATGCATTCGAAAGTAAGGCTCTTATTTTCATAACCATAGAATTTGTAAGATCTATGGCAAACGTAGAAATCAGGATTCAAAGTAAGGGTAGACATTGTCGCCTTTTTGAAACATTTCTTTGTAAAAAAATATTAATTTAGACGATTATAGCTTAAATAAATACTTCTATGGAAAATAATATTAAGAATTTAAACATATATCTCCGAAATATAATCTTAGAATTAAGATATGATCCAAATCCAATTATTCTCGATTTAAGAGGACAGTTGATAAACAGACTTATTAGTGATAAAAAATTTAAGGGGTATATTTGGAGTTTAACAGATAAAGGGATTGTATTAAACGATAAAGAATCAAAAGATGAGTCGTTGTATACAATTATTGTAGAAATTGATCGTTTGTCATATATTTCAAGGACAGTGGCTAGTTCAGAGGATCATTTTAATCGTTTTAAGAAAATACTAGAACTAATATTTCAAAGTATCGATAATGTTAAACTTAGGCGAATTGGCTGTCGTGTTCAGGGAGTTTATAAAGTCCTATCAAAGGATTACAGTAAGATATTTAATTCTTTCAAAGACCAGTTTAAAACAAATTTGTTTTTAAATGATTTCCCTTCAAAAGATCTCAAATTGTTAATTGAATATGAGAATGGACGCTATGAAACAGGCCCAATAGGTAAAAATGATTCTTTTGTTAGAACAAATTTTCCTAATAACACAAACTCTTCATTAGTTGGGATTGCAATCGATACTGACAATTATGTCATATTTGATGATTTTGAAGTTGATAAAAATAAAATTGAATCGAATACCAAAAGGATATACGACTTGTCTTTAACTGTAGAGAAAACTTTATATGAAAGGATGAAAGAATTTTAGAATATGAAGACAAATAAATCTGAGTTAAAAATAGCCTTTAGTAGGATTCCCAGAAAGAGTAAAAAAACAAACCCTTCTTATACTATTCCTGATCCCAATCCAATTACAGCTAAAAATGCAGGCCCGTATGGTATTCCAACTCAACCAATTCCAGAAGATAAAACGGAAGATGGTAATTTGAATCAGAGAATAGACTCTCTTTTCAATAATACTTCTGAACTTAAAACTGAATTCTATTCTGAATTAAATAAAAAAGTTGACCGAAGTGTATTTAATAAATTCATTTATGGATGTCTCTTTGTTGTTGTAATCACAATTTTAGGCTCCTATTTTGGTTTAATTAGAGGGTATGATAAAGATTTAGATAAAGTTTCCAATAAAATTGATAGAACTAATGAGGAGATTAAAGATATTAATAAATCAATTTTAGATGTAAAAGGTGAAATTATTGATATAAAGGAACGAACTGAAAATTTGAATTTAATTGAATATAAACTAATGATGCTAGAAAAGAGTATTGAAAAACCAAGTGCAAAAAAATAAATATTATTTTTTACGTCTAGTAAATGATTTATAGTTTTCATATCTATGCTGTCCAGTGATAATTAAAAACTCATTATTCATTTGTTCAAATACTTCAATGTACGAAATTTTTGGATCTATTTTGCGAGCTTTCTTGAGGTCTTCCTCAAAGAGCTTGCAAAATCCTTCTCTAGTAATCATGCGGATAATACGATGTGCTTGGTGTAAGGTGGTTGGCAGTTGGGGCTTCTCTTTAAATTTCATAGTGATAGGTTTTAGAAAGTACGTAAAGGGGTAATATAATCTTGAAGGTCTTCTGCTCCAGCCATGGAGCAACCAATGGCAATGATATCGGTGATCACTCCATCGATCTTATCTCGTGATCTTTTCTTGTCTGCTTTTACATTCTCATTGATATCTTTATAGACCACCACATTTCGAAACATCCAGTGTTTGACTGGATCACTCATCAGGTCGGCTTCTCCTTTGTAGATAATTCGTTCGAGTTCTTTGGTTGGCTCCGACATGTTTTTGATTCCCTGGTTGTACTCAAAAAGAATGTCTCCTAAACCATTTTGTTTCAATCCTTGGAAGACACCGTGGTATGCTTTGTAAGGGTCATATCCCAATGCTTTACAGTCGTACCTTTCAAGGATCATGGTGATGTCTTCTACCATACGATCGGTATCCAATACGTCTCCATTGAAAACATATATCCAACCCTCTCTACTCCATTTCAGGTAATCCACTTTATCTTCACGTTCTTCTACTTTGCGTTCTGGTATCCAGTACCAAGTTTTGAAAACAGGTCGTCCATGGATATTTGGAAAGTATAGAGATAAGGCATTGATGTCGACATGGGATGCAAGGTCTAATCCACCATAACAAACTTGACCTTCTAAATCTTCCATCGTAGTATCATGGTTATTCTTCTTCACCTTCTCATCGCTGATCCAAACCTCTGGAGCATTTACCCAGAGATTCAAGTTCTTGGTTTTGAAGTTGACCTCTTCAGAGGTTCTAAGTAGTGCTTCTTTGAATTGAGATCTAAAGCGATCCATATCCACCGAAACATTCAAGTTTGGATTGGCTTTTACCCATTCGGATTCTTCTTTCCACTTCTCTGGATCATCGATCGTGAAGATAAAGATGAAAGTGTCATCCGACTCTTTGTTTCCTTCTAGGATATCCACACAGGTATTTCGATATTCAAAACAAGGGAGTGTCTTGTCACGTCCTGCAGTGGTAATCACAAAGACCAAAGGTTGTAAACGGTTACCCATTGCCGATTCAATATTCTCTCTTACTTCGTTGCTCTTCCATACGTGATACTCATCGATGATGGCACAGTGTGGATTGATTCCCTCAATACCATCTGAGTCTCTTCCCAAAGGAGCCATCTTACTCATGGTGCTTTTGAATACGATGGACTTTCTCATTCGTGATGTTCTGGTCTTCAATGCTGGAGAACGATTAAGCATCTCTTTGGCTTTATCAAAACAGATCAAGGATTGCTTTTCCACCGTAGAAGCACAGTATATCTCAGCCTCTTTCTCTCCATCAAAGATCAACATATAGTTTGCAATGGCCGCTGCAAACGTGGTCTTTCCATTCTTCTTTGCAATCTCTGTATACGCTTTGGTGAAACGTCTTTTGCCATTGGCTTTCTTCCAACCAAAAACAATATAGATGATGGCAGCCTGCCATGGTTCACACTCGAAAGGAACATACTTGTTTTTGTCTGGAGTGTGGTATACTAGTTTCAAAAAATCGAATACCTTTCTTGCGGACTTCTCATCAAAGTACCATCCTTTTTCTGTGGCTTGATCTAGATCATCGATATGTCTTTGACATGCCAATCGAATATATTTACATGCCGGGATGGTTTGCTCTATTACCTGCTTGATATATTTTTTTGCTTTGTGACAACTCATAACTCTTCATCATATTTATTTGACAATGCTTCAAATTCATCTTGTGTCTGTTCTGTCATGACTCCTTTGATCTTGTGTTGGGATGCTGGAGTGATCCCCAATTCATTGGCCATCTTACGAGCGTTGTCTAGATATTCGCTCGCCATCTTATCCAGAGGATTGCGTATATATTTAAGTAGCGTTCCATTCTTATCATACACCGCCTGTAGTCTTGGCGTGGGATTGTCTTTGGTTCGTGCAAGCTCTTTCTCTGTAGTAAAGTACTTTCCCATCTCTGTGGCATAAGCCAAAACGATTGCAAGGTTTACTTCATTCAAAACACCCAGAAGCTTTAGTTGAGAACAGGTGGTCTCATAGAGTTTCTTTCCTTTGGTGCACAACTCACGTGGAGCTGGAGGCCATTGTATGATTTTTTGAAATGCTACATCGGGTCCTTTGTCTCTACATGGTTGCAATGTGCCTTGTAGTTTCTTTATTTCTCTATTTTTAGGTGGTCTTCCTGCCATTGTTGTAAGGTTAAAAAAGTTTTCATTTTGCATGCGACAACAAAAGAGGGGATGTGCGGTCGTGGGGGTCATTCCGTTTAGAGATCTGACTCCCCCCTTATCATGTTATATTTCTTCCCAACAGATGGGAGTTATTCGCTTTTTCTCTTCAAATCGTTTCTTTAGGTCTATTTTCATCGAATATTTGAATATTTAAGTAGAATAGTCGTGACAATAAATATAGTCTTTATTTGCCTAGAGCTATTTTAGGGTATCGAATATGCTATTTCTTGCCTCTTTTTAGCCCTTAGATTGAATGTATCACCCAAGGTCTGTATTGCACTATTACTTAAAGCTTTTTCACGCTCTATTGCACTTAAATAAATCATCGTTGTATCGATACTGGAATGTCCTAACATCTCTTTGACCGCTTGAAGGTCTGCACCATGTCTTATAGCAGTGATCCCTGCAGTATGTCTAAAGCTATGCATCGTGACTCCTGGTCTTTTCAGTTGTGCCGCTTCCAGTCTCTTCTTGATGATACGAGATAGTGCCATCGTATTGAGACGTTTGTTCTTATGGGTGACAAACAAAGGAGAGCATCCAGTATGATTTCGCTGGAGTAGATAGTCATTAAGATAATCCATTACGAACTCTGGAACACAACCAATGATACGATCCTTCTCGTCCCGACCTTTTCCCCAGACACGAAGCTTGAAACCATCGTATCCCATCTGTACATCTTCGACATCCAATCTACAAACCTCGATAGATCTTAATCCCATAGTGACCATCAAGGAGATGATTGCTAAGTCTCGATAGTCTATCACTCGATATAGTTTGATGGATCTTAATAGATGACAAACCTCTTTCTCTTGGAGGTACTCCTTACGGAATCCCTTGTATCGCTTAGGTGAATGAACTCCTGCTGCAATGTTCTCATAGAATCCTCTTCGTTCCATCCATGCAAAGAGCTGTCTCACACTGGATAGATAGTTATCCAGTGTGGTTGCTGCAAGATTCAAGGACTTCAAGTAAGACTTATAGGCAATGATGTTGGCTCTGGTAGGAGAACGAACATCGACCTTCGAAGTAACCAACCAACGTGTAAACACACGAAGGGTCGTTCGATAGTTCTTTCTTGAAGACTCCTTGATGTCTAACTCCTCCAGGAACATCAAGATCAATTGGTTGAACGAAAGAGAACTCTTGATAATCATCGTTTGATTCTTAAATGGGATGGATAATTCATATTCGTATGTTTCACTCTACCACGATCCATCATGGCTACCTTATGAATGTTAATGTGATCGTAATAGACATTCAGCTTCACATATGCGGTGAGTACATCGATCTCACCACCTTTCAAAGCAAACAACGTGTCTCTGATCTTCTCTTCTGCTTGGGATATTGAAAGCTTATTCATGACGTTTCTTTTTGTGTTGTTGAATCATTCGTTTGTCCGATGCGCCTTTGATTCGGTTGCATCTCATACAGAGAGGCTGGAAGTTCCTCTCATCATAAGGATCGTCACATATCTCCATGGGGATAATATGGTCGGTGGTCGTTGCTGGAGCAAGTACATGGTTCATCTTACAATGAACGCAAAACTGATTCTCTTCTCTGGATAGAAACTCTTTGGAGACCTTTCTCCATCGATAGGTATGATAGAAAGGATTACTCCTTTCTCGTACCTGTTCTTTTTCTCTTGCCTTTGAGAAGAGTCTGATGTTTTTCTTTCTCATAACTAACAAGCATTATATTGTTTCACAAATTCATCTAGTGTCACCTCTTCTCCTGAAGCATCACGCATTGATAACTCTGTACCTACAGGAAAGATGAATCCATTGCCAATAAGAAATTTATATGAATCACTATCTCGATTGTTAAATGCCAGTATCTCACCTGTTGGAAATATCATTGGGCTACTCGCTGCATTTAATAGACAGATCAATTGAAGGGTATCTTGAGCCGTCAATCTAAGTTTACAACATAGGTTCGTCACCTTGGATCTAGTCTTGAATTTTAGCTTTAAATTTTTCATGATATCTTATTTAGGGTAGTTAACAATTCTAATTATACGGACTTCAATTTATTGAACTCTATTTGTCCAGCTCTTCTGTCTACCTCTGTAATTATGGTATTGTACATTCGTTCTACCTCTTTCTTATTTGCTCCTGCTTTAACCACTTTGGGCAGAAAGAATAAATCATCAAAAGTTATAATACTACCATCTACTATTGTCGTACATGGAGAATAAGCATCATGTCTAATATTTTGAAGAGTGAACATGAGCTCGTCCGTGTGAATATTATCAAGGTTGTTTATATCGAAACTGATGTTAAGGTGTTTATTATCTTTAACTTCGATAGGTTCTTTATCTAATCGGTTACATATTTCTTCAAAAGCATCGAAGACTATATTGAGTTGAACTGGTACCTCTCTGCAAATTGGAATACCTTCATCAAATTCAGCTTCAGTAGGTTTGTTATTTATCGCGTGATAAATAAAGTCGAATTCTTCTTCCACATAATCTAGTAGGTCTTTTAGATATTTTATGTACTCGTCATCTTCCTCATATCCATCTTCCAGACCCTCTTCTATCAATTCATTTAATAGTGCTTCTGTCTTTTCTGGTGAATAGTTCACGAAACTTGTTGCACCGTTACGGACTGTCAATTTCTCTTGCCAATATATATCAGATACTCTACCTTCTGGAATAGGGATAAACTCTCGACAAAACACCCAGTTCCCGAAATCACCTGTAACAGTCATAACTCCTGATGTATTGATAAATCGAATAGCTTCCATTTTGTTATTGCCGATTCTCAATTCATGGATAGAAACCTTTCCAATCAATCCATGACAGTCCATTGTTTGAATATTAAGATTATGGTTTGAAAAATCATATTTTGTTCTTCTTCCTTTCATCTTGTTTTATTTTTAAATCAGTTGACTTAATTTGGGATTAGACTCTCTCTTATAATCGGAGATATATTTGCAAAGGATACGTTCTACCTTTCTTTTTTTTGCTTCGGCACCAAAGCTTATTCCAAGATCCTCCAGTACTTCAAAATGATCTATAAAGTTGACTTGTATCTCTTGTGTCGAATCAATAAGATCCACAGAAAAACTACAGGATAGAAGTCCTTTAAAGAAGATATTGACATTGAAATAGGTGTTGTTATTGTGGGTTTGACATAGGCATGCAAAATGGTAGCCTATTGCGTCAAATGTCCAGTGATTTGCTAATCGACTGTATGTTCTGGAAGAGAAGGTCTCTTTAGGTGCTTCTTGCAGGTGCAATCTTTGTAGAAGCTTTTCCCAATTAGACTGTTCTGGCATCTTATCCTTGACTGATATCTCTATTGTTTTGGTTGGACGTTCCTCTTCTGCTTTGGAAAGGATCTGCGATATAATGATATTTTGATATGTATGTTTCATAACTTGCTATTTTCTGCGTGATTCTCCATTCAATACAATCTGTGAAGTCATTTCACGTAAGCGATCTCTTACACGGTTTCCATATCTCGCTTCAATCTCTGTGGGTGTAAGGTTGGTAGTGATGAAGGTGAACCTTCTGGTTGCATATCTCGAACTAATGACATCGAATATTGGTCGAACAGTACTTCCAAAAACTTTATACTCTACATCCTCAATTCCAATGTCATCAATGGCGATATAGCCTTCAAGTAATCGTTTCTTTGCTGCTTCATCATTGCTTTTCATGATGGATGCAATCTCCAGAGCATTGAATATTCGAAGGTTGATCCTCTTGAGTTTAAAGATCTCAGCTACAATCTCCAGAAGCATGGTCTTTCCTGTTCCTACTGGACCACGAATAAAGAGTCCTTTGTGCAAACCATCTCCGAATCGTTCGTCTCCCAACAAGTAATAAGTCAATTTATTGAGAGCCTTTCGATTCTGGTCATCGATGATATATTCTGGAGTGTTTCTCTGTTGTGCTACCAATTGGGCAATATTCCAAATGACAGCTCCCATCTCTTTGCTTGTAAGGTCGAAACGAAAATTAGAGAGCCTCTTCTTCTGTATGGTTTGCTGTTGCGTTGACAATTGGTTGATTCGCTGAAACAGCTGATCTATTGTTTTCATAACCACCGTTTTTCAATGGGTAAAAGTCCTTCCATTCATTCTCAATCGTTTGATTAAGAATCTTCTTTGCTAACTGCAGGTCGTTGTTGCTCAACTGTAATAGCCTGTTCTCTCTTGCTTTAATCCCTTGAGGTGTTTTGATCGGTGATCCTAACAACAAGCGATGTTCTAAAAAACGATTCATAAGAGCTGCCCATTCTCCTTCGAGCGATGTTTCTACTTTCTTTTTTGGCGCAACTTTTTTCTTTGTTTTCGTTTTAGCAGAAGAAATTTTAGTACCAGAAGAGGATTTTTCAAAAGAGCCAGCCTTTTTTGTCTCTTTATTCTTGTCTATATCTTTATCTTCTTCTTTATCTATATCTAACTTAAGTGCCACCACTTTTGCGACCTCTTTTGTCCCCTCTTTTGGGTTGCTCTTTGTTGCATGTTTTGTTACTTCTTTTGCGATCGTCTTTGCCACTTGATTTGTAACCTCCTTTGTACTCTCTTCGATAGTAAGATTGTTCTTTAAGATGGTATAGGTTACATTTCCATTCGTTTTAGAGGTTGTAAAAGATATTAAACCTGCATTTGCGAGCTCTTTCTTTGCCTCTAAGAGCTTTTTACGATGAACAGTAAGATCCGCTTGTGTCTTTGCATTATTGCGCTTAAACGAGGATTTCCACGAAAGAGCATTGTTGACCTTTAGAAGATAGAAATAGAGAGCCACCGCAGTGGTACTAAATCCCACCTCCTCATGGAGAATCCAAAAGCGATTAATTAACTCTATATAACTCATAATCGGAGGTATTGAATGAATTCATCTTTGCTTATGATGTACCTTCGACCATCTTTATACATGGGAAGTGGATTATAAAAGTCATCACGTTTCCTTTGTACGGTAGATGCAGACCAACCCATAATCGCACATATTGCTCTAGTGTCCAGTATTTGAGTCGGGTAGCGGAGTATGTGAGCTTTGATATTGTCCACTTTGGTCTCATGTCGTAAACTCACCTTTACCTCTTCTATAATTCTAGGTGTGATCTCTTTGATTACTTCAGGGATTGCTTCCATGAGTACTTCGAAAATGATTTCACGAAATGCCATTCTTTGTTCTGAGGAAAGGTCTGCAGGGATTGTTTCTAAGATATTTTGTTTCATAACATCCTGTATTAATGTGTGAAATAATCGTTTTAGACCTCTGAAGGCAAGGAGTTAAGCATACGCTTGGCTCTTGCTCTTCTTAGAATATTTCTCTGGGCAACTACCAGTGCAGCTTCCAGTACTTTATCATTACAGAATGATACGAATCGATTAGATGTACAAAAGGTTCTTTGTACTGTGGATAGGGATACATTTGCCATTTCGGCAATCTCTGAGTAATCACCTCTGCGTAGATTACTCTTAATTCTTACGAGTTGGGATTTCATATGCGTTAACATATTTTACTACAAACTAATATTGTAGCTATTGATAGAGCCACTTTTTTTTATTTTATTTGTAGTTATTAGAAAATAGTAACCTCCGATCTATTGGCGGTTACGTTAATTAAAAAAGGGCAGAAAGTTTTTATTAAGTTTTTGCTTTCTTTTAATGATCTATTAAAAGGAGAGTATTATCTGATTGGCGTTTGATCGATACTCTTCTTTTTTTATTTCAACCCTAGGACTTCTCGCATTCGAGAATTTCTTGTTTTTACAACTTCTTCAATTTCATTAGAACACCTTGCTTTGATTAACTTTTTTTGTTCGCTTATTTGATTCTCAACATTATTTAGCTTTTCAATGTCAATCATCAACTCCATTTTTTTATCAAATACTCTTTGACCTGTAAGTATCAACCATATATATTGGCATGATACACCATACTTTTCAGATAATAATACTCGAGCACCTCTTGGAACTTTGGGAGCATTACAATATGATTCTCGTTTTTCATTCATTTTTTGTTTATATTTGTTATTGTAATTATTAAACAAGAATACTGTTTTGTTTATTTAAGTATATATCAAAAGTAAACAAAAGACTGTTTTTTAGCAAAAAAAAATCAATGAATTTACAGAAAAAAAATAGCTTTGAAGATTTTCCCCCATTGAGTGGGAATGAATTAAAAGAGAAAATTAAAGCTTCTGGTGTCAAGCTCATTCATATTGCTGAAAAATTAGGATTATCTCAACAAGGTTTAAATCAACGATTCAAAGCCCAAAAGGTGAAAAAAGGCTTTATTTTAGAGTTAATGGAAGTGATGAAAGTAGATCTGTCATTCTTCTTTGATGATCAAAATGAGATCAAACATAAACAGTCGGGCCTCTTAAAACGAATTAATATATACCTTTCTTGGTTAAAGTTTCAAGAAGTAGTTGAAACGAATCTAGACCTGGGACAGAAAATAGGTTTTACAAAAAACTATGTAGATCAAGTTTTAAATGGTCAGATTGATATAACCGAACTATTTGTGGATGCACTTCTTAGTCTTGATGATGGAGTAAGAAAGGATTGGTTATGGAATGGAAATGGTAAGATGTTTCTTGAGACTCCAGTACTTACTCATGAAGGGGAGTATACTATAACACAGATTCCATTTATTCCAGTAAGTGCACGTGCTGGTTTCGTTGAGAATACTTGTCAATATAGCGAACTAACCACCTTCCCAGTATATATGCAGAAGAGTGAAAAGATCGATGATTACCTCGTGGTCGAAATAGATGGAGACTCTATGGAACCTACACTACTTCCAAAAACCAAAGTTTTGATAAAACAAATACCTCCAGAGAACTGGGGATTTACTGTAGGTGTTGTCGTGGTCTGCTTTTCTGATATGATTGTTGTAAAAAGAATCACGGAGAATAAACTTCAAACCACAGGATTCTTAACGTTGCGATCGGATAATGTAGCTGGAGGAATGATGGAACTCATGGATACAGATATCATCAGCATGTTTAGAGTAATACGTATTGTAGATGCAGAAGTTCGATAAAATAATAAGGATGAAAAAAGACATAAAACTCAAAGCTTTTCAATTAATCATCGATTCTGATAGTATTAAAAGAGATGATATTATAATTTCCAATGAACCAGATGTACTTGAAAAAAACAGTAGAAGCATAAAGTACAATTACCTGTTTAATAAGAATGAAGATGTTTTGCTAATAGATGAAGCTATTGCAGCAAAATACCCTTATAGTAAAGATGCTTATGATTTTGAAAATCACATAGAATGTGAAACACCATATGATTCGAGTGTTTCTCCTTTTGATGAGCATAACTACTATATTATTGATATTAAAAATAGTACACTTTGGATAAGTGATATAAGACGTGACAAAATTTTTAAAGATATTTTAAAGCAAATATGTAGATCAAATAATATATGTATAAAAAACATATACAATAAAGAACAGTTTATACAGGCGTTAAGGTCGTTAAATACACTTAAAATGTCAGTAACCCCATCTTCTTTATTGTTTTCAAATAATTCTTTAAATGAAGCATTGTCGCAAGATGTATTTATGTATGATGCAGCCGATATTGAAATCAAGTTGAAATATGCAGACCTTTCCTTAAAAAGAAATCAAGTATCAGGATTCTTCTCAAAGAAAGACAAATTGGAAGAATTGTTAAATGATAGTTCAGTCAAATCACTTTTAATATGTGGTAAAGATAAAGATAATAGAGCAATATTTTTTAATTCGAATGCTATATCAGAAGAGTTGAGATTAAGAGTTGAAATTGATGAATATCTCATTGTTAAGAATAAAGAGCTCTTAACTGAGTTTGAAAAACGTTGATTATTCTATTCCTATTTCATACCTTTATTCAAAACTGTGAATTATGAAAGCTTTAGTTGGAACATTTCTGTTTGTCTTTTTTTCGTTTCATTCATTTGGAAACGATTCGTTTTCGAGCTTGCTTAGTTTAAATTCAATTTTTATAGGATTTGCACTAACCTCTTTAACTGTATTTGCTAATTCTCCATATTCACGACGTTTGTACAATATTGAATGTAAAGAGGATAATTCAAAAACATTATTGCATAAGTTAATTGATAAATATAAGGTTGGTGTAAGACATTATTTTTATTCAATATTATCAATTTTATTGTATATGATTTGCTTTCCAGAAAAAAGTATCTTAAACTCTTTAGTGATACATGTTGAAGAATTTAATTTTGGATTAAAATCATTTGTAGAATCATTAATTTGGACCAATACTGTATACGCATTGTTTTTAACCAAGAAGCTCCTTGAAGATCTATATAGTTTTACATTACAAAGTGGTAAAAGAACGAAGTGATCCATGTCTAGATCATTCGATAAACCTATTAGCATTATAACCTTTAACTTTATTTTTCAATCAGATCCATTTCATTTAATACAGTCTCATCAAATATCTTTGCATAGACCTGTGTGGAGTTGATATCAGCGTGTCCAAGGATACGTTGAAGTGTTTCGATACGTCCTCCAGAATTAAGAAAGATAGAGGCAAAAGTATGTCGTGCTACGTGAGTGGTAAGCTTCTCTTTGATTCCAGCAGCATCTGCGATGCGTTTTAGGTTTTTGTTATACTTCTGATTCGAGATAGAAGGGAAGAGTGTCTCACGTTCGTTATCCTTATATTTCTTGAGAATATGTTGGGGTAGGAGTAGAATAGGAACAATAAACTCCTCTTTTGTCTTTTGTCTCTTTTTTTTGATTACTGGGCGATTGTTGATCTCCAGTAAGTTTTCTTGAGTCAAAGTCATCACGTCACTATATGCAATACCAGTATAGCAAGAGAATAGAAAGAGATCCTTAGAGAGTTCTCCAGTCTCATAAGGGAGTGCAACTGCTTTTATCTTTTCAATTTCTTCAGGTTTAATATACCTAGGAACTTCACTATGATCCTTCTTGCATATCTTAAAATGCATATAGGGGTTCTCATGAGGGTTTAAATACCCCTCTTTAATAGCAGCATTTATAAATAGTTTAAGGTAGGAGTGTTGCTTTCCGATCGTAGCTATTTTATAGCCTTGTTTGTGTAGATAGTTATCAAATCCAACAATGTTTTTTAGATTGATGTCTGCCCAAACACGCATCTTGTTATGCTTCTTTATATTGGCTATTCCAGTATTTCTAGCCTTATATGTACCTACGGTGACACTGTTATCCTTTTTGTTATAGTTTTCACAAAATTGAATAAAATCATAACGATTTCCAGACTGTTTTATAAGAAGAAATTCTTCCAATATTTGAGGTGAAAGGCATGCTCCTCTATCCAAAAGTTCCATCTCTTTGTCCTCGATTCGATTCCTCAAAGAACGTATTTGATGATTCATTTTTATAGAGTTGGGGTTTTTACAAATACACTTATCTTTGTCATTCCACTCTTCTGGACGAATATATATTCCAGTCGAAATATAAGCCCTTTGACGACTTTTAAAATAGACACAAATTTGGATAAGAGCAGTGCCTTGTTTGTTTAATTTATTCTTCCTGTTGTAGATGTAACTATATCTTGCTTTCATATATCTTTAAAAAAAAATGGGTACCAAACGGGTATCACAAATGTCTTATTTTGGTCCTATTATTAAAGATACGAAAAAGTTTGAATAATCTTGTAAGTGGTTGTGTCTAAAATAAATAAAGCCCATTAAATGGGCTTTATTTTGCTTCTTGGGTGATCTCAAGGGGAGTCGAACCCCTATCATAGGAATCGGAATCCTACATTCTATCCAGTTGAACTATGAGACCTCTTTTGTATTCGAGACTCAAATATATACAATTTTTATGAAGTTACAACGGGCTAAAGTAAGATAGTCCCCAAAAGTTGGGGACTATCACGATGCTTGTAATATACCAATGAACGTCTTGAGAACTGTTCCCTAAATAGTTGTTAAAGCTGTTGTAGTGAAATGAGTCGTTTCGATATTATAACGATTTAATGGTTTCTGTTGACTCACTTCTCTACCTGTAGGTTTTAGGATATTAATTACGTTGCATCTTCACCACTGTAATAATATGTACATCTATAATCTTTGTTCTTTGTAATTTTCTACAATTTGTATATGCTTCTTTTTGCTTTCTAATTTTTGTTCTAATATAAAAATAGCTGGTTTTTATTGAGGAGAAACGTTGTACTCAGTACGTCGGTTTCTCCTCTTTTTAATAGAAAAGCTTCGATTCCCTATCCCTTTGCTCCGTTTTAGAGTTGCGGGATATATCGATGGTCCTGCTATCCATTTACCGGGGGGTAAATATCTTTTAGACGAAGTCTATGTTTCTGTTATCTCTTATCTTTCATGTCACCTACAAATAGATGTTTGTCTGTTGTCATGTATAGTGTGTTCCAAGTAGGACAAGGTAGTCCTGCACCGTTTACTAAGTTGGCTTTGGTATATGGAGCCCATGCATAGCGTGCGTATTTTGGGCTTGTTACTTTTGAATTTATCAAGATCACTTTGTCTCCTTTGATGGATGTCTGGGCTGGATGGAAGATGCGATCTTCTCCTGCTATCTCAAATCCTATCACCTCTTTCCCCTCTTTAGGGTGTAGTCCTTTGCCATATTCGAAAGAGACGATCAATTGACTGTCTTTCTGCTCGATCTTTTCCAATAGCGGTCCATAAGGAGTCACACTACGTTTGTTATAGGTGAAGTAAAGTGCTTGTTTTGCCAATCGTTCTCCAATCGGTTGTTTGTTTGTTGGATGTACATTGTTCGCATTCCCATAATCATAGGATACCACCATATGCGCATAAGGATCTTGTCTATCTAACTCGGTCTGTACATTTCGAATATAGCTCCATGATGGTCTGTTTAGCCCAGATAATTGCACATAATAGAAGGGTAGTTGAGGTCTAGCGTAGGCCGATCTCCAATCTTCTTTGAGTGTATTAAATAGGTGCGCAAACATCTCAGGATTCTCTGCATTCGATTCTCCTTGATACCAAAGAACTCCTGATATTGGGTACTTCGAAAGCATTTCCATAGAAGTCTGATACAAATAGGAGGCATGGTAAGGATGTTGTTGGTGTGGGTTGGTGGCTTTGCTAGTATTTTTGGCTGCTCTAGACTTTACCCAACTATCTACCCCATTAGAGCCTTTCCAATTGACAAAGAAATCGTAGGTGTTGGCATCGTGAGTCAAGGTATTGTAACGAATCCATGCTTCTGTTGGCGATCCTCCGATAGTATTGACAATGATCGCGGTAGGAATATGGGTGTTTTGTTCTAATGTATTTGCAAAATAGTATGCTATAGCTGAGACAGAACCGACACCATTCGATTGTGCTCTCTTCCATTTGCTAGGCAGGTAGAGCTGATGCCTGTTGATCTCGTCTAAAGTCTTTTTGCTTCAAGCAGTATTATTGGTTGGATGTGCTGTCTCCATACTATAGATATGGATGTTTTCATTGGTTGCCTTCTGGATGGCTTTCTCTCCATGCTGGCTACTTCTTAGTGGAAATGACATATTGGACTGCCCTGAGCATAACCATACATCTCCGATAGAGATCTCTTTGATATGAATCTGTTTTTTACTGGTAGAGATAGTCATCTCTTGGTCTTTTTCTACTTTCTGTTTGGGAAGATAGATACTCCACTTTCCATTCTCACGAGTCTTCGTTTGATAGCGCTCTCCTAAGAACTTGATCTTTACCTCTTCTTTTGGCGTTGCTTCACCCCATAGGTGAATAGGTTGATTGCGTTGTAGCACCATCCCATCTTGAAAAATGGAAGGGAGTGTTAAAGCAGGAAATTGATTTCCAACATATTTCGCCACCTCATGTGCTAAGAGTGTGGCACCTTTGCCATTAGGATGCAATCCATCTGTTAGTAGGTCTGGACGCGATACCAAAGGGCTATAGAAATCAATTACAGGGATGTCTCTTTGTGATGCGATATGGGTGGTGGTCTCCACTATTTGGTCATACCATGCTATTCTTCCAAGGGGGATAAAGGTTTTTAGCCCCAATACAGGTGACTCTTTACATATATAGAATTGTGGATTGGGATGATGGCTAGATGCCTTGAGTGTGTCTATCAATGCATAAAAATCGGATACAAAACGATCCCTATAGTGTGGCCAATTACGAGGGTCGGTATCATTTAACCCTAAGTGGATAACAAAGATGTCTGCATGAAATTGTAATGCCTTCTGGTATGCCTCTGTTTGAATATATGGATTGGGACCTTTTTGCATCAATCGAGCTCCACTATGTCCAAAATTTCCCACAAGAAACGAATCTCCCAACATCTCTTGAAGTTGTGTTGGGTAGTTATCATGGTCTCTATCTTTTATCGTTGCACCAAAGGTTACAGAGTTTCCAATACAAGCAACCTTTGTTTTTTCTTTGGAGAAGCTCGGGGTTGTCAATAGCATGGTCATGATAATGATACTGATTAGATGTATTCTGTTTCGTATTTTCATCTTTAGATTGTTATTCTATGGTGTTTTGCGAATGTTTTATGGAAGCCAAAATACGACAATCCGATGACGTCATGATAAGAGTGGTAGGGGGATAATTGAATCGTTTTGGGGGTAATAATTTAGATCTCTCTTTGTTTGGTGTGTGTATCTTGTTGTATTAAAATGGTTTGTGTCTGAGTAAGGTTCTGAGGGCGTAAAGGGTAAGATCGTTCTATTCTATAATCTTAGGAGAGTGTAAATGTGAGTCTAGGAGTGATGACATCTCGATTCAACCTGTGTGAAATAGCGTGAGGTGGTAGTTCTTTTGTGATCAGTATGTTAGAAATAAAGGAGAGAAAAAGGCTGTTGAAGCCGAAGGAAATTGGATAGATACCAAGGGCACTTTGCTAATTTGTGTATCTTTGTTTTATCGATTCGGGCATCATTGATGCCACTCCTTCGTAATAGAAACAGAGATAGAATATGACAAATCAACCGTTGGCAGAGAGGTTGCGACCTCAAAATTTAGATCACTATTTCGGACAAGAACATCTTGTCGGGGCACAAGGACCTATCCGTAAGATGATAGAGAATGGCAATATCTCTTCGTTTATCCTATGGGGACCTCCAGGTGTGGGTAAAACAACTTTAGCAAAGATTGTGGCACGTCTTTTAGATAGACCTTTTTTTGAGTTAAGTGCGATCAATTCAGGCGTGAAAGATGTGAGAGAAGTGATCGATAAAGCGAAGAAACAACGGTTTTTTAATACGCCAAACCCAATTCTTTTTATCGATGAGATCCATCGTTTTAGTAAGGCACAACAAGATTCACTCTTAGGGGCTGTGGAACAAGGGGTGGTCACTCTTATTGGGGCAACTACCGAGAACCCTAGCTTCGAGGTGATCTCTCCGCTGCTATCACGTTGTCAGGTCTATGTGTTGAAACATGTCGACGCTTCGGTTTTAAAGAAGATTGTACAACGAGCATTAGAGGAGGATCAATACCTTAAAGGGGTCGACATTCAGGTGAAAGAGTATGAGGCACTACTTCGGTTTTCTGGAGGAGATGTTCGTAAGCTTTTAAACATCCTAGAGGTGGTGGTCAATGCGCTCTCTTCGCAACAGAGTCAGGGTACTTTGGTGATTGATAACGATTCGGTGCAGAAGAACCTTCAAGAAAACTTGGCTCTTTACGATAAGAAAGGAGAGATGCATTACGATATTATCTCAGCCTTTATTAAATCGGTGCGTGGGGGAGATCCTGATGCCGCAGTCTACTATCTTGCACGTATGTTAGAGGGGGGAGAGGATGTGAAGTTTATCTCTCGGCGTCTGGTGATCTTGGCCTCGGAAGATATTGGACTTGCCAATCCCAATGCGCTACTTCTTGCCAATGCTACTTTCGATGCAGTGCATAAGGTAGGGATGCCAGAATCTCGTATTATGTTGTCGGAATGCACCATCTATCTTGCCACTTCGCCGAAGAGTAACTCTGCTTATAGTGCCATTAACGAGGCGATTGCAGAGGTGCGTCGAACTGGACATTTGCCTGTGCCATTGTCGTTGCGCAATGCTCCAACGAAGCTGATGTCGGAATTAGGTTATAAGAAAGATTATAAGTATTCTCATGCCTATGATGGCAATTTTGCAGAACAGCAGTTTATGCCAGAAGGGATTGAAAATAGTCGTTTTTATACGCCGCAAGACAACCCCCAAGAGAAAAAAATATTGGAACGTCTGAAGTCGTGGTGGAAATCTAGATTCTAAGAATGTTTTTAAATAGGCGGATTTTGTTTTGAAGCAGTAAGAAAAAAAATAATTTTGTTCTCTATCACTTTATTGCTAAAATCATGTCGTTATTTACAATCATTTTTATTGCTATTGGACTCTCTATTGATAGTTTGGCTGCCAGTATCTCCATGGGAGCTTGTGCCACCCGAATTCGTAAGCGGGAAGTGTTTCGTATTGCTTCTTATATGGCTTTGTTTCAGGGTGGAATGCCTGTGATTGGGTGGCTCGTTGGGAGTAGTTTTAAATCTGTCGTTCAGGCTTGTGATCATTGGATCGCCTTCTCTCTCTTACTGTTTATTGGGGGTAAGTTAATCTTTGATGGCATTCGTTTTGATGCCAACAAAGCTTGTGGTACCATGGGACACACTTCTAAATATTCTCATTGGATGTTGATGGGAGTGGCTTTGGCTACCAGTATTGATGCCATGATTGTTGGTGTTGGGTTCGCTTTAGAGGAGGTGAATATCACTCTTGCCATGGCTATCATTGCGCTGATAACTTTTACATTCTCCTCTGTTGGGGTTACTTTAGGTCGTAAGTTGGGGAACAAGATTAATAGTGGTATTGAGATCTTCGGTGGTGTGGTACTTATCGCTATTGGGGTGAAAATATTGATTAGCCATCTTTGTATGTAAAGGATTCTTTCATCGAGATGGTTTCTTGCCGTCTTTTCTTTTGGTCACAGCTCTTTGACTAGAAATTTTATAGTTATGATTATTCCAATCCTCCTCTCTCTCTTTTCATTCTCTAACACTTGGAGGAAACGATTGCCTTTCTTCTCTAAATAGCTTTTTAAATGATAGAAAGTGTTGTGCGCTTTCTATGTTTTTGCGACCTTTGTTTTTGAAAGTTTATATTAAAAAGACAAAAGTATGATTGAACAAGTCCCTAAAATAAAGCATACCGATTCAGGAAATTTTTTCCTGTTGGCTGGACCTTGTGCTGTAGAGAGCGAAGCGTTGGCAATGCATGTGGCAGAAAAGATGGTGGAGATCACCAATAAACTACGCATTCCGTATGTTTTTAAAGGCTCTTTTAAGAAGGCGAATCGTTCGAGATTGGATAGTTTTACTGGTATTGGGGATGAGAAGGCCTTGAAGATTCTTCGTAAGGTGAGTGAGACATTTGATATTCCTACTGTTACCGATATTCATACCGAAGCCGATGCTGAAAAGGCTGCTGCTTATGTGGATATCCTTCAGATTCCTGCTTTCTTATGTCGTCAAACCGACCTTTTGGTTGCTGCGGCGAAGACAGGCAAGGTGGTCAATATCAAGAAGGGGCAATTCTTGGCTGCTGGCTCTATGAAGTTTGCAGTGGAGAAAGTGCGTGAGATGAATAACCCAAATGTGATGCTTACGGAGCGTGGTAATATGTTTGGGTATCAAGATATGGTGATCGATTATCGTGGAATCCCTGAAATGCAGGAGAATAACTGTCCTGTAGTTTTGGATATTACCCATTCGCTACAACAACCAAACCAAGCAAGTGGTGTCACTGGTGGAAAACCTCAGTTGATCGAAACGGTTGCCAAAGCAGGTATTGCTGTGGGATGTGATGGTCTATTTATCGAGACCCACCCAGATCCAGCCAATGCACTTTCAGATGGTGCGAATATGCTTCACTTAGAGAAGATGGAAGCGATGTTAACTAAGCTGGTACGACTACACGAAGTGACTCGTACTTTTTAGTCAGTCGATTCAACGAAAATAACTTCCAAAGAGGGGAATGACATGTATATGTCTTCTCCTCTTTTTTATTGCGATATATATTGTCGCTTTTTTTGCCTTAGACCTGTTTGTCATATTGGATTCATTCGACTTTCATAGGGGATTGATAGGTACTTTGTCCATGGTTTGTTCATGGTTTGTTCATGGTTTGTTCATGGTTTGTTCATCGATTCTCCATCGATTCGGTGGATGAACTATGAATAAAAGGTTGACATACCATGAATAAAGGAACTAGTAAATAGGGTAGAGATATAAATTATGTGAGAACATACAACGTATATGTCCACAGATTTACACAGATTACACAGATTTTATTGGGATAATATTCTTCGTGATAATGAATTGCAAAGATTGAGTCATTTGGTTGGATATCAGTATTTATATGTAAACATGCAACGTTTATGTCCACAGATTTACACAGATTACACAGATTTTATTGGGATAATATTCTTCGTGATAATGAATTGCAGAGATTGAGTCATTTGGTTGGATATCGGGATTTATATTTAAACATACAACGTTTATGTCCACAGATTACACAGATTTGCACAAATTTTATTGGGACAATATACCATGTTATTTTAATATTTGTAGTAGTTGTGTTGCGAGATATTAGACAAGGCAGTGTCGTTGTCTCTACGGTTGGTTGCAACATTAATTGTTGTGGGAAATTGTGGTTGCATCGATAATTGATTGATGTGGGGATAATTTGTGGTAGTATTTTTATGTTTTGATAGGTTGTAGGAGCTTTCCTAGTGGTCACACTTTTGTTTGTGAAACAAACTATTATGATGATTCAAATACAATCATTTATATGCGATTCTCGCATATCAGGGCACCCATGAAGAGATGCCCCTACAAGGTTGAATGGCATATTTGCGTGGTTCTGATGAATCTGTGTTCGAGGTTGTCATTTGTCAATTGTGGTTTCTGTGCTTCGACAAGTGGCCCCTGAGCCCTTCGACAAGCTCAGGGACCACTTGTCGAAGGGCTTTGTGCTTGTACGAGACTTCGTGCAATATACACCGTTATCCATTATATGGATACAACAAACGAAAGCAGGAGCTTTCTATCTCCCAGGTGTTGACGCATTGATTGGTTGGTACACGATTTGTTGTAGCGTTATATTTTGTAGCATGTGATGAAATTGTCGCAACGAGGGCAACCACGTTGTAAATGGTTCTTATTTTCCTTTCGGAACCTGTGTTTATTTCTCTTCTATAATTGACTTTAATTTCTGGAGATGATTGTTTTGGCTTTTTAAAATGGGAAACAATCCGATCGTATGGAGAATATTGGGATCATTTTCTGGGTACTGAATAATCGAAACTTCTCCGTTATGATCTATTCGCGTGATTGTGTTGTTGTTTTTGGTGATTGTGGATATCACTCCATCATGATCAAATATGGTTGTATTGCCTGAATGCGTCCATGTTGAGATACTTCCATCAGAGTTTATAACTGTCGTAATGTTCCCACATTTTGTGATAGTGGAGATATCTCCATCTTGATTTACGATGGTGTTGTTCCCACATTTTGTGATAGTGGAGATATCTCCATCCGAATCTAAAACGGTCGTGATATTTCCGCATTTTGTGATGGTGGACACATCTCCATTCGAATTGATTACGGTTGTGATATTTCCATTATTTATCACGGTTGAATGTGTCCCATCTGCATTAACGATAATGGATTGGGCTGTTGCATAGCTGATGGAAAGAACGGATAAAAGTAAAAATAAGAATCTCATTGTAATTATGTTTTAAGAAAATAAATTAGGTGATATCTATATGGGTGAGGTGTTCCCTTTTAGATGGAATGTGTATAGTTGTATTCAAATATCAACATTGAAGTTAGTGATTTTAAGGTTCTTCCATGAATTGCGTATATGAACAAAAAGACTGGTAAACATATTCTATAGTTATTTCTTATATAAAACGCTATAGACTATGAATACCAGTAGTATATATCATTGTTTAGGATTACAAGACCAGCAATTGTTATCCACATCCTATGTTGGAGATACCATCCAACTTAAAGTTAAAACAAAAAAAGACAAACTACGTTGTAGTCGCTATAAAAGAATGCATGTTATTTGTTGTGGAGTTGTTGAACGTAGTTTCAAGGGGCCAATGATAGGCAAAAAGAAGTGCGTTATTATCATAGATGTTCAACGCCTTTATTGCAAGAAATGCAAGATCGTACGTCAGGAACATTTAAGGTTTGCAAAAGAGCAGAAGTCCTATATTCGATCTTTAGAGAAGATGGTTTTACTTCTCTCTTCTCATATGACGATTCAATCAATCAGTCGACTTTTAGATCTTAACTGGAATATTGTAAAAGATATCATTAAGTCTCACTTAAAATCAAAATAACATTCTCCTGGGCTAAAGGGGGTGAAACATATTGCTATCGATGAATTCGCAGTGAGGAAGGGACATGTATACATGACTTGTGTATATGACTTAGATAAAGGAGTCGTTTTGCATGTAGGAAAAGGTAAAGGTTCCGAATCATTGGTTCCATTTTGGAAACGAATAAAGATCAATAAAGTCCAAAGAGAATCTGTTGCTATTGATATGTCAGCTGCCTATATCCTTTCAGTAAAGACCAATGCACCTAAAGCTACTATGGTATTTGACCATTTCCATATAATAAAGAAACTAAATGAGACTATAAGTAAAATTAGAAGAGATCTTTACAACAAAGAGAAGGATAAGGTTATCAAGAAAAGTTTAAAAGGAAGTCGTTGGCTATTGTTAAATAATTCAGAGAATCTCAACCTTCAGAAAGGGGAAGACTCAAGACTTGAAAAAGTATTAGAAACGAATACCACCTTGTTTTACGCATATTATTTGAAAGAAGAATTAAGGGAATTATGGAATCAAGATAATATTAGAGACGCTTCAAAATTACTTAAACAATGGATAGAAGAGGCAAATGAGACTGAAATCTCTCAGCTTAAGAAAATGGTAGAACTATTGACCAAACACAAAACAGGAATTCTAAATTGGTATAAGTGCAATATCTCCACGGGGCCTTTAGAAGGAATAAATAACAAGATTAAAACCTTAAAAAGACAAGCATATGGCTATCGTGACTTAGATTTTTTTATGTTAAAAATAAAAGCAATGCATCAAGATATATACGCAAAATATGGATGAACCATAGTTTTGTGTTGAGGTAGCATTGGTGATTGTTTTTATGATATTTTGTGCAGTAACCAGTTTGATGAATGTTTTCAGAAACGTATCGTTTGATCTCAGAAATGTTGCAGTTTTATATATCAGCCCATTGCATAAAAACGTGTCGTTTGATATCAGAAATTGTACAATTTAATATCGACATCCCCACTGTTGCTATGCGATTATTTTGATGATTGTTTTTATGGTTATATGGGAATTGGATAAAAAAATGGGTTCTCCATGAAGGAAAACCCATTTTATGCATTGTTGTATTAAAAAGGATTAGAATTGGCTTTTACCAATTGTACTCTCCTTTTTACTCTTTTTAAATAGCTTGTTTAGGCTATAGGATGCTCTTAGTTCAACGATTGGTCCATTGCGAGTGTATTCTGTGTCTTGGTAGAAGATCTGCTCTCCTTGGGTGTTATATGCTCTAGTGCTTAGGCCTGTAATGTTAGAGCTAAGTATGTCTATGGCACGAAGTGAAAAGCTCCACTGTTGGTGTTTTATTGGATTGTATACCAATGCTGTATTTGCTTGATAGAACATTTCGTTCTCTCCTTGGGCTGTCACGGTTGCCGACTTGACATTGAAATCACTACTCCACTTGAAGCTTTTAGATAGATTCAGGTTTAAGTTCCCTTTAAGCGTCCAGTTGGTGCTTTCATTTTTCTCCTGGTATCCAAAGATATCTCCCTGTACGGTGTAGTGATATAGCGATCCTCCAAGGAATAGATCTCCTACAGTTCCTAGGTCAAAGCTAGTGTTTAGTTCTGCTCCCAAAGACTGCGTATTTCCAGAGTTGGTATAACTTCTGATTAGAACGTTTTCTTCTTCATATACGGTGTTGACACGAAAAACCGCATTGTCTGTTCCACGATAGAAACCTGTTAAATTAATAGCGATTTTAGAGTCTTTCCATCCATATTGAAGTTCGATGTTGTTTAGATATTCTGGTTCTAAGGTCGGATCTCCTACCACATACACTTCGAAGTGTCTTCTGTATAGAAATGGGGCCATATCTTTTAGTGCAGGACGGTTGATACGACGGCTCGCAGAGGCTGAAAGGCTATTCTTTTCGTTTAAATGATAACTTAAGTGAAGCGAAGGAAACCAATTGAGTTGATTTACTTTGTATTCTGATGCTGCAGGACGGTCGAATATGTTGAAATAGTCTGGATTGTCGATCTGCATATCTTGATCCATATACTCTGCTCGAAGTCCTAAGATATAGTTAAATTTCCCAATATCTCCTCGGTAGTCGGCATAGAATGCATAGATGTTACGTGTCATGTCGACCCCATTTTCAAGGGAGCTATAGTCTCCCCATGTTTGTGAGGCTACGTTTAGTGTGTCGTAACTAAAGCTACCAGTGATATCCATCCATTGTGGTTGAAATCCTACGGTCAATTGGCTATTGTTGTCAAACTCTTTTTCGTAATCGATGCTTAATCGATAGGCATGAAGTGGGGTGTCGTCCGTCTGTTTGAAATGATCCGTTTTTTCGCCTACTTGGTCATTCTGATAGTCAAACTCATAGTTTCTATTGTCTAGCTCTCTGCTTAATGCTGAGTACTCATATAGTAGATCGATGTCTAACTTGTTTTGGTTGTTGAATTTGTGAGTCAAATGAAGGTCGGTTGAATGGAACTGACCGTAGCGATTGTCGGTGTTTGGATTGTATATCCACTCTTCGTTGCGATCTACTCCCTCGATATTGTTTTTGTCGGCATCGGCATAAAAAGTATCGTACACATAGAATGCGGATCTACCATCATTTCTATTTCCATAAAAATAGGATGCAGAGAGGGTAGTTGCCTCTGACAGTTGATAGTCTGCTCCTAGTTGGGCTGTATAGTATTCGTACCATTCAGGACGCTCCCCTTGGGCTACCATATGGTAATAGGATCCATCGTTTTGTAGGAGACGAGCATCTCCTGAACGCTTTCCATTGACATTCTTTTTATTGTAGAAAAGTCCAGCATAGATGGATAGTTTGTCTTTGGTATATGAGGCATTCACACCACCACCATAACGTGCATCATCCATGTCGTAACCGCTATACTTGTCTGTTATGTTGGCCCAAGTAGAGGCTCCTCCAAGTAGATTGGCTGAGATAGAAAAACCATCTTGTGATCCTTTTTTTGTCTGGATATTGATAATCCCACCCTTACCTTGTGCATCGTATTTGGCAGTAGGAATGGTGATTACATCTACTGATTCGATGGCATCTCCTGCAATCTGTCCCAATAGTGTGGACGGGTCCATTTGGGTTGGTTTGCCATTGATATACACCATAAAATCGGTGGTTCCTCGAACGCTAATGTTTCCATCTGCATCAAGATCAATGGAAGGTAGCTTATTCAGTAGATCCACTGCATTCCCTCCTTTTGCAGTTTCGAAATCGGAGGTGTTGTATCTTTTCTTCTCTATATTCGATCTTACGGTTCCCGTCTTCGCAACAATGTTTATATCCTCAATCTGGTGTGTTGCTACTCTTAGATCGACTGTGGATATTTTTTTCCAACCATCCTTTTTCGTGAGTGTGAAGTTTTTAATGGTGTCATTTTCATATCCAATATAAGAGAATATGATGTTATATGTCCCTTTTTTTAACGGAAGGGAAAATTCTCCTTTGTCATTGGTGAACACCCCTGCCACTATTTTCTGATTTTGTGTCGCTTTTACCGTTACAAATGGAAGGGCTTCTCCATTGCTATGGTCCTTGATCTCACCTTGAACCCCTTTTTGAGCAAAGGTGATGGTTGATAAAAATAAGAGTAAAAGTGTAAAAATTTGCTTTTTCTTCATTTGATATTTGATTTTAGGCAATCGATAACATAATCGTGCCTGTCTTTATTGGTTCTGTTTTAATTTTTTGATTGTACATACAAAAAAATAGAATCGAACGCTTAGTATATGGTACAAATGAAAAAGCAGTGGTATATTTTTGTTAACTCTTGTTTCGGAACTCGTTGGGAGTAGTTTGGGTATATCTTTTAAAGTATTTCACAAAGTGTGAGGGATCTTTAAAGTTTAGGTTATATGCAATCTCTGATACAGAGTGTTGCGTGTATTTTATTTGTCGTTTGGCTTCTTTGATTGTCACGTCGGCGATGATTTGAGAGGCCGTAAATCCCACTGCTTTTCTACAAATGGCATTCAGGTTTTGTGGGGTAGTATTCATCATGAATGCATAGAATTGGACCTTCTTCTCCTTTTTATGATGCTTGTTCACAAGCAGAAAGAAATGGTGATAATCCTGTCTATTAGGGTTTGCTGTTTTGTGTGTCGGAGCATGTTCTAATACTTTGGTATACAATGCTTTTAGGATATGATCTCTGAAATGGGTGTTTAAAGAATTCCGTTCTTGATAAAGAATAGAGAATAGTTGATGTATTGTCTCATTATAAGAGAGAGGGATGCAGTCGTGCTCTGTTATATTTTGTGTTAATGATTCTAGTTGGGGATCTTGACAGAGGTCTAGAAAGTCTTTTTGTATAAGAATGACAAAGCCTGAAGGCTCGGTCAAAATGTCCCAATGGTGTACTTGCCCATAAGTTATTACAAAGATAGAAGGTTGGGTTGTAGGGTAGGCCTGTTCGTCAATAGTATGGGTTCCTTTGGCACTATGAAGAAAGACTATTTCCAAATATCCATGATGGATATGGGCTTTGGTCTTGCGTATATGCTTACGAAATGGTGCAATTTTAAACGGAGTTTTTGCTGGAAGTTTATTTTTTCTATCGATCATTCTAATGGGGAATATATTCAAATATTAAGGATTACAATATAGCTGATGTTTGGAGAATAGATCTAAAAAATGATTTCTTTTTCATTAAGACGACTAGGATTAAAGTATTATTCTTTCTGACAGGTAATCCCTTTTAAAGCTAGTTTTTTTATTGTTTTTAGTGTTTGATTTATACATCTTTTATGTTCTTAATAAGTTTTTTTTATTCAGATTTATTATTGTTAATTTTAATGAGTTTTATTAATATTACAACACTACAAAATATTTTAATTAAAATGCAACTATGAAAGAATTTATTTATTGCTTTAAGAATTATGCTCAATTTAATGGACGTGCAGGACGTAGAGAATATTGGATGTTCATTTTGTTTAACATGATTGTATCCTTCCTTATTAGTTTTATTAATCCAATTTTGGGATATATATATTCCGTTGCTGTGATCATCCCAGGTTTAGCTGTTTCGGTGAGACGTCTTCATGATTTAGGAAAGAGTGGATGGTTTTATCTACTTTGCTTAATTCCTATTGTTGGATGGATCATTCTGATCGTATGGTTTGCTACTAAAGGAGAAGAGGGTGAGAATCAGTATGGTGAGTCAGCTCCAATTATTGAATAGTAGGATATGATATCTAAGAAGTCTTAAAAAAGGGATTCATATAATGAGTCCCTTTTTTAAGACTTCTTGACTTGTTGGTTACGTCTGTTCCTCTCACTAATAACTCACCCATGACTCATAGGTTCACTTTTTCAGTTTGTTTTAGTAACACAAATTAATTAAAATATAGAGATTTCTATTTGAGTGGTATGCCTGATGTTTTGTCTTTTCTGTAGATAATGATCTTGGTCATTGAAGCAGAGGAGTTTCAGTAGAATGAGAAATATATTATTTTTTGTAAAGTATTTCTCATAAGTTTAATTGGTCTGTGAAAGATCATCTATTATTCAACTAATTAAAGATATATATGGCAATTAACCTTTTTGACTTTCCAAACAAAGACATTCAAGTTTGTCGTATTTCTCATGACAATGGCTATGATTTTTCAAAAATACATCGTCACGACTATTATGAGATATTCCTTTTTGAAAAGGGATGTGGTGGTAGTCAAATAGTAGATTTTGAGGAGTATCTTGTTTGTGATCGCTCGTTATTTGTAATTGCTCCGAATCAAGCTCATCTATTAACGCGTAAGCAAATGGAGGATGGTTGGATAATCCAGTTCTCTAGATCTAGTTTTGAAAAGTGTCTTCCTTTGCTTCCTCGCTCCATCGGTTTAAAATTGAAGTGTTGTGATCATAAAGTACTAGAGGTTGCGCAGTTTAATTCTTTGATTCGTCGTATAGAAGAGCTTGTAGGTTTGCTTGAAGAATCTGACGGCATGATGAGTGGAAAGATTGGCTTATATTTCTCTTTTCTTATATATGATTTTTACGATAAGTTTGATAGTGGAGAAGATATACGTATGTCGACTTTAACGGAACGATTTATTTCGTTCGTGGAACAAGATTTTCGGTCTGAGAGAGCGATTGGTTACTATGCAAGCAAACTGTGTGTTTCTGCTCCTACCTTAACAAAGCAACTGAAACGTGATGTTTCGATGACTCCCCTTGAAGTGATTCATGACGTTTTACTGATTGAGATAAAATTATTAATGAAGGAAAAATTGTCTCATAAAGAGATTAGTCATTTGTTACATTTTGATAGTCAGAGTTCCTACTCCCGTTTTGTTATGAAAATGACAGGTTGTAAGCCATCGGATCTAAATAAGTGTTTGTAAATTCACAATAGAAATACCTAAATGGGTAACGTTCAATCTCAAAACTTTATGTAGTTTTGAAGAATCAATAATTTGTGATTTATTTGATTCAATAGATCAAAGGCAATACTGGGGGGTAACTGTTCTGTATCTATTTTTTAAAAATAACTGTAAAGTATATATATTTAAAGAATAATACTGTTTGGTAATCAAATAGATCACAAATAAGGAGATCAAATAGATCTCCTTATTCTTTTTTATATCTTTGATTGTATCATTTCAGTAATTGTATTCACCCACTCGTCTGTATCGTTTAGGCTGTTTGAAAGAGAGAATTTTTCTCCTCCAAGATCTAAAAATAACTGGTGATACTGTTCTCCAATTTCAATGGTAGTCTCTAGGCAATCTGTTACAAAAGAGGGTGCTATCACATGTAATCTCTTGATCCCTTTCTTTGCTAATTGGTGTATTGTATCATCGGTATATGGTTGGATCCAAGGAGTCTTTCCTAATCTGCTTTGAAATGCAATAGTGTATTGATCTCTAGTTAAATTGAGCGTTTGAGCAATTTGATGTGCCGTGTGATAACATGCCGATTTATAACAATATGGATTATGTGTTTTGCACTCTCTAACTCCTTCACAAGAACTACAATATCCGCCTAATGCATTGATTTGACGTTGAGGTAATCCATGAAAACTAAATAATATATGATCTGGTACCTCCTTCTTTATATCTTCGTCTAATTGTCTACTAATGGCCTTTATAAATGTAGGGTGATCGTGAAAATATGGTATTGTTGCTAGTTCCGGAATGACAGGCCATTTTTTTATCTCCTCAAAGGCTTTGGCAATGGCAGTGCCATTGGTTGCAGAGGCATACTGAGGAAATAGTGGAAAGATAATCACTTTCTCAACAGACTTGTTTTTTAGAGACTCTAACTGTTTCTTGATAGATGGTGAACCATAGCGCATGGCAAGTTCAATATGGATAGAGGAGTGTTCAAATCTATTTTGGACTTTTTTCTCTAGAAGTTTACTAATCACCCTTAAGGGTAATCCTTCAGGTGTTTCTAATTTCAAATATTCATGTCGCACTTTGGGTGCTCTAAATGGAGCAATTATTCCATTTACAAGCAACCATCTTTTCCAACCTGGAATATCTATAACGCGCTCATCCATGAGAAACTCTTTGAGGTATCTACGAATATCCCGAGTATCGCAAGATGCTGGTGTTCCTAGATTTATCAGTATTACTCCGACTCTCTTTTTTCTCATCTACAAATTAAATTTTGATTATAGTTATGATATAGGCAAATATACCTCTTCTTTTGTTTAGACAAACGAGTATGTTTAAAAGTTTTTAGATAAAATGAAGTTTATTGTGTAGTTGGATTTGTTATTAGACATCTTGTCTACAAGGTATGATATTCTGGATCCGATGGTGATATTTGAGCTGTTAAATACGTTCATATCCATATATAACTCGGCACCAATGCTACGCTGAAAGTAACGGTTCCCATCTTCTATTCCATTCTGTATATCTTGACCATATGCTATTTCATTATACCAATCTTGTGGGGTTGTTCCTCGATTTTGATCAACTAAGTTATCTATTCTCGTTATGTATTCATCCAATTGACTTACTTGGAAGTCGTAGAATAGGGTACCCCATATTCTCTTTATATATGTTATGCCGAAAATACCTAGATCAGGATAAAGAAGCGGGAAAGCATAGGTGGCGCCAAATTTTCTAGTGTTGTTTATTAGTCCTAATCTTTGTGAGTATCCTCTAGAGTAATTAAAGTAATCATTCAGAATGAGATTAGGAGATAGGTTTTGATAACCGTAGTCTAGTTTTAATCCTTGATTAGGGAAGAGACCTGGAAGATATGTGGTTCCCATAAATGTCCATATTTTCTGATTCTCTGTCTCTTTAATATCTTGGAAATTGAACGACAATGATTGTCCTAGTTTGGGGTATAAGTTTTGTTTGGCTCTTTGATGTTGTGCATAAAAGCTTATTTGATAATGGTACGTTTTTGGTGTGAATTCTATGTTTTTTTTTGTTAGAGTTAGTTGATGGAAGGTGTAATCTGCACTAAAGGTCGTTCCCATTAAATAATTTCCTGTAACCCACCTTATCGGAAGTGATGCTTCACCAATCCACCGATAATCTTCGTAGCTGTTGGGATCCTCTTTGGATAGTTGATTCTCTACCATCTCTCCTCGAAGTTTTATTTTGATGGGCAATCTAGCATAAATAACTTCCCCATTAAAGTTTATCTCTTCATCGATAGAGCTGTATTTGTAGCCGATATTTGCATAGAAGTTATTAAAAAGGTTGGTGGTAAGGATTTGTGCGCCAAAATAGTTATTGTCTATATATACAGACCAAGCATAAGGTCTTAACTTAGGGGTCCATGGAATATATCGATGCTCCTTGTAACTCTTTTCAAATTCCAGTTGTTCAATGGCTTCCTCTTCATCATTTTTCACCAAGCTACCTCCAATTAATGGCGCTTTTTCTGGTAAAATTGGGAGCTCTTTAATAAAGTTATTTTTAGCGATTTTCCGTAGACGATATCCCTTTGAGGTAAAATTAGAATATACCAATGTATCATTTATTGGATCGACTGTTGGATAGTAAGCTCCAATTTTGTCATTGGTGTGTTGGCGAATGCGAGCTTTTCCTTCTAAAGAGACACTATATATTTGATCAATACCTGAAAATGAAGCACCGAAGTATAGATGTTTTTCATCTACATCCATTCCGCTGATAACATGTTTAGTCCACCCAACTAGGGGTGTGGCCTTTAAATTTGCAAGTTCTAGTCTTTGAATAGAAATTTCATGATTTTTTTTTGAGATGAAGAATATCTCTTGATCATTGGTTGCCCACTGTGGTTGTGAAACAAAAAAATTGTCGGGATTTGGAATGGTCTGAATGATTTTTTCTGTTTTAATGTCAAAGATTACTATTTGATAATGAAGTTTTTCTGTTTTCTCAACTACCATTAACTGTGTTCCTTCATGATTTACTTGAGGAGAGAAGTAATAACCTGGTTTCCCAATAACTTTTTTATGGTTTTTGCTTAAGTCAAATATTACAATCTTCTGTTTTCGAATCTCTTTAAATAGAGGGTTTTGTACTGTCTCTATCCACGATAAAATATAGTTGTTGTAGGTGATAGACGGGGATTGTGTAATACCAATTGAGGTTATTTTCTCTTCTTTCGTCTGTTGATAGTTTGTTAATTTGATGATCTCAGAAGTTTTGTCAAAGGAGGATTTTACCACATACATAGTATTGTTTTCGGCTATTTGTGGGTATTGATAGAATGCAACTTTGTTTTTGGGCATATCTAGCGATATAGATTTACTCGAATCATTCCGCATGGAACTCCACTGTTGTCTCCATAGCTTGTTTTGTTTCTTATTTACCTCCTTGTAGAGTTCATGTGTTGAGAGACCAACAAATGCTTTAGTTCCTCTAGCAAATGGGTAATATATATTTGAAATTTTAAATTTAACAGACTCTTTTAAAACTTCACTCCATACATTTGGTCCAGCTATCTCACGTCCTTCTCTTACCATATTGTACCCCAAGTTATAGTAGCTAGGAACAATATCTTTAAGCGATCCTTGTTCTAATTTGCGATATCCATATTGGATAGAGTCTAGACATAGTGCTCTTTGCTCTTTAAAGAAATAGGGTAGACGTCCTCGCCCTCCATCAGATAAAGCGGTTTCAGCGACTACAGCATCTCCCTCGAAGTACCATTTAGGAAAGATAAGGTTTGATACACCTACCCAACCATAGTCTCCTGTTAGTAATGACGCTAACTGTACTACATTTTGTTTCATGTTGACATATTGTTGAACATGTCTAAATTCATGAATAGAGAGTTGATCCATCCACTCTGTTGCTCCAAGTTGGTTTAAGTCTTGAGGGGCTAGTGTGTATAGCTCACTTTGAAAAGGAAAAACAGAAACATAGCCATTCGAAATACCATTGGAGTTATTAATGAGTATATTGATCTTTTTCTTTTTGGTTCCTACTGATAGGTTTTGTTCGTTGTCTATATAGGTTATGATATTAAGTGCTCTCTCTGCAGTTTCTTTTAGTCCTTCTGGATATACAATTCTTGCAATATTATTCTCAATATATTTCCACTTGTGGTGAATGGGATAGCCTCCGTAATTATATGATGACTGACCATTGGTTCCTTTTATAAGTGTGAGCAGTAGCGTAATTAAAAGAAGGATATTTTTCATTCTATGGACTATGTATTGATTGTAAATAATAAACAATATACAGATAAAGTTGTTTTCACAGAAACAAAAGTTTTTTTTTGATAAAAATCGATGAAAACAGAGGTCTATTTTTTAACTTCGAGGAATATAACTCTTAAATATTTTATATAAAACAAAATGGACGACGATTATTATAGGTTTGAAGATATCGATAAACTAGAAAGAAAGATAGCTTTAGTGACTGGTGCAAATTCGGGGATTGGCTTAGAAGTGACTAAAAAGCTAATTTCAAAGGGGGTGACAGTAATTATGGCTTGCCGTAATTTAACTAGTGCTACTGAGGCCAAAGAGGAGTTGCTTGAGGAATTTCCTTCTGGTAAAATTGAAATTCTTTCTTTAAATCTATCTTCAATAGATTCAATTTATCAGTTTTCTTCTAATGTTGAAAAACGATATGATCGTATTGATTTTTTGATTAATAATGCAGGAATTATGATTCCTCCTTTTCAAGTTGTTTACGATGATGTTGAGTCTCAATTAGGTGTTAATTATTTATCTCACTTTTTATTGACTCATCTTCTATTCCCATTAATAGAGAATGCTCCAGAAGGGCGTATTGTACAGTTGAGTAGTATTGCTCATAAAAGAGGAGATTGTCATTGGAATCAATATAATCGCCCAAATAAATATGACGCAATAAAAGCATACGGTCAAAGCAAATTGGCTTGCCTTGTGTTTGCGTATGAGTTGCAGAGGAGGTTGACACAAAAAAGAAGTCATGTGAAATCTTTTGCTGCACACCCTGGTGTTTCTTCTACGAATCTGTTTAATCATATAGGGGGAGTAAGAAAGCTTTTTTTATTACTGTTTGGCCACTTTATTTTCCAAGATGCAGAAAGAGGAGCCGAGCCTATTTTAAGAGCAATCTTGGACTCATACATTGCTCCTGGATCATACCTTGGTCCTAAAAACTTTAGAGAATTTAGAGGAGCGCCTGTTGTTGTCGACTCTTCCAAAAGATCAAAAGAAGCTAAAGCCGCTCTAGATTTATGGCGTTGGAGTGAAGAGAAGCTTGGTATAAAGTTCTTTGCCTAGAATTTTCTTCTATTATGTTTTCTGCATAAGTATTTATGTCTTTCGTTTGTGGAGGAGAATATCGCTAAATTAAGCCCCTATTTATTTCGTGTAGATTATCAAGGAAGAGGGTATATGGTTGAGATTAAGATAGATTTCGTATAGAATAGTTTGTATAAATGTCAATACAAAAAAAGAAGGTCAAATCACTGATGATCTCTGGCCTTCTTTGTCCTTTTTTAGTTCCTCGTTTTTTTATTTTCTATGAAACCCGATACTGCCCCATTCATATTTACAATCGGGACATTCATAACTTGCTCCATTGAAGAATGCATTTTGTTGTTTGCATCTTGGGCATAGAGTATTTACATATCTGATAACCTCTTCTTTTTTTAGATTTAACACGTGATACTTTTTCATTGGGTGGTGAATGGTTTAAAAGTTATTAAATATCTTCTTTTGAGTGTGTCTTATCTTCTATATAAAAATAGTAAATATTCGAGTATTAATCATTTGAGTGTCATTTTGTTTTGATGAAATTGGTATTTTATATGGTGAAATGTGTAATTATATGGATGAGTATAAAATATGTTAAAATCAGGTCTCTTCTTTATCTTGTATTACAATGGTATTGGACTATCTTAAGAATCTGTTTTTAAAATATGATTTATTACATTTATTGGTGGTCGACTAGAGTGCATTATAGATATGTTTGCTTAATAGGGTGAATGGTTCTATTGATTCTTTACAAAAGAAAATCGTGAGCTATTAGAGGGGCGCTGTTCTTTAGAATGTAACCCTAGGTGGTTTGTTGTGAGAAATGATTTTTTTTGTTAATCCTGATATAGAATATTCCATACTCTTTTAAGTTATATTTGAGTGTTTTTACTTGAATGATTATCTAAATCTTTTCGTTTAACCACTTTTTTAATGATGGAAGGGTATGTTGTCCTTGTTGGTAAGCGAGGTTAAATATTTTGGCTGTCTTGTCTGAATCTTTTACCAACCTCCCAATTGCAAGATCTTCTTGAGGACTAATAACAAAAGCTTTTCCTTGCATTTCTAGCTCTTTTAGTTTCTCCAAGGACTCATTGTATTGAAGGTGTCGTTTCTCTAGCATTTCATATACTTTAGGATGTTTCCGATATGGCCATTTAAACACCTTCTTTAATCTTAATTCAGACTTTCGATAGTTTCTAGGACGAGTTAATATTACAATGATTTTTTCTGCTCCATCTTCTAATGCTTTTTAAAAAGGAATAGAATCAGCCAACCCCCCATCTAAATAATTATTGTTGTTGTAATCTACCATTGGGGAAATAACTGGAAGGGATCCACTTGCTTGGAGTAGGGTGGCAACCTCTTTTGGCTTTAGATCGTTTATTTTGTAAAAATCTGCTTTGCCCGTGATGCAATTGCTTGTTCCAACGAAGAAATTAGGTGACTGTTCAATTGTTTTGAAGTCTAACGGAAGTAGATTGAAAGGTAGCTCACTTAGAAGAAAGTCCCATGATATATAAGATTTTGACTTGATGAGGTGCTTGACTCCACAATAACGTGAATCGCCACAATAACTATTTACCTCTATATTACGTCCTGGTTGTTTTGAAATATATGAAATCCCGTATAATGCTCCTGATGATATGGCATAGGTCGCATCGAGATAGATGTTATGTTCGAGGAAAAGCTCTAGTATTCCTGCGGTATACATGCCACGAGAACCCCCTCCCTCGAGAACTAATGCCGTTTTGCTATTTTTCATGATTTACATTTGTTAAACCTAAGTGTGTTTTGTGTACAAATATATTACTATGTTTTTTTTATCAAAAGAACAGAATGACTTCATTGGATTTGAGATAATGTCATGTTAAGTGGAAAATATTTAATCCAGAATATTTCCCATTATTGGCTCATAATTGGTCATATTAAATGGATGAAGTGAGATTCTACTATTGTAATGAATCGTTTGTTTCGTAGTTGTTGTGTAAATAGACTGTTTCGTTGATTTTATTTACGTTATAGAATTGTGGCGTCATTAGAATAAAAATGAAGATAAGGGAATCTATGATTTTGTTTATTAAATTATATTTTTGCTGATGAGAAAGGTATCCACTGATTTAATTAGAGGTTCTGTCGTATTTATGATAAAGTCATGTTAATAAGGAAGTTTTTTTCTTGTAGTTGTTAAAATAGTTATAAATTAGAGATCGAAATTACGTCTTTGATTGGTAAATATAGGTCTATTCTATTTTCCAAATTAGAACTAATAAAGATCGAATGTTGTTTACCAAATAAGTAGTTTTATTGATATAAATATATTGGGCATGAACTAGGGCTCGATAAAATTAATATGGCATGGGACAGAACTTGTTTTATATTGCTTTAGGTGGTTCTTTAGGAAGTATTTGTAGATTCTTAATTGCATACCTGTTTAGACGAATCGATTTTTCATTCCCTTTAGGGACATTAATTGCGAATCTACTAGGATGTTTGCTTATTGGCGTTTTTTATACGATGATTAAAGAGAGTCACTTTCTTTCTCAGGAAATTCGATATATTGGGATTATCGGTTTCTGTGGTAGTTTCACCACATTCTCATCTTTTGTATATGAAAACTTAGTAATGATTGAAAAAGGGCAGTTATGGACTTTTGCTGCTTATGCTTTGGTGAGTTTCATTCTAGGGTTAGGAAGTATTGTTATTGGTGTTAAAGCATAATGTGATGGAATATAAGTGTATTTTAATTGCAGTGGATGGTAGTGTTCATACCAAGAGAGCTGCAGATAAGGGGGTAAGCTTGGCAAAACAGCTAAATGCTGCCATAGTGATGGTCTCTATTATCGATCATGCGGATGTGTTGGGAGATATCGACTCGGGGGTTTTACCTGAAGAGAGTAAAGCAGTTGTTGAGAAGAGTCAAAGAGCGATGTTGAAGAGTTTTATTGATAGTTATCCCGATACTAATATTCAATGTGTTATTCTAGAGGATAATCCAGAAGAGGCCATTGTTCGTGTTGCAGAAGAGGTGAAAGCAGATATGATTGTTATTGGAGGACACCAGAAAGGGTTTGTAGAAGAGTTATTTACTTTGAATATAAGAAAGTATATTCTATCTCATACTCGTATTCCTTTGATGGTGGTTCCATCCTAGTTTCGTGTGTGTCAAGCTCCAAAAAGAATGTATATGTTATCTTTTGTCTAATAAAATTAGAAATAACTTCTTTGTTCTTGTCGTTTAATGTATATTCATCTTTTTTAATATGATAAATTGTTAGAATAAAGTTCTCTATGATAAAATATTTTTTTCTTCTATTCTTAAATGTTTCATTTCTTCATATCGTATTGGGGCAGAAAGAACCAAATGAGAGTCATTCTCCTCGTATAGGATTGGTCTTGAGTGGAGGCGGTGCTCGAGGTTTAGCCCATATAGGGGTTCTTGAAGTGCTTGATAGTTTGGGTGTTCGTCCAGATTATATTACTGGTACTAGTATGGGGAGTATTGTAGGAGGTTTATATGCTATAGGTTATAGTGGTAAAGAGTTGCGTGAAATTGTTACTTCTGTGTCTTGGAGTGAAATATTGTCTGATTTTAAACCTCTTAATAAAGTAGATTATTCTCAGAAAGAGATTTTGGAGAGATCGATGCTATCTTTCTCTATTACAAACCGAAGGTTTAATTTACCTTCTGGGATGATTCACGGGCAACGAATTCTTCGTTTATTAGATAGTTTAATTATTCGAAAGCCTGTTTCATCAGACTTTAATAAATTTCCTATCCCTTTTAGGGCTGTTACTACAGATTTAACAACAGGAACAACTTATTCTTTTGATCAAGGTGATCTAGCAATTGCTATGCGCGCATCTATGGCTATTCCAACAGCTTTTTCTCCAATTCGTTATAAAGGACGCGTGTTAGTAGATGGTGGAGTAATTGATAATTTACCTATAGAAGAGGCTCGGCGCATGGGAGCTGATATTATTATTGCCGTGAATGTTGGGTATTTAGACTACCCTGAAGAGGGCGATTTAAATAATTTGGTAACTGTATTGAATAAGGTTTCTACTCTTTATGGTAGGAATGAGACTTTTCGAATTAAAGACGATGCAGATGTGTTGATCGAACCCAAGCTTGGCGAATATAAAGTCATGGGCTTTAGCAAAGCTTCAGAGATTATAGCAATAGGAAAAGAGGCTGGTTTGTCACATTGTGAAGATCTCTCAAGCTATCGTTCTCTTGACAATAAAGTTATCTCTTTACCGAATGTTGTTAATAGAAAGGTAGATAGGATTGAATTTGTTGGTATATCTGATACTACAGCCCATGTGTTTTTATCAAGAATGGATTTCAAGTCTGGACAGGCTGTCAATGCCGTTACTATTGCAAAATGGATGGACTCTTTTGAGGCAACCAATTTATTTCACTGGGTAGAATATGCTTTTGATAACTACAATGGAAAAACGATTCTTCGTTTTGTGTTCAATAAAAAAGATGATAACCAGATAGGGGTGCGTGTAGCATATCACAATAGCACCAAATTGGAGATGTCAATTCAATATCAGTTGTTGGATTCTACATTAGTTAACCATCGGCTTCTTTCTGTTTTAAACTTGTCTAGAACCCCTGATTTCTTATTGTCATTAGAGAGCTTTTTTGGGAGAAAGAAAAGAGTTGGGATTGAGGCTCGCTTTATGTATGAGAATCAATTTGTTCCAATTTATGAAGAAAATGATAGGTTAGGAGTGGTCCAACTAACAGATGTAAAGCAATACTTAAGTGTGAATCTTTATACTTCAAGGAATAGTAAGTTGGCATTCTCTCTTATCGGAAATTATGAATCCATGAAGCCAAGAGAGGGAGTTAGTTTCGTGTTTTTAGATAGTAATCGCCTTAACCAAACATCTGTTATTGGTGAGTTGAGGTATAAAATAAACTCTCTAGATAGAAATTTTCTTCCCAATAGAGGATTTTACACAGATGTGAGCCTTAGTGTCAAAAGTCCTGTGAAGCTATCCAAAATAGAGCAAAATGAAGTGCTTAGTGAAGAGATAAATAATAATTATGGTCTTTTCCCACAGATTTCAGTACATCTTATTAAGCCATTGCGTTTGACTCAAAGATTGATTACTACCTTAGATTTAAGATCTGGTCTCTCTTTTAATGAGATGAACTATTTAGACCAATATGTGATTGGAGGTATTCATTCTGAGGAGTTCACTCGTATTGTTCCTGTTGCTGGAATTGGTTATGGTCAATATCTTGCAGATTCTTACTATAGTCTAGGGTTCGGACTTAGGTATCGGATAGCAGATGACTTCTTTGTCCGAACAAAAGCAAGTTGGCTTACTGTTTCATATGGAGATCTGGATCATTTTAACGACTATTCAATGAATGTTCCTGCTTTAGATATCGGGGTTGGTTATCGTTCGATGATTGGAGATATTATTTTAAACTTTGGATATAATCTCGAAGATTATCATAGCTATTGGAATGTGGCTTTTTATCCTTTTAGATAATTAAGGAACACACTTCTTTATGTTCAGTTTAGATGTGAATGACCAAAAATGTTTTCTGATGTTTGATCGTATTTCTCCTTAATAATTGGCTTCCAATGGGTATGAACTAAGTTCTTGTTTGCTTTTATAACGCTACACTTAAAAAAAAGGATCTATATTCTTAACCTTTGTTTAATGTATCCTGTTTTGTATATGGGGTTATTCCTCTATCTTTGCAGACTTTTGTTAAAAAATAATATATGGAATTGTTAGAACGTAGATCTAAGAATGTGAAAAATGACATTCTTTCTGGATTAACTGTTGCACTTGCCTTAGTTCCAGAAGCCGTGGCTTTTGCTTTTGTGGCAGGTGTAGATCCATTGGTGGGATTATATGCTGCCTTTATGGTCGGTTTTGTTACCTCAATTTTAGGTGGACGCCCAGGAATGATATCAGGTGCGACAGGTGCACTTGCTGTAGTAATGGTGTCCTTGGTAAAAGAGGGTAATGAAATGGGACTGAATTGGGCAAACCCTGTTGAAAATGCAGGTCTTTACTACCTTTTTGCAACAGTTATCTTGATGGGAATGATACAGATATTGTGTGGTCTTTTTAAGTTAGGTAAATTTGTTCGTTTGATTCCACATCCAGTAATGATGGGTTTTGTTAACGGACTCGCTATTGTGATTTTTGTTGCACAATTGGGGATGTTTACCCACGTAGTAGATGGTCAAAAAGTATGGCTTGAAGGAGCCGAATTATGGATTATGATCACAATGGTGATCTCGACTATGGCTATCATCTATTTCTTACCAAAGTTAACTAAGAAGATCCCTGCAGGATTGGTTGCGATACTGACAATCACTTTAATCGCCATATTCGGAGGTTTCGATGTGGCAACTGTTGGAAGTTTTGTGCGTGATAGTGGAGGAGATGGTATAAAAGGTGGACTTCCTGTTCCACAATTGGATGCATTGATGAGTCTTCCTTTTTCTATTGGAACACTTAAATTTATCTTTCCATATGCTCTTATACTAGCAGCGATAGGTTTGATTGAGTCACTTATGACATTAAACCTTATTGATGAAATTACTGATACAAGAGGTAATGCCAATAAAGAGTGTGTGGCACAAGGAACAGCAAATGTATTAACTGGTATCTTTGGAGGAATGGGAGGCTGTGCAATGATTGGTCAGTCTATTATCAATATACAAAATGGAGGACGTGGTCGATTGTCAGGTATTGTTGCCTCATTGGCACTCTTATCGTTTATTTTGTTTGGCTCTAGTTATATTGAGATGGTTCCAATTTCGGCGCTTGTTGGTGTGATGTTTATGGTGGTTATCGGAACATTCGAGTGGTCTACTTTTAAAGTGATTCATAAAATTCCTAGTACTGATGCCATTGTTATCGTTTTGGTGACATTATTAACTGTGATTTTTGACTTGGCAGTAGCTGTAGGGGCTGGTGTTGTGGTTTCGGCAATTGTATTTGCATGGGAAAGTGCAAAGCGTATTCGTGCACGAAAAACAGTCAAAGAGGACGGAACCAAAGTTTATGAAATTTGGGGACCATTGTTTTTCGGTTCTACAACTACTTTTATTCAGAAGTTTGATGTGAAAGGGGATCCAGATCGTATTGAAATCGATTTTATTGAGTCTAAAATTTCTGATCAATCTGCTGTCGAAGCACTCTCTTCTTTAGTGGGAAAGTATGAGTCTCAAGGTAAGGTCGTTGTTTTAAAACATTTAAGTGATGACTGTAAAAGGTTGTTGATCAAAGCAGATCCGCATCTATCAACTGTTATCGAAAATAGTGTTGAAGATCCACGCTACTATGTGGTGACAGACGTGATGGCTGAGGCTTAATGCTTAATTTCAAGCGTAGATAAAATATATTAATGGGCACTGCATTTGTAGTGCCCTTCTTTTTGTCAATTAGTATGATATCTATAAAAATCGAAAGCCCTTGGTTGTCGTTTTAATGAATGGGTACGAAAAAAGCAGTTGTGAAATGTACACAACTGCTTTTGTTCTATGTCTTTTTTGTTATTATGGGATAAATGCCATCCATTAACGTTTTTAATATTCTAGATTATTCTGATTTAGGTACTACTGGATTTTTTACTCGCATGATCACTATGGTGAGTATTACAGCAAAGACAATAGAAATGTATCCTGCCGTTTTGTATCCTCCTAGGTAGGATTCAGAAAGACTGAATAGTAGTGGGGCAATGGCACTAAAGAATACAATCATTGACATGTTGAATCCAGATATTGCACCAAGGTGATCTCTTCCAAAGAAACGTGGATGTCCTACGGATGAGATGGTGCTATATGTACCATTCAGTATACCTATTCCAATTATTTCTGCGTAATATGCTATAGGACTTACATCTAGATAGGTGAAGCTGATAGCGCATATAAATGCTCCTATTACATAGACAAAGAGAATCAATTTGATTCGTATATAGTCACTAAGATAACTGCTGATCATGGAGATGATGATTGCTATCACCGTCGCGGGGATAAAAGTTTTTAAAGCCTCTATTTCTGTATATCCCGCTTGTTTATATATAGAAACAATATTAAAATTAAAGCCAGATACAAAGAAACCAAAGAAAGTAGTGGATAGGGCTACACCCCAAAAGGCTGTCGTCCTTTTGGCCTCTTTTAGTGTGAATTGATATCGCTTTTTGTATTCTCCATTCTCACAAACATGATTTTCTCCATCAGGTATTAGTCCAAACTTTTCTGGGTTATCTCTATAGAAGCATAGCGCGAATATCGTGAACAGAAGAAGGCTTGCTCCTAGTACTTGGTAGGCTCCATCCCAATTGTAATGTTCTATGTCGATTGCAAAAATCAAAGGTGCTATAGAGAATCCAATACTTACAAAGATTGCACTAATTGCATTGGCAAAACCTCGTTTTTGGTCGAACCACTTCATGATCATTGTTCTCGAAACCATTGTCATCATTCCTTGCCCTGAAAATCGAAGAAGAAAGAAGATCAAAGACATGATAATAATTACTATTGCAAGTCGATCGACATGATGAAATAGTGAGGCGAAAATGTCTATAATCTGGGGAGAGATAGAGATGAGAAAACATGATGTACTAAGAAGTAAACTAGCAAAGATTATAAGAATACGTGCCCCTTTTTTGTCAAACATCTTTCCTACTTTGGTTAAGAACATAGAACTTCCGATGGTTCCTATCATATATGCCGTGGTAAGATTATTTCTGCTAATATTTAGCGCTTGAAGAATGTGATCAGTAAAAACGGATACCCCTGATGTTTGTCCTGGAAGACTGAATAAAATTCCTATGGTGCCAACAGCAACAATAATCCACCCATAAAAAAAAGTTGTTTTGGTTGGATTGATAGGGAATTTGTCAAATTTGTTCATGTTTCAGATATAAATTGAGTAATTGAAGGTAGGGTAAAGCCCTATCTCCATCGGTATTGTAGTAGAATGGGTAGTTACTTTGATATTGAGTAACTATTCATTCTTGGACAGTGCAAATGTAATTATTTTAGAAGCTTTATTACATATGAGCTTCATTGTACTCTCCCCCTTTAACTCTTTTTAGAGTTATAAAATTGAAGAGGGAGAGAATTGTAGAAAAAAGTATTATGTTTGGCATCTCTTTATTTGCTGGTCGCAACAACATGGCTTGTGGAGAGGTGGATAGAAGTAATGGGTTATAATATTACATCATCGCATGTTGAAAAATACAAAGATTTGAGTAACGAACAATTTGAAGAGTTATTTAGTGCGCATTTTCCTTCTTTACGTAACTATCTCTATTATCGATGTGGAGATCCTGAAATAGCTTCAGATTTAGCTCAAGAAGCTTTCATGAAGTTGTGGGAAAAAAAAGATAAGATCGATTTATCTAATACTGTTGGATTGCTGTATAAGATCTCTTTAGATCTTTGGATTTCGAAGGTGAGACATCAAAAAGTGCAGAAAAAATATTCTGCTTTTATTGAGGAGGTCGATTATCATACACCAGAGGACGAAGCCGATTATCAAGCACTAGTTCAAAGCTATGAGAAAGCTTTGGAAGAAATGCCAGATAATCAAAGAGAGGTTTTTTTGATGAGTCGTCATGATGCTTTAAAGTATAATGAGATTTCAGAACGTTTAGGTATTGGAGTGAAAGCTGTTGAAAAGAGAATGAAGAATGCATTGGCATTCTTGAGAAGTGCATTAAATTATGAGAAACGGAAAAAATAATAGGACAAATGATTGTGATCCTTTCAATGTTCAGGATTTTCCAGACATAAAGGTGACCTATGCGGAAACCCCCGAGGAGATATGGGCAAGGATATCTCAGAGGATTGGTAGTGCTGAGTCTACGGCGCAATCGCCTCCGAAGATGATCTCTATGCGTATCTTATATTGGGCAGCATCCATTCTACTGATTGTTGGTGCTTCGTGGGGAAGTTTTCGATTTACTCGGACGGTAACAATAACTGGCGATCCAGTTGTGGTTTCTCTTCCAGATGGGTCTACTGTGTTTGCTAAAAATAATTCAAAGGTATCATACAAACCTCTGGGTTGGTATCTTAGCAGAGAACTGAATTTTCAAGGAGAAGGCTTTTTTAAAGTTAAAAAAGGAAGTCGGTTTACTGTACGGTCTAATATGGGAATGACCCAAGTGTTGGGAACATCGTTTAATATATTGGCAGTAGATAACACTTTTGAAGTATCATGTTTTACCGGTCGTGTAGCCGTAACTACTAATGACAGAGAAAAGGTCGTTGTGCTACATCCGAAAGATTCTATGATTAAATTAGGAGAAAAGAAAGCGAAAGTTATTAAACAGAATAAAGATTTGATGGATGAGCCTTCTTGGTTGGTTAAGAAATTTACATTTCATCAACGTAGTATTTATTATATAGTAAAGTATTTAGAGATAGAGTACAATGTGAAAATTGATGTTCCGGAAGATCTTGATTTGAAGAGTACATTAGTTTTTGATCGTCCTGAATCGATAAAAAGTGCATTAAATTTGGTTTGTAAGCCTCTAGGCCTTTCTTTTGTAGAGAAAAACTTAGATCATTTTGTTCTTACAAAATCAATAGATGCAATTCAATAGATATTTTAATATAATATTACTATTCTCTAGTTTCTTATTGTTGCCATTTTGTGCGTTTGCACAAAATGGGCAGGGGCTAGGAGATTTTATCATTCAGTTTGCTCAAAAGAATAATCTTCAAGTTTCACTAGATTTAGATGCACTGAATCAATATATCGTCACTGAGACACCTTCTGGGGAGGACTTTGATACAATTATTAAATCTTCCGTAAATAATTTTCCTGTTTGTGTCGAAAAGATGTCAGGTGTATATGTTTTCTATTCTTGTCCCCAAAAAGTTGTAGAGATTAAAAAGGAGCCTGTTCCTAAGAAGATTCAACTAAAACAGAAAACCTTCGATCCTCATAATATTTCAACCAATCTAAAGAAATCTGTTTTTATTGCACGAAATCAAGTAAATTTGTTGGGGTTTCGAAATGCAAAAGGTTTATGGCTTTGGAATTCATCAAACGATTACATTGCGTCTGTCTCGGATAGTTTGAGGTTTGAATATGAGGATCGTTCTGGTGTTACTCACTCGCAAGAGATTGTTTGTGATACTATCCCTCACCTTGTGTGGGCTTATCTATTATCGAATCCGAATAATGATGTAGAATCCACCAAGAGTCAATATGTAAACGGAGTCTCGCAGAATGACCCATCCATAGCCCAAGAGAGCCCATGGAATTCTTCATCACAAAATAGCTTATCTAGTTCTTCCTATTATGATAATAGTAGCGTGGCAAGAGGTGTAGGTCCACAAGTTAATTCCCGTAAAGATATCCTTGATGATCGTTTTGAATGGTTTATTACTTCAGATCAAAAACTTGCACAGATTGGTAACAATGAGTTGTGGGCGATGTGGAAACATATCAAAGATTCAATAGAACAGGTATATGTTACAGCCTCTCTACATCGAACCCCTGGAGTTAATTCAAATAATATTACGGTGGAAGATGCCAATATTATGACACTTGATGATCAATATCTTGCCTCGTTAATGGGACGCTATCAATATCTTGTAGACCATAACAAGTTCTATGTTGATTTCAATGCAGTACATCAATCCTCTACTGCTTCTTCAAAGGATAAGTATATGCCTATAATAAAGAGAAGAAGAAGTTTGTTAGATTTTTCTGTCGGATATCAGATGTTCCTTAATAAGAATAGATCTTTGAATATCTCGATGCAAGAGAAATTTTTCCATGATCTGTACGATATTTCAGAAAATCACATGATTCCTGAATATAATGTAAAGAGTCGTTTGAGTAATACGGCATTTTCTGTTTCGATGAACTATCCTGTTATAAGTAGGCATATGCTCGAATGGGGAGTAAAAGAGGAGCTTCTAAATGGAACTCTAGATGTAATTCACTATAATCCTCAGTGGAATAATATGCTTGTGACTTCAGGCTATGTAAGTGATCAGTTTCGTATCTCTCCAAAAGTATTATTAAGAGCAGATGTAGGTGCTAAATATTTTAATAAACTCAATATACTTAAATTTAGTTATAGTGCTTATACTGAAGTTGATCTTAAGGATCATAGTTTTATTGGTATACGAATTAACAAAGAGGTTAGTTCTGCTTTTAGTTCGAGAATTTACACCCCTTCTACGGGGATTTTCGAAACAAATACAATATATCAGAAAAACGATTCAATTCAATATACTTATCGAAATACCTTTCTCTTGCACAATATAAATCTAGATTGGTCACTATTAGATCTAGATTTTGGGTATGATATACATAAAAATATCTGCTATTTAGGTTCAAGTAGTAATTTTACAGATGAACGTAATTTGTATGTAAAGATCAATTTGCATCGATCTTTTAATCATATAGACCTTTCTGCAGGATATATAATGGAAAAGTACGAAACTGTTCGTCCTCTCGCAAATACTATCTATATGGAAGGGGTTTCTCATGCTTTTCACATGAAGGTTAAATATGATAATCATCGATGGACAATCCAAACAGCTCCCTCTATTTATTTAGGAAACCCTTGGGTGCTACCATTTGAAGCTTCTATGCCATATCAAAACTATTGGATTAAATGGGGTACTGATATTCATTATCGATGTAAATTGTTTGGAATTCCTAGTAAATTCAAACTCTATGGAGATTATCAAGGAAATGGGAATAATTTAAAGAGTACAACTATATTAAGAACTGTAGGTAAGGGGGACGATGTTGGAGTGGTTGTACCTTCTTACTACTTTGGAGGAGCGATTGAATTTGAAATTTAAGTTAAATTTATTTTTTGTCGAGAAATAAAAATGGCTTTAATGCGTTTCATTAATATAATGATGAGCATTTAAAAGTAGGAAAAATAATGAAAGAGCAATATTGTATCTTTTTTAATGGAAAAAAACCGTTTCCTGTGTCTATTGACCAGCATCTCTCTTCTCCAGACTGGAAGATTGTCGAAAAATGGCTAGACTCTTTGGATGACAGTGAATTGATCACTCCATCTAAGTCGTGTAATGAAAATATAAGTAGATTAATCTATTCAAAATGGGAATTGAGTTAAATATTATTTTAATAACCATTTACTAATTCGTTTCTTTTTAAGAATTGAATTTATATATTTGCAGTGTGATAACGGCTCTATCGCGGTTCCCTTGTGGAAACGAGGAAAGTCCGGGCAACAAAGAGTGACATGCTTCTTAACGGGAAGATGGGTGTGAACTTATAGTAGCGTAACAGAGAATAACCGCTCCTCGGAGTAAGGGTGAAAAGGTGAGGTAAGAGCTCACCGGTATCTGTGGCAACATGGATAGCCGTACGCCTCATGTGTTGTAAGGCCAAATATATCTCGAACTTATATGAGTACAAGGCTGCTCGCTTTGGAGTAAATCTTTATGAATTGCTGTCGAGAGGGGTAGGCTGCTTGAGTTTATTGGTGACAATAAATCTAGATAAATGATAGAGGCCTCGAAAGAGGTACAGAACTCGGCTTATATGTTATCACATTTATAATTTAAAGAGTTATGCCTTAGGGTGTGACTCTTTATTTTTTATTACAAACCAATAAAAAAAAAACTTATAATTATGGCTCTTTTTGGAATTTTAGAAGAGGTAGCTGCTCAAGCTCCTTCTCAAGAGTTAATCACAAAAGGAATTGATTTTCTTAAACAAGCAGATTTAGAATCTTATTTCTCAAAAGTGGAGAATGGGTCTTCATATTGTCATGAGATTCAAGGTAAAGATCTTTTTGCATCTTTCCAGATTTATCAAACGAAACAACCAGAAGTGCCAAACTTCGAAGGCCATAAAAAGTATATCGATATTCAGTTTGTTTACGAAGGGGAGGAGCTTATTTATAATGGAGCTACAACAAATTCTTTTGATTCTATAGAATATGATTCGGAGAGTGATTTTTATTTGGCAAAAGTGTCTAGTTTCTCAACCATTAAGATGGGTAAAGGGGATGCTGCAATTCTATTTCCAACTGACCTTCATGCACCTTGTCAATGTGCAGGAGAGAAGCCTGTGTTAGTGAAAAAGATTGTGGTGAAGGTTGCTGTAAAGTAACTCTACTTTAGTCAATTAAAGAGGTGTTCGATTACTGTTTTGGTACCTCTTTTTTGCTTCTCTTTTAAAAGGGCTACTTCGATACATCCCCGATAAGTTGCAATAGCCTTGAGAAATTTTACGATATCAATGGCAAACAGTTCGGAGAGCAGTACAAGGTTCACCTAAGTGGCTTTCATTGTTGGGAATAGAAAGAGCATACTGATCAATAAACTCCCTTTAAATAAAAGGCAGGAAGTTAAAGAGGTTACACTAGATATGGCTGGTGCTATGGGGAAGGTAGTTCAAAGCTGTTTCCCAAAAGCAAGTAAAGTAATCGATCGTTTTCATGTGAAGAAACTAGCCTATGATGCATTGCAAGAAATTAGAATAAACATCGTTGGAATGCCATCGAAAAAAATAATGCGATTAAATGTGTCAAAGAAAAAGGTGGAAAATATACACCAGAACTACTTTCTAATGGAGATACTTTTAAACAACTTCTTGCAAGAAGTCGTTACTTGTTATTCAAGTCTAAAGACAAATGGGGAGAAAAAATTAAACTCTAAGAGCTAAGGTGCTTTTTCCATTGTATCCAGATATTGAGAAAGGATACAATCTAAATCATAAATTAAGAATGATATTTTCTCAAACACAAGAGAAAAGTGTTGCATATACAAAACTTACTATGGGCTTTAACGAAGTTGAGATATCTGATTTACTACATATAGGAAGATCTCAAATACAATATATAGTGATTATTCTGAAATGTTAAATTTCCTTGATAATAGAAGCACTAATGCTTCTGCTGAATCATTTAATGCAAAAATAAAAGCTTTTAGGGCTACACAAAGAGGAGTAACTGATATCGCTTTTTCTTATATCGTTTGACTAAAATATATACTTAGCCCACCTAATTTCTGGACTGATTCCGTTTCTTGTTGGTTTGAATGGATACCTATTATAGATTGAAAAAGAATACTACATATTCTTTAAAATAAAGATGTAGTATTCTATAATTTGTATGTGTTCTCTTTAAGAAATATTACCCAATGATATAACGACTTTTGGGTATATAGCTAAGTAGCCATACAATAACATTCGCTATGGTGAAGACAATAAGCGTAACCAATAGTTGTTCTATTCCTTCGTTGATTGATAAGTTGGAAGCAATGATTGGAGCAATCCAAAGATTGAGTATATAGTGAACGAGAAATATGCCATAACTGCGTTTTGAGAGTGTTGTAACCCACTTCGATGCATTATTCGATAACGAGAGTTTCTGAAACATGAGATATACTCCAACTGTCATCAATACTACATTAGGTGTAAGATTACCAATGCACAGTTCTAGTATTTTCCAATCTTCATTCCCTTGATGGAGTGCTTCCAAAAATCTATTGCAGTCGTATAGAAAGCCCTGGTAAGTAAATGCCAGTCCTATAGCGAATGCTATGATGCCAATTGAAAATGATTTTTTGAATGACATTTTGTTGTGATGATGTAGATAGTAGGCTAGAATAACATATCCTAAATAACCTCCAAAGTAAAATAACATTCCAAAGTCGTTCCAGTCACATTCCCCTAGGATTTGAGGGAACCATATTTTAATATATGGAAAAAAAAGTGTGATGACCCAAAGGATAAGAAAGTACTTAATATCGGATAGTTCTGCTTGTTTTATCCATGGTGAAAGAATTGGCATTGTAAGGTATAGTCCTAGAATCGTATATATAAACCAAAAGTGAACGTTGCTTCCAGTGAAGTTGATAGGAATCATCATCAAGTTGTAGAGGTAAACGTTCATGCCACTATCTGTGAATAGATTTGTGGGACCACCAAAGATTATTTTGGAAGGGATGGGTAAGAATACATAAAGTATTGACCATACTAGAAAAGGGATTCCCACTCGTTTAAATCGTCTTTTGATAAATTCTGTTCTAGTCTGTTTAATAGGCAGAAGAAGCACTGCTGAGATCATGATAAAAAGGGGGACAGATGGCCTAAGAAAGGCTACTAAGAATGATGTGTACGGATTAAAGGTATTGGTTGTTCCATCAAAAAGAAATGGATCTCCTGCATGGATGAATAGAACCATAAAACAGGCTAGAACCCTCAGAAGGTCTAGATATTCAATTCGACTTTGATTTTTTTCTAGTGTGTTCATTGTTTATTGTACTTGCTAATTAATACTATCTTTTTTTATATCTGTTGGAATATATTAAAACAGTAAGGAGGACTCTGAGTATTGAATATACATGAGTCCCCCTTTTTGTTGGTTTTACTTCTATAGTTTTATTATTCTATTTAGCTCTATATTTTAAGAGCTCTTTTTACAATAACTATTTTGCTTTTTTGAGAAAACAAGATATCTAGAAAACTGGTTCTAGTACTACTTTCAAAGTATAGTCTTTCGCAGGAACTGTATATTGCTTGTAAGGAGTTGCTCCCCATGAATTGTCTCCAGCTACACCCATCTGTTTTAGATCAAAAGTAACAAATACTGCATCTTTTTTTATGATATCGTTCAAATGTTTGAATTCACTGTGTGTCTCTTGATCAAAATCTTCGATAGGATTATGAAGTGCACTAAATCCAACAAGAGGTTCCCCTGTTATTTTTAGTCCGACACCATTATTGTTACATAATGAGAACCATCGTGTTTCTGTTTTATATCCATTTTCTTGAGGTCTTACATAATTCACATATTGGTCAGAGACTTTGCTGCTGTAAAGACCGACAAAAGCACTACGGTTACGATCGCAATAATTTTCGTGTGGTCCACGCCCGAAATACTTCAAGTTATCGAAACTTACAGGTAACTGCATTCTCATTCCAAAGCGAGGCATGTCAGGAAGTTTTTTCCCTTTTAATGAAATATGACTATTGATTTCCACTTTCCCATCTGCACTAATTAGATATGAAATGGTTTGTGTGCCTTTTATTGGTTTTAAGGAGAATGTCGATGTAATCTTAATTTGGTTCACCGAGAGTACTTCTTCTTTGATCTCTTTAAGAGTTAATCCACGTGAAGCTTTTCTCCACACTCCTAATCTATGGATCATATTACTTCCTTTGTCATTATCCACCGAAGCCCTCCAGTAGTTCGCTTTAGGTCCTTTCTTTAACAAGCTAAAACCATGACTATCCCAAGACTCAATATCTCCAGCTTTCGAGTCAAATACGATTTTAAAATCGTCTCCTGTAATCACTAATTGATTGGTGTTTTTCTCAAGAGATAATACTTGTTCTATTGGCTTTTTCTCAATCTTCGGAGTCTCGATATTTAATTTAAATTGATCATGTGCTACTTCGTGTCCCTCCTTTAAGATGTTCGTTGGCGCTTTTAGTCTAGTGGAGAAGTCGATAAAGTATTCGGCACCTGCTTTGGCATTAATATGAGGTAGCTCTATTTTGATTATCTTGTTTTGATGAGGTAATATGTTTTGAGAAACAAAGCCATGGTCTATTTCATGTCCATTTTCTGTGATGCTCCAACGAATATCATAACCATCTGTGGTGATAAAATCATGGTAATTGCTAATCTTGTAAGATCCTTGAGGAAGCCCTTTGTTCGAAATGCGAATGTATTGATATGCATATTTTACTTCCCACATCGCAGGCTGAGGCGTCAGGTCTGGAAAGAGGATTCCATTACAAACAAAGTTGTCGTCTGTTGGCATATTTTTTCCATAATCCCCTCCATATGTCCAATATCTACGTCCTTGATCGTCATGCTCTAGTAGTCCTTGGTCGATCCAATCCCAAATATAACCACCCTGTAGCTGTTTGTTGTTGCGATCATAAATTACATCCCAAAGATCTACTAAGTTACCTGTACTATTACCCATCGCATGGGAATATTCACTGATAATCATCGGATTTGTTTGATGTTTGGACGCATAGTGTTTTAGATATTTTACACCAGGATATTGAGGACAATAGATATCTGTATTAGGTCCCATTACGGCCCTTTCATAGTGTACAGGACGAGAGTTGTCGCGCTGTTTAATCCATTTGTTTACTGCAGTGAAGTTATCTCCATCTCCTGCTTCGTTCCCCATTGACCAAACGATGATAGAAGGGTGGTTTTTGCTACGCTCTACCATACTAATATTTCGATCTAAGTGCGCGTCTTTAAATTCTGGATTTTTTGCTAGAGAATATTTTCCATAATACATCCCATGAGACTCGATATTTGCTTCGTCCGTCAAATATATTCCATATTCATCGCATAACTCATAAAATCGAGGGTGAGGAGGGTAGTGCGAATTTCTTACTGCATTGATGTTGAATTGTTTCATGAGTTTGATCTCTTGGATCATATCCTCTTCATTTATCACGTGTCCAGTGTACTGATTGTGTTCGTGACGATTTACCCCTTTAATCAATACTTCTACCCCGTTAATATGGAAGATATCGTTTATGATCTCGACTTTGCGGAAACCAACTCGAGAAGACAATATTTCAGAAGTTTTACCTTTTTTGTCTTTTAGTGATAACACTAATGTGTATAGGTTTGGTGTTTCTGCATTCCATTTTAAAGGATTAAGAATTTCTTTTTCAAATGAAACTTTTAAATCTTTTTTTCTGTTGATTTTAGCATCTTTTATTTCCGATGCGATAACCTTTAAGTTTTTGTCATAGAGTTTGTACTCAACCTTGTAATTTCCAGAGCGAAGTCTGTTTACTCTGTTGTTTAGATCTACATCTAATTTCAATAAACCATTCTTATAGTCTTTGTCAAGATCTCCAATAACAAAGAAGTCACGAATGCGAACTTTCTGAGTTGAATATAGTATGACGTCTCTTTCGATGCCACTGATTCTCCAAAAATCTTGACACTCTAAATAAGAACCATCACTCCATCGGTAGACCTCAACTGCTAGTGTATTATCTCCTTTTTGAAGGTATTTTGTGATATCCCACTCTGCTTCTGTTTTGCTACCTTGGCTATACCCAACTTTCTTACCATTCACCCATATATAGAATGCTGATTTAACAGCCCCAAATTGAATGAATATCTGTCTTCCATCCCAGTTTTGAGGAATCGTAAAAGTACGACGATAGGAACCTACAGGATTATAATCGTGTGGTACTTGACCTGGATTAGCAGGATAAATTTTATCTACAAATTTTATCTCCTTTGAAACGGGTGCTTTAAAACTTGCAAACTCATATTGATGATTACAGTAAATAGGGATTCCATAGCCTTGACGTTCCCAATTGGAAGGAACTACAATATTATCCCATTCGCTTACATCGTAAGATGGCTTGTAAAAATCTTTAGGACGATCCGCAGGTTTTCTAACCCAATTAAATTTCCAAGTACCATTTAAACTCTTGTAGTAAATAGAGCTCTTTTGCTTTAACGTTAATGCCTTGTCAATTGATGAATAAGGCATAAGAGAAGCATGGGCTGCCTCTTTGTTTTGTCCAATCATTTTGGGATTCTCCCAATCATGAACTTTTTGTGCCATTCCTGTGTTGGCTAACATCAGCAGTGCGATGGCTATCCAACCAGTACGTCTAGTCTTTTCAAACATAGTTGTGTTATTATTCAGTTTTATAGATTTTACTAAAACAAAGTTATTTTGGGTTATCTCTTTGTTTTAATATCAATTAGAGTACAAAATATAAAAAAAAATACACTTTAACCTTATTCGGGGAAGTGAACATTATGTTCGTATTTATTGTTTCCCTTAAAATAAAAAAATAGACTCTTGTATGGTTAGGTGTTTATAAATGTTTTTTTATTTCTTGAAAATCGTAAATGGCTGTTTGTCAATGGTGTTGGTTTTTGGAAATTACTTTTATGTGCGATTTTGTTCTTTGATTTTATAAATAATTATTTCTAAATTTAAAGTAGATGTTAAATTATTACTATTGTGAAATGAAAAACACACTATTACTTTTTATGATGGTTTTTGTAGCCATTTTTTCATGCAAGAGAGATTCTGAAGAATTTAACTTGACTATAAGTACAGCAACGAAAGCAGAACTTTTATACGAGAAAAGTGGTCAAAATAAAGTTCATGTTTTATTAGATCATGCATACCTCGATGCGAAAGACAACTCTATTTTATACCTATCTAATTTCGATTATGCGGATATGTCAGAAAGATTTTCTGGTGGAGATCGTTGTTTGGTTAAGCTAGAGGTTATTCATTATTCAAATGGGACCTGTAGTGTGAATTTTAGATCTTCAATTGGCTTAATGAATGCCACTGGTGGTGAATATTTTAATAAATCGTTGTATTATCGTAATGGACCGAAAGTAAATAAAATCTCAGAAGTTACTATTCTTGACGATGAAAATGGGGATAAGACTCTGGAGATGTTTTTAAAATTTAAGTGGCAAGATGGAGATAAAATGGAATATTTAAATTTAGATGTCAAATCACTCCCATTGAAAGAGGTAAGTGATTCTTATGATCAATTGAATATGCCTTTAATCAATGTTGGAGCCCCCTTGATGCAAGTAGAGTTCTCAGAAAAAAATCCTTATGTTTTTACAGATTTCTGTTATCACAATGAAAAATTGTATGGTTGGATGAATGGTTATGATTATGCTTATCCGAGCAAAAATAGAGCATATCGTTTATATTCAAAACTTACTCAAGTTGATCTAGATAAGAAAATGACATCGATAATTTTTTGGGATAAAGAGTCTCATTCTTATAGCTTTATATCTACAGTGGATGGTCTTTGCTTTATTCCATGGTCAATGCCACTACACACCTATAAATATACTTTAGGTGATGAATATATGGAAAGAGATGAAAATTCTGTATTTAATACTATAGAAGAGGGGTGTGTGAAAAAGATTATTGAATGGGGGAAATACTATTATATCGTACAAGATAATTGCATAAAAAGACTGGATGATAATATGAATTGTGATATCATTCTACCTATCACAGGTTATGCTAGCTCTTTAGTTGTATATAAAGATAAGTTGTGGGGGGTAATTAATTATAACAAATTCAGTGTACAGAATTATGCTTTGATTGCTTTAGATCAAGACCTTAAATATATTGAGTCTTTTAAATTCACTATTGAGAATCCTGAAGTTACTAGCACCGGAATGGGAGTTCAGAGTGTGTGCAGTGGAGTGTTGTGTAACTACAAAGGGAATCAACTGTTATTTGCAGGTGAGTATAATCAGATATTTAAATTCGAACTTTAATAAAACGTGCTGATTTGTGGCAAACCCACTGATCAAAAAAGCATGAGTCAAAAGACTTACACAGTACAGTGTATTTAAACACAAGCGATATTATAGATGCTTGGTTCTAAGTTTTTTAGATTATTATGGGAATGGTGTTCAAAGGGAGATGACTTAAAAGTTAAAGAACTTAGTAAGTTATCTCCCTTTTGATTATTTAACAGGACTAGGTGTCCTTAATTGATAGTCAATCGTTACTTCTATGAAAAATAAAGATTAGAATTGATATCTCATTTTTACATTAGGATCTCTCCAAACTCTGATGTAATCAATTTTATATTCTCCTTTATCATCACTTGGGTTTGGCATACCAAACCAGTTAGGCATCGTTTCACTGTCAAAATTAATAGTTAAAGGCTGATGCCATTTCGTATTTTCACGTTTTCTAATTACTTGTCCATTCACATACCATATAAGAGAATCTTTTCTCCATTCAAAACCACTAATAAGATAATCATCTGCAAGAGGTGTGGGTGAATGCCATTCTACATGATCCGATGTAAGCTTGTCTCCTGTTTCTGGAGATTTAAGTATGTGAGTTGTTGCAAAGTATTTCTTGTCATAATCTTTTTGAGGATGCATCCCGCAGATTTCGAAAACATCTATTTCTGTCCAAAGATCTCCATCTACAGCATAGAACCAGAAAGCACTTGAACATCGAGATTTCATTGGTTTACAACGAATTTCATAATATCCATAAAGTACTCGATTTTTACTTTGTACCGCAGCAGTTGTAAATGTATGGTAGCCTTCAGGCAAGCCCTCTAATGTTTCTGTTTGAGATGTCAGAATGAGTTCCCCATTCTCTAGTCGAACATTATCTGGAGAGAAAAAACCCGGTTTGCGTCCTTTCCAACCTGGATTAAAGTCATACCATTTTGTTCTATTGATTTGATCTCCATTGAATTCGTCGCTTAGATGAGGTACAAACTCCCATGTTCCATGGTCTAATGGACATTCTGGTGCATTTTGTTTACAGCCAATCAGTAGGACACAAAAAAGTGCTACTGACAAAGCGATAAAATTTTTTTTCATTTTGTATGTGTGTTTAGTTAATACAAACCAAAGGTACTACTTTTTGATTACTACAAAATAGAACTTATGTGAATTACTTGTATATGGTTTATGTATAAATAAGTTTGTCTGTATTGCCTTGCATTAGGTCATTCTTTTTCCTCGTGCTGGAATTAAATATCAGACTCTTTAATTGTTTGGTTTAAAATTTATATCCTCTATTTTTGTGTTATACTAGTATATAAAATATGATCGATGAAAGGGAGTAATGAACTAAGTAGAGAACAGATTGAGAATATTATATGGGATGAGTTTGCTTCTGTCCCTTTTCACAATCTATATTTTCTTTTAAATAAACGCCCTGTTGATCCCAGTTATGGTGGAACCTGTTCCGATAAAGTTATTCATCTTTACCATAGATTAAATGATTTGGGTGTTCAGGTCTCTTTACATGCCTCTTTCATTAATGGAGAAGAAGGACATCGTCTATTAAAAGTAAAGTGTCAAGGACATTCTTATTTTGCGGATATTGGTTCTGGATGGCCGTCTTGGCACCTTCTCCCTTTAGATACTCCTTATGAATATACCTCTTTTGGTATCTCATATAAGACAGAAGTTGGTTCGAACTCTCTGAATGTTCACTTTATTAGACCAGAAAAGCGTTCTTGGCAAATCTCTATTCCATATAAATCAAAATCTCAAGAAGAGATATGGTATGACATAGAAACACGTTTTGAGAAAGATAATAACGATGTTTTTCTACATTCTGTTCGCTTCTCACAAATAGTTGAGGATCGCTTTCTATTTCTACGAGGAGATGAGTTATGGATCTATACTGATAATTCTGCTCCAACCTTTATCTCCCTAAAAGGAACACCTCTTTCAAATATCTTATTAAAGTATTTTAAATTCAATTTAGGGAAATTAGACAGATAGTTCCATTCTTTTTAGTCCGTTCGAAGGCTCGGTTATAATTTGTGATTTCTTGGTATAAGCAAATCTATATATGAAGGCCGAAATTTATAATGTATCTTGAATTTATATTCTTTGTGTAAAAAGATATTGTTTTTTAATTATAAATTGCTTGTATTTTATTATGTTTGGTAGATCTATTATATCTTTTTACATTTTTACATTTTTACATAGAATAACCATATGAGATATGTTTTCATATATGAGTCCCCCACGAGAACCCCTTTTATGGAATTATAGGATTATGCGTATTTTGGGACTTTTTAGTCTACAAAACAGAATCTGAATCTTAGTAACAATAACACTTTCTAATAAAGTCATTTTCGCAATAAAAAGATCACACAATTTACATTTAAGCATGTTTATGACCATCGAAATGTTTAGTTCGGAATAGTATTTTACTATTCGAACAAAATTCACCCATAATGATCTAGCTACTGCCCACATTTGATGTTTTATCAATCCTCTATAGACAGTGTTTTTCCCATTACAATGAAAACCTAATTGAAAAATACTCGCTTCTACATTATTCCTTATTTGAAGCTTTTCTATTGGGGTTTCTTTTATTCTTTGCCTTAAAAGACTTTTCTCAACCTCAGTCAATTTAAAATAGCGAAACTTGCCTTCTTCTAAATATATTTTATATCTATCTAACTCATCTTTTCCTTTGTATTTTGTATAATCAACATACCGTTGATGCTTATTATCAAACACTTTTAGAACTTGTGCCTCTAAACTAAACCGAAATCGTCCTTCTTTACCTTGTATGGCATGTAGATATAGGTGTTGGTTGTTTTCTGCACAATATTCTTGATTTTCCTCACTATTATAAGCCCCATCTGCATGAATGTTTATTACATTATATCCCAATACTTCTTGTGTCCTCTCTATTGATCCCTTAAAATGAGCAGTGTCCGAATGAGATACTTTTTCTACTTGTATAGAAGTAATGATATTAGGAAGTCCATTGTCTCCAACTACTTCTGTCAAATTAGCTGAATACCCTTTGCATTTATCACCTGCTTTATTTCTATAATCACAGTCCGTATCAAACGGAGTTTGCATGTTCTTTGCAGATAAATCTTCTCCTTTTATTGGAGTGGTAACTCCCTGATCATCTTTGAAAAACTGCTCTTTAAATAGACGTAATAGATTATCGTAATAACTATTGGCAGGTCCAGTATATTCATTAAGAATATTTGAAATGAGTATCCCAAGATCCACGATCTTTTGTTTAATTGAATCTGTTGAATTGCGATAAACAACCTTATCTCCATCTGTTGAGACCACATCTGAAATATGAGGTTTAAGATCATCAGAGAAATTAAAATTATTGCAACCTTTTGTCAGAAACAAGGACAATGTCTCATGTATTAGACTATATCGAGAAAGCCATTTTATGTTGCTATTCAGCAGTTTGCTATCCATTCTTATAGTATCACTCTTAATGCCAAGTATTTCTATATGAGAAGAAGTGATTTGTGTAAAAACATCTTCAAATAAATCAGATTCACTCTTCTCATTATATTCTTTTACTTGTTGTCTAAACTTATAATAAGTAGATTGTGCAGGAATAGAATCAGAAGCATGTAAAAGTCCTAACGCTGATCGGTAAAGTAGATTGAATTGACAGTTTTCAAACAACATTTCATCACTTATACCAGCACCTTCTTTCAAAATCATCATACCAACAAGAATACGAATAGGATAGTTGGGACATCCATTATCTTGACAATAGATCGGCGCAAAAATATCCTCACTTATCTGATAAACAACGAGCTTTCTAAATTGATTGTGCCAATGATTGTCATCATGATAGATATTTGATGCACGAGATGGTAATCCTTCAATTATTAAGGGACTATCAAACATATCTAGTTGTTTGTTGGCAGGACTACGTTTAAACATTTTGGATTATTATTGTTCTTAATACCATAAATATAACACTTTAATTAACAATATATTATATTCGGCGTAAGGTTTTCGGAGTGGACTCAGAAGATCAAGTTTTTTATGTTATAGTAAGTCATTGATTGATCTAGATTGTGCACTTTTAGGTCATTTTATAATAAGATTAAGTGGAGTAAGTTAAATAGAAGGTATTTCAGGGAGGTTCTAATTAATGGATAGTTGTTGACCTATACAATGCGTCTTAATTTCGTTTATTAAAAAAAAATGATGTTTTTTGTTTAATATAATATTCTTTTGATGCTTCTTGCACCGTGAAATTAGTAGCATATTAAACAAGAATATGGCGACACACTAAATATATAATATAATGATAAGAAAGTACCTTACAACTCTTTTAAGTTTCTCTGTACTATTCACTATAGGACAGAATTATGAACCGACCTCTACAACAGGAAAAGTAATACATCATCACTACTATAGTTTGAGTTATAGTGAGCAACACGAGCAGCCCGAATGGGTCTACTATATACTCACCCCATTGGAGGTAAATGGTCCGTTTAAAAGGACTGATGACTTTCGAGAAGATCCAAAAGTAGAAACAGGATCCGCATCTTTAAATGACTATGTGGGATCAGGATATGACAGAGGACATCTATGTGCTGCGGCCGATATGAAAAGAAATAATACTGCGATGAGTGAGACTTTTTATCTTTCGAATATGTCTCCCCAAGCTCCTTATTTCAATCGTGGTATATGGAAGAGTTTAGAGTCTACAGTCCGTGGATGGGCAGTTTCAGAAGATACAATTTATGTGGCTACTGGTGGAATTCTTACCTCAATCAATGGAACTATTGGAGTTAATAAAGTCTCTATTCCAAGCCATTTTTATAAGGTGATCTATGATCCAACAGGTGAGAAAAAGATGATTGCATTCATTTTGCCAAATAGAAAATGTAGCCAACCTCTTTCTAACTACGTCGTTTCAGTAGATGAGGTGGAAAAACGTACTGGCATCGATTTTTTTCATCAGCTTAACAATCGGTTAGAGCTACAATTAGAATCAAATAGTGATATCTCAAAATGGAAATTTAAGACTTATCGATCAAAGGCAACTAAAGCAAACACTAAAAATTCTTCCACACAATGCAAGGCGATTACTAAAAGTACTGGGAAAAGATGCCGTAACCGTACTAAAAATAGTAATGGGTATTGTCGGTTGCATCAACCATGAGCTGCTAATTATATGAATTAAATGGGTGTTAACTTGTTTAAGCTTTAAACTATAAATTGCGGATTTTAAGTTAATGTAGAAAGTTTTATAGCCCGCTTCAGTATTTTTACATTAACTATCTGTGCCCTTATGTTACGGCTTGGTTCGTGATGGCGCATCCAAGTTGTAACTAATTTGAAATTGATTGATTGTTTATCTAGGGAATAAATTTCTACACTGGTCTTTCCTTTTTTGAAGGTTCTTTTTCTTCTATTTCTCACATCAATAAGTGTTTTTATCTCCACGATATAGTTTTTTTTCAACTTTTTATCTGTAATTATTTCTTCCATTCTAACTATATCGAACGACGACTTCTGAGGAGATCAATTTAATAGCATGATCTTAACTGTTATTATGGATTTTAGTATTTGTTCTTGTTTCCTTAGTAATAACTAAAAAAGAACAATCATTGTTCGCTGTTCTTTTAAATACCAATTTTTGGGGGTTGTTAAGCTATGATACGAGTTGTTAATTTGTGTTGTGTTATTAATAGATCTAGAACAATCAATTAGAATGACATTATACACAGGTGTAATGCCTATTCTGAAAACGAAATGATACTGTAAAATATGAAAGCTAAATGAATATGCTTTGGAGTCCCCCTTATTATAATAGATAGGAGCTGGATTTCTTTATGTAGTATTCTTAAGTTGCTACACCATTAAGTGGTCAGATATAGCAAATTATATAAGCGTTATATATTGAGTTTTTTGTGATCCTTTTTTATATGACTTAAGTATAGTCAAACGACTTTGTCAAAAATTAATACTAGTTTTATTTGAGAGAATAGTTTACCGTTTTGCTATGGAGTGTATGAAAATTTGTAGCTATCTACTTTGCATCATTTTGCCATTTCTCTATAAGGTATTTCAATCTTGTGATGTGATTTTAACTGTCAATCTATTGATAACAAGAATCTTTTAAAACAGCGTCATGAGAATAAATAGAATCAACAAAGTATTTAGAAAAATTGGGGCATTCCAAATAAGATATAGGTGGCTCTTTATTATTGGAGCAGTATTTTTATCTGTGTTTGGTTTTAGTGGTCTTAGACACGTGAAAATTGCCAATGATCGAGAGGATTGGTTTGATGAGACAGATGCTATTGAGATTGCAACCAAGAAATTTGAAGATCAGTTTGGGAATAATGATAATGTAAATGTGTTGGTGCAAGCAGATGATGTTTTTGATACTGAAGTATTAAAAATGATTAAAGAGCTTGGGGAGACTTTACAAGATAGTGTGCCGTATGCAGACGATGTTTTGTCGTTAGCTGATATGGAGCTGTCAATTGGTACAGAAGAGGGAATGCAAGTTTTAAACCCATTTGAAGATGAGATCCCCAAAAGTCCACAAGTTTTAGATAGTATTCGAAATCTAATTTTGTCGAGACAAGCATTGGTTGGAAAGATTGTCTCAAGAGATTGTAAAGAGACTTGGATTAGTCTCTCTTTGCAAGAATACCCTAAAGACTGGCGTGAACATACCACCAAGGACCCTATGTTTCAAACAGGAGAAGCTGCTATTCGAGTGATCACTTCTGATCGATGGAAAAGCGATAAATATACCCTAAAGGCTGTAGGTACTCCTTATACGGAAACAGAAGAACGAGATTTCTTTAGTGTAGAAATGATGCAGCGATTTCTATCTGTCTTTATTATGATGGTGGTATTACTCGTTATTTTTACTCGTTCTTTGCGTGGTGTCCTAATCCCCTCTATTACTACTTTTTTGGGTGTTATAGTAGTCTTTGGTGGAATGGGATGGTTTGGTATCGGGTTGAATCAGAATATGATGATGTTACCTGTAATTTTGGGGATGGCCCTTTCTGTGGGATATTCTGTTCATATGTTTAATACTTTTACTCGTTCCTATAGAAAGTGTTGTGATCGAAAACAAGCTTCCATTGAGGCTGTTGAGGAGACAGGATGGCCTATTTTCTTTACCGCAGTAACCACTATCGGCTCTGTTCTTTCTTTTATTTCTGCTGGAATTGTCACAATTGCATGGGTCGGATATGCATGTGCTTCTTTTGTTTTGGTTGATTATATTTTTGTCATTGTTTTAATTCCGATCTTGATGAGTTTTGGGAAGAATAAGGAGAAAAGTGTAGTTGCTTCAGAATTGAATGGGGAAATGAAAATGTCAAAGTTTGAGTCTATAATGGAAGATTTTGGTCATTTTGTTATTCGTTATAGTGTTGGAATCATTGTTGGGTTTATGCTATTGATGTTGGTTATTTTTCCTAATATATGGAAGGTGGAAACCGACATGGATCTATTCCGATTTCTGGGAACAAAGATACCTTATGTGAATAGAGTGTATGAAGTAACTCAATCTCAATTAGGTTCATATCTGACTTATAATATAACCGTAGATTTTGACCAAGAAGATGCAATCAAAGATCCCGTTGCATTGAGAAAATTTGATGCCTTGATTGATTCTGTATCTGCATTTAGATTGACAAAGAAAAATCAAGATGCTGCCTCTATCTTTTCGGTTCTTGATATTATTAAAGAGATGAATCAAACACTACATGGTGATGATCCTGCTTATTATCGTATTCCAGATGACAAAGAGATGGTTGCTCAGATACTATTATTGTATGAAATGTCTGGTGGAACCAAAACATTTCATTGGATTGATGAAGATTACTCTATGTTGAGAGCACAGGTGCAGTTGGAGAAATATGAAGCCAATGAGATAACTCATGAATTAGAAGCAATTGAAAGAATTGGTCAGAAGAGTTTTTCTGATGCCAAAGTAAATTATGTAGGTAGTGCAATCCAGTTTGCTGAGTTGAATAAAAAAATTGTATCTGGGGAGCTCTACTCAGTCATATGGGCTTTGATTATTATAGGGTTCTTATTAATGATTGTTTTTGGTAGTCCTAGAACAGGCTTCATTGGACTGATTCCTAATTTTATACCCCTAATAGTCATAGGAGGCGTAATGGGATATTTTCACTCCGCTTTAGATATGATGACCATGACTATCCTTCCTATGTTGTTAGGAATTGCTGTAGATGATACGATACACTTTATCAATGCCATTAAGACTGAATTTGAAAATTGTGGAAAATATAAGGAGTCTATCATAGCTGCTTTCCATACTGTAGGAAAGAATATTATTATGACTACTGTAATACTATGTGTTAGCTTTGCCATGTTTACGCTTTCTCCTGTAGCCAATATGGTTCGAATCGGATATTTAGCACCTCTAGGCTTAGGATCCGCGCTTCTTGCTGATTTCTTTGTAACTCCTGCATTTATTTACGTAACAAAACCTTTTGGAAAGGGACAATTATAAATCTAATTTAAAATTTAACGTGATGAAATTAAGATATACCTTATTGATGCTTTTAATGTGTGTCGGAATCATACTCCATGCCCAAACCGGACGATCTATTATTGAGAAAGTATATGACAGACCTGATGGAGATACTCGCTCTTCAGAATTTACCATGAAATTGATCAATAAGAGAGGCAAAGAGAGATCTCGTAAAATTGCGTCTTATTCCATGGATGTGGGTAAGCAAATGAAAGATACCAAGACAATGATGTTCTTTGAATATCCTGGCGATGTGAAGGGAACAGGTTTTCTTACTTGGGACTATGATGATGTAGACAAAGAGGATGATAAGTGGCTTTATCTTCCTGCAATGAAAAAGACACGTCGAATTAGTGGTTCTTCTGCGAAGAAAGATTTTTTTATGGGGAGTGATTTTACTTATGATGATATGGGGAGTCGTAACATCGATGAAGATACCCATAAACTTTTGAGAGAAGAGACTTTAAATGGATGTGATTGTTGGGTAGTGGAGTCTGTTTCTAAAGATCGAAGAGATATTTACTCAAGAAAATTATGGTGGATTAGAAAAGATATTAATATGGCCATAAAGGTCGATTATTATGATCGCAGTAATCAAATACAGCGTCGATTGGTGGTCTCTGATATAAAGAAAATTGATGGCTTTTGGATTGGATGTAAATTGCATATGAAAAACTTACAATCCAAGCATCAAACGATCATGGTGATCGAAAATCCCAAATTTAATGTCGCTGTAAATAAAAACGATTTTACAGTTTCAAAACTCGAGAGAGGTTCTTTATAATGATAATCTTGTGTTTTTATGAAACGATTAAGTATAATAATAAGCATTGCACTGGGTGCAATGCTTATTATCCCATTTTCAATTATTGCCCAAAATCAAAATGTCGAATTTAAGTGTAAAGGCTTTGTAGATGTATATCATGCCGTCAGAAGTAGTTCACCACATGAGTTTATGAGCTCAAGAAGTCGGGTTAGAATGGAAGTCGAAGCAACTAAAGACAATTCTTATCTTTTTGTGTCTTTAAACTCTCAATACAATAATCTACTACCAGATCAAACTAAAATTGAACTAAGAGAAGCATTTTTACAATACACCACAAATCATATAGACCTGAAGGTTGGTAGACAAATTGTAATATGGGGAATTTCAGATGCTATGAGGATCACCGATGTGGTTTCGCCTTTAGATATGACGGAATTCTTAGCACAAGACTATGATGATATTCGAATGCCTGTAAATGCATTCAAATTTAGATACTTTAATTCAAAGATGAGTCTTGAACTGCTCTACATCCCGATATCTTCATTTTATGTTGTGCCAACTGATTTGTCTAATCCATGGTCCATTAGAACTGCAGCTGATCGGTTTGCAGTAGATGCCAATTTAGGCAAATATCCCGACAAGAACTTAGAAAATAGTGAATATGGAGGTAGATTGTCCTTTTTTTTGTCAGGTATTGATATTGGATTATGTGCGCTGCATACTTGGAACAAAATGCCTGTGATTGAATGTGAGTTAAGTGCTTCAAGTGACACCGTTTTTATGAGAGGAAAGTATGATAGAATGGATATGGTTGGAGGGGATATAACCTTTCCTGTAGGAAAATTTGTTGTACGAGGGGAGTCTGCGATTTATTTCGATGAGCTATTGCAGTCGTACAGTAGTTCGGATGTGAGACGAAACACCCTGAACTATTTGCTCGGTATTGATTGCTATCCCGGAAGTGAATGGACTCTCACAGCGCAATATTCGCGTAAGTATATACCCAATTATAAACCTACGATCTCTCTTAATAGAAGTTCAGAAATGGCGACTTTAGGGATAACGAAAAATATTCTACAAAGTACCATGAAGCTATCTAACTTTTTATATTACGATATGACAAATAAAGGTGCTTTTAATCGCTTTAGTGCCGATTACGCTATAAGTGATCAGATTCATTTAATAATCGGTTATGATTATTTTGATGGAGAGGAAGGTACATTTCGTCTTTACAAAGACAATTCTGAATTCTGGATAAAGGCCAAATTTAGTTTTTAAGCAAGTCCCTAAATGTATGAAACCCTATTTTGACAAAAGATGGAAGACTCCTTTTCTTCCATCTTTTGTCGGTTCTATTACCCCATTTATATATTCTAATATCACGAATTTAATGATATACTATTTCTGTTTATCGATTTTTAGAATAAAATAGCATTTGAGTACAAAAATATTGTTTAGTGTGTTAATAAAGAACAAAAAGAGGTAAGTGGTGAAATATATTTCGTTTTTGGTCATCTAATATCCTTGAATAATAAAACAGGAATAGATGAATATAGACTTTTTAGATACCTTAATTCCGCAACTTCTTCACTTTGAAGTTTAATTTTAAATAGATACGTGATATTTGCTGATTTTGTACGTACTCCTATTACCTTAAGGACTATTTGTTTATCAATTATTATAAAAAGAACAGACTTTCCCCTACCCATCTATATATTCAGGCTATTGATCGGTGGCCTGTTGCAATTTCCGTAAAATATAAAGTTTACGTTTGATGAGTAAGATGGATAAGTCTCAAATTGGATGTAGATAAATGCATAATTTGTTGCCTTCCACTCGTTGTGAATTTAGCAACGATATTGATGACCCTAAAGGTGAATTTCTTAATTCTAGACTCTTTGTCAAGACCTTCTACAACGCTACTAAATAGCGCAACGAGCCATCGGTACATAATATGGATAATAGCTCTTATTATAAGGAAAACAGTATTCTCTTCTACTGAACTATGTGGCATCTTCTTCCAATTGAAATCATTATTTTGAATATCAAACACTCTTTCACTATTCCCTCTATTATTATAGAATCGGATGGCCTCTTCATTGGAGATTACTTTATCGTTCGTGATAAGAAACATATATTTTTTTGCATCTTTGGTAAAAGCAGATAATTGTCCTTTATTAGTAATTGTTCTGTAGACCACAATACGATGTTCATGCTTTCCGAAAATATATTTAAAACTTGAAACCTCTAAATCTTGATTGTTAATTCTGCACTTTTCCCAATGATCACAATTGCCTGCAGATAACAACAATGTCTCTGAACTAGATGCTCTTATGCTGAACAATATACGTTCTTCTTGAAAATAGTCTGTTACCTCTTTGATGTAGGATCCACAATCCATTCTTGCATATTTAGGCTTGATTCCCTTTTATGACAGTGCTTCTAATACTGATTTATGTGTTGATAATTGATTCGTTTTAACATTACAGTTGCCATTTCGGCCTTCCACATATACAGGAATATTTGATATAGTTGCAACTCCAGGAAAATAGCCTTTTCTCTTCTTGTAACTATAGGTTGCATCATATTTCTCGGTGGGAATAAATTGATGATCAAAGTCGTAAATTAATGAAGTGTCTTCAGGAATAATTTGCTTAAATTTTATTGCAGAATCAATCAAAATATCATTCATCTTGGTATTCACATTGATCTTATTTTCATTGTTGCTTTTTGTCTCAATAAAGCTGCAGGGTACAGATAATTCTTTATTTGATCGCAATATAGTATCAGCAGATGGGACTGAAATACCAGGAAGGTAATTTAAACACTCCTCTCGGATATAATTTACATTCTCAATACTACTTCCTCCACAGAAAACAGTATAAGCTTGAGTTAAGATAATATCTGAATAGCTGTAATTTGCCCCTTTGCCTCTATTCCCAAAGGATTTATTTATAAATTCCTTGACCAATACTTCGGTAGTTTTTAGGCAACATTAGTCCCATATAATCGCATCTCTTTGACCGCCTTTTGTATTTTCTTTAAGTTTGCACTTACACTGAACTTAGATAAAAATAGATTTAGCATTAACTCATTGAAATTTATTGTTTTAATATTCTTTAGAGAGAAAGGTGTTTGTACTTGATTTCGATTATCTAACCAATCCGTCATCTTAGCTATATTGACAGATGTCATAGACATATTAAAGTGAAAATAGAGCTTTTTTTTACATCGAGCTTGACAATGATTCAAGCCTGTATATTGTTTAGCATCTCTGTAGATAAATTCTATCTGAAACCTTCTTTTGTAATAAAGAAGTATCTTTTCTGGTTTTAATTCAGTGTCAGTAGAGAAGTATATTTTATACGAAAGAGTCCCTTTGCTGTTTTGTGATTCCATATATACGACACGTATTTTTCTTTTCATCGAAACCGAATATACAACTGCAGAATATAGTGTATATGTTCCAGTCTGCTCTACTAGATCAAAATACTTTTTATCAATTTCTTTACAGTTCACTTTACCTCCATATGTTTTAGGTCTTCCTCGTTTCCCTGTTTTTTCTCCTGTATAATAATATTTAAGATTAGCATTACGTCGAAGCCTAGAAACAACTTGCATCTGTTGTTCAATCATACTATCTATGAATTTCTTATTTGAAAACCAGGCATCTACGACAAGGTAATTAGATATAGTCTTTATTGAGTCCCTTTTATTTACAAGTACATCAATATACCAATCATTAAGATTTTGAGACGATTTTGATATTGTTTGAACTGCTTCAAGATGAAAGGCTGTATTTTTTGCTACATCAATAGCAGCAATACCACCAATCTCTAATCCTCGTTTTGCTTTACCAGCACAACCCGACCAAAAAGTTCCTAATTCTGGGGTACATTTACCAGACTTATTTATATATGAAGGATCAAATGCCACTACATACTCAGAACATTTATTCTCTTCGAGTAAATGACGATTAAATTCCATAAAATCAAAAGACTTCGCAAATTGTTTTCTATAGGTCAGTTCGTTTTTGGTGCCATAACGAGCCAATTGCAAAAAATTTATTTTCCCTATAATGCTTAAGAATAGGCAAAATGTCTCAATTATAAAATTACGTCTTACTCGTCCAACATCTGACATCTTGTAAAGGGCTTTCTCAATACAGGAAGTATATCTCTTTTGTTTCATCAGTGATCTCCCAACCTTTAAGATACTGAAAACTAATGATATAACAAAATACAATAACAATTAAATTACTGTATATCAGATATTTGTATGAAAAAACACCGAAGTGTTGATAATATAAACGAAGCCTAAATCGACTAAGCTTAATGGCGTCCTTTGATAAGCTTAAGTTGGGGTAGAGGGATGGGAGAGAATTAAAAAGGGACTACGATTGTCGCAGTCCCTTTGATGTATGTTTTTTTGTATAGGATTACTTTCCGATACAGAAATTTTTAAATATATTTCCTAGTACTTCGTCGGTATTGATGGCTCCTGTGATCTCTCCTAGGTAGTGCATGCATTCACGAATGTCTTGTGAAACGAAATCGTTTGAGATGCCGCTTTGAATTCCTTGAAGGACTCTATCGATAGCATCGCCTGCTTTGACTAAGGCTTCATAGTGTCGTGCATTAGAGACGATCACATCTTGGGTGTGAAGGTTTCCTATCTCGGATACTTCGATTAGAAGGGAGCGTAGTTGGCTGATGTTTTTCTGTTCTTTGGCAGAGATAAAACATACCTCTTCGTTGCTTTCCAGTGGAAGGTCGGCTAGAAGTGCACGGATGGCATTCGATCCAGCTTTATCTGCTTTGTTTCCTACGATAATCACCTGTTGCTCTTCAGAGATCTTTTCTCTGACTTCATCCAAACGTGCGATGTTCTCATTGGTTGGACGAGATAGGTCCATCATATAAAGAACGACTTGTGCTTGTTGTAGTTTTTGGAATGTGCGTTCGATTCCAAGGCTCTCAATCTTATCTTTTGTGGTACGAATACCTGCTGTGTCGATGAAACGAAATGCAACTCCTTCGATATTGATTACATCTTCAATGACATCTCTTGTGGTTCCTTCGATATCTGAAACAATGGCTTTCTCTTCGTTGAGTAGTGCATTAAGTAGGGTAGATTTTCCAACATTGGTCTCTCCAACGATGGCCACAGGAACTCCATTTTTGATAGCATTACCAAGAGAGAACGAGTCTGCCAAGGAGTGGATCATCTCAGAAATGTTGTTGGCAAGTTGGATTAACTGGGTGCGATCTGCAAACTCGACCTCTTCTTCACTGAAGTCTAATTCTAATTCAATCAGCGAGACGATTTGAAGCAATTCGTTGCGAAGAGACATCAGTTCTTTAGAGAATACCCCCTTCATCTGACTCATCGCCATCTTATGTGATGCTAAAGAGTTGGATGCGATAAGGTCTGCTACGGCTTCAGCTTGACTTAAATCCATCTTTCCATTAAGAAAGGCACGTTGGGTATACTCCCCAGGGTTTGCCAATCGAGCTCCTTGCTTCATTAAAAGTTGAAGGATGGATTGTTGAATATATTGAGATCCATGGCAAGAGATTTCTACTACATCTTCTCCTGTGAAGGAGTGGGGTGCACGAAAGATGGAGACCACCACTTCGTCAATCGTTTCGCCCTTCTCTTGGATGGTTCCGAAATGGAGTGTGTTGGCTTTTTGGTCAACAAGTTTTTTTCCTTCTTTTGGTGAAATGAAAATTTTGTCTGCAATGGAAAGTGCTTCTTCTCCTGATAAACGTAGCACTGCGATTCCTCCAACACCTGGAGCAGTACTAATGGCACATATAGTAGATTGATCAATCATATCTTTCTAATAAATTCGATTCTTCTTTTATCTCTACTTTCTAGACGTGTGTCAAAAAATAGAGGACAAAGATAGTGATTATTGTGTGGATATGGTTCTTATTCGTGCTGATATTCTTTTGGGTTGCCCTAGTGCCGTTGGCGATAGATATGAAGCTTCTTTTAAAAGTGTAAAAAATAGCCTCTCAATATGAAATCGAGAGGCTATCGTTGAAGTTGTTGTGCACTTATTATAATTAAGGGGATCTATGTTCTCTTTTTCGTCGCCTAAGTATTCTAAATTTAGAATCCTATTTTCAAGAGACTGTTTTTTCTCTCTCTATCATTGAGATGAGAAAGACGAATGAGCATAGATCATTTTAAGTATCAATACGAAGTTACTGATAGGCTCCTTTAGATAAAGTATTCCGAAAATGATTTGGTTAGATCCAATGGGTCTTCGAAATGTTTTTGTTCTTTCTGAAGTCTCTTTATAAGCTCTTTTACTTTCGGTTGATATTTGTCTTGAAGAGACAGGTCGTAAAGCTCTTTAGGGTCTTCTTTTACATTATATAAAAGCACTTTCTTTGCTGTTGGGTATACAATCAACTTGTAGTCTCCAACACGAACCATACGTTGTAAGTTCAGGTAGCTCCCATAAATTGCATCATAATTATCATCTGCTTTGGCACTCTTACATATTGGAAGAAGTGAGTTGAACTCTATGTATGTAGGTTTTTTTACTTTCGCAATATCCAAGGTAGTTGCCATCACATCCTGTAGGTATACCAACTGTTCTCTCTTCTCATTCTTTGGAATGGATGGGCCAATTACAATAAGTGGTGGTTTCATGCTGTGTTCATACATACTCTGTTTTCCAATCAAACCATGTTTCCCTACTGCCAAACCATGATCCGCACTATATATGATATAGGTGTTTTTGTCTTTTCCTGTGCGTTTCAACTCTTTAATAATACGACCTATCTGTGCGTCTAGATGCGTGATAAGTGCATAATATTCGAGTCTATTCATTTGAACTGAATAGCGGGTTCTTGGGAATGGCGCAAGTTTTTCGTCTCTAAGTTTCTTGCTACATCCTATAAAATCTTTCCAAGGATATTCAGGCATGAAACTTGTTGGGATCTTAATCTTATCGACATCATACATGTCATTGTAGGCTTTGGGGGCTTGGCGAGGATCGTGTGGCGCATTAAAAGCAATATACATAAAGAATGGCTTTTTGCTTTTAGTACTTTGGTCTAGGAATTTAATGGCATCATCTGCTACCACTTCCGACCAGTGTTTTCCACCTTTCCAATATCCACCATTTTTAGTATCCCATGGTTTCCATTGATGATCATCTCTACTCTTAGGTCTATTGTATCCTTGTGGTGTTTGGTTTGGCATTCCTGGTCTTTCATGTGCTACTGTCATGAAGATATCCTCCACAGGAGCCTTCACATGCCACTTTCCGGTCATATACGTATCGTACCCTTTTTCTTCAAGAAGTTGGGCCCACATCATGCCATCTTTGGCTCTTTGAGGAAATTGTTTTTCTGCATTGTGTGCTCTCCAAACACTCATTCCAGAGTTCATCATGGCCCTACTTGCGACACAAACAGCACCATTCCATGCCCCCATATTGTATGTGTTTGTGAAGGTGACTCCTTGAGAAGTCAATTGGTCAAGATTCGGAGTGATTACTTCTGCATTACCTAATGCATGTATCTCTTCGTTACAATGGTCGTCTGCAAAAAGAAAAAGAATGTTTGGCTTTTTCTTTCCAAAGCATTGAGCCACGAGTAAGAGAATGAACAAGGTTGTTATCTGTCTTTTCATTATTGTGTTTTTTACCCTTATGTATTAATAAGTAAGGGAAGTTTTACTGTGTTTGTTATGAATAAAGGTAATGATTGTTTGACTGAATTTTAAGCACCGATTGTATTTCTGACGATAAATGAATCCCAATATGATTTATTTGCAATATTTATACAATTATTGAATAATTAGTGTTAAAAACTAGGTAGTGTTTGATGTTTGTTTCCTAATTGAATTGTAAAAAAACTAATTATGTTCTATCATATTACCTATCGATTAGTAAAATAAATAGGTTATATTTATATTTATTTCTTGGGATGTTTGACGGGATCTTTCTCCTCAATAAACCTCATTGAAGAATTAGAAGGTTATATCCACCATGTCTCCTAGGAGTGAATTATAAACACATTGAATAAAACGAACTAAATGAGAAAACTATTCTTGTTCCTCTTCCTGTGTATTATCACGTTGTCACTTCAGGCAACCGATATTATACCAGAACCGATGGTATCTAATAAAATTGATGGGAAATTCACTTTCCATAGTGGAATTAAAATTGCTGCCCCTAATGAGTTTAAAAAAGAGGCATTGATTCTTTCTACTCTAATGAAGACTTCTAATGGCTTTGAATTTGAGGTAAAGAAAAGAGCCCGACATGCTGATGTTGTCTTGAAACACAATCCTAAACTTCTCGATTCTTTGGGTGAAGAGGGATACAAGCTGGTAATTCGTCCAAATCAAATCACTATTTCTGCCCCGACATCTACTGGAGCTTTTTATGCAATTCAGACTATTCGCCAACTGCTTCCTGTAGCGGTAGATGGTTATTATCCAACCCCTGAGATTAAGATGTCCATTCCTTGTTATGAGATCGAAGATCAGCCAAGATTTTCTTGGAGAGGTTATATGCTGGACTGCTCTCGTTATTTTGTTTCAGTAGATCGTATCAAGAAGCATCTCGACTTGATGGCTCTTTACAAACTGAACACTTTTCAATGGCATCTTACCGACTACCAAGGATGGAGAATGCAAGTCCTTCACTATCCTAAGTTGACTAAAGTGGGTTCCAAAAGAGATCATACAATCTTTAAGCGTAGAGGGGCTGTTTTTGTGGATGATAAGACTCCAGATAATGGTTTTTACACCCAAGAGCAGATCAAAGAGTTGGTGTCTTATGCTGCGGATCGTCATATTACAATCATTCCAGAAATAGATCTCCCAGCACACTCTATTGCTGCAATTGCTGCCTATCCTGAAATATCTTGTACCGGAAATCCTGCAGAAGTAAGAGCTCTAAAAGTGGGTGGGATGAGCAATGTGATCTGCCCTGGAAAAGAGATCTCTTTTGAGTTTGTCGAAAATGTTTTGAAAGAGGTATTTGAGCTTTTCCCTTCAAAGATCGTACATATTGGTGGCGACGAGGTGAAAAAAGATGGATGGAAACAATGTCCTCATTGTAGCAAGAGAATGAAAGAGGAGTCGTTGAAAGACTATAATGCACTTCAAAGTTACTTTATAACAAGAGTGGAGGCTTTTGCAAACAAACATAACCGCACTATTATTGGTTGGGATGAGATCCTTGATGGAGGGGTTGCTCCCAATGCGATGGTCATGAGTTGGAGAGGTGAAAAAGGAGGTATCAAAGCTGCGAAGATGCACCACCCTGTAGTTATGACTCCCAATAGCTTCTTATATTTCGATTATCTACAGTCAAACGACAAGCATAATGAACCATATGTGCAGTTTAGAAAAGTACTTCCTATCAAGGAAGTTTATCGTTATAATCCAACTCCTAGTAGTCTGAGTGAAAAAGAGCAAAAGTATATTATGGGAGCACAGGCAAATATGTGGGGAAATTTTGTTACGACTCCAGCGCACTATGAATATATGACTTATCCTCGTCTTTGCGCTTTGTCTGAATTAGTATGGACTCCATTAGAGAAGAAAAACTATAACCATTTCGAGTCGAAACTGGAGAAACAATATCAACGTTTTGATGAGATGCATGTGGCATATCGTCGTCATGATAAGAGTGTTCAAGAATAAACCATAAACTATGAAGTTTAAGTATACTCCATTGGCGATACTAATAGTCCTTTTGACTTTGGTGTCGTGTAGTAAGAAAGAGGTCGAAAAGAAACGTCCTAATATTCTTTTTATCATGGCGGATGACCACACATCCCAAGCATGGGGAATCTATGGAGGGGTGTTGAAAGACTATGTACATAACCCGAATATCGAGAGATTGGCAGACCAAGGGATGGTGTTTGATAATGCAATGTGTACAAACTCTATCTGTGTCCCTAGTAGGGCTTCCATTATGACAGGGGAGTATAGCAACAAAAATCAAGTGTATATGTTGCGTGATCGTTTGGATGAGAATCGTCCTAATGTGGCAAAACTCCTTCATCAGAATGGGTACCAAACAGCCCTTATTGGGAAATGGCATCTAAAATCTAAACCTTCAGGGTTCGATTATTTTAATGTGTTACATGATCAAGGTCGTTATTGGGATCCTATCTTAAAGAGCGAGAAGAATTGGCAAGAGGGACCTAAAGGGGGTGAGGTAATCAAAGGCTTCTCTACAGATGTCATCACCGATCTAACTATTGATTGGTTGAAAAATAGAGATGATAAGAAGCCCTTTATGATGATGTGTCACTTTAAAGCGACACATGAACCATACGACTTTCCTGAGAGATATAAGGATCTTTATAAAGATCAAGAGATTCCTTACCCTGAAACACTCCTTGACTTTGACAAAAAGAATACTGGACGAACTTATGATGGGCAGACTTTAGAGAATCTTATATGGAGATGGGAGAAAGCTAGTGAAGATCCAGAAAAGTGGTGGTGTAAATATCCTGAGTTGCCATTTTCAACGAAAGGATTAGACTCTATTGCTGCTCGTAAGAAAGCATACCAAAAGCTGGTAAAAGACTTTATGCGTTGTGGGGCTGCGATTGATGACAATATAGGTCGACTTTTAGATTATCTAAAAGAGGCTGGATTGGATGAAAATACTGTCGTTATATATACAGCGGATCAAGGCTATTTTCTTGGAGAACATGGTTTCTTTGATAAGCGAATGATTGCAGAAGAGTCGCTTCATATGCCTTTCGTGATACGTTATCCAAAAGAGATTAAGGGTGGAACACGAAATGAGGATATCATCTTAAATGTCGATATTCCTGCTTTATTTGCCGATTATGCACAGGTGAAGAAGCCTAATTGGATGCAAGGGGAGAGTTTTCGACCTCTTCTAAAAGGAGAACATCCTGCTACTTGGCGAAAGTCGATGTACTATCGTTATTGGGAACACTATCCAATACGACCAGGACATCTAGGAGTGCGTAACGATCGTTATAAGTTGGCTCTCTATTATGGGGTGCCTATGGATAAAGATTCAAAGATAAAGCGTACTGCCCCAGAGTGGGAATTTTATGACCTTAAGGAAGATCCTAAAGAGCTTCATAATGCCTGCCAAGATGCACAATACCAAGATATTATTCTTGAGATGAAACATGAGATCGTTCGACTTCGCAATGAGGTGGGAGATGATGATAGTGAACGTCCATGGATTAAGGCGGTTGTGGAAAAGGAGTTGAGTAATATTTAAAAATACTTTACGACACCAATAAAATAGAGGCATGGGACTTTTCCAATGCCTCTATTTTTTTATTGTGTAAGGTTTATTAGAATCAAACATTATTTTAGATGGACTGATTGGAATATAGGTTCCTGAGCCCTTCGACAAGCTCAGGGAGCCCTTGTTGAAACATAGGGCCTCTTGTTGAAACACTGAGCCCTTCGACAAGCTCAGGGACCACCTGTTGAAACATAGGGCCCCTTGTTGAAATACTGAGCCCTTCGACAAGCTCAGGGACCCCTTGTCGAAACACAGGGGCCTGACTAATACACAGGATCCCAAAAGTTGTCACAACGAAAATGTTTCAACGTTATATTATATCAAAAACATGGTTTGAACCTATTTATTTCAAGTATGTCCCTACGGCTGCTGAAACATAATTTGTCGACTATAATGATCTTAATTGGATGATTGATAAATCATGGCAAATAAACTAGATATTATTTTATCAATTTGACGAGTCCTCCTAAAATAATATTTGATCCGTAATACTCCTATTTTTTAACCAACTGATCGATAGAAAACTTCCCTGGTCCCATAATAAATAGGGCAATAAATCCCACAAGATATAGTATTGCCAACTCTTTTTGTCCTATTGGATCGCCAGCATGAATCAATAACACCGCAACAAGCATGGTAATAATTAGAGGTATTGTTGCTAATCGAGTGAAAGCGCCTATCACTACCAATGCAGCACATACTAATTCTGCAAAAATGGCTAAAATAACGGATACTTTTACTGAAATAACAATTGCTGGAAACTGCTCTTTGGCTATTAATGTGTCGTAAGCTTCGAACTTACCCCAACCGTGAGTTATCATCAATAGTCCTAAAGCGACACGTAAGACAAGGAGAGCAAGACTTGTCCCCGTCACCTTACTTGAAAAAAGAATAGATTTTATCATCTGTTTTTTTGTTAAGAAGTTACTTCTTATGCTAACAAACAAGGGGAAACTTTGTTTAACCATAATTTACTTAAGAGATCGTATCTTTTTAGTCAAAAACGAAATGATATTTTGTTTTATTTAATGTTTGTTAAATGTGTATATTTGTGATGGTTCTCTAGCCTTTTGTGGAGTGGGCTAAAAATATGAAAACAAACTAGCTATATATGACTATGAAAAAGATAAAGTGGTTTTTGATGTTTGTATTGTCATTTTACTCCTATTGGGGTATTGCGCAAGAGACAAAACCATTAAAGAAGTTTACGAGTCTGGAAGTTGGAGAGACGATCCATATCATTCTGAAATATGCAAAAAACCCTTCTTTAGAGATTCATGGCGATCCTGCATATCGATCAAGGGTTCGTGTAATCCAACAAGGACGAAGTTTGATTCTTACCCTTAAAAAAGAGTTGCGTCAAACCAACAACCACAATCATAAGAACTATCTCGTTCTTAACTCACCCGTTTTTAACAAGATCTCCCTTCATGGTTATAGTCATCTAGATGTGGACTATCATTCTAATTTTGGTTCTATGCTTAAAATTGTTCAAAAAGGAAGTGCTACGATAAAAGGCAAGATTCAAGTGAAAAGATTTGAAAATGAGGTATATGGAGCAAGTGCTTGTAATTTAGAGGTGTTGTGTAATAGGTTAATTGTCAAAAGTCTTGGTTCTGGTACTATTGATCTGAAGACCTCGTGTCAACAATTTAATTTTACCAATGTAGGTTCTTCGCGTTGTAACTTATCGTTTAAAGCCCAATCAGGGATATTGGATTTAGATGGGGTTGGAGTCGTTCAAGGAAGAATGGAAGTCTCTAATTTAAAGTGTTATAATAATAATACAGGTGACTTATTAATTGACGTACTCTCTAGTCGTTTTGATTTGATACAAAGTACCATGTCAATATCTAAACTACGTGGAAGTGCAGGCCTTTTTTCTGTTCAAACAGTTTTTGGTAATGTTTATGCTAAAAGATTGGCCTCTCAAGTGTGTTATGTGGATATTGCAAGCGACGCATCTGTTTATCTAGGGGATACAAAGAAGCTTCATGCAATTGTACGTCCTAAAGGTATGGTCTATTATCAAGGAACTCCACATGTTAATGTTCCTATTGAGATGAGTTCACGTGTAAAGAGGGTACAGTAGATGACTGATGATAATGATTGTTGGAGGGAGAGGAAAAGTATTAAAAATGACATTAATTTGTGTCTTAATAGATACTATCTATAATTAAAGAAATATAGATATGCTTAGATTCTAAAAATCATAGGGTAGAGTCGTTTTAGATTTAATATATTTAACAAAAAGGACATTTTGTTGCAATCGCTTGTTTGTTGATAATCAGGGGCTGTTTTTGTGATAATACCAAAATAGTGATAATATCTTATTAAATTATGTAACGTTTTGTTCTTTGTTGCGTCTTAGGTATAGAGTAATATTAAAAAAACAAAGATTGATATGAAAACATTAAAACTTCTTTCTATTATTACCCTGCTTTGGGTTGGTGTGGTTGCCTCATCTATAGCACAAGTGCGAAAGAACATAGCTCCGTTTCAGACTCTTGTAGTAGAGGACATTGTGAATGTAGAGGTTCATTATAGTAAAACACCATATGTTGAAGTATATGGAAGTCAAGAATTTCTTAAAGTCGTACGTGTTTCATCAAAAGGAACGACGTTAAGATGTTATATAAATGGTAAATTCAAAAGCAAAAAGAGAGAGAATCAACCTAAAAATCGTATTGTTTTATATACGCCATCATTTCTTAGAATTGAAATGCAAGATGCTACAGACGTCACTTTAATGGATCACTTTGTTTTAGAAGATCGATTTGAGTTAAATCAAGAAGCTGCATCTGATTTCACCGGAGTAGTAAGTGCGGAGAATGTGACAATCGATTTAGAGGATGCCAGTGATTGTAACTTGACAGTGAAAAAATGTGACTATCTACGTGTACATGCTGAGGACGCCAGCGATGTTGAATTAAAGTCTTTAGCGAATGAGTTCTTCTTATTTGCACGTGATGCTTCCGATTGTAATCTTGATGTCGTGGCAGAGACAGGAGAGATTGTTTCAAAAGATGCTTCTGATGTTGAGGGTAACTTAAAGATTGCAAATCTAAAGTGTTCGACTGCTAGTAGTAGTGACCTTGATCTAAATACGCAATCTGATCGTGTCGAATTAAACCTAAATGGAATCTCGGATTCCCATTTGTCAGGAAAAACAGGTATCCTTGTGGTAAATACCAAAACCGCAGATTTAGATGCGAAAGGACTCATTTCTGAAGTGTGTTTTGTTAAAATTGACGATAATGCAAAAGTGAAGGTCCATGCTACGAAAAAAATTAATGCAATTGTAAATAAGAGAGGTAAGTTAGAGTATACTGGCTCTCCTAAGGTTCAATTTGGTAGTCGTTTTGAAAGAAATGTTTCTAATATCGAGAATACGGTTTCGAAGGAGGCCTCTAAGGTTATTTCTGATATTAAGACTGGGAGCGAAAAATGGTTCGATGAGAATAAAAACAAGGATAATAATCCTGATGATATTGATAGTTTCAATACATCGACTGATCAACCTTCAAAATCATGGCTTGATCAAAATAAAAATGAGACTTCCGACGACTTTACAAGAGAAGACATAAGAGATATCGCCGATGATGTGAAAGAAGAGATTGTAATGGCCTCTAAAGATGTGGAGGCCTGGTATAAGGCAAACCTAGACTCGGATGTAAAGAAAGTATCTAAGAAGGTTAAAATAAAAACGAACATGGCTTATGATAAAGCGGAAGCCTTTTTTGCAAAGAATTTTTAGTCTTGAATGGTTATCGTATTTATAATTTAGCATAAGGGAGTGTCTTTCGTAGACACTCTTTTTTTTGCTCATAATATGATGATTTGGAAACCTTATCTAAGGTGTTTGTGTGCAAACCTATTGATTGTGAGTTTTCTGTGTTTGATGTTTGTTGAATTGTACTATGTTTTTTCATTATTCGTGTGACTTCAATATAGGAAAATATTCTAATGTGTGATATTTAATATAGCCCAAAATAAATATCTTGTTAAAATATGTAACTTTCCTTTGAGGTGCACGTCATACATGTAGTAACTTAAATGTAATGATATGAAAAGACTTAAACATCTTACAATTTTGCTCTATATTATCGGGGCTGTTTGTACTCCAACATTTGCTCAAGAAAAGCAAGTTATTGCTTCTTTTGATAGGCTCATTGTTGATAATAATATAAAAGTGGAGATTCATCATGCAGAGGATCCCTATGTAGAGATATTTGGTAGTCCAAATTTTCTCGATAAATTGAAGGTTCAATCTGATAATGGTACGCTACGGTGTTATTTCGATAAAAGTTTTCGTGTGACAGAAGAAGAGGTTGCTTCCAAAAACCATATCGTGCTCTATACTCCAATATTTCGTAAAATGCTAGTACGTAATACTGCGACTGTAGTATTCAAGGAGAAATTCGATTTTGGAGATCACTTCGATATGGCTCAAGAAAATGCTTCTAAAGTTAGGGGAGAATTTAGTGCGAAAGAAATTAAAATGGTTGCGATAAATGCTAGTTCCAATAAGTTGATTATTCGAAGTGAGCTGCTTGATGTAGCAGCAAGTAACGCAAGTAATGTGGATCTAAATGCTACCAGTAACAAGTTTAATATTATTGCTAAGAATGCCTCCAGTTGTAAATTAAATGTGTCAGCGAAGAGTGGTCGTATTGCAACTATGAATGTTTCTAAGATCAAGGGAGTTGTATCCATTGGGAGTTTAAAGTGTGTTACGAATTCAAATAGTAGGCTAACTTTAGACATAGAATCGAAGCGAGTAGATGCAAATATAACAGGGCTTTCAGATGTTGAATTTTCGGGAAAGACTAGCTCTCTATTCTTGAATACAGACAAAACAGATATAGATGCCCGAAAGCTCAAATCAGAGGTGTGTTATGTGAAAGTATTTGGAAAAGCTTCTGTCTCGGTATATGCTACACAAAAGATCAATGCTTTGGTGAATTCAAAAGGTAACTTGAAGTGTTATGGAACGGCAAAGGTTCAATGTTCAAAAAATACGAAAGGTCATGTAGAACGATTCTCTAACGAGACGTCCATACTACCGAACCAACATAAGGTGGACGATAAATTCGTGAGTTTTTTTAAAGGCAAATACAAGGTTCAGGATGGTTATGATAGAACCGATCTTTTGGAACAATTCTTCTTAGGTAAACGTAAGGTTAGGATGCCGAAAAAATCGTATGCTAATATGGAGCAGTTTTTCAAAGGAGAAAAGAATGTTCAGTATAGCCTAAATACAAGCGACCTTGTAAAGCCGGTCGATGAGGAGAATGATAAAAGAAGATATCGTAATGATCCTAAAGATGCTGCAGAGCAATTCTTTAAAGGTCGTTATAAAGGTGAAAGACGAAATAATCCTGATGATGCTACAGAGCAATTCTTTAAAAGAAACTATAAAGGTAAAAAGCGTAATACCCCTGAAGGTGATGCAGAACAATTCTTTAAAGGAAACTATAAGAGGGATTCGAAGAAAGCAATAAGCTAAAGATTAGATTCTTTTTACGAACTAGATAGAAAATAAACGATATTTAGAGTCGCAGCGACGTGGGGTAATTCTAATGATTCTTCTAAAATTATTTTAGATGGGTATCATCAGAAGATAACTATATATTGCTTTTCGTTGAAGTAGATCAGAATTTAATGAATGTGATATCTCAAAAAGTGTCTTGGTATTTGTCTAGGGGAGGGCTGAATCCGAAGATGTTTTTGTAAAGTGATATCTTTTTAAGAAGGCCTTTAATGATAATTCATTAAAAGGCCTTCTTTTATTTTAGACTACGATATTGTCAGAAATATCTATTTCCCTCGAGAGATAAACGTTGCGGCACTAGATACTCCAAAAATATTGGTTGCAGTACGCCCCATATCGATAAGAGAGTCGATAGAGAGAACAAAAGTTAGTACAACTCCCATGACTTGAGGAGACACTCCCATAATTGTCATTGCGGTAATCGCAGCAAAGGATGCGGTGCCTGGCAAACCTGCAATACCAAAAGAGGAGATAACTACTGCTAATAGCATTGAGATGATAGATGCAACGGAGGTCAAATCTATATTTTCAAGTCCCATTTGATTGTTTACCCCTGTTGCCAAAACAATCATAAACACTGGCCACATGGCTCCACAAGCATTCATTCCCATAGTAGTACCCAAAGATGCTGTTAAACTTGCAGTTTCTGCATCTACTCCTCTATTCTCCTCTAAGCATTTAATAGTCACCGGTAGTGTCGCCCCACTTGATTGGGTAGAAAATCCTGTGATGAGTGCTGGCAACATTCCTTTTAGTTGTTCCCAAGGTTTTACTCCTCTAAAGGATAATACAATCAAATGCATCGCGAAGATGAATGCCATGGTAAGGTAGGCGATCCCCACAAATTGAAGTAGGTCTCCAAATAGGGAAGGACCATTTTTAGCTACAGCCATAGTCATCAAAGAGAGCACCCCATAAGGAGTCCATTTGATAATAAAGGTAGTCATACTGTTTATGATTATCTGCAATGAACTCAATGCATTGATGGCTCTTTGCATCTCTTGAGGTTTTTTCTTCTGCATCTTTCTTATCGCGAGTCCCACTAGGAGTGCAACCACCAAAGTTCCTACAATATTATTACTAGCAAATCCATCGAAGATAGAGGTTGGTATTTTTTGTGTTAGTCCATAGACGACTTTCCCAATGGAGGCATCACTTAGCGCATCAATTCTTTGAGAGTAGCCTTTTGCAATATGCGATGCCATAGAATCATCCACTTGAATTAGTGCCGGAAAGTTAAATATCTTGGACATAACCAAGGCGATAGATCCTGCTCCCAATACAGATGCAACAAAGTAGGTAATGATCTGGCGAAATTTCTTTCCTATATTTTCTTGGTCGTTGATCTTGACTAATGTATAGCAGATGGAGATGAAAACGATAGGTACGATCATTAATTTTAATCCACGGATATAGAGATTAGAGACTGTCTTAAAGTAATATACTAACTCTTTGTAGCTCTCCTGTGGAACCCATCTGTATATTGCCCAGCCAAAAAGTACCCCTAAGCATATTGCAATCAAATTACGATAGTGAAATTTTACTCTTTTGACAGAAAATGTTTTTAAAAGATACAGTAGGGCCACGAAAATTGCGAGGCATACGTAGATTGACAACATAGTTTTGGTCTTTATTTTTTCTTGTTTTATTACAAGTATAGAATCAATAAACTAAAAACAAAAGTCTTTAGTTCATTTTTTTGACCGACATGGTGTAATTTAATTTAGTATTTAGCTTTTGAAGAGTTTATATTGTTCTCTAAATGAATAATGTTTGAGGTGGATTTACTTCCTTGTCATGATATCATTACTTCATTATGAATGAGTCTGGTGGAGAGGAAGGATTGAGATAACTGAAAACTTCAAGATTGATCCATAACAGACTGTAATCTTGAAGTTTCATTGAAGTCTTTATGAAATAAATAGAGATGGTTGTACCTCTTTACTAAGGGTGAAGAGATGATTGATAATGGGTTCCATTGGAGTAGTTGTAAAGCTTAATGCATCTTGAGGACATGTCTTTATACAAGCTCCGCACATCAAACATTGTTTTACTTCGATCCCATCTAACTCTAGAATAGAAGGGTTGTCTACACTACATTTTCTGCGACATTTTCGACAGTCATTACACTTTAGTAAGTCTCGTTTGGGTTCGATAGCAACTGTTGGTAGAAGTTCTCTGTAGGGATGGTTTCCTGGAATAGCAAGAGGAGTCTGTCCTACATCTAGATCAATTTTATTGACCATCTTTAAGGCAAATGCTTTTAATTCGGCCCACTCTTCATTCGTAGGCCTATCAGTAGCGATAGGTTGTTGTGGTGTGGAGTATGAGTGGGGTGAAGCCACGGCTACCACTCCTAATACTGTATTATTGTTTTGTGTACACCAATCATAGAGTTCGATTAGGGCATCATCGATATGAATATTTCCAAATGTCTCTACAATAATCACACTTTTGTTGTAGAATGGGTGTGTCTCTAGCCAGTTCATATAGTCCACTGGGACCCTACCTTTGTATATAGGACATCCAATAATAACCAAATCATCGAGATTTGCGGGGGTGTTCGTCTTGATGTTGTCTAAAATAAAAGAGGCAACTTTTTTCGTGTTTCCCGTTGGAGAGAATACAGAAATATTACTCTTGTACATAAGTTTGAACTGTTTTAATTAGGGATAATTATTATAATAAAAAAAACAAAGATCTCGACCCTTTATTCCCATATGCTATAAATAGAATCAACAACAATGGTTTTTTACAAACAGTATTTGTATAAAGGGTCGAGAATAGGATCGATAAGATTGAAAGACTTATGTAGAATGCTACATGAGCTTTCATTACTTCTTAAAATATCACCTTAAGTGTTAAGGTTTGTAAGAATTTACAATATCATCGATCTTTTTTTGTCCCCTTGCAGATGGGACAAAACTTATGTGTAATATTAAATAAATTATATGGGAATAGAAAGGTTATTCTATCCTTTAAGATCGGATTTTGGTAAGGACCAATTGAATCTTACACTTAAAAGTCTGATTATAACAATTACAAGAGAGGTAATGGGTATAATTACATTCTCATTGTAGTTTAAATAGTGTAATAGTGTGTAAAATATCCCTCCTGTGATACATGCTGTTGCATAGATCTCTCGATGAAATATAAGAGGAATATCGTTGCAAAAGACATCTCGAAGTACTCCTCCAACGACTGCCGTAGATACCCCCATCATAATGGCACTATAAGAAGGTAATCCATATTCCAAGCCTTTTCCCACACCAATGACCGTAAAGATGGCAATCCCAATGGTATCGAAAAGAAATAACGTTTTCTTTAGTCGAAGAACTCGTCTCTTAAAAAGAATCGTGAGTAAGAATCCGATGAAGATGGCCAATAAATAATATGGGGTTTTCATCCAAGTTACAGGGGTTGATCCGATGAGGCAATCTCTTACTGTTCCACCTCCCACTGCCGTTACAGCCGCAATAAATAATGCCCCAAATAGGTCAAATCGCTTCTCCATGGCCGATAAAGTCCCAGAGATCGCAAACGCTACAGTACCAATTAAGTCTAGCGTATAAACTAAATCCATAAAAGGAGTGCTATAGAATTAAAAAATATTATAATTCACTCTCTGACTCTGGGAATCTCTCCATTACAAAGACTCCACAAGTACCTTGATCATCAATACTAGCCCCAACAATCTTACCTTCCTCTGTGAAAGTCCCTTCCCATTGGTCTAATTCATAATGTATTGGTTCTAGAGAATACAGGATGTTTGATTTAACACTTCGGAAACGAAATGAATCTCCATCGACTTCCCCTTCAATTTGATGTTCAACAACAAAAGAAGCATCTCCTTCGATCTGTTCCGTTACCTTGATCTTACCAACAACTTGATCGTCTTTCACTTTCAATAGTGCATAGCCAGTGTCGCTGCCCATTCCAAAGTCTTCATTAAATCTCCATTTTCCTGCGATTTTATGAAGTACAGATGTTTCTTGATTATGGTTCATATAAATTTATAAAAGAAAAATACAATCTATATTTTTATTCATTTTAAACTGCGTCAAAGGTACATTTTTTTCTCATTTTCAAAATATAAATCTTCTTTATTGTTTTCAAAATAGATGTTACCGAATTGTTAATAAACGGGACTTTTTTGTTTTGTATTGCTTGTGTATTTGGATCTGTGCTGTTAATTTGATATGTTTGAAGTGCAAGTCGAAGATCAACCCTGTTTAGATCTGTTGATTATGTAGAAGAGAGGAGAGACTAGGCTCAATGAATCTCTGACAACCTATTTTGATAATAAACGGTTTTAATTGCCAAAACAAGGTGCCAATACCTAGATCATAATGAATAAAAAAAAGAGTTTATGATCACGATGACAACGATAACACGAACGAGTATCTCCATGCTCTAGCCTTCAACCAGCTAGTTTTAGATAAAAAACACTACCACGTTGGTTCGAAGGCTCAGATGAATGCTTTACAAGCAAGTTATCTCATTTCCCAATCACATTATTTATTATTTTATGCCGAATATTGTTGTAAAATTCGGCGGATCCAATCTGAAGGACAAGTCAGACGTAACTCGTATTATCAAAGTAATAGAGAATTACGGTGAACGTCTTATTGTTGTGGTATCCGCATTTTATGGAGTAACAAACTACCTAGAAGAGTCGTTAGAGACTCTAAAACAAGGAGAAGATGTTTCAAGAACAGTCTACTCTTATCTACATGCCTTAAAAAGAGATGCTGTGGAGTATCATATTACCGATACCGCACTTTGCGAAGAGGCTTGGAATGAGATTGATACCTGTCTTGAAGAACTCTCAAATCTTTTAAAAGGGATCTATCTTACGGCAGATGCTTCCCCTGCTTTATGTGATTTTGTATTGTCGTATGGGGAGAGGCTTTCTGCAATCTTTCTGTCTTATGTCTTAAAGCAGCGTGAGTTAAAGTCTGTAGTCGCATATCCTGAAGACTTTGGTCTTATTACCGATGGTATTTTTGCCAATGCGTCGGTTGACTTCAAAAAGAGCAAGCATGCGCTGATGGAGTATTTCAAGGAGTCAAAAATATATGTCGTGCCTGGCTTCTATGGGATCAGTACCAAAGGAAAAGTCACCCTTCTTGGTAGAGGGGGTAGCGACTATTCTGCTGCAGCCATTGCCAAGTGTGTTGATGCCAAGTCATTGGATGTGTGGAAGGATGTAGAGGGATTTCTAACTTCAGACCCTAGAGAGGTATCTCAAGCAAAGAATATCAAGCATCTAAGTTATGTGGAGGCTGCTGAATTGGCCTATTTTGGAGCAAAAATCCTTCATCCACGTTGTGTCGAACCTCTGATTGAGCCTAATATATCGCTACGTCTATTCCATATTCATGGGGCTTCTGACGACTCTAATCCATTGACTATTATTGGTGGAGATGGATATGTCTGTGCTTCTGTGGTGAAGAGTATTACACATACAAGCGAGTTTGGTATCTTAAAACTAAAGGGTCCTGGTGTCGGAAGTAAACCAGGGATACTCTCTGTGGTGACTACTGCTTTTAGCAATGCAGGGATTAATATTAACTCTGTTTTGACCTCTCAGATCTCTATTAACTTTCTCCTACACAAGAATGACCTTCATCGTGCTAAAAGCCTGATTGATATCTCTACCATCCCGAGTGTAATGGAGATAGAGCATCATGAAGATGTGGCAACCATCGCCGCTATTGGAGAGGGGTTAATAGATAATTATGGTATAGCTGCACGTATCTTCTCCTCTTTGGCTGAAGAGAAGATTAATGTTCGTATGAGTTGTTCCTGTGCTTCGCCGGTTGTAAGCTACTTTATTGTATCAGAGACGGATAGGACTAGAGCAATTCAAGCAATGCATCGATCTCTATTTGAAAAAAAATTTTCACCAAAATAAAAAACCAAAATCAAATTTATCATGACAAAAAAGAACTTTGAGACGCTACAGGTTCATGCTGGGCGTCAAACAGATCCGACGACAAAAGCATGTGCTACCCCTATTTACCAAACAGCAGCATATGCTTTTGATAGTGATGAACATGCCGTGAATCTATTTGAACTGAAAGAGTTTGGAAATATCTATACTCGCATCATGAACCCGACTTCAGATGTCTTCGAACAGCGTATTGCTGCATTAGAAGGGGGAGTGGGAGCATTGGCAGTATCATCAGGCCATGCTGCCCAGTTTGTGGCCTTAACTAATATATTATCGGTTGGAGATAATTTTGTCTCTTCTCCTTACCTCTATGGAGGATCTTATAACCAATTTCATACCACTTTTAAGAAGATCGGTATCCAATGTCGTTTTGCCGACTCATTGGCTCCTGACGACTTTGAAAAGTTGATTGATGCAAATACCAAAGCAATCTATTTTGAAACCATTGGTAACCCTGGATTTAAGATTCCTGATTTCGAAAAGTTAGTTGCTGTGGCTAAGAAATACGACCTTCCTGTGATTGTGGATAATACTTTTGCAGGAGGGGGCTACCTTTGTCGTCCTATTGAATGGGGTGCTAATATTGTTGTTGAGTCTGCTACCAAATGGATTGGTGGCCACGGTACTTCAATAGGAGGAGTGATTGTCGATGGTGGTAACTACGATTGGGGTAATGGTAAATTTCCTGATTTTCAGGGAGACCCAGAGGATGACCATGCAATGAACTATGCCGAGGTATTTGGTAAAGATAGTGATTTCGGTAATATCGCATTTATTATTAAAGCAAGAGTCGAGGGGCTTCGTGATTATGGAACCTCTATCTCTCCTTTTAATAGCTTCCTTTTGGCTCAAGGATTAGAGACCTTGTCGTTGCGTATGGAACGTCATGTAGGAAACACTTTGGCTTTGGCTAAATGGTTGGAGAAACATCCTTCTGTGGAGCAGGTGAACTACCCAGGCCTAGAGAGCAGTCCAGATTATGAGTTAGCTCAAAAATATCTATCTCAAGGTGCTGGTGGGGTTCTTACGGTGGTTGTGAAAGGTGGAAAAGAGGCTGCCAAAAAAGTAGTTGAAAATGTAAAGTTGGCACAACACTTGGCCAATGTTGGGGATACCAAAACATTGATTATTCAACCTGCTACTACAACACATCATCAGATGGATGAAGAGGCACAATTAAAAGCAGGGGTACATCCTGCAATGCTTCGTATCTCTGTGGGTATCGAACATATTGATGATATTATTGCTGATTTCGAACAAGCATTGAAAGCATAACATATTTTTGGAGCCATTCATCTCGGTGGATGGTCTCCTCTTTTACTTAAATGAACTGAAAAACATGCCTTTAAAAGTCCCCAATGGTTTGCCTGCAATCACCCAGCTTAAAGAGGAGAATATCTTTGTTATGAAGGCCCAAAGAGCCGAAAGCCAAGATATTCGTACCATGCGTATTGCAGTCGTGAACCTAATGCCTGTAAAAGAGACTACTGAAACTGATCTGTTGCGCCTTCTTTCGAATACGCCACTTCAAGTAGAGATCGATTTTGTTCGTCTAGAAACACACCTTTCAAAGAATACCAGTAGCAACCATTTAGACAACTTTTATCGACCTTTTGGTGAGGTGAAGAATCAACGTTATGATGGATTGATTGTAACGGGGGCTCCTATTGAACACCTCCCTTATGAAGAGGTTGCTTATTGGGCTGAAATGCAAGAGATTCTGGATTGGTCTCAGACCAATGTTACCAGCAGTATGTTTATATGTTGGGCTTCTCAAGCTGCTTTATACCATTTTTATGGGTTACAGAAATATCCTCTCTCTAAGAAGTTATCTGGTGTTTATCCTCATACCTTATCATGTCCCACTCATCCAATTTTACGTGGTTTTGACGACCTTTTCTATATTCCTCACTCTCGCAACAGTGAAGTAAGAGTGGAGGATGTTGTTCGTTGTAAAGCATTGGAGTTACTATCCTCTTCTGAGGAGGCTGGGGCTTATATGGTGATGTCTAGGGATAGTAGGCAACTCTTTGTTACAGGACATGCTGAATATGCTAGAAATACGCTTAAACAGGAGTATGATAGAGATGTCGCGAAGGGATTGAATCCTACCGTTCCTAAGAACTATTTTCCTCTAGACGACCCCACTTTAAAACCTACTAAAATATGGGCTTCGCATGCCCATCTTCTATTTTCAAATTGGCTAAACTACCATGTCTACCAGTTGACTCCTTATGAGTGGAGTTAGGATAAACGTGTCCATTTTAAGAATCTCTTTGAGTGATTTCTAAAATATCCCTTTAGCTCCTTGCATCATGTTTAAGCGAGGAGCTCATGTTTTCCATCTAAATGGGGGCTGTTCCGCTGTTGTGGCGTCACTCAATTTCATCTTATTAATGGTGTTGTGGACATCTTTAAGCACCTATTTTAGTTGGTGAATCACTAACTAAGAACCTTAAGTTGGTCATATGTATCCCTATTTTGCCTTCCTAAATGAAATCTTCAAGTAAGATAACAGTATGTTTTTGCCTAGTTTCATAGTGGATTGATAGGTACTTTGTTCATGGTTTGTTCATGGTTTGTTCATGGTTTGTTCATCGATTCTCCATCGATTCGGTGGTTAAAGCATGAATAAACCATGAATTAAGTATGGACAAAAATACTAAGAATCCCCTTCTAAAGTGGAGTCAGTTACACATGTAAGCTCTGTCAGAAAAAGTGTGTAAGTGATTTGTAACAATTAACACGTAATGTTGTATACGATATGTATTGGACAAAGCCCTTCAACAAGCTCAAGGACCGCCTTTCGAAGCACAGGAACTACTTGTCGATAAATGATAACCACCAACATGATTTTATCAGAACGACGCAAATACGACGTGGTAGCTGCAAACCCATGTGTTTGCCCTCGTTGGGACCATATATAAATTTACTACAAAATACAACGACATAAAAAATGATAATAACATGTTGGACGCATCATGGCAAACACATGAGTTTGCAGCTACCATACAACATATTGCCACAATAAATCGGTACCAATATACCGAACATCAACCCATCGATGCGTCAACACCTGGGAGATAGGAAGCTCCTGCTCAATGTCATTAAGTTAAGTAATGTGTTGATTATCAATGGCTTGGCTTGTTATTATGATAAATATTTCGTATATTGTATTCATAATCAACAACATAGACATGGTAAAAAAAACACCTGAGTTCATATTGAAAAAGATAATGCAATATATATATTCGAATGAATTACAGAATCAATATAGAATGAACGACAAAGATTTTACAAGAAATAGAAAATTAAAATTCCCGAAAATACTTCTCTTTTTAATGAATAGAATTACCAAGACACTATCTATTGAAATTGATAATATCATTGGTGTATTTAACAAAGACAAAAAACTTAAAACAGATGATCATTTTACCAAGAGTGCATTTGTTCAAAGCAGAAAAAAGATTGATTACAAGGTGTTTGATGTTTTATCAAAGAAACTTACTGATGAATTTTATACTGATAATACTTATAAGAAATGGCATAAGTTTAGAGTCCTTGCAGTAGATGGATCGCTTCTAACTCTACCCAATACCAAAGAGTTAATGGAAGTCTTTGGATCTAATCAACCACATACAAAAGAACCTATTATTCAGGGAAGAGTTTCTTTATTATATGATGTATTAAATGGATTTGTTATTGATTCAACACTTCAGCCACTTTCTAGAACAGAACGAGATTTAGCGATTGATCATATAAAGCATGCAACTCCTGGTGATCTTATTTTATATGACAGAGGCTATCCTTCTTTTGATATGATGTATCAACATAAGAAAAGGGATATTGACTTTCTTTTTCGAGTTCAAACGAACTTTAATAAAGAAACAAAAGAGTTTTTGAATAGTACGGATAAAACAAAGTTGATTGAATTATCTCCAAGTATAACATGTTTAAAAGAAAAAGGTTACACTGGTGATGAAACTATCATTGTACGCATGAATAAAGTTGTGTTGCCAAATGGCACTGTTGAAATTCTTATAAGTTCTCTTCTTGATAAAGATGAGTATAGAAATAACATATTTAAAGACCTGTATTTCAAGAGATGGAATGTGGAGATTTATTATAATGAATTGAAGAATAAACTGAAGGTTGGAAACTTTTCAGGGAACTCAGAACAAGTGATATTACAAGATTTTTATTCCACTATTTTTGTTAGCAATATCCAAACCTTATTAATCGAAGAGATTAATGATGAATTAAAAGAACAGAAAGGGACTAAAAAATACAATTACAAAGTAAACAATAATGTATCCTATGGAATCTTGAAGAATAGAATCATTGAGATATTCTTTACAGAACAAGAAATGTCCAAAACGATATTTCAGATTAAAGAACTATTAAAAAAACACACAATTCCTATACGACCGAATAGAAAAAATGAGCGAGACACTAGAAAATTTGATAACAGAAAACGTCCAAAAACACTTACGAATCAAAGAGATGCAATATAATTAAAGCTTAACTTAATGACATTGAGCTCCTGCTTCCGTTTATTATGACAATATGATGGGTTCTATTGATATTGGAAGTATTGCACGAGGTCTCGTGCAATCACGAAGCAGGAGCTTCGAGGCTCCCAGGAGTTTACGCAACAAATTGTCCCCACAATAATCGATGCGACCATAAGTTCCCACAACCATAAATGTTGTACCCAACCGTAGAGACAACGGCACTGCCTTGTCTCATATCATGCAATACAACGACATAAAAAATGATAATAACATGGTTGACGCATCAAGGCAAACACATGGGTTTGCAGCTACCATACAACATATTGCCACCACATTAATCGAACATCAACCAATCAATGCATCAACACCTGGGAGATAAAAAACTCCTGCTTCCGTTTATTATGACAATAGGATGGGTTCTATTGATATTGGAAGTATTGCACGAGACCTTCGCGGCTCCCAGGAGTTGCAGCAACAAAATTACCACATCAATAGATGATGCAAGTCCCGTAGATAAAAGGTATTGCCTTGTATCATATGACACAATGCAACGATTACGAAGATGATAACAGTATGGTTGATCCACCTAAAACAATGCCTGATCCTTGGTTTGTAGTTATGATACAACAAAATAACTCGTAATAGGGCATAAAAAAAAGAGGTTGCCTAAAAGACAACCTCCTTAGAAGTGTTTTATAAAGAAGAAATAAAATTATTTCTGAACTTTCACTTTTTTGTATCCGTAAACAGCGCTTGCACCCAATTCAGCTTCGATACGAAGAAGTTGGTTGTACTTAGCCATACGGTCAGAACGGCTCAAAGAACCTGTTTTGATCTGTCCTGAGTTTGTTGCAACAGCGATATCAGCGATAGTTGCATCTTCTGTTTCACCAGAACGGTGAGAAGTTACAGAAGTGTAACCAGCACGGTGAGCCATTTCGATTGCATTCAAAGTCTCAGTCAAAGTACCAATTTGGTTTACTTTGATCAAGATAGAGTTTGCAGCGCTAAGCTCGATACCTTTTTGTAGATACTCTACGTTTGTTACGAAAAGATCGTCTCCTACCAACTGGATTTTGTCTCCTAGTTTAGCATTCAACAATACCCATCCGTCCCAATCTCCTTCGTCCATACCATCTTCGATAGAATCGATAGGGAAGTTTTCAACAAGACTAGCAAGGAAATCAACTTGCTCTTCACGAGAACGATGAGCACCTTCAGCACCTTCGAATTTAGCGTAGTTGTACTCTCCGTCTACGAAGAACTCAGAAGCAGCACAGTCAAGAGCGATAGAGATGTCACCACCTTCTTCAGCACGACCTGGCTTGTAACCAGCGTTCTTGATAGCCTCGATGATACAGTTCAATGCATCTTCAGTACCGTCAAGAGCAGGAGCGAATCCTCCTTCGTCACCAACAGCAGTAGACAAGTTTCTTGCATGAAGAACTTTTTTCAATGAATGGAATACCTCAGCACCCATACGAAGACCTTCACGGAAAGAAGGAGCCCCGATAGGACGAATCATGAACTCTTGGAATGCGATAGGAGCATCAGAGTGAGATCCACCATTGATGATGTTCATCATTGGAACAGGAAGAGTCTTCGCGTTTGTTCCACCAATGTAACGGTAAAGAGGCATCTCTAGGTAATCAGCAGCAGCTTTTGCTACAGCCAAAGAAACACCCAACATTGCGTTTGCACCAAGATTGCTCTTAGTTTTTGTTCCGTCGATAGCTAGAAGTTTCTCGTCTAAAGCAACTTGATTCAAAGCGCTCATTCCAACGATCTCTTTTGCGATTACGTTATTTACGTTATCTACTGCTTTCAAAACACCTTTTCCTAGGTAACGGTTCTTATCACCATCACGCAATTCAAGTGCTTCGTTCTCACCAGTAGATGCTCCTGAAGGAACACCAGCAAGACCTTTACATCCGCTCTCTAGAGTTACTTCTACTTCGATTGTTGGGTTACCACGAGAATCTAAGATTTCTCTTCCGACTACTTTTTCAATTAACATCTTTACTATGTTTATATGTTAAACAGTTATCAGTGCTTTCTTTTTATTAAAAAAAGAAGATCACTGAAGTTTAATATTTAAGACCTCAAGGGATTTAAACTTTCCCATAAGTGTTTTGAAGTTACTGCAAAAAATAAACCATGGTATGTTGTATAATAGTACGACAGTCATTGTTTGTTTTGTGCATTTTTTTCAAAACAGTACAAATATACATTTTAGTTTTTGTTTCCCTACTTCTGTTATCTCTTTTTTCGCCTATTACTGTAATATTTTTTAAACATAAGTATGTTAAATATGTGTTTTATAGCATTATTTCTTCTTTGTGTTATTTTTCGTTTTTGAATGGTGTTGCCTTGAATAACTCGGATATTGAGTTTTAATATTGTCTACGTATAAGAATCCCTATAATTGGGGATGTTTTCGTCTTTTATTTTATGCTTATTTTGTAAATATAAAATGAAATATCCTAAGATCTAGTGAATTGAGTTGAAAGGATAATAGGGCAATACAGATTATTAGAGTGCTGTATTGAAAAGATGTATTGGAGTGAAATGAACCAGAAGGGCTTCATTTGATTACAGTTTCGAACCTCTTGATAAAAACATAAAGATAAGAGGAGAATGGGAATAATATGTATGTTGAAATAGAAGAGCAAGGCCATGTAGTGGTTTGGTTCTTTCCATAAGGAGGAAGTGATATGAAAGAGTATATGGATCTAGATATGGATAAAATCTCTAAGATCTTAGAGATCAAAAGACAAATTTTTGATGGGGAGTTGACTAAAGAGGAGGCAAAAGCATTGGTGTCTCGTACTTTTGATGTGATTAAACCAGAAGAGTTCGCGTATACGGAACAGCAGATCTCCTTGAAAGGGATTTCCGATGAGTTGATGACCGATGAGATGGATGATATCATCGATGTGTTTCGCGATGTTTTAGACCCTACTCGAAGTAAGTTTCCATCGGGCCATCCTATTCGTTGTTATGAGTTGGAGATCGAAGCACTATATGCTTTAGCCGACGAGATGGAGAAGCATGCCTCTCGTAAGTTTGTGAAGAATCAATGGTTAGAGCTCTATGAAAAACTTTCTGAGATAAACACCCATTTCAGTAGAAAACAGAACCAACTATTCTCTATTTTAGAGCAAAAAGACTTTGATCGTCCCTCTAAAATTATGTGGACCTTTGACAATAATGTTCGGGATGCTATTAAAGAGGCATTTGGGCTGTTGCGTGCAGATAAAGATGTGCTCTTTTTAGAGAAGCAAGCCCATGTGATCGAATTGGTACGAGATATCTTGTCGAAAGAGGAGGATGTGCTTTTGCCTACTGCGGCAAGGCTTCTCACTGAAGAGGAGTTTGAGAAGATGAAAAGTGGAGATGATGAGATTGGCTACTGCTTGATTGATGCTCCAGTACGTGTTATTCAAACTGAAGATAAACCAGAAGTTTCGAGTGACCTTCTATCGGATCTGTTTGGAGTGTTGAAAAAGCATGAGATGTTGCCAAAACAGGTCTCTGGTTCTGAGGAGATGGATGTCAGTATGGGAAAACTTACATTGAATCAGATTAATCTGATATTCAAACATCTTCCGATAGACCTCTCTTATGTAGATGAGCATGATATTGTAAAGTTTTATAGCGATACCAAACACCGTGTATTTCCTCGTAGTGCAGGGGTTATTGGACGAGAAGTGCAAAACTGTCACCCTAGAGAGAGTGTGGAGACTGTAGAGCAGATTATTGCAGAATTTAGGGCTGGACGACAAGATGAGGCAGAGTTTTGGTTACAGATGGGAGATAAGTTCATCTATATTATCTACAACGCTGTAAGAGATGACCAGGGGAACTTTAGAGGCGTATTAGAGATGATGCAAGATGCAACCCATATTCGTAGCTTAGAGGGCTCACAAAAGCTTCTATCATGGAATAAGAACGAAGTGCAAGAGGATTCGAAGCCAAAAGAAAAAAATGATTCAGAAAGGAGTACAGATCGAATCATCACCAAAGAGATGATTATTGCACCACTTCTTAAAAAGTATCCATTCCTAAAGTCTTATTTGATCTCTTTAAGTGAAAAATATAAGAAGCTAGACAATCCTGTTGTCTTCAATACGATGGGCAATATTGCTACCATTGAGATGATTGCAGGTAGAGGTGGTTTCGAAACTGACAAGCTAATCGATTTACTGGAGAAGCGTGTGTTGGAAGAGAAGTAAAGGAGAGACTTCTATCACTTCATTATGAAGATGATTTGTTTGGTAAGAGGGAATAAAAGTCATCCTATATTTATATGTGATTCTCGGATATTAGGGTATCCACAGGAGATAACCCTACTATTGTGGTTTTTGATTATCATGTTTGGTGATCCATATAATAGATGGACGAACACATTGATTTGCCCATCTATTATTGTTTGAATTGAATCGATGGTTTATGTGCTTCGACAGGTGGTCCATGAGCCCTTCGACAAGCTCAGGAACCACTTGTCGAAGGGTTCATTAATCTATTATTCATATCAGTACACCTAAAAAATCCTGATTCTTTACAGTTCCGTATTACAACTCTTTACTAAGTTTTGTACCTCCACAAATCTTGAGCTCTGTGCTTTCCTTATCCATTCTCTTACAGTCTCTATATCGGATGAACTCATTCCCTCTATTATATAGTTGCCAATCTCAACTTCCTCCTTTTCTTTTGGATTTTTGGAAGTATCCTCTTCAACTAATTTCCATAAATATTGTGCCAACATCGTTAAATATTTCATTGCAAATGCCACATCATACTCCTTTTCCTTTAAAAGCTCATTGAAGTCAGAAGCATCCTTTGGCATATATTTTTTTAATATCCGTACTATCATAGGATTTCTCCCTTTCTGCTTTTTTCTTATATTATTCGAACTCCAAGTTCTAGCAACAAATCGCAATGCTTCCTCAAAAGTAACCGCGTCTGGATATAATATCTTCTCCATCAAAATACGAAACATCTCATTTAATCCTGAAACAGATAGCTCTCGATTTACTTTTCTATCGAGGCTATTTAATCCCAATCTAAAATCTTCAATATTTTCACTTGACAAATAAATGGCAAGTTTTTCCTCCGAATAATATGAGGGATTAATGGTCTCAATCTCTGAACGAACCTCTTGATAGAGTTTTGCATATGTTTCTTTCAAGTTTCCAGATTCAAAATACCTCTTCTCATGCTCCAAAAATGTGACCATCTCTATCAGTAATGGAAACATGGAGTTGTGATTCATAAATCTTATATCCTGTCCCAAAAAATCATGAACAAGTTCAAATTCGTCTTGAATCTTCTTTAAAATCTTCTTTTTCTGATCCTCGTTCCATCTTAACGGCAAAGATTTTTTTCCTTTTGGATAGGTCAACGAGGAAATTGGGATAAAATCTACATAAGAGAATCCATATCCTTTATCCTTCTTTGTTAATCCTGAATGAAAAAGCATTTTGTTATCTACAATACCATCTTTTATTTTATCCCGTGCTTCTTTACTGTCTGAAAATTCTAAGATAAGTGGCCATACACCTGTATTTTTAACCTCCGAAAATTGAATCTTCTTTATTTCTGATTTTGCCTTCTCTATTTGATTGGTAGATAAGAACGTATATAGATTTCCTATGACAAGTAGTCTTTGTTCTCCATCACTTTGTACAATTGGATCTAATTTTTTATCAATACTGTCCAATAGATCCTTATTCGTGAGCTCTAATTTTTCTCTTAATGGTTCAAGATCCACAGAATTCACCAAAGCATACAAAAGATTTATCACCCTTGTTCTATCCGACGAATCAAGATTTTTAACTAAAAAAAGAGCCAGCAAATGATCTATATAGCTTCCAATAACCCCTTCATCTTCTATATAATGCATTACAGAACGAACAAATGCTTTTTCCTGTCTACCGATTCGGCTTACAGCTCTTTCGTATAAGTTATGCTCTCCTTTCACCAGAATATTAGAAATAGGATCTTCATATACGTCTAGTGGAACCACCTCGATAAACTTAGAAACAAACATAAGTATGTTTTGGCGAATTAAATCAGGGGTGTTCTTATCTTGAATCGCTTGAAGGAGGTTCGTCATGATCCTTTTTCGCTCCTTTTCTCCAATATCAGCAAAACAGTAGTCTTGTGCCATACGTAATAGAAAGCCTTCATTTGGATTTTGTAATATATAAAAAAGAACAGGGAAAGGGTATGTTTCTATCACCTCTTTAAGTAATTGATAGACTTTTTGTTCGTTACTACCGAAGGAAGCCAATAGTCCAGATTCTATTAGTGTTAAAATATATTGCACTCCTAAACCAGCATGTGTGAAACCACTTCTAGAAGAAAAAATTGTTATTCGATCGCGATCATTCCCATAGGATCGAACTTTCGTATGGGTATGGCCAACTTGATCCAACTTCTTCATTAAATAGTTCGGGTTGTCATATATCGATTGTAGCCCCTCTGATTTTAGAGTTAAGATCTCGTCATTAATATTATCTCTTTCATTTTGATCTGCATTAAAAGGTAAGAAGAATCTGTATAACTCCAGGATATAGACTCTTTCTTGAATGTTTTCATGCGTACTATGTTCTAGTCTATTTTTTAAGAAGAGTCGTACCTCTGATTTGTTGAGATCAAAAAGTCCCCATAATGAGGCTTTCTTTAAAATATATGGTTCCGTTATTGTATCCCATTGATCTATTGTTCCCCATTGGTCTATTGTATCTTTTAATTTTGAGAAATCCAGACGAAAAGCATACTCTAACGCACGGTAATACTGATAGCGTTCTCCTTTCAATACGATCCCATTCATATTGAGAGTTTGTGAATCAGTTTTGTCTAGTTCAAGGGTCTTAAACGCCAGTTGTTCCTCTGTTTGGGTAAACTCATTATTCTCTAAAATAAAAGTTTGAAGTAGACTATCTCTATAAATCAAAAATCCTAATTTGACTTTGTTTTTAGTACTCGTATTTTGAAATAGACATAAGAAATCTTTATATGCCCTTCCATAATATATCTGAGGTGACATCATGATTCCATGCACTGCCATAAACATCCCTTGTAGGTATTTATCCTTCTCTTCTTGAGAACCTTGCAATTCCTTCCTCCTTTTATATCCTAGATCAGGGCTTGTTCATGAAATTTAAGCAGCGAAGACATCGTGTATTTTATCAGTATTGTGCACAAGTTCTTCTCTTAAAATATTTAAGTTGTTGTAACTATTTATTTCCATTAACTTACTGCATATAAATAACATAATAGAGGATATCGATTTTTGCAATCCATGATCTAAAGACTTTAATTTGTCTTCTCCAAAATTAACATCACGAATACGATTCATTATTTCTATTTTCCAATGACCTCTAATAGCTCCAGCAATTTCATCGATTTTCCCATTATAATTTGTGATATAATATCGTGTTTCTGTACTCCTTTTATCTCTCTTTACATTATAACTCTCTCTTGTCACTTTAATCATATTACATATGCCACTATTACACCATCTAGGATCTAACATTTCTGTATTTATTGGGTATATTTCGTACTTCCTAGAGTCTATTCTTCCATGTGACTTGTCTATTTCTGTCATCACATCATCTACTTTTATATGATTGGATGTATGTACTAAGTCATCCTTTAATTTCTGCTGATTGGACTTTATTTGAGTTAAATAGAATCGACTATTTTGGTGAATATTAGACAACAGATTTTCTGAATTATGCATTGCATCTAGTGTTACCTTTGCCTTCTCTGGCAACTCAAGAATATGATCATAAACAATGTTCTTTTCACTCTCTTTTGTTCCATCATAAAAGCCTAATAACTGCTGTATATTTGTGTTATGACCAATAGAATAAACAATACTTAACCCTCTCTTTTTATTGCTTTTAGAATCTATACTTCCTCGAAGTTCCTTCCCATCAATAGATATCCATTCTGTAGAAGAGTATACTTCATCACAAATTGTCAAAAAGGAATCATAATCAAATTCAGATAGGATTCTTGTTAACTGAACTCGACTTATACAACTGTCGATATCTTTATGCAAACAGATACATAGTTTCTCGTAATGACGAACCATATTGCGATGAATTTTATTCATACTTAGATGACCATAACTTGTCAGAATTGAGATAATAAAAAGAGTGATAACAAAAGCCAATTCGTGCTTAAGTCCTACATGACTCCTATTATCTACCAATTTGACTTGTAATTTCTCATAAAATCTTCTAATTTCGGCACTTGAAAGGTCGTTATCCATAATTTATATCTGTTTTTACAAATCCAAATATAATATGAATAGTCGACCTTTTCTCATTTAAATAATTCATGAACAAGCCCTGTATCCTAGATAGTGTCGGTAGGTGTTTTCAAGCGAAAAGTCAGACAACTTAGGTATTCTAAAAAGTCTTTTATAATCTTGTAATGAGATTTTTATTAAGAAACCTTTTTCATTGATTAATTTGTTTTGAGTTTCTTTCCAATCCCGTACATGGATCTTGCTTAAATCATAATTTGATTTCAAATAGAGAAATAAACATCTGAAAATTTCTGAAATATTATTTTTTTCTGAATTGTAACCTATTCTTTTTTGTACCTCTTCGTTTTGAATTGAAATCAATGCAATATTATGATTCTTAAATAAGATCCTCTTTTCTCTTGATATTTCATTACCAAGACTTAAGAAGTAGATTTTTGATGTTTCAGTGTTGTTTTTTTTCTTTGAATTATCTTTTACTATACTTCTGACCCATTTTAACCACTCTAAGAAATTTGGATCTTCGCCAGCAAAACCAATTAGACAAAATGATTCCTGAAGTAGGGATATTCTCATTAATTGGGTAAAGGCTTCATGTTTTTTAGGATAGGTCTCATAATCTTCTTTTGCAATTACGTAACATTTATGAATATCCTTATCAAGACAATATTCTGATTCTATATCGCTACGTATTGATCCATGCAACTTGACTATATTTTTATTCTTTTGTAATACAAGGTCACTTGCTTTTGTTACTAAATTAAATTTCTTCTCATTCTTCTCACTTCTTTTATCATCTAAAATATTTTTTTCCTTTTTTTCCTTCTTTTTCTTTTTTCCCTTTAAATAGGTGTCAATATTATCAAGTAATTTATCATATTCTTTTTTCCCTTTTTTCTTCTCTTCTTGCTCATTATTATTGTTGACCGTATCATTGGGATTTTTATCATTCAAATGGTAAAAACAGTATAGCGTTTTTACTATTAGATCATCAATGTTAAAGTTGTCTTCTTTGTTTATTTCGATTAATAGGTTATCTATTTTGTCTTTGGATTTACGAACGATGCTATCGATATCGTCAGAACAATCACCATTATTATCTTCTTTTTCTATTTTTTCTATAAGCTCGTCTATTTTATATTTACGAGTAGTGTTATTAGAATATTCGTTATATTTAAATGTTTTATCCGTTACAGAAAGACATTTTTCGTCCGTTATAGAAAAACTTTTTTCTAAAATATCTCTTAATTGTTCAGTGGTTTCAACTAAACTATCATCATCTGTTTTCTTCTTTTTAATTGATGTATTTTTATTATCAGGATTTTTATAGAGACCTAAGGATGCCTCAAGAAGATTATCATAGTTTGTTGTGTATATATTATTCCATGGTAGCGTTAATAGTTCTTTATGTAACGATAAATCATTGTTTAATTCTTTTTCTTTGCCATTTATATGATATGTGAGATTATCATCTTCATTCTGAAATACATAGGGGACTCTTTTCTCAATATAATCTGTTATGGCTTCACGATAGCCTTTCTTTAGGATATACAATGACCCTAACTCCAATAATCCGATCTTCTTTTGATAGTGTAAGGCACGCTCAATCATAAAATCTTTAGGTACATGCTTTATATCTTGAAAGAGATACTTATTTCGATTATAATCTTTTAGTATTTCGTCCTCGAACAGCTCATAAACCATATCATATAGCAGTTCATTCCAATTAAGGAATAATTTTGGATCGACGTTTTTACTAAATCCAGCGCCTACCAACAAAGACATATTGCTTTTGGCAAGTTCGCTTTTCAATGAATCTAACGATTGCAATTGAGGATCTATTTGAGTCTTGTTTTTATCTGTCATCACGGGTGTTGTTTTATTGTAAAGAGTAGAATAGATCGTGTTGATTCATATCCACACAATCTTATTTTACAATAAATGTATGAAATAGTTAAAATAAAACACCATAAATATGAGATCAGATTATATTACACAGCCTATTTAGAGTAAACTTGGAAGAATACCCTCTTATGAACGTTGAAAGATCCCCATATACTAATGGAGCAAATGTAAGTGGAAGGAGAACTGTGTGTGGTTTGTTCGGCTCCAGAACAGATGAGGGTATGTGCTCATGTGAGTTAGAGTGTTTAACTAATGTGTTCGCGCAAAGAGGGTCCTCGAACAACAAAACGCAAGTTTATTTCCCTGTATCTATGATAAAAAGTGTTCGAATCATTGAGGAAATTTCCTCTAGAAGTGAATTTGATGCTGGAATTTTGGTAAAATGATTGGGAGATAAATTACTGGAGAGAGATAATTGTTTGCCTCTATCTTTCTATATCTCGCCCCATATTCTATCTCTGGTTTATTCATGTAATCTCTTCCGAGTCGATGGTTCGCTTGGACTAAAATGTTTCAAGTTGGAGTGGTATTTTAGTTTCTATCTATTATATCTTGTGATGAATAGCTATCCTAATTGTGGGGTTGAAGAGATCTCTAATATCTTGATTGTTAGGTGTAGATTGCATTTGTTGATGATTTAAATAAGCCGAGATCTATTGGATTGTACCTCTCTGTTTGTAAAGAAGTCCCAGATATTGGTTTAAGTTATTCTAGGGTATTTTGTGAAGTCTACGTCATTTTGTTGTATCCTATCCATTGACACAATGTTTGCTGTTTAAAAAATCACTAATGTTAAAATATGTATCCATGGTTATGTGAAAATATGGATTAAAAAGTGAAATAGGCTCTCAATATATAAAGAATATTGTATGTTATTATCAATAAATGTTATAATATTAAACATAAATTATTGTTTCTATTTACTTATTAATAATGTCTATTTTGGGGTAAAATTGATTTGTATGTGGAGACGAAGACTATACGCATTTAAGTCAGTTGATAGCACACTAGATATTCAATTTAAAATTGCACGTTACTATTTACTAACTAAATCCATGAGCTTATGTGTAATCGTTTAAAAGTAGAAATTGATCAACGTGAAAGGTTGATCAGAAGGTTTTATTTAAAGTGGATTTTCGTATTCTTTAGTTTATTGGGAACTATTCCAGTCATAGGACAGACAGATCAAGGTCTAAAGACTATTAAAGGAGTTGTTCATGACAAAGAGAATTTGCCTATTGCTGGAGCTTCTATTGGAGTCAAAGGAACACAAACGGGTGCGATATCGAATGCTGAGGGAACTTTTGTTTTAAAAGTGAAAGAGGGTGCTGTACTTATGGTCTCCTTTATTGGGATGAAGCCAGTAGAAATTGTGGTGAACAACAAAGATTTTTATAAAGTTTCACTACAAAGTGCTTTTGAGTATGTTGATGAAGTGGTCGTTACTGCCCTGGGAATTAAAAGGCAAGAGAAATCATTAACTTATGCTACACAGAAGGTCGATGGTAAGAGTTTGGCCGCAATTCCAAGTAAGAATTTTATTACTTCCTTAGCTGGACGTACTTCTGGTCTGAATGTGACCACGTCAGGTTCTGGATTGGGGTCCTCTTCTAAAGTTATTTTAAGAGGTGTTACTTCGATTGTAGGTAACAACCAACCACTTTATGTGATTGATGGGGTACCGATGGCAAATCCAATATTTAGCCAAGTAGAGGGTGGCGATGGTTTTGGTGGTGGTGTTGATACAGGAGATGGAATCTCTTCTATTAATCCCGATGATATTGAGAGTGTAAATGTTTTGAAAGGAGCTTCTGCTGCGGCTCTTTATGGTAGTAAAGCTGGAAATGGAGTTATTTTGATAACTACCAAGTCTGGTAAAAATGGCGTGGAGACGATTAATTTTAGTTCGAGTGTTCAATTTGATAAGGTAAACCATTTAATGAAGTTTCAGAATTCCTACCTGCCAAAAGAGGGTGAGGAGTTCGGAGGAGCCAATTGGGGCGAAGCTTCTGATTTTACCGATACCCATGTGAAAGATTTTTTTGATACTGGTGTATCTTACACCAATAGAGTCTCTTTTAGTTCGGGTAGTGAAAAGAGAACTTCATATTTGTCTTATGCCAACTCAAATATGAAAGGTATTGTTCCTAGCAATACACTAAATAAACATAATTTGACGTTGAAGACCTCTTCTAAATATCTTAATGATAAGTTGAAGGTGGGGGCCCGTGTTAATCTATTAAAGCAAAAGTTAGAACAATCTCCTTCTTCTCCAGGTGAATATTATAATCCTATTTTTGGTTTATATAAATTTCCAAGAGGGGTCGACTTCAGCCAGTATAGAGATAAGTATGAATATTGGGATGAGGAGAGAAAAATTAATAATCAAAATTGGCCGTTTAAATCAAAATCAGATAACCCTTATTGGATCGTAAATAATATACATAAAGAGACCAATAAGAAGAGAGCAATTGTTAATTTGGATGCCTCTTTCGAATTGACTAAATGGGCTACATTAAAAGCTCGAGCGAATTTCGATAACACTGTAGAGGATCGCTCATTTAAGGCGCAGGCTGGAACGATGGAGACTCTAGCAAAACAAAATGGTAGATATTCTTCGAATAAAATTGATCATTTAGAATCTTATGGAGATGTGTTGTTATTGATAAATAAAACGTATGACCAATTTCAATTTGATATTACCTTAGGATCTAGTATCGAAGATATAAAACATGAGGTAATGGAAGTGAATGGTTATCCATCTCTTCCAAATGTGTTTTCTCCTTCCTCGTTAGAAAATGGTGGAAGTACAACAGAACGTAAAGAGCATTCACAGGTGCAGTCTGTTTTTGGTTCAGTAAATATTGGCTATAACGACATGATCTATTTGGATGCAACTTATCGTAAAGATTGGAGTTCTACGCTTCCTGTAGATAATTATGATTTTCAATATCCATCTTTGGGGGGTAGTTTTATCTTCTCTAAACTCTCTGACGAAAAACTCTTGGGTTTGATCGATTTTGGTAAGGTGAGAGCTTCGTGGACAAAAGTTGGTAACTCAGTACCTCTGTATGTTGCATCTCAAGGGAGACATACGGTGGATAGAAACGGAAATATCACGCTTAATGATGCAAAACCATTCTATCAATTGAAGCCAGAGATTACGACATCAAAAGAGATTGGTCTTGATTTGAGGGCACTTAATAATAGGATCTCTTTGGATGCATGTTATTATGTAGCCAATACGAAGAATCAATTCTTCAAGCAGGAGGCTGTCCTTGCATCGGGTTATTCGACCTACTATATTAATGCTGGAGATGTTGAGAATAAAGGAATTGAGCTAACATTGAATGTGGTTCCTGTTCGAAATGAAAATATGGAGTGGAACACTTCGTTGAATTTTACGAAAAATCAGAATAAGGTGATTAGTCTTCCTGAGAATTATCAAGAAAATGGCTTTAGATTTAGAGGATATCAAAGTTCTATCTATGCCAAGGAGGGGGAGCCAATCGGAAAACTATATTCCAAGGTTTTCAAAAAGAGAGATGGTAAATATCTTCTATCTCCTAAAGATAAGGATGATTTAAGTAAAGGATACTCTTTGGTGGTGAGTGGTGATGAGGAGTATATCGGTGATATCAACCCAAACTTTACAATGGGTTGGAGTAATACGATGAGATACAAGAACCTTAGTTTGTCATTCCTTATTAATGCAAGTGTTGGAGGCAAAGTGTTGTCTGTAACGCAACATCAACTGTCGAAAAGTGGATTGACAGAAGAGACTGCCGAGATGCGTCGTGATGGAGGTTTTGTGGTTGATGGATTAGTCTCTAGCGATGAGAAAAATTTCACATCGAAACAAGCAACTATTTCAGCTGAAGACTACTACGCTATAGCACCTGTTGGGGAGTTTCTTTATGATGCCACGAATGTCAAACTTCAGGAGGCTTCATTAACTTATAGCTTTGGATCACTATTTGGAAAGAATGCCCCTATTAAAGGGTTGGATGTCTCTTTGATAGGAAGAAATCTCTTCTTTTTCTATTTAGATGCACCATATGATCCAAGTATTGCAACCTCATCGAAGGGAAATTTTCAACTTAATACGGACCATTTTGGATTGCCAACAACAAGAAATGTGGGCTTTACAATTAATGTTAAATTCTAATCCGTCAATATTATGAAAACGAAACTATCAAAAAATATATATACATTATTCTTTGTACTAGTATTTCTATCAACATCCTGTACCAATGATTTTGAAGAGATGAACAAGGATCCTTACAAAGTAGAAGATATTTCCACTGGACCTCTTTTTGGAACCGTACAAAAAAGTATTAAACAGGAACTGCATTATATGTATCAGATTCAACAGAATTTGAATGGGGACCTGTATTGTGGGTATATGACCTCTCCAAATCCTTATGAGAATGATCACAATAATTCGACCTATAGTTTGATGGATGGATGGAACGAAACTCCATATAAGTATAGAATGACAGGTATTATGAAACCTATTTCGCAGATACTAAAGTTGTCGGATGAGCGTAGTAAGGATTTTATTGCTATTGCAAAGATACTTCGAGTGTTGGGAATGCATGAGGTGACTGATAGCTATGGTCCAATACCTTATAGCTCGTATGGAGTGTATGATACTTATGCACCATATGATTCTCAAAAAGAGGTTTATGACTCTTTTTTTAAGGACCTTGCTGAGGCAGATAAGTTTTTAAAAGAGGTTATTGCAAAGAATCCAGCAAAGAGTGCTTTTAAGAAGTATGATTATATGTTGGGAGGAGACTATTCTAAATGGAGAAGATTAGGGAATAGTTTGCGATTACGACTTGCAATTCGTATCTCTAATGTAGATTATGCTAGAGCGAAAATGGAAGCTGAAAAAGCAGTTGCAAATGGGGTGTTAAACGAAACGGATGGTGTTGTTGGTATGTTGGATGTAACAAGTTCGAATCCCTTGTATACGATCTCTAATGTTTGGCACGATGCCAAATTAGGGGCCAATATGGAATCGATATTGGTGGGGCTTAAAGATCCACGATTGGAAAAATATTTTACTCCAACAGAAGATGCTAAAGCAAAGGCTTTGGGAACAAACTATACGCTAAGTACAGGTGAAGCGGTGCGATTTCAGGGAATAAGAAATGGGGTTCGTCTAGTGAATAAGGGGCTGAGAACAGGTTTTTCTACTTTAGGTAAACCTTGGCAAGAGTCACAGGAGAAGATGACACCAATCTATTTTATAGTTCCTGCTGAGATTTATTTCTTAAGAGCCGAAGGAGCATTAAAAGGTTTTAATATGAATGGAACAGCTGAGGCCCTATATAAAGAAGGGGTTGAGGTGTCTATGAAACAATGGGGGGTAGAGATCTCGAAAGTTGGGACATATCTTAATGATGAAACATCTCACCCTTCTGATTATGTCGATCCAATTAATCAAGAGAATAATATTGTTGCAGCTTCGCATGTCTCTATTAAATGGGATGAATCTTTGTCGAAAGAGGAGAAGTTAGAGAAAATTATTACCCAAAAGTGGATTGCGAACTTTCCTAATGGACAAGAGTCATGGAGTGAATTCAGAAGAACAGGTTATCCTAAGCTTCATGTGATAAAGACCAATGATAGTTATGCCATCGAAAATGGACAGGTTGATAGCAAAATAAAGATACGTAGGTTGCCATTTCCAAAAGGAGAGGTGAAAGACAATATTGCTGAAGTGAAAAAAGCATATCAATATCTTTCGAGTGGTAAAGACAATGCTGGAACACGCCTTTGGTGGGATACTGGAAGTAATAAATTCAATTAATTTTTGTTGAGAATATATTGATCTAAATAGAAAAAAGAGGATGTCCTGTTTTAGGCATCCTCTTTCTATTAAATATCATGATTCAAGTAAAAACTTTTATGATTTCAATTGTGTGTCGTTCGTGGAATTTCATGGGATCACTATGTCTATACGATAGTGCTGTAGTAAGCCTATGTCAAAACTAATTTTCCTTAATCAAAGTGTAGTTGTAGATCTTGAATAAGCTCTTGGATATTTCCATTCTCTTTGACAAAATCATTCAGTATTTTTTGTTGCTCTTGCTCTTTTCGAGATCCTTCGGATATTTCGATGATTAGTTTGGTGTTGATTTTGGTTCGGATCGTATAGTATTTCTCAATTCTTTCCAATAGACTCTCCGCAATATCTTTTTGTGCCGGATTGATCTCTAACTTGATCTGATCGTCGGGTAGTAAAATAGGTTTGTGTTGTTGGAAGAATACGAGATCCGTTGGCTCTTTTAGTTTCATCATGATCTCATTCCAAAGAACCAATATAGAGTTGGGTGTGTGTTGGGTAATGGTGTGAGATGTGTCGTTTTTGTATCCTTGTTGCTTCTCTTTTACCTCCGTTATTGGGGGTGTTCCAGTTATTCGAACAGTTTTACGGATCGTTTTTTGTGAAGGAGGATCTTGTTTGGGTGTTTCCGATGTTTTCGAATTGATTGAATCGGCAATCACATTTGAAAACATCGAATCCAAACTATCTAGTTCTATATCCTCTAGCGTTTCATCATCGCTTTTTTTTTTAGTTTGGCATCTAATTGAGCCAATTTTATCAGAGCTAATTCAATATGAAGACGTTTGTTTGTCGAGTTTTTATATTGAAAATCGGATTCTGATACAATTCGCAATCCTTCGATAAGAAAAGGTTGAGAACATAATTTTGCTTGTGCTTTATATTGTTCTTTTGTTTTATTGCTTACCTCTAATAATTTGATGGTCACTTGATCGCTTGATACCATCAAATCTCTAAAGTGACGAGCTAATCCGCCTAAGAAGTGTTGTCCTTCGAACCCTTTAGAAAGAATCTCATTGAAGAGTAACATGGTGTTCAAATAGTCTCCTTTTAAGAAGAGATCTACGATTTTGAAGTAGTAGTCGTAGTCAAGAACATTTAGATTGTCAAGTACTTTCTCATAGGTAACCTCTTTACCACAAAAACTTACTACTTGGTCAAAAATTGAGAGTGCATCACGCATGGCACCATCTGCTTTTTGAGCGATAATATTGGCTGCATCCTCTTCTAATGAGATTGATTCTAACTCCGCAATATGCATTAAATGGTTCTCGATATTAGGAATATCCATTCTGTTGAAATCAAATATTTGACAACGAGAGAGAATGGTGGCTAATATTTTGTGCTTTTCTGTAGTTGCTAATACAAAAATGGCATGAGCTGGTGGTTCTTCCAATGTTTTAAGAAAGGCATTGAAGGCACTTTGAGAAAGCATGTGAACCTCATCAATGATATATACGCTATATTTTCCAATTTGAGGCGGAATACGTACTTGTTCATTTAAGGTGCGAATATCCTCTACTGAGTTGTTGGAAGCCGCGTCTAATTCATGAATATTATAGGAGCGATTTTCTGAAAATGAGGTACAACTTTCACACTCTCCACAAGGTTCAAAATCTTCTGTGATATTTTGGCAGTTGATTGTTTTCGCAAAAAGACGGGCACAAGTTGTTTTTCCAACACCACGAGGGCCACAGAAAAGATAAGCGTGTGCCAAATGATTTAGCTTAATAGCATTTTTAAGTGTGTTGGTGATGGCTTCTTGACCAACGACAGAAGCGAAGGTTCCCGGCCTATATTTTCGTGCAGAAACAATAAAGTTTTCCATATATCTTTTAATACTGTACCTATTCTGTTTTTGTATGTGTCAAAGATAGGAATTTTCATCAACCAATGGGATGAATTTTTAAAAAAAGGAGAAATGAGATGAGGTTGTTGTATCGTAGTCTTGTAGTCATCTTTTAAATGTTTACTTTTGGAGTAGTCCAAATTGTTTAAAATCTATTAAATAAATAACCCAAATGTTATTATTAATCTTTATCATGGTCGTAGGCATCGTGCTAGGCCATTTTTTACGCAAAAAAAGCGTAGTAATTCGTGCCAACAACATTCTAACGACTCTCGCTATTTATCTGTTGCTATTTGTTTTGGGAGTAGGAGTAGGATCTGATAAAAATATCATTACGAATCTACCTTCTCTCGGATGGGATGCTTTTATTCTTACTGTAGGTGCTGTTTTCGGTAGTATATTATGTGTGAGATTTGTTGAAAAGCGATTCTTTCCTTAAAGAATGTGAATGAGTGATTTATGTTTGTAAAACAGTTGATTGTTAAGGGGGTAGGCGAATTGTTGTGTCAAACGTCTGCCGTTAAGATAAAGTTGTTATGAAAGGAAGTATAATTATATTGTGTTTTTTTGCAGTAGGAGGGATTATTGGGTACTTTGCACCATCTCTTCTCTCATGGTTGCCTATGGATAATATGAGTGAGTATGTTCTAATGTTTCTTCTCTTTGTTGTAGGAGTAGGGGTGGGATCAGATAGCTCTTCTTGGGATTTAATAAAAAAGATGAATTTAAAGATTCTTGCCGTACCTCTATTAATTGCTTTGGGATCGGTGACGGGAGCTGCCTTGATCTCTTTATTGTTGCCTCATGTTTCGTTAGATGAAGGGGCTGCAGTGGGTTCTGGATTAGGTTATTATAGTCTTTCGTCTATCTTAATAACCCAATCGAAAGGGGATGCACTAGGAACTGTCGCTCTGTTGAGTAACATCATTAGAGAGTTGACCACCTTGGTGTTTGTTCCTTTCTATGTGAAATATTTTGGACGTTTTGCTGGGATTGCATCAGGTGGAGCTACTTCTATGGATACGACACTTCCTATTATTACGACTTATTCGGGGAAAGAGGTTGCTGTAATTTCTGTCTTCAATGGAATTGTGTTAACACTCTTAGTACCAGTATTAGTCTATTTTTCGTTGTCAATATTACCATCTATTATAGAGTTTTCGACTCATTTGTTCATGTAGTGTTTAGTGTTTTACTGAACAATGTTTAAATTTGCATTGTCTGTAAAAAAAAGGTTCAGGCTAAAAGTGGATAATATTTCCACATTTCGAAAGAGTTGAAGAAGGGAAAAGATATGATCAAATTAAATAATCTTGAGCGTAATGCGATCGTTTATAGAGATGAAACGATATCGTATCGCCAGATGTTAAAGAATATTCATGGAATGGCTGACCTCTTTAGTGGGGAAACGGTTCAAAGAGTTGGGATATTTTCGGAGAATAGACCAGAATGGATTTATGCTTTTTACGCTTCTTGGCGTAATCAAGCTACAGCTGTGCCTATCGATTTTATGTCTACACCTAGTGATGTAGCATATGTTTTGGACGATTGTAGACCAGAAGTGGTTTTTACAAGTAGTGAAATGAAGGCGGCACTCTTGGAGTCTATCGCTAAGACGGATTATACTCCAAGAGTGATTGTTTTTGATGAGTTAGATATTGAAACAAGAGTCTCTGACCGTGACGATTGGATAGAACCAGATCGTGAGGATGATACGGCTGTTATTATCTATACTTCAGGTACTACAGGTTCACCAAAGGGAGTGATGTTGAGTTATACTAACTTGGAAGCCAACGTTTGGGGTGTAACAGAAGGAGTTGTGATTTATAAAGAGGATATGCAAACCTTGTTACTTCTTCCTCTTCACCACATATTCCCATTAGGTGGTTCGATGTTGATTCCATTAGCTTCGGGAGGGACAATCATTGTTGCTCCATCTATGCAACCAAACGATATGATGGAAACTCTTAAGAACAACCAAGTAAATCTTATTATTGGAGTTCCACGTTTGTATGAGATCATGTATAAAGGAATTATGGGAAAGATGGAGAAGTCCAAAATTGCCATGTTCTTGTATCGTATTGCATCTAAAATAGGCTCTAAGTCTTTCTCAAAAAAGGTGTTTAAAAAAGTTCATACGAATCTAGGTGGACATCTTACCTATTTGATCGCAGGTGGAGCTGCTCTTTCTAGTGAAGTTTGTGATTTCTGGAGAACAATGGGATTCGAGATTCTAGAAGGATATGGAATGACTGAAGCTGCACCGATGATCACATTTACTCGTCCTGGTTCTATTGTGATTGGTAGTCCAGGTCAAGCATTGCAGGGCGTTGAGATCGACTTTAAAAATGGCGAAATTATGGCCAAAGGTCGAAATGTGATGAAAGGTTATTTTAATCGTCCAGAAGAGACTGCTGACGTTTTAAAAGATGGTTGGTTGTATACTGGAGATATTGGACATTTAGATGATAAAGGTTATCTCTTCATCACTGGAAGGAAGAAAGAGATTATTGTGACACCGAATGGAAAGAATATAAATCCTGTTGAGTTGGAGTCGAAGTTAGACCTGATTTCGGAAGGGGTCAAAGAGAGTGGTGTTACCCTTTATCAAGATCAGTTGCATGCTATCGTGGTTCCTGATTATAACTTTCTAAGTAAGAATGGGATAAAGGATCTAGATACCTACTTTAAAGAGGAGGTATTTTCTAAATATAATGATTCGGTTGCTTCTTATAAACGTATTGTGAAGTTTACAATTGTAAATAAGGAACTTCCTCGAACTCGTTTGAGTAAGATTCAACGTTTTAAGTTAGAGGAGTTTCTTGCTGCTGTTGAGTCACCAAAAATTTCTAAAAATTCGTCAAATAAAGAGGCTGCTATGTCGAAGGAGTACGAGGCAGTGAAAGAGTTTATTGAAGCGCAGGTGGATATGGAGGTGCAGCCTGAACATCATATTGAATTTGATATTGCCTTAGATTCATTAGCAAAGCTCAATTTGATTGATTTTATAGAGAAGAACTTTGGTGTGAAGATTGATGAAGATCGTCTATTGAAATTTCCATCTATTTCAAAAATGGTCGATCATATCAAAGAGAATAAGTTATTTCATAAAGTTGAAAATATTAATTGGAGTCAAACATTAAAAGAGCGAGTGAATGTCACGCTTCCTCGTACTTGGCCAACAACCAATTGGATTCGTCTGATATCTAAACTGTTCTTTAAGTTTTACTTTCGATTGAAGGGAATTAATAGAGATGTAATGCCTGAGGGTGCTTGTATTATTGCACCGAATCATCAAAGTTTTATTGATGGTTTGCTTGTGACTTCATACATTCATAGTAAAACGATGAATGACACCTATTTTTATGCAAAGAAGGAGCATATCAATAACCGTTTTTTACGTGGTCTGGCAGATCGCAATAATGTGATTGTGATGGATTTGCATAAGGACTTAAAAGAGTCTATTCAAAAGATGGCAGAAGTTTTGCGTCAAGGGAAGAAGCTGATTGTATTTCCTGAAGGGACTCGTACACATGATGGAAATGTAGGGACTTTTAAACAGACATTTGCAATTCTAAGTAGAGAACTAAATATTCCAATTCTACCAGTTGCAATTAGTGGTGCTTATGAAGCGATGCCAAGAGGAGCGAAATTCTTGAAGCCTTTTAAGAAAATAGATGTAGAATTTATGGATCTCTATTATCCAGGGCAAAAAGAGCCAAAGCAGATTGCTAGGGAGGTCAGAGACCTAATTGCTTCGAAAGTGGATAAGAAATAGTTTTGTTACTATATAGTCATTGAGGTAGTTGCCATTGGTAACTACCTTTTTTTGTCTATACAGCATGCATGTTGCTTTTGTAAATTTAGGACCTATTTCTTTTCTATAAGTTGTGTTCTTGATATGGTCAATGTTGTGCGATGATAATTTCTCTCTAGGTGTTTTTTTATGGGAATGAGGTGTTTTTGGAATCTTGTTCTTTGGATTGTTGTGTTAATTAAATTGTTTGTATAAGAGATGTTGTTCAAGTAAAGTGTAACTATCCAAATAATTGGTAGATATGAACTGTTGCTGAATAAAGTAGATCCAAAAATGGTTGAATCTCTGATAGGTGTAGAATAAGAGGGAAATAACAAAGCCTCTCTACACTGTAAAGAAGGTAGTATAGAGAGGCTCTAGGTAGTTGTTCTATAAATACAAGAGTTTTAGGCTGAAGAGAAGAGGATTGCTTTCTCCTTTAAAGATACTAAATTCAGGATCAGAGACATAACACTGACGAAGTCCAATCTGAATAGGGTAATCATTGAGTAGATTAATATCTAGATGAATACCAAATCCATAAGAGTGGATGTGTCTTTTGAAATCTTCTGATCTAACTTGTTGGAAGTCTGCGAATCCATCAGCAAAGATTCTTTTTATATATACCACCCCAGCTACACCAAAATCAGGATAGCATAATGGGGTTTGGTAGTTATATGATCCTTTATATTTATAGGTGTTCTTAAGCTCACCTGTTGCCATATCACTTATTAGGATGGATTGATACCCCTTTGCTTCTTCGAAAGTCCTATCAAAACGCTCCCATAAGTCATTTCTAGTGTGTTCGTAACCAAAGTCAACAAAGAACCCATCATTGGCGAAGAACCCCGGAAGGTATATCTTTGATTTTATGCTGACTTGTCTCATTTTAGTCTCATTAAGATTAAGACGAAATTTTGAAGCGAATGTTAATCCCCATTTTGGTTGAAGGTTTATCTTTTTCTTGTCTCTTACCTTAGAAAAATCAAGATGAAGAGAGAGTGCATTGAAATCGGCTGATTCTGATATATTTAGATTTTCATGAGCATCATTAAGACCATAGTATGAATAATTGTTATTTATTACTTCAGCACCGACATTTAGACTGTTTTCGTTATTTGATCCCCTCCATTGAATAGGAGAATAAATATCAATGGATGATCTAACATTTCGAACACTGTCTTCGTACATATTTAATAGGGCCCCACCAAGAATTTCTGTTCTAATACTTGACTTAACGGCATATTTTCCATAAGTAAGTGAACCAAATATTTGCCCTTTGTTTTGACTCTCTTTGAAGGAATAACCAGCAGATGCTGAGATGTTTGAGAGTATGTTTTTAGCTTCGATACCTAAATTAAAACTTTCTTGTAAATACATCACACCCCACGAGTGAAGTTTCATCCCATTTTTAATTGGACGATATTTTGTTTTTTTGTTCGAAGCTTGAAAATCGAAGCTAGTAATGTCTTGCTCTTGTTTGTTAGTGGTCCATTTTGTATGAGTTGTCTGCTTTAGCGGTTTGATTATAACTTCGGTATTTAGGCTTTTGTCCATTGTTATTTTCGATACCTTAGCTCCCATGTCAGTATAATCACAGTAGTATACTATGTTGTTTTGGGTATCGTAAATAGGATCGTATGCACCAATTTTGGCAGAAGTAATCTGCTCGATATTATTAGAATTATCTAAGTTTGTTTTAAAAATATTGTCGATTCCTGAGTAAGATGCAGAGAATAGAATGGTGTTGTCTTCTGTAATTCGAAAACTTGAGATCATATGATCACTCAAAGGGGTAATCTCTTTTACTTCTCCAGAGTGAATATCTATTGAGACAATTTGAAGCTTCGAATCGTATCCGTTCGGCTACTCACGTATATGAAGATTGATCTTTTTTACTATAAAGATTATTTCCAGTTTTGAGGAAGTAAGTCATCGTATTTCGATGGCTTGGTGTCGGATATACGATTTAAGATATCTGTATACCATGCATGAGGTTCAACGTCTGCCATTTTGCACATTGAAGATAAAGTATAGAACATTGCTGCTCTTTTAGCTCCCTCTTCTGATCCTGCAAAGAGATAGTTTTTACGTCCAATGGCTACTGGACGTACTTTATTCTCCACATTATTATTGTCGATAATGTAACTTCCATCTTCTGTATATTGGCACAGTTCATCCCATAGGTTTAGGCTATAGTTGATTGCTTTCCCAATAGGGCTTTTAGGTAATGTTGTAAGGGACTCTTTTTTTAACCATTTTTCGAGTTCCTTTAGTATAGGCACAGCAAGTTCTTGTCGAAGAAGATAGGTTTCTTCGATAGACAACTCTTTTTCCTGACTTGTTCTCTCTATCTTATATAGTTCTTGGATTTTTTTTAAAGCATATTCGGCACGAGTTCGATCATTTTCTTTTGCCTCAAAAAATTTCCGTCGAGCATGTGCCATACATGCTAACTTTATAATTTCTTTTTGATTTCCAAGTTTATGATAACCTTGATATCCATCTGTCTGTAGAACTCCTTTAAACTTTTTTAAAATCGATTCTGGTACAGAACCTTTTCGGGAGTTATCGTAAGTAAATAAACAACTCTTTATATTTGGAGCATAATAGATCCAGAAGTAACCAAGATGAGTGGCTCCTTGTTTCTTATCTGTTAGAACCTTGATACTTGTCTCATCGGCTTGAATATAGTCTGACTGGATTACTTTTTTCTCGATATGTTTGTATAGTGGAGAAAGTAGTTCAGCAGCCTTCCTTATCCATCCATTGATGGTTGCTTTAGGAAAATCAATTCCTGATCTTTTAAAGATCCCTTGGGCTCTATAAAGAGGTATATGGTCGTAGAATTTACCAACAATAAATTGACTTATTAATGAGTTTCCCGCCATACATTTGGGGATAAGATCCGACGGAAGTTCGGAGATGATAATGTTATCCTCTTCGGGTAAACGATATTTTGGACGAACAATTTGTCTTACATAAAGCTTACCTGGACTAAATTCAATCCTCTCAGATATCTCTTCTCCAATACGAGTTGCTCCCTCTGGGACATCATCAGGTTCAATCACTTCTACTTGACGAGGAAGGTCAGAAGGGATACTTTTTCTTTTTGCCTTTTTTTTCTTCTTAACAACCTCAATAACCTCCTCTTCTGGAGAAGATATCTGTAAGTCTTCTAGATTTTTCTCTTCGACTTCAAGAGCTAACTCTAATTGGTTCGGATCTTTATAGGTTTCTTTGGTTGAGCCAAAGATACGTCTCTTAAGATAGGCAATCTGTGCCTTTAAGGATTCTATCTCTTGTTTTAAGTTGGTGTTTTCAGAGTCGACATTAGAGTATTCAGTCATCATCTTTTGGAGTTGGTCCAAAAGATCTTCTTTACTTACATCCTCTATGATATCGCTCTTATTCATGGTTTAAGGATACACATATTTATTTAAATAACATAACGTTTTTGTCTTTTATATTCTTTGACAAGAACACCTTCTATAAGAAGGACAAGATCAGTGTACTCAAGATGAATTGATGTTAAGTCTTTTATTTCAGGAGGTCTAAAGGTTCCTCTCTCTAGTCGTTTCACAAAAAGAACAAAACCACCTCTTTCCCATTTAAGTAATTTCATCATGGTACGACGTTTGTTCAGAAAGATAAATACATCACCCGAAGTAATATTGGCATCAATCTTATTCTGCACCAATCCGGATAATCCATCAAAACTTTTCCTCATATCTGTTGCTTCAGAATAGAGGTGAAAACGATCATTTGAAGATATTGAAAACATTAGCCTTGAATCTGGATTAATGATCGAAGCGTCGATATTGTCGTTGCTGAAGAAAGTTGAAGGGTTACACCATTGGGATAAGTGATAACGATCTCTTCTTTTATTTGTGAGGTTTCATTGTCTAATGTGACAAAGAAACCTTCAGTTTCTTTAGAATACTCCTTCTTATATTTTGCCTTCCAATAACTATATACTGATAGTTTTATATTATTCTGTTTACAGTAATCGATATTGCTTAGTCCACTATTGTGTTGTGCTTCTATGAGATCAAACATATGTGCTTTTTTACTCATCAATTTCTTTTTTTGATTATGTCTCAAAAATAGAAGGCTTTAAAATAATGCACAAGATGTGAATAACCGAACGCTTACTTCGAATCAGCTTGTAGAATGTATAAGACTTTAGTGTTGTCGTATGACCATTGTGGTGAAAATGCATCTCCATGTTTAATGATAGAGAATTTTTTTAACTCGTTACCTGTTTTACGGTCTAATGTGACAAGGTATCGGTTAAAATTCGCATCCTTCTCAATCACAGCAATCGTTTTTCCATCTGTAGAGAGGGCGGGTGAGAAGTACTTTTTCTTTTCAGATAACTGTTTTTTCTCTTTAGTATATAGATTATAAGAGAATATGTTATGATAGTCTAAGTGCTTGTAAAAAGGGTTATCTCTCTTCTCGCTCCAAACGATCCATCCATTATGAATAGAAAACTGTTCGTTAAAATCTTTAGGTAGTCTTACTATTGTTTTTTCTTCTTTATTTGGTAAGATTTCTACAATACGAGGTATTTTCTGTAAAGGTCTTTTTAAAGCATAAAGTTTTCGGTCTTTTGTAATGTTTAGACATGAATAGTTTTCATAAAAACGCTTGTTTGAAGCGACAACTTCATTTTTTTCAGTTAATTGGAGATGTTTTATCTCATTTTGAAATTTAACTTCAAGACTGTCATATGTGTTTGAATATAGTTTACGTGTAGTAAAGCCAATATGTTTTTTAGTGCTATTTGAAAAGCTGTAGAATATTCCATGAAGATTAGCAGATGAGCGAATTACTTTCTTCCAAACATCTGGGCCTGCGATTTTTCTTCCTTGTTCAATAAGAGAAACACCATACACCTCCTCTTTTTCGATAACATCAATGAAGGAACCATTTCTTGCTTTAGGATATCTGTACTTTTTCCCTTTCAATACTCTTGCTCGTTGTTGTCTGTTGAATGAAGGAGTGTATCCAATACCCGCTTTTGTTAAAGTGGTTTGGGAAAATGTTGCATCACCCTCGAAAAACCAAGAAGGAATGGTAAAACTGCTAAGATTCTGAACTCCTTGGTCTCCATTTAACCAATAGATAATACGAAATACTCCAGAATTTAAATTGGAGTATTGAAGTGCCCGACGATATGCAAATATTGAGGATTGTGTAAGCCAATCGACTCCCCCTATATCCATGATGTTTTGTGGCCCAGTAGTAGGTATAATTGCTTTGTAAGGAGCCAATTGTATTTGTAGATTATTGGATAGATCATTTGGTGCAAGGATAATCTGCAGTTTTCTATTTGCATTCTTATCACCAATAGATTCTAGCTTATAATCATGTATGAATTTTGTGATATTTATAACTCTATTTGCAACACTATCATATCCGCTTGGATAGACAACGTTAATTGAACGTGTGTTAATGTTTTCCCATTTTGTACCTGGTTTAAAAACACCAAGTTCTTTATTCTGTGCTAAAAGCACGAATCCATTCACAAGAAATAGGATAAGTAATAAGACAATTTTCCTGTACATAAAATTATGTTTTGTTTTAGTTTCCTATTGTACGTATTAAAAGGAGGCCATTCATTACAGGAAAACCTTAAAAAAATAATTATTTACAGATTTAATGAACCTTTTAATCTTTTAGCATGTTTGGGATTATAAGTAATTTAAATACTAAAACTATGAGAAAAATCGTATTAACAATTTTAGCACTCTTAATGGTTTGTGTTTTAGTTTCTCCTGATGCTCATGCTCAGCGAAGAAAGAAAAATCAAAAACCAAATATAATTGTGATCTGGGGAGATGATATTGGGTTATATAATATTAGTTACTGGAATAGAGGACTGATGGGTTATAAAACACCAAATATTGATCGCGTCGCAAATGAAGGGATTGCCTTCACTGATTATTATGGAGAACAGTCATGTACAGCAGGTCGTTCCTCATTTATTACAGGACAATGTGGATTAAGAACAGGAATGACAAAAGTAGGTCTTCCTCATGCTCCAGCGGGACAAAAAGCAGATGATATTACTATTGCTGAGGCATTAAAGAACCAAGGATACATTACGGGCCAGTTTGGTAAGAATCACCTTGGTGATAAGGATGAAGATCTACCAACCAATCATGGTTTTGATGAGTTTTATGGATTCTTATATCACTTAGATGCAATGCAAGAGCCAGAAAATCAAGATTATCCACAAGATCCTAGTTTCGCTAAGAAATATGGACCTAGAGGAATCTTGGATTGTACATCTGATGGACCAGTAAAAGATACAGGACCTTTAACTATTGATCGTATGAAGGTTGTTGATCAGGATGTTACAGATCGTGCTATTAAATTTATGGATAAAGCCGTTGCTCAAGATAAACCGTTTTTCTGCTGGTGGAATTCTTCTCGTATGCACTTTGTGACTCATGTGGCAGAGAAGTATAGAGGTATTAGTGGACAAGGGTTCTATAACGATGGTATGATGGAGCATGATATGCATGTTGGTCAATTGTTAGATTATTTGGATAAAAAAGGATTGGCAGAGAATACAATTGTTATTTATGGTACAGATAATGGACCTCATTATAATGCATGGCCTGATGGTGCCATCACACACTTCCGTTCAGAAAAAGAGACTAATTGGGAGGGAGCTTATAGAGTTCCTACGTTTATCCGCTGGCCTAAACATTTTAAAGCGGGTCAAGTGAAGAATGGATTGATCTCACATTTAGATTGGTTTCCAACACTTCTTGCAGCTGCAGGAGATGATAATATTAAAGAAGAGTTACTTGATGGATATGAAGCAAATGACAAGAACTTTAAAGTACATCTAGATGGATACAATATGCTTCCTTATTTAAAAGGGGAAACGAATTTGTCTCCAAGAGAAGAGTTTATTTATTATAATGCAGATGCTCAGATTGTAGCAGTACGTTTTGAACAACGAAATTATACTGTTGGAACTTCAACATTTGCAGCTGGTGGAGGTACTATTGGCGATCAGCCAGCAGTTTCAAAACCAGATCAAGTAACTTCTTGGAAAGTGGTTTACGCAGAACAAAGAGCTAAAAGTATGGCATTATGGGCAGAGCCTTTTACATGGCTTCGTTTACCTAAAATATTTAATTTGAAACGTGATCCTTTTGAAAGAGCAGATCATAACTCAAATAACTATTGGACTTGGTATATTAACCATCCTCCAATTATGTATAAAGGAAATGGAGTGGTTTTCCAACATCTTGCAACATTTAAGGAATTCCCACCTAGTCAAAGACCTTCAAGTTTTACAATTGGAGATGCATCAGAACAAATTTATGAGAAATTTGGTATTGGTCCAGGTGAAACAACAGGAAAGGGAGTGAAATAATAAAGATTAATAGGGAAGGGAGATCAAGTTTTTGACTCCCTTTTCTTTATCTTAGTGACGTAATGTACTTTTTAAAACTAAAAAAGAGCTTTTATGATTAAAACACAAATTGTTTCTCTTCTATTCTTCTTATCTCTTCTAGCCGTTCAAGCTCAAGATAATGTAGCTCCTAAAAATAACCAATCAAGTTCCCCTGCTTTTATGTCGAATAATTTGAATATGGTTGATGGAGTACCTAAGCAATATGAAAACTTTTTTGAGGACCTGAAAGTTGCTATTGAAAAGCATAATAAAAAAGAGATGATTCGTTTAATGTGTAGTATTTCTGTTGTGAAACAAGATAAAAAACAATGGGATAGGTATCTAGATCATTTTTGGGTAGGAAAAGAGGAGAATAAAGAATATAACGGACTAATTACATGCAAGACTGATGATATTAAGATGTTTGAAGTGATTAATCATCAGATGATGAACGGTGCTTTTTTTGTTAATTGTAGATTGACAACAAAGAAAAAGAAGGTGCTTGTAAAACTAACGTTGAAAGAGACTGCATATGGCCCGGTGATAAGCGAAATGTAGATTTATTCACATTTTATTCATTATGCACTGTTTTTTTATAAAAAAAATCATTTTGTGGATCATTCGTACGATAATGTTCTACAACTATTGTATATCTTTGTCGCTACTTATGGGATATGTTGGCTGCCCAATATATCTTCTAAAATTGATCAATCGTATATTTATTAAATAGAGAAATGGATATAGAAGTTATAATTAAGAGTAGAGTTAAGGAAGCAGTCGTTGCTTTATATCAAAGTGAGGTAGATGAATCACAAGTGCAGATTCAACAGACACGCAAAGAATTTGATGGAGATAAAACAGTTGTTGTTTTTCCTTTTCTACGCATATCAAAGAAGTCTCCTGAGGTAACTGCACAAGAAATTGGAGATTATCTGAAGGAGCACATGGATGAAATCTCTGATTATAACATAGTGAAAGGTTTCTTAAACCTATCGATTTCTACCAGTTATTGGGTTGGTGTTCTTGATCATATCGCTTCAGTTAACCAATATGGTTTTAAATCTGTAACCGATGACTCGGAATTGGTAATGATTGAGTACTCTTCTCCAAATACCAATAAACCATTACATTTAGGTCATATCAGAAATAATCTGTTAGGATTCTCTATCAGTGAGATTATGGCTGCTAATGGAAATAAAGTGGTGAAGACCAATATTGTAAATGATCGTGGTATTCATATCTGTAAATCAATGTTTGCATGGATGACCCTTGGAAATGGAGAGACTCCTGAATCTTCTGGGAAAAAAGGCGATCACTTAGTTGGAGAGTACTATGTGAAGTTTGATAAGATGTATAAGGAACAAATCCAAGAGTTAATTGCTAGTAGTGTTTCTGAAGACGACGCTAAAGAACAAGCTCCTTGTATGGTTGCTACTCGTGATCTTTTAAGAAAATGGGAAAGTAAAGATGAGGAAACGATTGCATTGTGGAAGAAAATGAACGGTTGGGTCTACAAAGGGTTTGATGAAACTTATGAGCGTTTAGGAGTTGCTTTTGATAAAATATATTACGAGTCTGATACATACTTGACAGGTCGTGATGAAGTATTACGTGGTCTTAAAGAAGGCTATTTTGAAAAATATGAAGATGGTTCCGTTTGGGCTAATTTAGAGTCAGAAGGTCTTGATAAAAAAATTCTTCTTCGTTCTGATGGAACTTCTGTTTATATGACTCAAGATATTGGAACTGCTCAAATGCGTTTTGAGGACTATCCTATTGATCACATGATATATGTGGTAGGAAACGAACAGATATACCATTTTCAAGTTCTTTCGATCTTGTTAGATAAATTGGGGTATAAGTGGGGTAAAGATCTTTATCACTTCTCTTATGGTATGGTCGAACTTCCTCATGGAAAGATGAAATCTAGAGAGGGTACCGTTGTTGATGCTGACGATTTGATGGATGAAATGATCGCTGTAGCAAAAAAGGTGTCTGAGGATCTTGGTAAATTAGATGGTTATTCTGATGAGGAGAAAGCAAATATTTATCGTGTTGTTGCGCTAGGTGCATTGAAATACTTTATGTTGAAAGTAGACCCTAAGAAAGGAATGATGTTTAATCCAGAAGAGTCTATTGACTTTAATGGAAATACAGGACCTTTTATCCAATATACTTATGCTCGTATTCAGAGTGTTTTAAGAAAAGCTTCTGAGGCTGGTGTGGAAATCCCTTCTATTGTTCCAACAATTACTCCTAATGTTAAAGAGGTTGAATTGATTAAGATGTTGTCAATGTATGGTTCTTGTATTGCTGATGCAGGTAAAAATCATAGTCCAGCATTGATTGCAAACTATGTTTACGATTTGGTGAAATGTTTTAACCAATTCTATCACGAATATAGTATTAATAAAGAGGAGGATAAAGATGTTCAAGCTTTCCGTCTTGTTCTTGCAGAACAGGTTGGTAAGGTTATTAAGTCTGGTTTCTCTCTTTTAGGTATTGAGGTGCCATCAAGAATGTAAATTTATTGATAACCTCTCAATTGTATTTATAAATGAAGAGTCCACAGGTTCAATCTTGTGGACTCTTTTTTTGTTTTCTTAGTTTGTTCTAAGAAGTAGAATTCTTAACTATGAGTTCGTGATGTGAATTTTATACATAATTGATTGGTTTGTTGTTAAATATTATAAAAAGATTCCTTGTGTTATGGGTGGTTGAGTCTTGTTTTTTGCATGATATACTTGTGTTATTGCTGTTTATGTATTTTTAATTTAGTCAAAATTAATTGTGAATAAGTCGTGAATGTGAGAGATGAATTTGAAATTATAGTTTGATTTTATGATATTTATAGAGTGAATATAAACACAATAAAAGATGAAAAAAATATTTATAATAGTTTGTTTTTTTGCATGCTCTTTTCAGGTATGCAATGCACAAACTACACAGAAGTTTTCGGGTAACCCAAGCTGGAAAGAGTTGAAAGATAGACCTTATCCTCAATGGTTTAAAGATGCGAAGTTGGGGATTTTTATACATTGGGGACTTTATTCAGTTCCTTCCTCGGCAAGCAAGGAGGGATATGCTGAGTGGTATTTGAGAGGAGTGCAACTCAAAAGTAAGTCACGTATGGATTTTCAAAAGAGGGTTTATGGAGAGAATTTTACCTATCGTGATTTCAAAGATCTTTTTAAAGCTGAATTGTGGGATCCTAAACAGTGGGCTGATTTGTTTAAGGCTTCTGGAGCTAAATATGTTTTATTAGTCGCAAAGCACCATGATGGTTACTGTTTGTGGGATAGTAAATATGCACCAGAATGGAATAGTGTTGAAACAGGACCACATCGGGATATCGTTGGAGAACTGACAGATGCTGTTCGAAAGGATGGTCTTAAGATGGGGCTTTATTATAGCCTTCCTGAATGGAATAATGAGCTGCATAGATGGGATACTGATGATCCTCGTTCTATTGGACCTTATGTGGATAAGCATATGATTCCTCAATTTAAGGAGTTGATCTCGAAATATAAACCAAGTGTACTTTTTACTGATGGAGAATGGTGGAACACGGCAGAAGAGTGGCATGCTAGACAACTTATCGGTTGGTATTATAACACTGTTGGAAAAGATGCGATTACCAATAATCGTTGGGGATCAGGTTCTGATATTGGATTTTTAACTCCTGAATATAGTTCAGGGATCGTTTCTAAAGATCGACCATGGAGTGAATGTCGTGGTTTGGGGCGTTCTTTTGGGTTGAACCGTAATGAAACGCTTGATGCTTATATGACACCTGAATCATTGATTCATTTCTTTGTGAAGGCTGTTTCTAATGGAGGGGGCATCACTCTTAATGTCGGACCTAAAGCGGACGGACAGATTCCATTGCTTCAGCAGGAGCGTTTAATGCAGTTAGGTTCGTGGATTAACGTTAATAATGAGGCGATCTATAGGTCTAAGGCATGGGAGAAAAAGACAGGTGAAAATCGTCCCGTTTCTTATAGTCGTATAGACTCTACAATCTATTTTAATTGGGTGAGGAATCGTCCTGTTGAGAGTATAAAAGAGGATGATTTTACGGTAGATTGGGATGGTTATATCTCTCCTACGAAGAGTGGTGTCTTTACTTTTAATCTTACTGCTGATGATGGCGCAAAACTTTGGATTAAAGAGAAGCTTTTAGTGGACAATACTAAGGATGCCAAAAATGCAGCGGATGGTAACGTGATGACAAACAACGAAGCAACCAAACAGGCTAATACTATTCGCTTAGAGGCTGGTGTAAGGTATCCTATTAAAGTTCATTATTTTGAAAAGAAAAGGAATGCCTCTGTTTCATTAAAGTGGAGACTTGAAGGAGAAAAAGATACCGCTCTTGTTGTAATTCCTAAAAAGTCATTATTTGTAGACAAAATATCTAAGAAGCATGGATTGAATGCGGAGTATAAATCAGAGCAGGAGTATATGGTTTATACTGTGAATAATGAATCTCTTTATGCTATCTCATTGGAGTGGCCTGGTAAGGAGTTGAGAATACCTATAGAGAAGCCTAAAAGAGGAACAAAGGTAACAATCCTAGGGGTTGAAAAACCTCTTAAGTGGAGGTATAAACATGGTGCTATAGTTGTTGACCTATCCTCGTTTGGCCCTAATGATCTTCCTTGTCAGTGGAGTTGGACTTTTAAGATTGAAAATTATTTTAAGAAATAGATAAATAAAGTGCCTTTTATATTAAGACTCTAATATAAAAGTGAGCTGTTTTAGCTTTGTTATTCATTGTGGGTAGATAAAAAGGGGATCTCATATTAATGTGTTTCCCCTTCTCTACCTGTTTGTTTCGATTGGTTTTAGATATATTATTCTATTATACGGTTGCAAAAAGGATTAAAAGAACCCCAATAAATACTCCCAAGAGAGGAATAAGCTTTTTCTTCCTGTTCTTCTCTTTAAAGATCCAACCACCAATGAAAACGGCAATGAATATTTGGCATCTCTTTACTGCTGAGAGTAACATAATCATTGCAGCAGGGTCTTGAAGACCTCTAAAGTAACTATAGTCTGCAAGAACTAGTAGAATACCAACCATCGGTATGGTCCATCTCCAACTTGTATCTTTTACATGATTCTGGTCTTTAAGAATAAGCCATGTTAACACTCCACCTACCATGATTACGACATAAAAGAAGAACCAAAACTGTACTGTAAGAGGAGAATAGTTTTGATATTGGATAAGAAATTTGTCATATAAACCACTTGATGATCCAAAGAGAGTAGCAAGTACGATAGATATGATCCAACGATTTTTAGTAAAATGTATTCCTTCAAGTTTCCCTACCCGTGAATACAGCCACATTGAAATCAGTATAATACAGAAACCAATCCACTGAACAGGGGATGGTGTTTCTCCGTATATAAACAATGCTCCAAGGAGAGTGAAGAATGGTCCAGCAGCACGAATAGGGGAGACAATACTTATTGGAAGATGTTTTAAGGCACTATAACCTAATATCCACGAACATGTCATTAGTAGAGATTTGATACATATCAAAAGATGATCTTTTGGCCCAATTGTTTCAATATAGATCCCTAAATCTTGCGCTGTTGCAGGTGCTATCCTAGAAAGAATAAATATTGGTAAGATAAAAAATAGCCCTGAAAGGGTTGTTAAAAATAGAACAGGAATAACCTTGTTTTCCTTTACACTCATTTTCTTGCATATGCCATGAAATCCAAGAAATAGTGCCGCTAATAGTCCATAATAAATCCACATGCGACAAAAATAATTGCTTTTGACAAAAGGGAATAAAAAAAGAGGGTATAAAATACCCTCTCTCTCATATTTACAAAGTATGATACTTACTTTGTGTATATTCTATTTTCTTGTTCAGATACTCTAATAAATGTCGTACGCTTTGAAAGCTCTTTCAATTTTGCTGCACCAACATATGTACAAGTACTTCTAATCCCTCCAAGGATATCTAAAATTGTATATTTGATTTCACCACGATAAGGTACTTCGACAGTTTTTCCTTCGCTTGCGCGATAGTTTGCCACTCCTCCTGCATGTTTTCCCATTGCAGTAGCAGAACTCATACCGTAGAACTTCTTGTATTTCTTACCATCTCTTTCTACCATTTCGCCTGCACTTTCATCATGTCCTGCTAGCATTCCACCCAGCATTACAAAATCTGCACCAGCACCAAATGCTTTAGCGACGTCTCCAGGGATTGCACATCCACCATCTGCAATGATTAGACCACCTAGACCATGAGCAGCATCGGCACATTCGATAATAGCAGAAAGTTGAGGATATCCTACACCTGTTTTTACACGAGTAGTACAAACAGATCCTGGACCAATACCGACCTTGATCATGTCAGCACCAGCAAGGATTAACTCCTCGACCATCTCACCCGTTACTACGTTCCCTGCAATAATTACTTTGTCAGGATGTTGTTCGCGCATTTTCTTTACGAATGCAACAAAGTGTTCTGAATAGCCATTGGCTACATCAATACAGATAAATTTAAGCTGAGGGTTTGCAGTAATAATGTCTTTTACTTTTTGTGCATCTTGGACACCGGTACCAGTGCTTACTGCAATGTGATCTTCTATCCCTTTTGGAGCATTCGTCATAAAACTATTCCACTCTTCAAGTGTATAGTGTTTATGTACCGCAACAAATAATTGGTGCTCAAATAGGGCTAGAGCCATTTCAAAAGTTCCAACCGTATCCATGTTGGCTGCCATTACAGGGACTCCTGTAATTTCAACACCAGCATGTTTCGATTTAAACGTACGCTCGAGAGACACTTGAGATCTACTCTTTAGAGTTGATCGTTTGGGTCTAAACATTACATCTTTGAAACCTAACTTAAGGTCGTTCTCGATTCTCATAACTTTAAAATGTATTTTATTTTTATAACGTCTAAAGATACATATTAAAGCAGTGATCTCGACCTGCAATTTTGAAGTTTATTCTTTTTTTAACACAAGTTTGTTCTTTTATTTATGTAACCTTTTTTATGAAAAAAATTAGATTAAAGGACTGAATAAAATTCATCAGGTGGAAGATTTCGAAGGCAACTTTGTTTGTGAATTAATTAGTTATATTTCATGTAGCACATGAAATAGGATTGTAAAAAAAAGAGGATGTCCAATAGTGTTGAACATCCTCATATTTGTATTAAAAATAGCTTTTTTATAAAAGACCACGGTTTTTAAGAAGTGGTTCAATACTTGGCTCTTTTCCTCTAAATCCCTTATACATATCCATCGCTTTGCGTTTACCACCTTGCTCAAGAATGTTTTGACGGAATTTTAGTGCAGTTGTTTGATCGAAGATATTACCTGTCTCTTTATATGCTTCGAATGCATCGCTATCTAGAACTTCAGCCCATAGGTAACTGTAGTAACCCGAAGAGTATCCTCCTGAGAAGATGTGTGCGAAATATGTAGATCTATAACGAGGAATAATCTCTTCAATTAATCCAAGCTCTCTCATTTGGTCTGTTTCGAACTTGTTTACATCTTTAATGTTTGCATCCTTCACTGTGTGATATTTCATGTCTAGGTAAGAAGCAGCAATATATTCTACTGTTGCAAAACCTTGGTTGAAAGTACTACTTTTAACAAGCTTGTTGATTAGTTGTTTTGGCATTGGCTCTCCTGTTTTGTAATGTTTTGCATACATAGCCAATACTTCTGCTTCTGCTGGCCAGTGTTCCATTACTTGTGAAGGAAGTTCTACAAAGTCTCTCTCTACAGAAGTCCCCGAAATAGAGTAATATTTACATTGAGAAAGAAGCCCGTGAAGAGCATGACCAAATTCATGGAAAAGAGTAGTCACCTCATCATAAGAAAGAAGTGCCGGTTTGTTTCCTACTGGTTTAGAGAAGTTGCAAACAATAGAGATAATTGGAGCAACTCTCTCTCCTTTGTCGTTTTTATATTCTTTTCTGTAACTAGTCATCCAAGCTCCAGCTCTTTTGCTTGCTCTTGGGAAGAAGTCTGTATATAAAATACCAACCAAGGAACCGTCTTTTTCACATACTTTATAAGCTTTTGCTTCAGGGTGGTAAACAGGAATATCTTTAACTTCAGTAATTTTTAGACCATAAAGTTTGTTGGCTACCATGAATGCACCGTTACGAACATTGTTCAGTTCGAAATAAGGGCGAATTTGTTCTTCATCAAGGTCATATTTCGCCTTACGAACTTTTTCTGAATAGTACCACCAATCCCAACTCTCTAATTTGAAATTTTTCTTCTCTTTTTTGATCATCTTCTGCATATCAGTAACTTCTTCTTTAGCTCTCTGAATAGCTGGTTTCCATACTTGTGTAAGAAGATCAAATACACGAATTGGTTTTCCTGCCATACGATCTTCTAGACAAAGCTCAGACCAATTGTTGAATCCCATAATCTTTGCTTTCTCAGCACGAAGCTTAACAATCTTTTGGATATTTGCTTTGTTATCGTTCTCATTGTTGTTATTTCCACGATTATACATCGCTTTGTATAGCTTTTCTCTTAATGCTCTGTTGTCAGCATATGTAAGGAAAGGAATCCAACTAGGTTTCTGTAGAGTAAAAGCCCACTTGCCCACTTTGTCCATCTCTTTTGCTGTTTGTGCAGCGCCTTGTCTAACAGATTCAGGGAGACCCGAAAGATCTTTCTCTTTATCAATAATAAGAGAGAAAGCATTTGTTTCAGTCAATAGGTTTTTGCCAAACTGGATAGAAAGAAGTGAAAGCTCGGCATTAATTTTAGATAGCTTCTTTTTCTCTTCCTTCGATAGATTTGCACCACCATCTACAAAACCTTTATACTCCTTCTCAAGTAGCCTTACATCTTCTTCGCTCAGATTCAAAGAATTCTTTTGGTCGTAAACTACTTTGACTTTTTGAAATAGTTTTTCGTTGAAAGAGATCTGGTCACCATGTCTTGACATAATTGGTGATAATTCAGAAGCAATCACATCGATTGAGTCGTTTGTAACAGCAGAGCGAAGATTCGAGAAGATTCCATCAATTTGGTTTAATTCGAATCCACTTTTCTCTAATGCAACAATTGTATTTTCGAATGTAGGAGCCTCTTTGTTGTCGATAATTTTCTGTATACGCTCGTTTTGAATCTGCATTGCTTTCTTAATAGCAGGCATAAAATCACTATTGTGAATTTTATCAAAAGGAGGTACACCATATGGAGTCTCGAATTTTGTTAAGAGAGGATTGGTCTCTTGGTCTGTTTTACATCCTTGATTACAACAAGAACTTAGGATTGTTCCTGCTGTAATTAATGTCAGAATAGTTTTTTTCATAATGTTTAATTTCTCTTTCAATTATTACGTAAAAATATAAAATAGATTGTAGTTTGAAAATTTCAACAAACTCTTCGTCTTCCTTAACAGTTCTGTTTAAATTTGCAGAAAGATTAAGAAAAAAATGGAAACAAAAATCAGTGTTAAGCAGAGATATTTCATTCAGTTATCTTATAATGGAGCGGAGTTTCATGGATGGCAGATTCAACCTAATGCAGTAACAGTTCAAGAAGAGCTTCAGAAATCGATGAGTATGATTTCAAGAGAGTCAATTGAAGTTACGGGTGCTGGACGAACCGATACTGGAGTACATGCCTCTCTTTATGTCGCTCATTTTGATGCAGTGAGTTTAAAATTAGATGATCCAAATTTTGTATATAAGTTGAATAAACTTTTATGTAAAGGAATTGCAGTTCAGAAGATTTTTAAGGTCGGTCCTAAAGATCATGCTCGTTTTGATGCAACACATCGAACCTATAAATATTTTATTACTTTTGATAAAGATCCTTTTGTTTCATCTTTTGCTTTTAAGCCGTTTAAAAAGGTGGATATTGAAATAATGAATGAAGCAGCAGTATTTCTTTTAAAACACAAAGATTTTGAGAGTTTTGAAAGAACAGGTGCAGATAATAAGACTAGTGTTTGTGATGTGAGTGCTGCTTCTTGGGAGGTGTTTGATAATTTTGCTGTATTTACAATTCAAGCCGATCGTTTTCTTCGAAATATGGTTCGAGCAATTGTAGGAACTCTATTGGATGTCGGTTATGGTAAGATATCTCCAAAGAAGTTTAATCAGATCATTGAGAAACGAAATAGAAAGTATGCAAGTGCATCTGCACCGGGAGAAGCTCTTTTCTTAGTGGATGTGGGATATAACTCTCTTATAGAATCACAAATAGATTACAAGGCACAAGGATTTCATTTTGTCCCAAGAGAGATGCCTAAACGATCTTAATTCCTTTTCCATGGATAAGGGTGAGGGATACCGTAATGTAGTATGTTCCGATCAATATTATCATTTTAATCATTTAAAATTCGTTGTGAGATAGATGGAGAGTTATATCTGCCAATTAAAGAGCTTTATTGATGTGGAGAGTGATGCACAAAATAAACAGATAGAAGATATTTGGGCATTGCCTTTAGAAGAGCGTATTGAATTGGGACATACAATCAATAATGTCACTGTTTTTACAGTGATGGATGGCATTGATTGGGCTCGTCGAGGTTTTGCTTTTCTACAATTGCCTTTTAATGAGTCGAATCTGCGTCCAGGTAGTCGAATAAGACTTCATAAAGGAGTCCCTGAAGAGAACTATTTTAGTTGTGAAGTGGTCAGAGAACATCCCGGGTATTATGAAATTAAAGCTTCTTATGGATGCAATCTCTCCAATATTACTCACTGTAGTTCAGAATGGTTTGTGGATCCCGATCGAGTAGATTTGAGACATTTACTAAAGAATACTGTAGATTGTATCACTTCAACTCCTTTGGGAAACGATATTTTTGGACAATTAAAAGGTGTAATCCCTCCATTTATAGAGGCTTTTGATCCTAGTTTAAAACGACAGTATCGGGAAAAGTATGGTTTTAATGATACACAAGCAGATGCTTTTGTCAATGCACTTCATTGTTCAAATTATTATACGATTCAAGGACCACCAGGCACAGGTAAAACATGGGTTTTAGCATACCTTGCTTTGACATTGGCGCAACAGGGGTTGAATATACTTGTGAGTGCTTTTACCCATCGTGCAATAAATAATGCTTTAAAAAAGGTCCGATCTTTATCTGATTACTCCAAGTTATTTAAAATAGGTCCAATAGAGCAAGCGGAAGATTTGATTGCAAAACCCAACTCCGTAGGAAATTATGAACAGTTTATTCTATCCCCTTATAATTCATTAGATCGGGGCCTAATTGTAGGAGCTTCTCCTATGAGTTTAAGAAGTAAAAGAGTTGGGGCTTTATCTTTTGATGTTGCTATCATTGATGAGGCAGGTCAATTGACCCAACCATTAGCTATTGGGATCATGTTATCCTGTCGTAAAACAATCTGGATTGGCGATCACAAGCAGATGCCTCCTGTATTGGTTGCTTCGCACGACAAGAAAGAAATTGCTCGTTCTGCTTTTGAGTGTCTGACAGAAAAACATGAAGGGGCAATGTTGGAAACGACTTATCGGATGAATGAGATGATCAATTCTATTCCAAGTCGTTATTTCTACCGAGGACGCTTGAAGAGTGCTTCCAATGTATCTAAAAGAACTTTAGATATTATTGTAGAAGACAAACGATTCGATTTTCTCTCTAACCCCAAAATGGCTTCTCTTTTTGTAGAGACTAAGCATAGTCGATGCAAAGTTCAATCTAAAATGGAAGCATTGGTGGTTCGTCAGCTCACTGAGGTATTGGTAAATGCTGGAGTTCCTGCATGTGAGATAGGGGTTGTAACTCCATACCGAGCTCAGACTCGTTTGATTAGACATCATCTTGCAAAAATTCATTTTGATGATCCAAGCTTTAATCCAGAAGATGTTGTGGTGGATACAGTAGAGAGGATGCAAGGACAAGAGAAGGAGGTTGTCTTTTTTTCTTTGGTTTTAAGTAATATTGACCATATCTCTCATGGCTTTGATTTCTATTTTAACTTAAATAGGTGGAATGTCGGGATGACCAGAGCTAAATCAAAAATGATTTGGATAGGAAATCCATCTCTTTTTAAGCAACTAGAAGTACGAGAAAAAGAGAATCCACATTTAAAAGTGTTTTCAGATATAATAAAAGAGCTTCCAAAGATTCCGTTGGGTAAGTAGTTGTTTAATAGTGTCTATGTTACTGTTGTAGATATAATATAGTGATGTAAAATACTGTATTTTACACAATTTTATATGATTTTGCTGACTGACTGTATAATACAGTCTTTAGATTTGCAAGTAGAATCAATAACTATTAAAACAAACAGTCATGCACTATTTAAAGAAAACATTACTTCTTCTAGGCATCGCAACAACTAGTTTGGTTGGATGTAAGGAGCGAGTTTCAATGGATTTGAATAAGTCAAGCATTATTCCTATTCCTAATGAAATAAAAGCAGATGGTTTTTCATTCAAAATTACTTCTGCGACTGAAATCGTGGTTTCAGATGCTTCATTAATGAATACGGCAAAAGTTCTACAAGGTTTACTTCAGCCTGCAACTGGTTTTCCTTTTACTATAGTAGAAGGGAATAGTGCATCGTCTGATCAAATATTTTTAACACTTAATAGTTCTTTGACCAAAGCCGATGGTTACCAATTGAAGATTACTGAGGACCATATTACTGTCGAAGGAAAAGATGTTGGTGGTGTATTTTATGGTACACAAACATTGAGACAACTTCTTCCAGCTGCCATAGAAAAAAACGTAATACAAACAATTGATTGGAGAGTTGCAACTGGAACTATTAAAGATGCCCCTCGTTTCGAATATAGAGGTGCAATGTTAGATGTTGCAAGACATTTCTTTACTGTGGAAGAGGTGAAGCATTTTATTGATTACTTGGCAATGTATAAGATGAACTATTTTCATATTCACTTGACAGATGATCAAGGATGGAGACTTGAAATCAAATCGTGGCCAAAACTTACTGAGATTGGAGCAAGCACTGAAGTCGGTGGTGGAGAAGGCGGATTTTATACTCAAGAGCAATATACTGATATCGTGAAGTATGCAGCCGCACGTAATATTACCGTAGTACCTGAATTTGATATGCCTGGTCACACCAATTCTGCTTTGGCTTCTTATGGCGAATTGAATCCTGATAACAAGCCTAAGGATTTGTATACAGGAACAAATGTAGGATTTAGTACTTTTACCGTTGATAAAGAGATTACATATAAATTTATTGAAGATGTAGTGAAAGAGATGGTTGCACTGTCTCCTGGTAAATATTTCCATATCGGAGGAGATGAGACTCATGTTACTAAGAAAAAAGACTATATCAATTTTATAAATAGAGCACAAGAGATCATTGCTTCACATGGTAAACAAGTAGTTGGATGGGCTGATATTGCAGAAGCGAAACTACAGCCAAATACAGTTGCTCAGTTCTGGAAAGTAAAGACTCACAGTGCTAAATTAGCTTTGAAACAAGGTGCAAAACTTCTAATGTCTCCTGCTGCTAAGGCTTATATGGATATTCAATATGATAAAGACAGTCCAATTGGATTACACTGGGCTGGTTATACAGAAGTAGATGATGCTTATAATTGGGATCCTGCAACTTATCTGCCAAATATGGATATAGATGATATCATTGGTATTGAAGCTCCACTTTGGGCTGAGACTGTAAAAGATCTAAAAGATATTCAATATTTGACTTTCCCAAGACTTCCAGGTTATGCTGAAATAGGTTGGTCGAAGAGATCACAGCAAGATTGGGAAACGTATAAAGTAAGATTGGCTGATCAGCAAGATCGTTTCGAGGCAATGGGATTAAACTACTATCAATCTCCAAAAGTACCTTGGAAAAAGTAATCTGATAATTTAACAGATTCTATGCAGATTAATTCTCTTTCGTTCTAACTTGAATAACGAAGGGACGAAAGAGAATAAAAAGAAAATTCTCTTGAAATAGTTACTTTTCTTTTATATGCCTAAATACCTTTTGTGATCGATATTCAATGATCGAGAGATCTAAAACCTAGTTTCTTCATCTTTTTTGATCGAAACGCCCTTAATAAACAGACACACATTGGGGGATATTGTTTGATTATAAAGAGCGATATTCCTTATAATCGAGAGATTTAAAATCTGGTTACTCTTTTTGTTAAAGAGAGAATTTGTCAATATAAACACACACACACCGAGTTGTATATGAGTCTGTTAAAGGTTTGTATATCTCAAAATCGAGAGATTCAAAATCTAGTTTCCTTTTCAATTTCAAGGGAAATGCTCATAATAAACTCACACTAAGTTGTATAGTGGATGAATTGTACAACTCTTCATTAGAAGTGCTTCATTGAGTCTTCTTTTGATAAATAGTATGTCCTTAATAAACAGACGTAAAAAGATGGGTATAGCTTTTGGTTAGAAATAATATATCCTATTTTGATCGAGAGATCTGAAATCTAGCTTCATAAACTAATTTATCGAAGTGGCTATAGTAAACACACACACAAACAATTAATTTTGCATCTCTTTTTTTATTAAAAGAGATGCAATTTATTTTTTGCATGTAACATTAAATTACATTTTTGTCGCTCATTTGTATCCGTTCGGCTACTCACGTATATGAAGATTGATTTTTTTTACTATAAAGATTATTTCCAGTTTTGAGGAAGTAAGTCATCGTATTTCGATGGCTTGGTGTCGGATATACGATTTAAGATATCTGTATACCATGCATGAGGTTCAACGTCTGCCATTTTGCACATTGAAGATAGGGTATGAACATTGCTGCTCTTTTTGCTCCCTCTTCAGATCCAGCAAAGAGATAGTTTTTACGTCCAATGGCTACTGGACGTACTTTATTCTCCACATTATTATTGTCGATAATGTAGCTTCCATCTTCTGTATATTGACACAGTTCATCCCATAGGTTTAGGGTATAGTTGATTGCTTTCCCAATAGGGCTTTTAGGTAATGCTGTAAGAGACTCTTTTTTTATCCATTGGCCGAGTTTCTCTAGAATAGGTACAGCAAGTTCTTGTCGAAGATGGTAGATTTCTTCGATAGACAACTCTTTTTCTTTACAAGTTCGCTCTACATTATATAGGTCTTGGATTTTTTTTTAAGCATATTCGGCACGAGTTCGATCATTTTCTTTTGCCTCAAAAAATTTCTGTCGAGCATGTGCCATACATGCTAACTTTATAACTTCTTTTTGACTTCCAAGTTTATGATAACCTTGATATCCATCTGTCTGTAGAACTCCTTTAAACTCTTTTTAAGTAGATTCTGGTACAGAACTCCTTCGAGAGTTATCGTAAGTAAATAAACAACTCTTTATATGTGGGGCATAATAGATCCAGAAGTAACCAAGGTGAGTGGCTCCTTGTTTCTTATCTGTTAGAACCTTGATACTTGTCTCATCGGCTTGAATATAGTCTGACTGGATTACTTTTTTCTCGATATGTTTGTATAGTGGAGAAAGTAGTTCAGCAGCCTTCCTTATCCATCCATTGATGGTTGCTTTAGGAAAATCAATTCCTGATCTTTTGAAGATCCCTTGGACTCTATAAAGAGGTATATGGTCGTAGAATTTATCAACAATAAATTGACTTATTAATGAGTTTCCCGCCATACATTTGGGGATAAGATCCGACGGAAGTTCGGAGATGATAATGTTATCCTCTTCGGGTAAACGATATTTTGGACGAACAATTTGTCTTACATAAAGCTTACCTGGACTAAATTCAATCCTCTCTGATATCTCTTCTCCAATACGAATTGCTCCCTCTGGGACATCATCAGGTTCAATCACTTCTACTTGACGAGGAAGGTCAGAAGGGATACTTTTTCTTCTTAATAACCTCAATAACCTCCTCTTCTGGAGAAGATATCTGTAAGTCTTCTAGATTTTTCTCTTCGACTTCAAGAGCTAATGGTTCTTCCATGAATTGCGTATATGAACAAAAGACTGGTAAACATATTCTATAGTTATTTCTTATATAAAACGCTATAGACTATGAATACCAGTAGTATATATCATTGTTTAGGATTACAAGACCAGCAATTATTATCCACATCCTATGTTGGAGATATCATCCAACTTAAAGTTAAAACAAAAAAAGACAAACTACGTTGTAGTCGCTGTAAAAGAATGCATGTTATTTGTTGTGGAGTTGTTGAACGTAGTTTCAAGGGGCCAATGATAGGCAAAAAGAAGTGCGTTATTATCATAGATGTTCAACGCCTTTATGCAAGAAATGCAAGATCGTACGTCAGGAACATTTAAGGTTTGCAAAAGAGCAGAAGTCCTATATTCGATCTTTAGAGAAGATGGTTTTACTTCTCTCTTCTCATATGACGATTCAATCAATCAGTCGACTTTTAGACCTTAACTGGAATATTGTAAAAGATATCATTAAGTCTCACTTAAAATCAAAATATCATTCTCCTGGGCTAAAGGGGGTGAAACATATTGCTATCGATGAATTCGCAGTGAAGAAGGGGCATGTATATATGACTTAGATAAAGGAGTCGTTTTACAAGTAGGAAAAGGTAAAGGTTCTGAGGCATTGGTTCCTTTTTGGAAACGAATAAAGATCAATAAAGTCCAAATAGAGTCTGTTGCCATTGATATGTCACCTGCCTATATTCTTTCAGTAAAAACCAATGCACCTAAAGCTACTATGGTATTTGACCATTTCCATATAATAAAGAAACTAAATGAGACTATAAGTAAAATTAGAAGAGATCTTTACAACAAAGAGAAGGATAAGGTTATCAAGAAAAGTTTAAAAGGAAGTCGTTGGCTATTGTTAAAGAACCCAGAGAATCTCAACCTTGAGAAAGGGGAAGACTCAAGACTTGAAAAAGTATTAGAAACGAATACCACCTTGTTTTACGCATATTATTTGAAAGAAGAATTGAGGGAATTATGGAATCAAGATAATATTAGAGACGCTTCAAAATTACTTAAACAATGGATAGAAGAGGCAAATGAGACTGAAATCCCTCAGCTTAAGAAAATGGTAGAACTATTGACCAAACACAAAACAGGAATTCTAAATTGGTATAAGTGCAATATCTCCACGGGGCCTTTAGAAGGAATAAATAACAAGATTAAAACCTTAAAAAGACAAGCATATGGCTATCGTGACTTAGATTTTTTTATGTTAAAAATAAAAGCAATGCATCAAGATATATACGCAAAATGTGGATGAACCAGAAAACAATATTTAAAGAACAGCTTTTATTCTGTTGAAAAATGACGAGTATGACGATCAGCTAGATGAGATCAAGACATTACGGAGTCGATTAATTAAAAGGATTGATAGTGTGTTTACTTTCTTAGAGTATTACGAAGTTCCTTTTGACAACAATGCATCCGAAAGGTCAATACGTAATATTAAAATAAAACAAAAAGTATCTGCAGGTTATCGAACAGAAGAAGGAGCCCAAAGGTATGCCATGTTACGCTCTATTGTTGATACACTTAAAAAACAAGGAAAGAGTGTAGTGAGAATGATTGCTCATTGGTTATCTCAAAACCATCTTAAGGTCAGTTGGCAATAAAATAATTTACACATTATGTATTTTCTGAACCTCCATTCTTTAGCGAATGGAGGCTAAACTATAAATGAACTTGAGTAGTTACCTTCTATGAGATCAAACATCTGTGCTTTTTTACTCATCTATTTCTATTTTTGATTATGACTCAAAAGTAGAAGGCTGTAAATTAAAACACAAGATGTGAATAACCGAACGCTTACTTTAGGCCTATCTATTGCAGTAATGTATGTCATTATAATAAATTAAGTATTGCGAGAGGTTTTTTTAACATATATTAATTTATTATGTATTAATACTAATCTAATTGATTTAAGTGATTATATTTGTTGCTTTGAGAATAATTATATTATTAATTCGATTTCTAACCTTTCGATTAATAGTATATTTCTTTCATTTTAATGTTACTTATCGCACATGAATTGTGTTAATTATGTGTGTAAATAATTAATTGAAATATTGTAAAGAGCACATTCATTGTGTTTTATAGGATCGAATTGACTGTTGCGAAGAATAAAACTTGATTCTGTTATAAATTGAAAATAATCTAGTAACATCTTTAAATTTTCATGTTGATATTTGTACTATAAATAAAAGTAGAACTAGAGTAGTGACCCAAGCAGATCAGAATCTGTACTATTCTATTTTAATGTTAATTATATTGTATGTATACATGATGATAAGAATAAGAGGTCATGTATATACTACATGTATTTACTAAATAAATAAGTTAATGTGCAATAAACGTATTTAAAACTAAATCTATGAAATTAAACAGTTTGTTGTTTATCTTGATGTTATTTTTTGTGACGACTACTTATGCCCAAAAGTTCAATGTAAAGGGAGTCGTTAAAGATGCAAAAACAGGAGAGACAATACCAGGGGTAAATGTTATAATCAAAGGGGAAAATACAGGTGGTATAACCAATATCGACGGAGTTTTTAATTTAAAAACTAAGAGTCCTAGATCGACCTTGATTTTTTCATTTATTGGTTACAAAAAGAAAGTGGTTTTCTTAAAAGGTAGATCGAAATTGGAAGTGGAGATGACTACTATGAGAACTGAACTTGATGAAACCGTTGTTATTGGTTATGGTTCTGTGAAGAAAAGTGATTTGTCTGGATCGGTAGCTTCTATTAAGAGTGATGATTTAAATAGTACACCGAATCCAGATGTCGTTTCTGCATTGCAAGGAAAAGTTGCAGGTGTTTTTATTGAGACCTCAGAAGGAGGTCCAGGTGCTAGTTTAAATGTGCGTATTCGTAGTGGAAGTTCAATTGGTGCAAATACAGCCCCATTATATGTAATTGATGGTTTTCCTGTGGATGATAATCCTGTGGGTGTCACAACGGGTATTTCTGGAAACGATAACATGAATCCTCTTGGAAACTTAGATCCAGCGACCATTGAGTCTGTAGAGGTTTTAAAAGATGCATCATCTACAGCAATTTATGGTGCTAGAGGAGCGAATGGTGTTGTTTTGATTACGACAAAATCAGGTAAAGCGGGTAAAAATGATATTACTATCACAGCAAAGTATGGAACGCAACAGCTTGCTAATAGATTAAATCTTTGTAATTCTTTGCAACATGCTGAGTATTTATGGTATAAAAATAGACAGCAAGAACGATTTCCTACTGCAGAAGCATATCGCGATTCGATAAACCCAAAACATATCGACACAGATTGGCAAAATGAACTTTTTGGTGTTGGAACACTTCAGAATTATGGTGTTAACTTTTCTGGAGGTGTGAAGAAATATAGATATAATGCTTTTACTTCCTATTTTGAAAATACTGGTATTATTCCAAATAATGGTCTTAAGAGATATTTGGTAGACGCTAAATTGCAGATGGAGTTTGGGAAACTTAATGTTTCTTTTATTCAGAAATCAAGTTATACTGAGACAAATGGAGTGGACACTAAAACGAATGGATCTTTGGTGAGTGCAGGTATCATAAGACAGGTTGTAAATGCATCTCCTTCAAAAAGTGTTACCTATTCACCAGAGGAAATGTTTAATGAGGATACTGGAGAAGAGAAATCGGACATTCGAAATCCATATATCTTTGTTTGGGATGTCACCAATAAAATTAAACTAATGCAGAACATTAGTAAGGTTTCTTTTAAATATAACTTTACTAAGCACTTCTATTACAATTTAGATCTTGGAGGGTCTATAAATTACACAAAAGGTGATATTTACTATCCTTCCACTACTAAAATGGGCGCTGGTTCTCATGGTCGTGGTATGATTAAAAATAATTTAAGTGTAAAAGGAGTTCAAACAAGTATTTTGAACTTTTCGAATACTTTCAATGGTAAGCACAGCCTTAATTTGATGGGAGCTTTCTCAACTGAAAAGTACTATTCGGAGTCTCAGCAGTTATCTAGTTCTAATTTTAGTATGGACGACTTGAATACTGCAAATATGTCTGTTGGAATGAAGCCTGGTAAACCTGGTTCAGGTAAGTCTGCAGGAGGTCTTATCTCTTATATTGGACGATTCAACTATGTGTATGATGATCGTTATATCTTGACTGGTTCAATGCGTGCCGATGGTGCTTCTCGTTTTGGAGCAGGCCATAAATGGGGATATTTCCCTTCTGGTGCTTTTGCTTGGCGTGTAAATCAAGAGAAGTTCTTGAAAGGAGTGAAGGTGTTGTCAAATTGGAAATTTCGTTTAAGTTATGGACATACAGGTAACCAAAGAGTGGGGAACTATGAATCTCTAACACGTACAGGATTTGATTCGTATTCTTTTGGTGGCAAAGTAGCAACATCATTGGTTGTAAATTCTATTGGAAACCCATATTTGAAGTGGCAAACTTCAGTGCAGTCTAACTTAGGAATGGACTTAGGTTTCAATCGCAATAAGATTAGTTTTACTATTGATGTCTATAAAAAAGTAGGTAGAGATTTACTACAGAATATAGCAATGCCATATTCTACGGGGTTTAATAGTATGCGTAAGAATTTTGGTAGTGTAGAGAACCGAGGAATCGAATTTTCGATGAATACGGTTAATGTTTCTTCAAAGTTCTTTAAATGGACAACTAATTTTAACATATCTAAGAATGAGAATATTATTAGGGAATTAGGACCAGGTCAAGATCATCTTTTAAGAGGAGTATATCTAGATAAGGTTAATGAGAAGTCTGGAGCCTTTTATGGTTTCAAGCAAGTTGGAATTATACAAAATGAAGAAGAACTTGCTATTTATAGACATGGAAAATTTCGTGCTAATATGATTGTTGGTCAACGTAAATTTGAAGACATTGATAGAAAAGGTAGTATTTATGCAGAAGATGGTACACCTATTAAGGTTGTAATTGATGATAAAGATCGTACAACTGTAGGTAACAATCAAGCTAAATTCTATGGTGGATTATCTAATAGTTTTCGTTTTGGTAATCTTTCTATTGGTGTTCGTTTCCGTTTTAAATATGGTGGAGATGTTTACAATAAGTTGAATGAGAAGTTATTAGGTAATTGGATGCCTTCGGACAACAGATTAGTGTCAGTTCTAGATTTCTGGAGACCTGAAGTGAAAGATGAGAGTGGTGCTATAATAGATCCAGGTAATGTGAATAGTTTTCAACCAAATCCTATTGCTCGTGATTATAGAAATACGATTATTAATACTTTTATTGAAGATGGATCTTATGTAAGACTTTCATCAGTGAATATAGGTTATAATTTTTCTAAAAAGTTTCTTAGAAAGATAAAATTGAAAGGATTGAAGCTGTATGTGAAAGGGGATAATCTCTATACTTGGACTAAATATAGTGGATATGATCCAGAATTGTCCAATAGTATTGATAATGGGAATTATCCTAAATCAAAGAACTTTACTGCAGGTCTAAGTATAAAATTTTAATAGAAGACAGACATGAAATATATTTATATAGTACTCCTCTTTTTGTTTCTATCCTCATGTAATTCATTGCTTGAGGAAAATCCTGAGTCATTTATTAATCCTGACACATACTTTAATAATGCCGAACAAGCATTGACATCTGTAAATGGTGTTTATGCAGCAATGTTGAATCGAAGCAATAGTCCGTTTATGGATCTTCACCTGAAGAAGGATATTGGGACTTCTGTATCTGCTGCTAGGTCTAATAATGAGACGTTAAATATCTATTCTTTTACTTCTAGTGCTAGAGATATAAAAGAGATCTATCGTGGTTATTATTTAGCAATAGAGAGAGCTAACTGTACAATTAATAGGATTTCAAAGATGGATCCTGAGGTGACTCATATTAAAGAGCCACTTCAAAATAGACTTTTATCAGAGGCAAAGTTCATAAGAGCTTATAGTTATTTTGGATTGGTGCGTCTATATGGCGCGGTACCGTTAAATGTTACAGAAGTGAGATATGATGATAATTTTCAGATGTCTCGTAACTCGGTTGCTGAAGTCTATAAGCAAATTATCGAGGATCTTGAGTTTGCATCAGAATGGTTGTATTTTAAGACAGGATCATCGCTATCTCCTAGCTATGGTGTCGATGATGTCGGTCGTGTTTCAAGATGTGCTGCAAATGGGTTGTTAGCAAAAGTTTATTTAACTGCTGCATCCATGAAGAGACATTCTCATATGTCAGAGGCTTGGAATCTAACAATGAATAGTTATGATTGGGTTGACGAATTATTATACTATCAAAAGGCAAAAGAGTATGGTGAAAAAGTAGTTGGATTTGCTCATGATGGAGCGAACGTGGGGTTAGAAGACGATGTTGTTGCTCCTTTCTATTATTCAAATGAGAATAATAAGGAGTCGTTATTTGAGTTGCAATTAATCGAGGAGACTGGTTATAAAGGTCTTTCTGCAGGTTCGATGTCTGGTATATTTGGAAATTCATCGAAGCCTACTTCGGGAAAATATAGGATAACTTTGGCAAATGGATTTATTGAATCATTTATTCAAAATTACACTTCAGATGATTTAGATTATACTAATAGTGATCCTCGTATGGTTGCTTTCTTAAATGTTTATCTTTGGAAGGGTAAGAACCCAAAATATATTAATCTAATAGAACCGAATAAGTTCTCTTTTGTAAAATATAAAACAACTGCTCGTTGTTTTTTTGAACACGATCAAAATCAAGTTTTATTAAGATATGCAGATATCTTGTTGGTATTGGCAGAAGCTAATAATGAACTAGGAGATCAAGCTTCGGCAGCAAAGTATGTAAATATAATTCGTGCTCGTGCTCGTAGAGGCTCTACAATCTCGAAAGATATGGACGCACCTATTGGGGTGAATTATCCTGAATCGAGTCAGCCAGAAGATGTATTGACTAGTTTAACTCAAGAAGAGATGCTAGAAGTAGTATACCAAGAGCGTAAATGGGAGCTTTGTTATGAGGGACAGACACGTTTTGATGCCGTTAGAATGGGACGTCTAGTAAGTGAAATTAAAGCACAGCATTTGTATAAAAAACCATCTAAAAAGTCGGCTAAGTTTACTTATTTTCAGCAACGTGCACAAGGTATTAGTGCAGTGTTTGATCCTAAAAAAATAACTCCAGGAGCAGAAAATATTAGACAGCATCATATCCTATTTCCCATCCCGATGGATGAGCTAAATAGAAATATTGGAATTGTATCCCAAAATGTAGGATATTAATTAAGATTCTATCTTTTCTAAAACAGATACAGTTGATTTGTTTTTTTTAAGGAGATAGATGTTAAACTTTAGAGTAGTTATTAATACTCTCTTTCTCATTAACTGGGGAAGAGAGTGTTTTTGTTTAAGTAATTGCTTATTTATTTAATGTAAATAGTCTAAGAGTGTTAAAAATAGAGAGAGTATTCTGTTGTGACAAAAGTGTGAAAGTGATTAGTTATTTGCAATTTATCAGTTCTCAATCTTATTTTGGTAGTGATAATATTACTATCTATACCATATTTGATCTCAGTGGTAGGGCGGTTTATACATTTCGTAATGATCTCTGTAAAGATAAATTATTTCCGTTAATTGAAGATGGAATTTATGTTATTCGAAACCATAGAACAGGATTATTGAAGCCTTTTGTATTTCTGCATCATTGATTTTTTTGTCTGTATTTGATTTGCTATCCATTAAATATCCCATACTGTTATATTAACATGAAATATAACAGTATATCACTCCAAATGTAACATTGGTTTATAATGGGATAGAGATGTCATTGCCCATTATCTGTTAAAGGATGATATAATTATTTACATGATCATATTTTGATTAATTTGGTACTTAATGTGCAATTTGTACTAATGTCACATTGAATATCTCCTTACTTTTCCATTGTAAATATCCGTGGATAATTTTGAATTAGGATAACATAAATAGAGTACAATGAGAAATAATTTATTGTTAGCTATTGCGATGATATTGTATATCTCCGTTAGCGCTAAAAAAGAGATTTTTGTCTCACCTAAGGGAAGCGACAAAGGAAATGGGAGTATTGAAGCCCCTTTTAAAACTATAGGAAGAGCCTCAATGAAAGTGAAGCAGTTCGTTCACAAAAATAGTTCTGAAGATATTATTGTTTATCTACGAGAAGGTCGTCATCAATTAAATAAGACGCTCGTATTGGGATTGCCGCACACACTTAAAAATGGACATAAACTGACGTTCGAATCTTATAAAGATGAAGATGTGGTTTTGTCTTCAGGTCTTCCAATAAGAAAGTGGAAAAAGGTAAAGAGATACCCTAAAGGAACACCTTCTGCGGCAAAGGGACACCTTTATGAGGCGGTAATGCCTCGAGGTTTGAAATCATTCAGGACACTTTATGACGGTAATTCAAGGTTGGTGAGAGCAAAAAGTAAGAAGTTCCAGATGCCAAGAAATGAAAAGATTCGTCGTGCTGATAGTCAAAATGCTTATTATAATAGAGATCGGATTCATCTTCGCATGTTCCCTTTTACTGATCAAATAAAAGATTGGTCAAACTTGTCTGACGTGGAAGTGTTTTTCAATCCAGTACCATGGAATATCAACATCATTCAACTAGAGTCTGTTGATATGAAGAACAAAATTGCCTATCTAGCATTTGAAGCCAATGCTTTACCATTTTCTAGTGGTTCTCATCGTTTTGGTTGGGTTGAGAATGTAATTGATTATCTAGATAAACCAGGAGAGTGGTGTGTGAACACCAAAAGTAGAAAAATATATTATTGGCCTGAATCTGGAACCCCTTCAAAAACAATATATGCACCACAGTTAATGGAGCTTGTTAGAGTGGAAGGGAAGATTCATTATGATCTACTTAAAGACACACCAGCTAAAAATATTCAATTTAAAGGTCTTACATTTAGTCATGCTGATCGTACAGTGTGGTATAAGAATCGTAAAGGATGGGGCATCCAGCATGATTGGGATACATTTGATTATGGTAATGCTATGTTGCGCTTTCGTGGTGCAGAGGCTTGTTTGGTTGAGAACTGTCACTTTACAAATTCTGGAGGAAGTGCTATTCGTTTAGATCTTTATGCACAAAAAATTAAGATACAGAAGAATCTTATCGATCATGTAGGTCATATGGGTATACTTCTTGCTGGATATGGTCCTGGAATAAAAGATGTGAATAAGAATAATGTGATTCAAAATAATATTATTCACCATTGTGGAGAAATTGTATATCATGGACATGCAATTTTCGCGTGGCAGAGTGGTAGCAATATTATTGCAAATAATTATATTCACGACGTGCCTCGTAAAGCCGTTGGTATTTGTGGTGTTCGATGTCAAATTTTGATGAAAGATGAGTGTAACTTTGATGAAGCTTCGAGAACGATACGCTGGAGTGAGGTAATTCCTAATATTGATAGTACAAAGAGTATTATTCAACGTTATGCTCCATTTCTTCATGCTCGCAATAATATTATTGAGAATAATAGAGTGGAAAGAACGATGTTAAAACTGAGTGATGGCTCTAGTATTAATGTTTCTGGAGCAGGTCTTGGCAATGTGGTGAGACATAATTATTTGTATGATATTCCATATGTAGGTATTCGTAACGATGATTGGCAAGATGGTACAACTATTCGAAACAATCTATTGGTTAACGTAAGAAGAATTGGGATTATCCATAAAGGAATTAATACCGTTGAGAATAATATCATGATAAATTGTGCTAAGGGAATCCATTTTAGAGCTTATCCACAACAATTCTTTGAGCCAGAGTCTTCAATCTCACATAATATCTTCTATAATACATCAAAGGACTATGTCCCCAATACCACTTTTAAATGGGGGAATATGTTTGTACATAAAGCAGGGAAAAAGCCAATTCCTTACGAGTATCAGATGGATTATAACTGTTATTTCTGGCCTGGTGCAAAAGCAGATCTTGAAGATAAGCGTAAGAATGGTATCGAAGCACATGCTGTAATCATGGATCCTAAGTTTAAAGATATCAAGCATTTTGATTATAGAATTTGTAATAAGAAATTGATTCAAGCAATTGACTTCAAGCCTTTTGATGTGACAATGTCCAGCTTTGGTGTAAACAAAGACTACCCAAAGAATTTTTTTTTGATGAATGAAAAAGCATTGGCTGATGAAAAATATGAATAAACTATTTTTTGTTTATCTACCTTCAAATGCACCACACTCTCCAATTGTTTCAAATGAACTATTTAAAGGCAAAAGTGGTGTGGCTTCTCATGGAGACTTCTGTATGGAGGTCGTGTAATGAAAGCCTTTGATAAGATGGGGATTTCAGACAATACATTGGTTATTTTTACTGTTAATAATGGGGTTTCGCCTCAGGCGAACCTGAAATTACTGGAGAAATATCACCATTTTTCTAGTTGTATCTTTCGTGGAACGAAAGGAACATTGTATGAAGGTGTACACCATGTCCCTTTTATAGCAAAATGACCTAAGAAAGTGAAGTCGAACTATAAAAGCGACTACTTAATGTGTACTACTGATTTTATGGCAACATTGAAGGGTGTGTTTGGAGATACTATATCAAAGGAAAAGGGAGATTGTTTTAGTTTTTTACCTGCTCTTTATGGTAAGAATGTCGATGATAAGCAGAGAGAAGGAGTGGTTCCCCTTTCAGATGCAGGCTTCTACTCTATTATACGTGATAATTGGAAATTGGTCTTGCACGAAGGAGCACTTTCAAGACGCATAGCCCCTAAAGATGCTCCAGTAAAATTTCTTGGGAAAATACAACTTTTTAATGTTGCAAAAGACCCTAACGAGTCTGTAAATATTAAAGATAAGTATCCTCAAAAAGTGGAAGAGCAGACGAATTTAAAGGCTGTATTTGTTAATAATTGTCGAAGTAGGTTAGGAGATCTAATTGCTTTTGAAAATGATATGAATAAGGTTAAGAGGAGGCAACTTAAGATTATTAAATAGTTGATACAATAATCATAAGCTTCTAAAGATAGGCACTTGTGCCTATCTTTAATCTGATTAAAAAAACTAAAAACTAATGAAACAAATAGCTCTTGCATTAGGGATCACCTCAATGTGTTTTGTTGGATGTAAAACAGTGAAAGAAAACCAACATTCGAATAGTGTCACAATGTCAAAAAAATCCCCCAATGTGATATTAATTATGGCCGATGATTTGGGTTATGGTGATGTTGGATTTAATGGAAATAAGATTATTCAAACTCCAAATTTAGATGCCCTTTCAAAAAAAGGGGTGACCTTTACAAACTTCTATGCTGGAGGACCAGTATGTTCGCCGACGAGGGGTACTTGCCTAACAGGAAGACACTATGCTCGTTATGGAATTTATACTGCAAATGTAGGTCACCTGCCAAAGGAGGAAGTAACCATATATGACCTACTAAAAGAGAAAGGCTACAGTACTGGTCATTTTGGTAAATGGCATTTAGGAACAATCGTGAAAGGAGTCTCTTCTAAAGGAAAAAAACGCAAGCCTATTCTTAACTTTAACCCTCCTTGGGAACAGAATGTGGATGAATCTTTTGTTACAGAATCTGCTGTAGCCACATGGAATCCAACAGAGAATGATAGATATAAGAAAAATGAGTACTATCACAATGGCGTAAGAGAAACTGCAAATTTAGAAGGAGACGATTCAAGAGTGGTGATGGATAGAGTGTTGCCATTTATTGAAGATGCTACAAAAAAGAGTAAGCCATTCTTTAGTGTTATTTGGTTTCATGCTCCTCACGAACCCGTTGTTGCTGGACCAGAGTATAAAGCGAAATATAGCAATTATACGGATAGAGAACAGAACTATTTTGGTTGCATTACTGCTTTAGATGATCAAGTAGGTCGCTTGGTAAAACATTTAGATAGTCTTGGTCAGTTGGAGAATACGATCATCTGTTTTTGTAGTGATAATGGTCCTGAAGGGAAACATGAGAATAAACGATTTATTGGTAAAACGGGAGGATTAAGAGGAAGGAAAAGGTCTCTCTATTGTGGAGGTGTAGGTGTCCCAGCTTTTATGGTTTGGCCTGGAGTGATTGATTCTAATTCCCAAACCTCTTATATTACATCTACTTTAGACTATCTCCCTACACTTGTGGATGGTCTTAGTCTGTCTATCGGTGATGACCGTCCTATTGATGGAGTCTCATTGATGCCAATGTTTATGGGAAAATCGAAGGTGAGAAAAAACCCACTTCCTTTTATGTATAAAGGAAAAGGAGCGATTATTAATGAAGATCTAAAATATATTGTTACAAATGGAAAGCTTACTGAAGTGTATGATCTGCGAAATGATCGATTTGAAGAAAATAATATCATTGATAGCCATATAGATCAGGTTGGGAAAATGAAAATCTATATGACTAATTGGAATAATTCGTGTAGAAATAGTCAAAAAGGAGAGGACTACAAAAGTCGTAATTATAAGCCTGTTGACAAATGGCAAGGCTTAAGAATAAACTAAGATTATGAAAAGAATAATTTTAACATTAGGTGTGCTACTTTTTCTTTCTAGTACCTATGGGCAGAAGAAGGAAAAGTATCAACCGAACTGGAAGTCGTTAAGAACTCATCAAATACCACAATGGGCAAAAGATGCAAAATTTGGTATTTATGCTCATTGGGGTGTATATTCAGTAACTGGTAATTGGGACTATACTCGTCCGAATTGGGCTAATTATTATATTACTGGTTATTTGGGTTATTATCAGACTTCTCAACGTAATGAACAAGCAAATCTTTTTCGAAAGAATGTTGGAGATATTAAAAAAGGGATAGGATACAAAGACCTTGCAAAACAATTTAAAGCAGAGAATTTTGACCCTAAATATTGGGCCAAACTGATTAAAAAATCAGGAGCTAAATATGCTGGAATATGTGCAGTGCATCATGACGGTTACTGTATGTGGGATAGTAAGATAACTAATTTGTGTGCTGGGAAATTAGGCCCTCAAAGAGATATTATCTCAGACCTTTATAAAGAGCTTAGAAACGAAGATCTTAAGATTATTGCTACTTTCCATCATGGCCGTACTTATAAACATTTTCAAAATGTAGCAAAACGTTTTGAAGGAAAAACAGATTATGCGAATGTGGATCTTCTGAATAAAAAGAATTGGGATACATATTGGTATATGGGAAGTAAGGATCGTTTTGCGAAGAATAGGTATGACCTTACTGTTGAATTTATCAATAAATATAAACCAGACATTTTATGGTTTGATGGTGGTGGTGGAAAATTTGGTACAGAAAAAATATTATCTCATTTTTTCAATATGGGGGAGAAGGAAAACAAAGAGGTCTGTTTGCATAATAAAGGAAACTTTGGAAAGAACTTCGGAATCTATAGTTATGAGAATGGAGCACATCGCCCATCTTTTGTTGATTGGCCCTGGGAAGATGATACTCCAAGTGCTATTGGCTGGTGTGACTGGCAATGGAATAAAGGAATTAAATATAAAAAATCAAGAGATGTTATTGTTCGTTTGTGTGATCTAGTCGCTAGAAATGGTGGACTATTGCTTTCGATGAACCCTAGACCTGATGGAACTTTTGATAAAGAACAAGAGAATTTGCTTTTAGGAATTGGAGCTTGGTTAGAGCAAAATGGAGAGGCTATTTATGGAACCAGCCCTTGGGTGGTTTATGGTGAAGGTCATTTAGAAGATCTATTCTACTCTGAGACAAATCCAATGAATGGGAAAAAATCTAGGGCGATTCAGCCTAACCCATCTCTATTCAATAAAGAGGATGTTCGTTTTACAACGAAAAATAATGCACTATATGCTACATTTTTAGGAACAGATTTTGATAGATCTTGTTGTGTGAAGACGTTAAAGTCGAATGTGAAAGTTTCTGATGAAAACAAGATTGTTTCTGTTGAATTACTAGGATATGGTAAGGTGAAATTTCATCGTAATCAGAAAGGGTTGCATATCGATCTACCTAAAAAACTTCCAAACAAAGTGGCTTTGTCCTTCAAGATCTCTGTGAAAGGAACTCTATTAGAGAGAGAATTAAATGGAACGAATGGCGTGCTTCCTTTACAAACCTAAATTTAGTCAATCTCATCATAAAGAGAATGAGTGATTTGTAACAAAAAAAAGGCTAGCCTATAATAAACATATTGTTTATCTTAGACTAGCCTTTTTTATAAATTAGACTTCTTGATTACAAGAATCTCCAACCTAGAGATAGTGTAAACATATCTGATTTTTGGTCAAAAGAGACATTAGTTAGTCCATTTTCAATATTACTCAATCCCCACTCATAACGTGCATCAATAGTGAAAAGAGCTACGTTAAATCCAAGACCTAACTGGTATGCCCAGTTTACTCCTGAAGGATCTTTAAGCCCTGCTAAGACATCGTCAGCCAAACCATCGGTGTTTGAGAAAGAGATACTACTACCTTCTGTATTAATGGACATTACAGGACCTGTAAATGCATACATCGATGCAAGTTTTAGATCTAGTAGACGATATCCAAGAAGTACTGGAATATCAAAGGTTTTAAGATCCACCTTTTGGGTAACTTTCACTGGATTACTTTCTTTTGGTGTGATATCGAAATCTGTCTCTCCTTTTTTTAGAGAGTAGTATACTTCTGGTTGGATGAAAAAATTCTTTAAGTTGATTCTACCAAAGACTCCCACTAAATATCCATTGTTGTTCAATGGACTATAATCAGAAAGATTTGTAGAAAGTGTGGATGTGGACACTTTAGAAGAGTTCCATCCTAATTTTAGACCCAAGTTTACAGGTAATTGGGCAAAAGCCCCTGACCCAAGAAGCGAAAATATCGCTACGATAAATAATTTTTTCATAATAATCTGTTTTTAGTTATCATATTCACACAAACGTTCGTTAACAAAAGTATGTAACTATTCATCATAAAACAATTTTTTTTTATGTCAACTATTTGAATTGTAAAATGGATGAAGTCAATGTTATAGAAGAAAAGTGTAAAATATATGGAAGTATTATGATCTTCATAAGTCTTTTTTTCTATGAAATATATAACTTTACGATTATATTAAACTATATAATTAATAAAGATGACAACAATAAAAGAGCTCAATCCAAAAGAAGTTTGGGATCACTTTGATGCAATATGTCAGGTTCCTCGACCATCTAAAAGAGAAGAAAAAATCATTGATTTCTTATTGAACTTTGCCAAAGAACGTGGTATCGAAGCCAAGAGAGATACTATCGGAAACGTGGTGATGCGTAAAGAGGCTACTCCTGGAATGGAGAATAAACCAACAGTGATTCTACAGTCACATATGGATATGGTTTGTGAAAAAAACAGTGATAAGGTTCATGATTTTGACAAAGATCCAATAACTCCCATTGTCGATGGAGAGTGGGTGCGTGCCGATATGACTACGTTAGGAGCCGATTGTGGCATTGGTATGGCCGCACAGATGGCTGTACTAACAGATCCTGAAGCGAAGCATGGCCCTATAGAGTGTCTTTTTACCGTCGATGAGGAGACTGGTTTGACTGGTGCAATGGAATTAGAGGACGATATGTTGACTGGGAAAATCCTTTTGAATCTTGACTCGGAAGATGATGGGGAGATATTTATTGGTTGTGCTGGAGGTATTGATACATTGGCTGACTTCTCTTTTGAAAAGGAATCGGTTGATACTACAACATTCCCTCTTTTAGTTGAGGTAAAGGGACTTTTGGGTGGTCACTCTGGTGATGAGATAAATAAAGGACGAGCGAATGCAAATCAGCTTTTAGTACGTTTCCTATGGAACGTAGACCAAGCTTATGGTATCCGTATTGCAAACATCGATGGTGGAAACCTACGTAATGCGATTGCTCGTGAGGCATCTGCTGTTATTGTGGTCCCTAAGGCAAAAAAAGAGGAGATTATTGCTCGATTTAATATCTTTAGAAGTGATATGGAGCATGAGTGGGAGATGACCGAACCTAATTTAGATCTTCATATTGGTTCTACTGATCAACCTGAGTTTGTAATTGATCAAGATACACAATTCCGTCTGCTGAATGCTTTGATGAGCTGTCCTCATGGAGTATTGGCAATGAGTTATCGTATGCCAGGAATGGTTGAAACTTCAACCAACCTTGCTTCTGTTAAGTTTAAGGATAGCAAAATACATATTACAACAAGCCAACGAAGTGATTTAGGGAGTGGGAAGATATTTGCTGCTTCAAGCGTCGAGGCTGTATTTCAATTGGCTGGTGCGAACGTAAAACATAGTGATGGATATCCTGGTTGGGCTCCTAATCCAGATTCTCCTATTATGAGGATTGTTCGTGATTCTTATGAATCTCTTTTCAATCAAAAGCCTGATGTGAAGTCTATTCATGCAGGATTGGAGTGTGGTCTGTTCTTGACAAAATATCCACAACTAGATATGGTGTCGTTTGGACCAACTATTCGCCAAGCACATTCTCCTATGGAAAGAATTGAGATCAAAACAGTTGAAAAGTTTTGGGCTCATCTATTAGATGTTCTTGCCAAAGTGTGAATATGATAATATATAAGTTCAAAGAGAGGCTTCAATAGTCTCTCTTTTTTTGTGCCATGCATGATAATGTGCTAATCGGTGTAAGCCCGTAGTGGGGGATGTAGATATACCCCTAGAAGAAGATGAGGATTCTTATTGTGAGCTATAACTTGCAGGACGTCGTTTGCAAAACTCTAGTCTTAGGAACACTAGTTGGAAAAGAGGTCAACGAACTGGATAAATTTGCCCAAATTCTTTTTAATCCGTCAAAGCGTGTGGCTCTTAAGGCGCATCTGTTTGGTTATTTGGAAATGATGGATGAAGGTAAGAACGTAAATGATGAGTCTTTATAAGCTAGGGATGTCTAAATGCAAGGCTTATCAGTTTTCTAATACACGAAAGAAATATTGGCGCATATCTAAAAGGCGCATTCTACAACGCAGAATAACTAATATAAGGCTTAAACAAGCTGTCTATTTTACCCTTAGTGCCTATTATCTAAAAGTAAAATCCTGATTTAGGAAAACGTACGAATGGTGGAGTGGGAGGTGTACTAGAAGATTAAGCAATCTTCCAGCCATCTACCCGATCGTTTCATTATTATACTTCTGATTTTTACACTCAATCAAAAACACTACCTCATTTTTTTGTTTGTCCTGAATGATAACTTGCACCTATTGCATACATCAATTCTATCTTATACCTTTGCTCTATATTTAGTTGTCCCATGACGCACACTATATCTTGGTCGGTTAATGTGTTAATAATATGGTGGCAAACTTAATATTAAGGAGGAGTAATCCTCCTTTTTTGTACCCCATACTTTCACAATTTAACAAACCTTAGATTTAGAATATAGCGTTGCATTTATGACTTGAATGCAAGTTGCATCATATAGTCGATACATGCATGTCTTTGTCTTAAAAAAATATTTTTTTTAAGACAAAATTTAATAAACTAATACTATACTTCATATATATCTATATGTCAATGTTATTATAGATTGATTTTTGTTGCATTGGTTGACATGAGTTCTCTATTTTATATATTATCCTTTGCTTATATTATAGTTGCGAGTAAGACTCTTTCTTATTAGGTAAGGGTTAACTGTGTTTCTAAGACGGGCTTTACTATACAATAATATGAGTTATGTGTTTCTGTTGTAATCTTTATTGTGATCTAATAATCGCATAACTAAATTTTACTTAAAACATTTAACATTTGTTGTTGTTCTGTAGAAAGAGTGCATAGGTTTATTATACTTTTGCATCATAGAAACGTATATGTATTATGAGAAAGTTTTATTTGTTAGTTAGCCTAACTATGTTTGTGCTACTAAATTCATGTGCTTTAAAACATGGAGTGTTTGATGTTACATTGAAAACTGTTGTAGAACCATTAGCTCCTAATAAATCACATCCTTATAGTAAGATTTATGTAGAAAAAGGGAGCTCTCCAATTTCACATTATGACGACAAACGTATGCACATCACTTGGCGTGTTGATGCCTCAAAGTTCTATGTTGAGTTAGAAAATAAGACACCTAATTATCTTGTGATCTTATGGGATGGGGCAATGTTTATGGATGATCTGAATGGAGCAGAACATTTAGCAGCAAGAGGAGATAACAACTTTAGAAGTTACAAAAAAGGTTATGAGGAGCAAGAGTCTATTATAATGCCTTTTGATAAGATAAAAGATGAACTGGTTCCCTCTTCTCACGTCGCTTATTTTAGCAAACGATATCAATCACTAGATAAACATTATCTGTTTTATAATTCTTGGGGTTATCCTGAGGGGGCAGTATCTCGAGATATGGAGAGTTATGTGGGAACTGAACTTGCACTGATGATCCCAATGGAGATAAATGGAGTGATCAAGGAGTTTGTATTTACATTCGGAATTGATAAGTACTCATTCAAAAAGGGTGGTTTCTAGCATGATATTCTCTTCCTAATATAATACTTCTGATAGACCATATTTTGAAAGAAAAAACACCACTCATTGTTTTGGGGATCGTTGATACGATCCTTTCTATTTTTCTAATCTCGAATAGTTGATGTCCATTATTTTCTGCTGATTACAGGTGAATTTATTTTGTTCTTTGAGTGATAGGTCTATTTTATAAGACCTAAATATACCCAATTGATGGAGAATTTGTTTTCAAACATAATTATTAACTTGTTGATATCCAATTTTTTTGATAATATAGTATTGTAACCGCTATATTTTCTTTACAAATATACCATCGGTGGTATAACAAATATATAACACTATGAAAAAAGTACTACTATTATCTCTTTTTTTTCTAACTCTTCCCTGTTATGCTGGCGTGCAAAAAACGGAGCCCGATAGTTCTACAAAATGGTACTCTTTGCAATCAAAAGAGAAGATTGGAGTCAAAGAGGCAGAACTACGAATTGAAGGAATGTTGCATTATGTAACTTCAGAAAACTTCTTTCAAGTAATTGACCAACTTAATGATAACTCCATAAAGGATAAGAAACAAAAGCTAACAGACTATCTGCAGAAGAAAAAGGATGCAAAACCAATGGATGAAATTAAAGTTCGTAGAGACATCGAATCGCATTTTAATTTTACTTATAATGGATTGAAAGCAACACTACAGATTCCATTTGCAAGAAGATTTGGGTTCTTTGTATTCGTTGCGATTCTTGCCATGTCTATTTTTGGTGTATTTACTATCCTGAACCTCCTATTTAAAAGAGTTATCTAAAGCCTTTTGTATATGTCTAATTCAAAGATCTTCCTTGAAGAACAAATAACTCCTGATCACGAGTTTGAAAAACTGATTCATGATATGTTTGATCAATGGGCTCACGATATGCCACCTCACCCCCATAAGAGGATAGCACAAGAGATGTCTATTGAATCCATATTTTTACTACCTTCCTATCATAGTCAACTAAACTCGTTATACGAGACACGTGAAAAATATTATAAAACAAAAGTGTATAAAGGGGATTTTACTCCACCAAAACAAACAATATTTTCTCTCTCAGAATTTGATGAATGGAACTTTAATGTTCCCAAAGTAACGAATTTCTGTACTGATGAGAACACTTATAAGGTTCTTCGTTCTGTGGAGATATTTACTTGTAGAAAATGTGGCGGTAGCGGAGATATTCAATGTTCCTCTTGTGGTGGAAAAGGAAATAAAAGGTGTTCTTCTTGTAGTGGTCGTGGTCAGAATAGCTGTTCTTCTTGTAGTGGTCAAGGTCGACAGCACTGTTATTCCTGTGGTGGTTCAGGGTATAAGGAGAGAGATGGACATAGAGAGAGTTGTGGTCATTGTCACGGAAGCGGACATACAAGGTGTAGCTCCTGTAGTGGAAGTGGTCAACAAACTTGTCGCACTTGTAGCGGATCCGGTCGTGTGACTTGTAGTACTTGTAGCGGATCTGGTAGAGTAACTTGTCCAACATGCCACGGTTATGGAAGAATGCAAAAGTATATTGCATTAAAACGTACTATCGATTATTCTGATGATGGAATGCCGATTCACCATGTTGCTCACTCAGGAATGACAAAATATCTTCATTATTATCCAAATTATGCTTGTCTAGAGTTATTATCAACTGATACATTGACCTACAATGGTTCCCGTCGAGGGGAGATCGATCTTGAGGATCTTTTAATGGATCCTATCGTAGATGGTGTAATTCAGAAACAGTATGATCGAGGACAAGACTTGATATTTGGAAACAGTGCGATGATTCGCCAGACACACGAAGTGACAAGAAACTTGACCTATTTGATAACTTATCGTTATCATGATAAAGAGTACAAAGCACTGATCTATGACAATAAAGAACAACTAGACACAGCTGTTAGTCCTGTTTCTGAATATACTGACCTTTTGATTACCGAGGCAGAATCGTTGGCACGTAAGCGACTTTTTATTAGTTCTTTGCGAAAAGTGAAGTTGATTAAGAAATTTAAGGTGTTTGATCAAGCGGGGATTTTGTCTGATCTTTCATATAAAATATCTGAACGTATATATGGTTCTTATTACCTTGGGGCTAGTGTGGTGGCTGTGGTAGCTGCTGTTGTCTTCGGATTAATGGGGTTTGACTATTTTAATCATTACAACTATACATTAGGATGGGCTGATTTTGTTAACTCATCAGATTCTTCTGTTTATGTTGCCTATCCATATATTTCTGCAATAATGGCTGCATTGATCCCTATTTCATTAATAGGTAGTGCCAAACGTTTATGTACTAAGTGGTTCGGTGCAATGTTGGGTATGATCCCTCGCATCATCCTTGGTGCACTTTGTGTCACGATGCTTATTGTATTAAGTGAGTCAATATTTTTGGGACTATCTGTTTTGGGTGTATGGCCACTAGTTGCTTTTTTCCTCTATTGGATCTTTATCGGGTGTAAATGGGTGGTATTGGCAATATGGTATGTGATCGTATTTATTCTTGTAATAATCTATAAGTTTGGTGCTTGGATATTCTCTTTTTTTAGTTAATTAAAACTACACAAGCCCTTTCTACTGTATTAATATGTAAGAAGGGCTTGTCTCTGTTTTATCCTTCGATGTTTTATATAGAGAATCAAAGAGCATCTTTTTAACGACTTATATTGATCTCTTGGTGGACTCTGATTTCTTTTTATCTTCTCCATTTAATACTTGTGAAAAGGAGCGTAGCAAAATTAAATAAAACGCAGTATCTTATCTGCTTCCATTCGTGGAGTAGGAGCAGCGTGTTCTCCCTCTTCATACCCATAAACAATCACTGCTGCGACTCTTTCTCCTTCAGGAAGTGCCACAATCTTCTCAATGGCATTGTTGTCAATAACACCAAAGACACATGTCCCTATGCCCTTGGCATGAGCTGCAAGGCAGAAAGTTTGACAAGCAATGCCCGCATCAAAGATCTCCCATATCATCTCCCCTGAATCTTTAAATTCTCCTTTAGGAGTCGAAAGTTTCCCGCTTTTCCCTTTTACATAACTTAAGACACATACCCCTTTGGCATGAGCCAATGTTTTCATATTATAAGAAAATTGATGTACCCCATCCTGTGCAATGGCTTTGATTGTTTCAGGACTGTCAATCATCGTATATCGAGCTATCTGAACATTTGCCCATGAAGGAGCCCAACGGGCGAGGTCCACAATCTCTTTCATCAATGATCTATCTACTACTTGGTCCTTATATTTACGAACACTTCGTCTCTCTTTTAATAATGTAATTGCATCCATCTTTCTATATTTTAAGCATTGGATAATGACTCTTTCTCGTTACATTTTACCAACAAGGACCTCCAGTTATTGTTCATCAAGTTAGAAGTGGATCACGAAATGCCGTTATTTATTTTTTGATTCGTTTTGTTTCCCTTTCAGGCTTTTAGAGGTATCTTTCTAGTGAATCTTTCAGTATGGATGTCAATTTATGGCGAAGATGCAGTGGTTCAATCACTTCGATATCTTTTCCGAATGACAATAGCTGGGATGTCAATTCAAAGTTGATATAGACTTGTAATTCGATCATAAAGTCCTGATGATCGATCACTTTTTGGGAACCATGAATCGGTTTGCTTAAGATATATGGTTTCAGTCCCTCATTTACTTTTATAAAAACACGCTCTACTTGTGCATCTCTTGGAATGGTCACTCCTACCATATCTTCAAAAAGTTCCTCGAAATTCAGTTTGCTCTCCTGAAATATTGCTCTCTCAGCTACTTCTACTTCACATATTCTATCGAGCGAAAGGTTCGTATGATTCGTATATCCATCCATAAACCCAAAAATAAACCAACGATTGTTAAACTGCTTCAGAAGATGTGGCGAGAATAGGTAATCTTTGGGTTTGTCTTGCTTGAAGCTTTGGTAAGATATTCTCAAAACCTGTCTATTTATAATGGCATAATAGAGACTTGAAATATGATTAAGCCCCTTTAAATAGATGTTTTGATCAAATAGTATGGCACTCTCTTGATCTGATACCAACGAGAAACTAGACTCTAATCGAGTGGTGATCTCATCGATCCACTCAAATTGTGGTAGCCCTTTAAAGCGCTTTAGTGTCACCAATGCCTCTTTGATTTGATCTACTTCTTGATCATTAAGTAGCTGTTTTTTTATAGAAAAGTTTGGATCTGCATAACGATAATAGGTTTTTCTTCCATCTTTCAATCGATTGAGTTCAATATCAAATCCTGCCTCGCTCTCCATAAAGTCGATATCATCATAGATTTGTCGGCGTTGAACCCCACTTGTAATACCTGTTTGTAGACTCAATGATTGACAACACTCCTCAATCAGGTCGTCCATAAAATATTTCCTTCGGGGATTCCTAAAGCATCTATCTAAAGTGTTATAACGTATGGTTGCATGTTTGTTTGTTGCCATGAATAAGAGGTGTCTTAATGATTGTTGTTTATTGTTATTTTCACGAAGTTATAAAAAGTTCTTCAAATGAAATGAGAACTAAAAGGCTATTGTTATGAAATTTATTATATCAGTAAAAACAATCGTTTACTTCACCTAAGATGTGTTTATGCCTCTTGATAGTTGTATCTCTCTTGTTCTGACATTCCTTGCTTTTCTATAAGTGCAAAAAGATACGAAAGCCTCATGATTCTATATTATTTAAGTAAGAACACTTTTCTGCGATATGGACTATTTTATATTCTCCCTTCTTAAGAAACGAAAATCGAAGAATATTACTGTATTGTAAACCTTGACGTTAAATGATGAGGATAAACTTGATATCTGTGTTTAAAAATGTTAAATTAAGGGACATTGTATCTGATTCTGTATTTACTGTAGATTTGCTAATGAATCTTACAAATATTAAATTATGAGAAACTTAAAATAACTTCTATGAAAAAACTACTTCTGTTATTATGGCTCGTCAGCATGATATCCCTTATAACCAATGCTGAAAATAAAAACCCTCGAAACCTCTATTCTGAAGCCATTACTTATGAGGCGTTAACTCCAGAATTATTAGAGTCATACTCTAAGTTTCCAGTAATGGATGGGGTATATTATCTTTTTGAAAAAGGTGCTACAACCAAGTTGATTGAAACCAAAGAGTATAAAATTATTAGAACAAGGATTCCGAACAAGAGCGAGATGTACGGATATCAGCTTGTTCAGATGAGAACGTGTGGCTATCTAGATTCAAGTGTCTTCCCTCAGTTTCAGAGTATACAGAAACGAAAGAACTCTACAGGACAACGAGTAGACTATTCGTATGCTCCTGGTACAGATAAGCATAGTTTTATGAAAATAGAGGTGACGACAATCAAAGATAAAGATTATGTGATTTTGATAGAGAAGATTGTCTATAAGAAGCGTCACTCTTTTAAGCAAAAGGTGACCAAACCTTTTAGATGCGCTTTTTAATTTAAAGAACTAGCTGACTTGTTCTCTGATTCTCCGTAAACTTACACAAAGAGACACTTTGTTTTAGGAATGAGGAGCATTTATAGCCAACGATCACAGCGATCGTTGGCTATAAATTTTTTACCCCTTTTCTATTTTTAAAAGAAAAACTGTTACTCTTATTTTTACTCGTCTAAAGGTTGTTGTTACTTGGTGTTTTTATCTATAGAAACTGTTTCCTCTCTTTTTTCTTACGATTATTTTAGGTCCTCTCTTGGTATATCCTATCCGCATTGAAAGAGTCCTCTTCCCCTTAGTATCCATTATATCATTACGTCATTCTATTGATTTCACAGAATGAGACCTGTCTTTTTGTCTCAAAGAGATAAAAAAAATCATCGGTGCAATTCTATTGCACAATTGACTACTACTTTCGTCCACTGTAAAGTATAACAAGATATCATGGAACCAATAAAACAAGAAGTACTCAACAATCATCAAATATACGAAGCAATCACTACAGCGCTTCAAGGAGCCACTACTGAGATTCTAGTAGTTACAGCATGGTTTACCGATCCTATGCTGTTAGAGCACCTTATGGATCGAGCCCAGAACGGAGTGCGTATAGGCGTGGTGATCTCAGAAGATGAAGAGAACAAACGTCTTGACTTTTCCAAACTTACCTCTTTAGGAGCTTCAATCTATAGAATAGGAAGCCGAGGAAATAAACGAGGGATGATGCATCAAAAGTTTTGTGTCGTAGATAAATCTGTTGCTATTCATGGCTCCTATAATTGGACTGTTAATGCACGAAAGAACAACGAAGAGAGTGCTATCCTCACCAACCATCGTGAGACCATAGACTCCCTAATAGCGAACTATCATCAAATAATAGATAACAAAGATACCATGGGATTAAAGAATCTTCTTCATAGAAAAGAGGCCAAAAAGCAAAAGAAAGAGAACGCTGAACAGAAGACTCCGATTGTGATGAACTCAAAGAGCGATAAGACCCAATCCCTCTCTCATGCCGATAGATTAGAGTCTATTCTAGACAACCTGCTTGAGTCAGAGTTCTCCAATTTCGATAAAGATCGAATGAAAGCGCTTGGTTATCAAAACTCGAAAGAGAAATCTGGAGACCATGAGGTGTTGCAAAATATCCTTGATACTCTGTATGCTGACTTTGCAGGAGAACTGAATATTGCCCATGAGAAGAAGCAGAATATGATTTTACGTATTCAGGAGGAGGTTCAGAAACAGATGACAGGGATCGAAGCCAAGAGAGATGCCGAAATTCGTGAAGCGAACATTGCTTGCGAAACAGAGAGGAGCGATTACGATCGTAACATAAATGAGTTTAATACCCAGATAGAGAATGAAGAGTTGAAGAAAAAAGGATTGGTCGATGGAATTATGAAACGTCTTCAGAATCAGAAATCAGATTTGTTAAAAGCCATTGATGACCTTCAAGTATCTTTTGCCAAAACCAAATTGAACTGGTCCAAACTAGGTCCTTCGATTCTATTTATGATTATTATGTTTGTATACCTAATTGTCTTCTACTCTTCTGCTGGTTATATCTTAATATTTGGAAAACAAGATGCGGAATTTGCAAAGAATACCAATGCTTTAGGTACATATCTTCCACCAGAGGTGTTCGATCCCCAAGCCATTACCCATGTGTTGGAGAAGGGGGCTACAGGGGTTATGTTTGTTTTTCTTTTTGTGTTTGTTCCATTGGTGCTTTCTATCATTGATCTCTTCCTTGAACGAAGTACCCAACGATGGAAAAGGTATACTAAATTCGGACTAAAATGGTTTGGAATCCTCTTTATCGATGCAATTATTGCCTATAAAGTAGCGGCGACAATTCATGAAACCACTTATCTAAAGAGTGGACTGGGAGATCCCTTATTTCATTTGAAAGATTGTTTTACCAGTGTCGACTTTTATCTCGTTTTTGCTTTAGGTTCTTTTGGTCTAGTTCTTTTCTCTAGCCTTTTTAAATATATCATTAAGTGCTTTTCTGAACGAAATGAAGATGAGGTTCGTGCCGAAAACAAAATAAAAGAGCGACAGTTCCGCTCGGAGATAAAAAGAGCCGATGAGTGTTTGATGAAGGAAGAGAAACGTTTGATCGCCGTGGAGCAAGAGATTAACCAAATAAAGCAGAAGAGAGAAGTGCTTTTAAAGAAGATCGACAGTATTCCGATGGTTTTCGAGAATAAGAAAAATGCGGTTCTACGTCTTGCAGATCAGAAGTCCGAAGAGGTCTCTTATATCAAGAGTTTGTATCTCAGTAAGCTAGAGAATAACAATTTGAAGTTCTCTTTTTCCATGCTGACCAACAGAGTGAATACTTTCATGAACGGATGGACTGCATTCCTTCATTCGGAGTTTTCAGTGGCTAAAGCCGAACAAAAATCCAAAGAGGCAATGGCGTTGAAAGATACATGGTTGTTAAATAATCAAAATCGATAACGATGAAAAGAGTAAAAAATATCCTTATTGTAGTGTCTGTTTTTAGTATCATCTCATTTTTAATGATGGGGTGTACTAACTCTCAGAAATCGGATAATAATAAGATGCTAGAAGAGGCGAAGAAGATCCAAGAGGTTACGATTCAGGAGTATAATATTATGATTGCTCCAGACCTCTCTAATAGAATCAATGATGAAATCCACCCTAAGCCAGTGGATGATAGGGCTATTATTCACGAGGTATTTCAGATGATTCCCACGGTGCTGACCTCTAACAATCGTACTACAGGGCAGAAGGACCTCTTCTCTTTTATGTTTGTCAACTCGGGTCTAATTTCTCAAACAGGGATGGATGTGGACAGTTTGAGAATCGATTTCTCCTCTTTTGTCAATCCAGAGAGTGGCACAGACAACCAAAAGAATCGTATCGAGTATATAAAGAATCGTAATCCAGAGAGGTCCTTAAAAAAGGATGTCGTCGCAATAAACAACAGAATTGAAAAGCTCTACTCTTTTGCTCAATCTCATAGTGGAGGAGCAGATATTTGGAGTTTTCTAAATTCTGAAATCGATCCAACCATTTTAAAAACACAAACCAAAAGAAATGAAGTGTTCGGTGGCGTGATTCAGAATATAGTATGTAAGAATGTGATGATCCTTCTGACCGATGGCTATTTGGAATCTGGATTGTCCCGAGGTCAGAGTCAAGGCGAAGGAAAGAATATGTCATACGACCTCACCCAATCCAGAATCAGGGATTTTAGAAATGCGTTCAAACATTCTAAAATGAATGACCTTCGTGCATTTTATAAAAAAGAGGGGTATGGCATCGTGGCTCTAAAAAATAGTGCACTCAAAGATCTTCATCTTTTGGTGATGGAGATGGATGATAGATCACAGACTAAAACGGGAAATGCTACCGTATTTCCTACCGACGCTGAAATTATCAATCTTTTTTGGACCGATTGGTTGAAACGCTCTGGTGTCGCCACTTATGAACTACATCATGTGGTTCCAAGTAAAAGTAAAGCCCAAAAGATAATCCGTAATTTTCTGGAAGTATAGCTTTTGATCTGTTTTTTATGATAGGAGACACCCCCTGAATTTCTATAACTTAAAGAAATTCAGGGGGTGTCTTTCTCTTTTAAATGTTTCGGTCTTTTGTATACTATCAATTGACACCTCTAATTTAAGATATATTGTCATTAATTGTTAAATGACACACCTGCTCTCTTTTGTCTCTTTTCTCTATTGTAAAAGATTTGATCGGATATGTCGATACCAATGTAGTTCTTTAATTAGGTTTAAGTATTTGTAAAATTTATGTATAATTGTAAAAATACGTATCCTTCTATCTATCGACATCGTGGAGGCCGTTGAGGTCTTGACTTGTTTGTGTATAGGAGGTGTATGATTTTATTTTAAACCAATAAAACGAAATATGAATTGGAAACGTTTGATCACGTTGTCTCTGCTTGTTTTGACATTACAAGGGATTCATACACGTGCGATAGGAGGAGTTCAATATGAAGATTTGGATGCAGAACAGGCTCGTAATAGAGGCTTGAGATATCTAAATGGAAAAGGGGTTGCATTAAGCCCGAAAAAAGCCATCTATTGGCTTGAGATTGCTGCCCAAAAAGGCGATGCGATAAGCATGACGCAACTAGGAAATATATACCTTGGAAATAGATATGTCAAGAGGGATAAGGCGCGTGCATTCTCTTATTTTAAATCTTCAGCTGATACAGGCTACCCTATGGGACAGTTCTATCTTGGTAGATGTTATTTAACTGGATATGGTTGCACAAAAGATTATGCACTTGCAGTGCAAAACTTTCAGTTGGCAGCAACTACAGGGTTTAATCCAGCGCAAGTAATACTCGGTGTATGTTATATGAATGGATATGGTGTTAAGAAAGATTATAATGCAGCCAAATCCCTCTGTGAACTTGCTTTGGACACCCCCGATAACACTCCCATTACTACTTATAATAGCTTAACCGACTCATATAGAGGAGATGCCTATGGCCTCCTAGGATATATCTATTATAGCGGGAAAGGAGTTGAAAAAGACCTTCGAAAAGCATTTAAAATGTATAAAAAAGGGGCTGCTTTGAATAATGTGGTTTCGCTCTACTATCTAGCGCAGATGTATGAGAAGGGCGAATCTGTGTCAATAAATGAAAAGAAAGCTTTTAAATACTATCAAAAATCGGCAACGAGAGGTTTCCCCAAGGCGATGGTTAAAATAGGAGGGCTATACTACAGAGGCGACTATGTGACAAAAGATAGTCAAACAGCTTTTGAATGGTTCGAAAAGGCTTCTAATAAGAGATATCCTCCTGGGGTCTATCACTTAGGATTGTGTTACATGTCTGGGCAAGGGACTTCCAAAGATCCAACTAAGGGTTATAGCCTTTTCCTTACGGCTGCCAAAAAAGGAGAATCCAGAGCCCAATATGCCTTGAGTCAATGCCTCCTTAAAGGAGAGGGGTGCGACAAAGATGTGGATCAAGCTTATATTTGGCTACGCAAAGCGGCTAAGAAAAAAAATAAAGATGCAGTAAAGTATCTCGATGAGAATCCCAAAGGATTATAACTCCATTAAACTTTTCGAAATAGAGATGATTTTCATACGAGCTTTTCGTTTTGTCTAGAAAGACTCCCGTAAGACTTTCGTTTACGAATTAATCGTAGGATGAATATGATCCCAAAAAGATCCTCTAAAGCATTTTTCGCAACCATGCGAAATCATGTTTTGGAGGATCTTTTATGTTTTGAAAAGTGGTGACTTGCTCTCTAAATTATCTTAAAGGATCTCTTCATGAGGATCAGAAATGTTCAATATGTGGATAATACCCTTCTGTTTCTCTCTTTGACTCATCCACTCTATCCCTATATTTTACTATCTTTAAAGTCATAAAGGTATCTCACATAAATACTTTAAAACCACCAATCATGATCTTTTAACCATGAATTTTCTGTAAAAACAACACTTTTTCTAAAAGGGTTTCCTCGTTACTTCCTTTACCCTTTGGTTACCCTTCCTTTACCCTTTGGTTACTCTAAGGGTAACCAAACCGTAACCAATCCCTATCTAAACCCTATCCAATCTCACTGTTTGTTTCATCGTTATCAAAAACAAATTGTAAATAGCAACGAGAGTAGGATTAAGACTATTCACAATCTTTTTGTTCGTTTTATTGTAGTTTGTGTGTTCGTTGTACTTGTTGCATACTTTCTTCTATTTCGCTTTCGAAAACTAGCCTTTACCTTAGTGGTATGTTTAACATTGAAAATGGCTTTTAATGAGTATACCCATCGAAGAGGTATCAGTTTCCACTCCGTAGCCACGTCTTATGTGGGATTGGTAGAACGTAGTTTTGAGGAAAATGATCATTTTGTAAAAGATCTTAATGATGAACTTGTTTTAAATATTGAGTCTGATGTACTTAGTTCAATGGATTATGATAAGTCTAAAGTAAAACAGTATGCGAATGAAATCAGTACTAAGTATTTTATAGAGAACAATGATTCGCTATTTAAAGAATATGGACACATTGTTCGCTATTTGTCTGTTTTCAAGTGTATTAATAGTTCATGGAAATATGTTTCTGACCCTGAGGAGGAAGAGTTCTTTGCCAAAGCATCCCAATCGATGATAACGCTAGCTGGGGATTGTGACGACCACACCATTTTGATGTGCTCTTGTATCAAAGCCATAGGGGGAAAAACTCGTGCTGTTCTTATCAAGGGACACATATTCCCAGTGGTAAGGGTTGCAAACGATAAGTATGAGTTCGAAAGGCATATCAAGCCTGTATTAATAGAGCTCTTTGGTAATAGTCCAGACGAAGACTATGGGGTGATTGAGAATAATGATGGTTTATGGTTAAACTTTGACTATACAAAAAAAACACCAGGTGGACCTTTCCTTAGTGAAGAAGTGATTAAGGTGATTAAAATCTAGATTGTTGTGCCATTTGATTATGTTTTTGCGGATTGGAGGAGTATTTCTCCAATCTTACTGTTATCCCTCTTTTAGGGGGAGTATAATTTCCAATTAGAGTGGCTTAGATTGGATGAGATAGTAGACAGTATACAGGGGGATAAAATCAGAGAGGAGCAAACGGATGAGAATATTTTCACCTCTCCTTATCCTCTGTCTCTCTATGTTTCCCTTATTATGAAATCCCTATAGTTTCATAACGAAGTGGTGCAAAAGAATTTCATTAATATGCTCTAGTGAAACCTATTGCCCGATGTTTCATATGAATAGTTTTATGGCGATACGGGATTTTATGGAAATGTAGACAATGAGAGCTTTGTGAATTTGGAGGCCCGATCTTTTTTGATTGGAAGATGTGTGGTCTTGCTAAGATTCTGAGATGCATTATTGAACTTCGGGTCTTTGTGGTTAACTTGAAGATCGAATTTTATGATATGTTACTTGAATTATACACAATTTTGTATATATTTGAATCTATGATAGAGTGTTTTGAATAGCTGTGTGTTGAATTATAATATACTGCTAAATAACATCTTTTTAATGTTGAATTATTTATTACTTTTGTGCGCTCTAAGAAGAGTGTTAAATATTGTAAAAAAACGGCCGTTTTTGATGCTTTGCTTGAAAAATAGTCCTGATAATCAGTATTTTAATTTTCTATCTGTCAGAGAGTATGTTCCAGTGAGAGTAGGATTAAGACTCCCCACCTTTCTCCTTGAGGTCTTCTAACAATCGTCAGAGAGTATGTTCCAGTGAGAGTAGGATTAAGACTTTAATGCAGCTGCTGCTGCTTTTAACTCTGCAGTCAGAGAGTATGTTCCAGTGAGAGTAGGATTAAGACCATCCTAACAGGTGGAGCGTCTCTGGAGCACCGTGTCAGAGAGTATGTTCCAGTGAGAGTAGGATTAAGACTCTTGCAGGAACTCGTCCTGTAAATGTTCTGCCAGTCAGAGAGTATGTTCCAGTGAGAGTAGGATTAAGACCCGCACATCGCAGGGACCAATGTCTGGATACGCGTCAGAGAGTATGTTCCAGTGAGAGTAGGATTAAGACAGAAGGTGGATGCTTTCTGGAGCACCGTCCATACCCGTCAGAGAGTATGTTCCAGTGAGAGTAGGATTAAGACCCGTCTGAGATCTCTACTGCTTCTGCCGTCAGTGTCAGAGAGTATGTTCCAGTGAGAGTAGGATTAAGACACTCTACATTGTAGAATGATTTTGCAGGATCGTCAGAGAGTATGTTCCAGTGAGAGTAGGATTAAGACTTTTAAGGCAGCTGCTGCCGATTTCAATCCTTCGTCAGAGAGTATGTTCCAGTGAGAGTAGGATTAAGACGATTCTGAAGATAGATAAGCTTATCACATACACTGTCAGAGAGTATGTTCCAGTGAGAGTAGGATTAAGACTACGTACGGTCATGCCTCCAACGTATCTCTACGGTCAGAGAGTATGTTCCAGTGAGAGTAGGATTAAGACACAGTTAGTGTGTCCAATGATTGTAGACTAATAGTCAGAGAGTATGTTCCAGTGAGAGTAGGATTAAGACATTTCCCATACTCCACTTGGAGCATAGGATTTGTCAGAGAGTATGTTCCAGTGAGAGTAGGATTAAGACCATCCTCAGATACTCTGTCTGAATGACTGAATACCAGTCAGAGAGTATGTTCCAGTGAGAGTAGGATTAAGACACGAACCCTTTTGTATTATAGTATTTGATACCAGGTCAGAGAGTATGTTCCAGTGAGAGTAGGATTAAGACAAGATCTCTAACGCCGATTGTTGTTTTGCTGTTGTCAGAGAGTATGTTCCAGTGAGAGTAGGATTAAGACGTACGACAGGTCTACGTCCTTAAAGAGGACAAGTGTCAGAGAGTATGTTCCAGTGAGAGTAGGATTAAGACCCCAAGTCTCGCCAGTTAAGGCGTTTCGAAGAGATGGTCAGAGAGTATGTTCCAGTGAGAGTAGGATTAAGACAACTTCATGTAATTTTTCCCCTCAACTTCAAAACTGTCAGAGAGTATGTTCCAGTGAGAGTAGGATTAAGACAGCTCTTGCTTGATCTTTGGGGTTAGTATTTTGGTGGTCAGAGAGTATGTTCCAGTGAGAGTAGGATTAAGACGGAATCGAACCTGCTATCCATCTTCCCCGATTGTCAGAGAGTATGTTCCAGTGAGAGTAGGATTAAGACGGAATCGAACCTGCTATCCATCTTCCCTGATTGTCAGAGAGTATGTTCCAGTGAGAGTGGGATTATGGTGTAAGTGGTCACTGTGCTTCGACAAGCTCAGCAACCTAAATGTAGAAGTACTTCAAGGTTGCATGATACTTCGTGCAATATTCACTGTATCTATTTAGTTGAAAAAGCGAACGGAAGCAGGAGCTTCCTAACTCCCAGGTGTTGAAGCATCAATTGTTGAAGCATCAATTTATTGCGTTATTTCGTATTAAAAAAAAATGTGTGGATCTGTGGTGAATCCATAATCTGTGATTATTTGCAGATATTTCTTCTGTGTTATACTCCTCTTCAAAATAACATCTGTGAATATTGTTGTCGCACTTAGACAAGGCAGTGCTGTTGTTTCTACGGTTGTGGCAGATGGGATGAATTCGTCTTGATGGAAAAAATCTGTGTGGATCTGTTCCATCTGTTGGATCTGTGATGAATCCATATACCCCCCCCAGATGTTGAAGCATTGATTGGTGGATGTGTCATTTAATAGACGTTGCAATTTGTGGTGATAGATAGTTGCGACAATTGGTTGTATGGTAGCTGCAAACCCATGTGTTTGCCATGATGTTTCAATTATGTTATTACCATATTTTATTTCGTTGTATTTGATTGCATCTTTTTTGTTGCATGTAATGAAACTGTCCCAACAAGGGCAAAATCCATGGGTTTGCAGCTACAATGACGTTATTTGCATGGTTCTGATATGATCATGATAAGTGGTCACTGTGCTTCGACAAGCTCAGTAACCTAAATGTAGAAGTACTTCAAGGTTGCATGATACTTCGTGCAATATTCACCGTATCTATTTAGTTGAAAAAGCGAACGGAAGCAGGAGCTTCCTAACTCCCAGGTGTTGAAGCATCAATTGTTGAAGCATCAATTGTTGAAGCATCAATTGTTGAAGCATCAATTGTTGAAGCATCAATTGTTGAAGCATCAATTGTTGAAGCATCAATTGTTGAAGCATCAATTTATTGCGTTGTTTCGTATTAAAAAAAATGTGTGGATCTGTGGTGAATCCATAATCTGTGATTATTTGCAGCTATTTCTTCTGTGTTATACTCCTCTTCAAAATAACATCTGTGAATATTGTTGTCGCACCTAGACAAGGCAGTGCTGTTGTCTCTACGGTTGTGGCAGATGGGATGAATTCGTAATTGGTCTTGATGGAAAAAATCTGTGTGGATCTGTTCCATCTGTTGGATCTGTGATGAATCCATATACCCCCCCAGATGTTGAAGCATTGATTGGTGGATGTGTCATTTAATAGACGTTGCAATTAGTGGTGATAGATAGTTGCGACAATTGGTTGTATGGTAGCTGCAAACCCATGTGTTTGCCATGATGTTTCAATTATGTTATTACCATATTTTATTTCGTTGTATTTGATTGCATCTTTTTTGTTGCATGTAATGAAACTGTCCCAACAAGGGCAAAATCCATGTGTTTGCAGCTACAATGACGTTATTTGCATGGTTCTGATATGATCATGATAAGTGGTCACTGTGCTTCGACAAGCTCAGCAACCTAAATGTAGAAGTACTTCAAGGTTGCATGATACTTCGTGCAATATTCACTGTATCTATTTAGTTGAAAAAGCGAACGGAAGCAGGAGCTTCCTAACTCCCAGGTGTTGAAGCATCAATTGTTGAAGCATCAATTTATTGCGTTATTTCGTATTAAAAAAAAATGTGTGGATCTGTGGTGAATCCATAATCTGTGATTATTTGCAGATATTTCTTCTGTGTTATACTCCTCTTCAAAATAACATCTGTGAATATTGTTGTCGCACTTAGACAAGGCAGTGCTGTTGTTTCTACGGTTGTGGCAGATGGGATGAATTCGTCTTGATGGAAAAAATCTGTGTGGATCTGTTCCATCTGTTGGATCTGTGATGAATCCATATACCCCCCCCAGATGTTGAAGCATTGATTGGTGGATGTGTCATTTAATAGACGTTGCAATTTGTGGTGATAGATAGTTGCGACAATTGGTTGTATGGTAGCTGCAAACCCATGTGTTTGCCATGATGTTTCAATTATGTTATTACCATATTTTATTTCGTTGTATTTGATTGCATCTTTTTTGTTGCATGTAATGAAACTGTCCCAACAAGGGCAAAACCCATGGGTTTGCAGCTACAATGACGTTATTTGCATGGTTCTGATATGATCATGATAAGTGGTCACTGTGCTTCGACAAGCTCAGTAACCTAAATGTAGAAGTACTTCAAGGTTGCATGATACTTCGTGCAATATTCACCGTATCTATTTAGTTGAAAAAGCGAACGGAAGCAGGAGCTTCCTAACTCCCAGGTGTTGAAGCATCAATTTATTGCGTTGTTTCGTATTAAAAAAAATGTGTGGATCTGTGGTGAATCCATAATCTGTGATTATTTGCAGCTATTTCTTCTGTGTTATACTCCTCTTCAAAATAACATCTGTGAATATTGTTGTCGCACCTAGACAAGGCAGTGCTGTTGTCTCTACGGTTGTGGCAGATGGGATGAATTCGTAATTGGTCTTGATGGAAAAAATCTGTGTGGATCTGTTCCATCTGTTGGATCTGTGATGAATCCATATACCCCCCCCAGATGTTGAAGCATTGATTGGTGGATGTGTCATTTAATAGACGTTGCAATTAGTGGTGATAGATAGTTGCGACAATTGGTTGTATGGTAGCTGCAAACCCATGTGTTTGCCATGATGTTTCAATTATGTTATTACCATATTTTATTTCGTTGTATTTGATTGCATCTTTTTTGTTGCATGTAATGAAACTGTCCCAACAAGGGCAAAACCCATGGGTCTGCAGCTACAATGACGTTATTTGCATGGTTCTGATATGATCATGATAAGTGGTCACTGTGCTTCGACAAGCTCAGCAACCTAAATGTAGAAGTACTTCAAGGTTGCATGATACTTCGTGCAATATTCACCGTATCTATTTAGTTGAAAAAGCGAGCAGGAGCTTCCTAACTCCCAGGTGTTGAAGCATCAATTTATTGCGTTATTTCGTATTAAAAAAAATGTGTGGATCTGTGGTGAATCCATAATCTGTGATTATTTGCAGATATTTCTTCTGTGTTATACTCCTCTTCAAAATAACATCTGTGAATATTGTTGTCGCACCTAGACAAGGCAGTGCTGTTGTCTCTACGGTTGTGGCAGATGGGATGAATTCGTCTTGATGGAAAAAATCTGTGTGGATCTGTTGAATCTGTCAGATCTGTGGTGAATTAATTTTCTATGTTTTTTTGTTGTATGTTAAATAAAAACAATATTCATATTGTGTCTTCTGTGGGAAAATTAATCCTTGTTTCTATATGTGTTTTCGATTGTTATTTGGTGTATGTTTTGTTGGTCAACTGTTTTGTATGGCGATAGTTGCTAGTTTTTTATGCTGAATAACCTAAAATGTTTCTGTTGTGTAGATAGATTTCATAGTTCGGATATAAATTTGATGATAATAGTTAAAAAAAGCCCTTTAGATGGGTGCTGATTGCTATTATTATTTATAAATTGTGAATGCTTTTATGAAGTGTTGCACCTATTTGTTGCGGTGCAATATTATCACCTTACAACAAAATAGAGATGAATTTAGATTATAAGATAGAAAAATTCTTAGTGGATTTAGGTAGTATCGGTTCTACCATTGGAATGATTCGTGGAGCAGCAGGAACAGGAAAGACAACAGTTCTAAAATGTTGTGCTATCAAATATTCTAATATATATTATGTAGCACCAACAGGTAGGGCATCCATGGTTTTATCTAAAAGTGTTCAGCAGGAGTGTTCTACCATTCATCATCTCATATATACCTACGACGAAGCGGCAAGTTATAAAAGCCAGACACAAGAGATCTTCATGATGCAACCGAATCAATATCCTGCGGGAGCTCTATTTGTTGTGGATGAAGCTTCGATGATATCTAATAGGAGTCGAAAGGATGGTTCTTTGCGTTTTGGTTCAGGAAATTTATTATTCGATCTTTTGTCGTTTGTGGATTTTAGTAGAGGACAGAAGCTTCTCTTTAGTGGAGATCCAGCCCAATTGCCTCCTGTGGATGAAGTCAGATCTTCCGCTTTAGATCCTGCTTTCTTTAAAGAAGAGTATGGGATGGAGTGTTTGGTCTTGGAACTCAATAAAGTTTATCGACAAGATGCTAATAGCTACCTTTTGGAGCAGGTGGTTCCTTTAAGAGAGAATATATTGAATGAATTTCCAATCTCTTTAGAGTTGAAAGACAAAGAGGGGGAGGTTGAAAATATAGATTTTCATGAGGTCGTTTCACAATATCTTACACATTATCAACAGAATCTCAGCGAAGTGGTTGTATTGGCATATAGCAATCGTAAGGTGTTTGACTATAACCAACAGATCGTCACCTCAATGGGATATGACTACAAGAATCTCTTTGTTGGTTTGAAATTGGTGCAGATGCAGAATATGGTTCTAGATGGTGTGGCTATCTATAATGGAGATAGTCTTCTGGTTCGGAATGTTCTATCTTCTTCTATTTCATTAAGTGGTTTCTATAATGATGATCAGAATCGTCGCCATCCTGTAGGCCCTTTTCATTTTCAAAAAGTGAAGGTCGAAACAGAACAAAATAAGAATTTGATTGGGTGGGTATGGTTAGACTATTATAGGATTGATAAACCCTGTTTAGATCCGCAGGTCATGAAACATGTTGCCTCTGTTTTAGAACAAAATAGAGACCATCCTGAGGCAATAGATATAAAGAGAGTTCTGAAGGTGAAGATGGGGTATGCTATCACCTGTCATAAAGCACAAGGAGGAGAGTGGAAAAATGTGTTTGTGGATTTTGAAGGGATCTCACTATTGAACAGTATGGGTGCTAGATGGTGCTATACTGCACTTACTCGTACACGTAAATATGTTGGGGTGGTTGATTTGCCGACAGTAACCAAGAGGTCTAGATTGAATATCGCACCCATAACAAGAATAAAGGGGGCTGGCATAAAGAAGAATGGATTTCTTGACCTCTCTACCTGTTCTAATAATATGGAGGATGCTTTTCGTCGTTTGATCACTGCATCTGTGATGTGTCCCAATCTCGAAATAGAATATAAACAGTATTGCAACAGAGTCGTATTTGAAGAAGATGGAAAGTGTGCCACATTTGATTTTATCTACAATGGAATGCTTCATTTTAGAAAGCCTGTGATAGTCAAACATACGGATGTTGACTTTGCCAACCTTATTTTAACACAGTTGCTCTCTTTGGAGAAGGGGGAGTCCCAAGAGTGTGATATCGAATCCGAGATCGTGCTCTTGGATTTATGGCAACAAGAGATGATAAGATGGATTCAAACTCTTCTGTCTGCGTTTGAACAGTCTATAGGTGAGATCGAATTAAAAGAGAGTGGATATTATATAAACCTCTATCTCTGTAAAGATAGTAAAGGGATTGAGAGGTCGTTGAAACTCTATTTTAATGGAAAGAATCAGTTTACCCAGATAGTACCTTCTAGTACATTAGGTAATACAGATACCATGTTGGTGAACCTCCTAAAAACAATCAAATCATGAGTGTAGACTATCGAGAGATAAAGACTTTACGCAAAGAGCACAAGTGGCAAAATGCCTTAGATATTATAGCACAACTTACAGAAGCGCAAAAAGAAGCGTTGTGGTGTAAAAGAGAGATGGCTTGGCTCTATTATGATATGATCAAACAGGAGAGCTGTTCATGGAGCGACCGTATCTTTTATATGAAGCACATCGGGGCTTTAGAATTGCCTCCTGCAGAAGAGATGTTTTGGCAAAATGTCATGAGATTATTAGTCTCATTGGTAGCAAAGAATTTTGATCGAAGTGGGGTTGCCAATGCATCGAACTTAGATAAGGTGATTGAAGCAATGTTGACATGGTGTCCTGCTCGTCGAATGAGTGAAAGTGCGACATTTATCAATGTACTTCTTTCGAGGGTAAAAGAGGGAGTGTCTTTTCAGTGGATTGCGCTTTTGCAGTGGTGGTGTTGCACCGGTATTCATGCGGAATCCTATAAAGAAAGCGAGTATCAGGATAAAAAGATCCCAGCATTGGTGGATCGATCTTTTGGATATGGGATGAAGGTGCTGCGAAGTATGCAAGTGCCTCGTGATCCAGAGATTATTCGCTTTATGACTGAGACGATGGAGACATTTGTGGAGGCAGGGTATAGTTATAAATTTTTCAAATACTATATCGGGTGTTGCTACGAAATGGAGAATGATTTGGAAAAGGCCCAGCATCTTTTTCGTGCCTATATGATGGAGGCTGGAGAGTCTTATTGGCTATGGGATCATATTGCCCTATGTGAGCACGATATGGATTTGAAGATCGCATTTTTAGCCAAGGGTTTTCTTCAACATGATAAATTGGAATTTCGTATCTCCGTTGGGCAACGACTGGTGGAGTTATTGAGTCAGAAGGGGCAGGACGAGTTGGTTGTATGGTTGTCGAATCAACTAATAAAGGTGAGAAAAGAGAAAGGATGGAAGATCCCTGCTATTCTTGAATCTAAAGCGCAAGAACGGTGCATTGATAATAAATTGGCATATACACAATTAACCATGCTATCCAAGCCTTCTATTGCGTGGATGGTAGAGGGAATGACACCAAAGTATGGTATTGTAGAGACGGTGGATAAAAAGAATCGTTGTTATTGGATTGCCATTGACTCAGAGAATACTCTTCGTGTTCAAGAGAATGCGGTAGATTCCAATGTTAAGAGATATGATATGGTGGCATATTACTCCAAAGAAAAAGGTTCACGAAATGCAATGTGGGTGATGACTTCTTATTCGGGCATATTGCCAAAGACCTTTTATCAAGCGGGTAGTGGAACGGTAAAAAGACATCGGTCGAATGTATTTGGTTTTGTCCATGATCTATATATCCATCCCGATTTGATAAAGAGAGAGAATCTTCGAAATGGATCAGATGTGATGTATCGAGCCATCTATCGATATCATTCAAAAAAAGATAAATATGAGTGGCGACTATTAGATATAAAAAAGATTGAATATGACACAAAGTAAAAAGATAGACATCCTGACAATCAAATATAAGGTGCCGATACGATATGAAGAGATTGGAAAGTTTAGAGGTGCGCTACTTCATGAGGTGGGTGTGGAAGAAGATCTTTTTCATAACCATAAAGGGGATGGATTTCATTATAGATATCCTTTAATACAGTATAAACGAATCGGTGGTAGTGCAGGCTTGATGATTCTTGGTGAAGCTAATCGTGCGATGGTAGGCCTATCAAAGACTTTTGGAAAGAGTATTAGAGTCGGAGATCGTCGCGAAGTGTTAGAGGTGGACTTTATGCGTTCTAAGACATTGACTGTGCGAATGGGGAAGAAGATGTTTACCTATAAGTTGCTTAATTGGATGGGACTTAACTCTGAAAACTATCAGCATTTCCAAGAGATAGAGGATATCGAGGAGAAGGTGGCTTTTCTGGAGCAAATACTGTGTGGTCAGATTCTTGCCTTTTGTTATGGTATCGATTATGATCCACCTATGCAGCTGAAAGTAGAATTTTTAGAGATAGAAAGAGATAAGGTCGTGCCTTACAAAGGGCAGACGATGCAGGCTTTCGACCTGATCTTTCGGACCAATATATTTCTTCCCAACCATATTGGCCTCGGGAAAGGGGTGAGTATCGGAATGGGAACAGTAGAAGAAGTTTAACGAACTAAAAAGATATAGAATAATGACAAAGTATTTATATGGTGCCGCAGTCCAAGGTATTCAGTCGTTTATCTTTAAGACAAACAAACTGAAGGAGATTGTCGGTGCTAGCGAACTGGTAGACCAGATTTGTAGTTCTACCTTTGCAAAAGCATTGGCCGATGCAGAAGTATTAAAAGAGATTGATAAAGGTGTTGAAAAAAAGATTGGTCGAAACTTTGAGGAAAAAAGTTTTGATGCCCAAAAACACTATGATAATAATAATAGTTGGATACTAGGAGCTGCAGGAAATATCAAATACCTCTTTGATTCGAAGGAGGCTTGTGAAAAGGTGGTTTGTAATTTCCCTCGCATTGTAATGGAGAAAGCTCCAGGGATTACCATTAGTCAAGCGGTAGTCAAAGTTGATGGTGATATTACTGTTGATCATATAAATCTATTAGAACAGAAGTTGAAAGCTGAAAGAAATAAACCTACGGCTTTCTTCGATGGTGTGATGGGAGTTGAACGTTCACGTCGAACTGGAGATTTATCTCATGCTTATGATTTGAGTGATTTCGAGGTAAAGGCCAAAGACCTAGAACATAGTGATATTGCAACTCAGAAGAAATTAAGAGCATTTAAAGGAAATCAGTTAAGATCCAAGATTTTAATGAAAAATTTAAGATCAAAGGATGATCTTCTTTCGAGTGAATTGAGTGATGTTTCGTTTCCATATAACTTTAGTGAACTTAAGGCGAATAATACTAATGATGATGATTTGGGCTATTTGGCTGTGATCCATGCGGATGGGAATAGTTTAGGTCGTTTGTTACAAGGCTTGGCAAATAAAGCTAGAGAATCAAATTTGAGTGGTGATGACCTAATGATGTCATTCAAGTCTTTTTCTTTGGCTTTGAATGAAGCGACGTTAAGTGCTGCTAATTTGGCTTTGAATGACATGTTTCATGGTCGTGATTTTGAATGTGCATGGACAACCGAGGCTTGGAAGGACCTATGTGACAAAAATCAAATGATGCCAATGCGTCCGATTATTTTAGGTGGAGATGACTTGACAATGGTTTGTGACGCTCGTTATGCATTAGATTTTACTACTCTGTTTTTAGAACATTTTAAGGCAACAACAAGAGCTGCTTTTGATTCAAGAAAAGACCGTATTAAAGGTCTAAAGTACGATTATCTTACTGCTTGTGCTGGAATTGCATTTATCAAGATGAAATATCCAATATATTATGGGGTGCATTTGGCTGAGGATTTGTGTGGAGAGTCGAAGAAGAAGTCTAAAGAAATGATGGTCAATAAAGACGTTAATGTTCCAACAAGTTTGGCTTTCTATAAAGTAGAGTCCTCGTTCTATGATAGCTATAAAGAAGTGAAGAATAGAGCACTTACTGTCATGACATTAAGAAATTTAGACGATGTTGATAATGCATTGGAAGAGTCGTCATTAAGTTTTGCTTATGGACCATATTTGTTGGATCCTGTGGATGATACGATGAAGCAAGATAAACTTATACCGAGTCTTTCTTATTTGCATCGTTCTTTAAAAGATTTGGAAAAGGCTAAAGATGCAAAACAGGTTTGTGTTCGACCTTCTGCATTAAGGCGATGGTTGTCTGAATGTTATCACTCTGTAGAACAAGCTGAAGAGTTAAGAGAACGAATGGTGGAGGTTTTGAAAGAACGATCTAAAGATAATGCAAATAAATACCGTCGCGCGACGTTGGTGGGTGATCTTGACTTGAAGTTAAATAAAGGAAAAGGAAATGCTCTGATTCAAAGAAGAGGGGATATTTGGGTTTCACCTGTTTATGATTTAATAAGTATTTATTCACTTTTAAAATAGTGGTAATGGGAATAGTAAAATATAGATATACTGTCACTATGTTTAGTGATTGGCACATTGGCTCTGGTTTGTCTGGTGGAGCTGAATTAGATATGGTAGTCCTAAAAGATCATAATAGGTTGCCATATATACCTGGAAAAACAATTAAGGGATTGGTTCGAGAAATGTCCCAATTATTGTGTGATTTAGATAGTTATAATACAACAGAAGATACCCTTATGTCTCTTTATGGTTCTAGAAGTGAAAAAGGAGAAGATATTGGGGGTAATTGTTCAAAAGGAACATTGTTTTTTTCTGATGCGACATTGGAAAAAGATTTACAAGAGATGTTGCTAGAAAAACAGTATCAAGATGAATTGTATAGTATTGTTGCATCTACAGCGATTGGAGAAGACGGTATTGCAAAAAAGCATTCGTTGAGAAGTGCTGAAGTTACTATACCATTGATATTATCAGGAGTTGTAATGGGTGATTTTAAATCTTCAGAAATGTTTATTCAGGATAGTTTCAGTATGATTAAACGTTTGGGAATAGGTCGCAACCGAGGTTGTGGACGTTGTGAAATTAAGTTGGAAAAGGAGGAGCAAGATGTTTAAGATATCATTTAGATGCACATTTCTTAGCGATGTAGTGCTTAATTCACAATCTGCAACAGAAGGGGTTCAACCATCTTTGTCTTATGTTCCAGGATCAAATTTCTTGGGTATGGCTGCCCGTAAATTATATTGTGATGAACAGCTTTCTGAAGAGCAAAAAAGAGATATATTTCACCGTGGAGTAGTCACTTTTGGTGATGCTCACATAGAAGTAAAAGAACACAGAGCCTATAAAGTGCCAGCTTCATGGTTTTATAAGAAAGGAAAATCTTTTACCGATGATGAAGTTTATGTCCATCATAAAGTTCCTTCTAAATATTTGAATAAAATGATCGGCGATGGAACTCAATTGAAGCAGTCTAGAGAAGGGTACTTTATTTGCCATGCTGGTAAGGGTAAACAGGTTAGCATAAACAAACAGTTTTCTTTAAAATCAGCATATGATGCAGATAAGAGAAAATCTAAAGATAGTCAGATGTATGGTTATGAGGCATTGGAGGCTGGAACACGTTGGCAGTTCACTATTACTTCTGAAAATAGAGAGTATTTAGAGTTAATGATAGATGCTTTGAAAGGGGATCAGCAGTTAGGTCGTAGTCGTACAGCTCAGTATGGATGGGTGTATATCTCTGAAATTGGTTCTATTACCGAGGCTAAAAAGCATGAGGATGTTACAGGTGTGGTTTCTATTTATGCAGCGTCAGATTGGGCTTTAGTTGACCGTTTAAGTAATCCAATATACAAGCCTACGTTAGAGATTTTTAACCTGCCTGAAGGAAGTGAAATATTGTGGGATAAAAGCCAAATACGAACACGAGTTTATACACTTTGGAATGGTAAACGTGCAACACGTGATCTTAGTCGCATGGTTATTGAAAAAGGTTCAGTTTTAGTAGTTAAAACAAATGGTTCGTGGACAGACCATCCTCATCGTGTGGGGTGTTTTACCTCTGAAGGCTTAGGTGAGTATTTAGTGAACCCATTTTTCTTGGATAGCTGTCAAAATGATATGGGGCTAAGAGATCTAGATTTTGTTCTTGATGACGAAGATAAAAAAAATAGTTGTTTACCTCTTCATTTTGTAAATCAGGAAGCAAAGAAAAACACCATGTTAAAGTCTTATCTAGACAGGAGAAAGAGACGTAGAGATGCTGCTGTTATTATTCAACAAGTTGCAATGAAGTTTAAACGCCAACATCATGGTATCTATAAAGAAGTTTCATCTAGTCAATGGGGAAGTATCCGAAGTTATGCATTGAGTACCAACGATAAGTCAGAATTGTGGAACATGCTCTTTAAAGAGAATGGTAAAAAGAGTTCAGAAGTTGGATATTTGGTTCATGGAGTAGTGACACAAGATCTTTGGGAACAACGTCGAAGAGCTGTGACACTGAAGAAAGCTATAGAAAATTCGTTTGATGAGTATTTGCCTCAAGAAAAGACGTTTAATTCAGAAGCTGTGGTGAAATGTGTAGAGAAAATAGCAGCATTAATGCAGAAAGGATAATAAGACATGGGAGAAGTAAAAAATAAATACAGATATATTGCTCGCTTCTATGTAGAGGCGGCTACCGCTTTGCATATTGGCTCTGGAGAGTCCAATGCGAACATTGATCAGTTAATAGTTCGTGATTCTTTAGGGTTACCAATGATTCCAGGGACTTCGTTAATGGGGGTAATTCGTCATGGTTTATCTATAAGTGATGACTTTGATGTAGATAAAATTTGTGGTTCAGGAGGAACTAAAGGTACTGGCTCGTGCTTAAAGATTAGTTCTGCACACATAGTTGGAGATTATCATAAAGTCATAGAGAGACATGAAGATGAACAGAAGGATCTTTATCGCATTTTTGAAGACCTGCCAGTTCGCCATCATGCTCGTATTATGCATACCGGAGCAACTAAGAAGCATGGAAAGTTTGATAATGAAGTTTTGTATAAAGGGACTCGTTTCTGTTTCGAGGTAGAGCTCGAAGGAACAGAGTTATCACAAAAAGAGTGGCAAGCATTGTTAACCTTTATCAAATCTCCTAGATTTCGTATCGGTGGAGGTACCCGCAATGGAATAGGAAAATTAAAGGTTTTATCTTTTCAAGAGAGAGCGTATAATTTAGAGAATAGCATAGACCTGCTAGATTATATAAGTAAACCAAATAGTTTGAATAGTGATTTTAAAGGGGCGATAAAACATGACTGTACTTTAAATAAGAAAGATATAACGAATTGGTCTCGTTATGAGTTGAATATTATACCTGAAGAGGGTATGCTATTTGGTAGTTCTTTAGCTGGAAGTGTAGATGTGATTTCTGTTGAAGAACAGAAAATATCGTATCAGAATGATAAAGTCACTCTCAGTGGATCTAAGGATAAAAAAGAAGTTTATTGGTTGATCCCAGGTTCTTCTGTAAAAGGGGCAATATCTCATCGGGTAGCATATCACTACAATAAGGATAAAGGTTTATTTTCGGATCAAGTAGATGACATCTCGAACCTTGTTGGAGCCAATAATTTGGCAGTAAGAACACTTTTTGGTTTTACTTCTGAAGAGTGTAACAACTTAGCAAACGATGAACTAAGTGCTGCTCGTGGTAGGGTTATTTTTGAAGATATGATGATTCCTAAGAGGAGTGTAAGGGTGTTAAATCATGTGACTATCGATCGCTTTACAGGTGGTGCAATGGATGGACACCTATTTAATGAAGAGATAGCTATTCCTCAAAAGGAGATGGGAATGACAATTTATTTAGATCGACCTGAAAGTATTGATGCTGATATTATCCTTGCTTTTGAAAAAACTCTAAAGGATATTACAACAGGGATGTTACCATTAGGGGGCGGTGTCAATAGAGGACACGGCTGTTTTGAAGGGACTGTAACAAGAAATGATCAACCACTTAAATTTTAACCTTTATCATGAATTGTAATCAAATCGTAGAGATGGAAAAGACTCTTTTTACTGTGTTTAAGGATATTAATGCTCCTGAATTGCAATCTCTTTTAGAACATGTTCAAGAAGGCTATTATTGGTCGTCTGATAAGACGGAGCCAGTAGTGTTGAAGCAGGGTGTTGCTTTTAATGCACCTTGTGTAGATAACCCATATATTGTTGAGGCATATCTTTTATGTCAAGATTCTGATCAAAAGTTGCAAAGTGTTACGGTGAAAGATCGTGGTGATGGTGCAACGATTGTAGTTACTCCATTAGAAGCTTTAAAGGAGAATATGTCCATGTCAGAAGACCTAAAGAAAGCTTTCTTTGGTTATGAAAAAAGTTATGAGTCACATCGAATGGATAATAGATATCTAAGTTTCTATGAGGTGTGGAAGTTAGAGGAGGAGCCCGTTGCAGAATTGTATTGTGATGAATCAAATGAAACGATGATGGTGTTTAAACCATTTATGAGAGTTTTTAATGGTTTTGTTAAAAAGTAAAAACGAAGGATATGTCTGAAATAGAAATGAAAGCCCCATATAATTTTGTGCCATTAAGTAAGAATATTTATTTTCCAGATTGGGCAGATCAAATAAGTCATGATGTACCATTTTCTGATGGAGAGAGTGGTGTAATCGATATAAAACTTACTGCTGAATCGGATATTATTGTCAGTGATGGCAATAAGAATGGTACAGAGCAGTTTTGTCACTATATGCATGGAGGTGAGAGGCAGTATTTTATTCCTGGTACGTCTATGAAAGGTGCTATACGAAGCGTCTTCGAGATTCTTAGTTTCTCGAAAATGGATCTAATTCAAGATAGTAAGTTAGCTCTTCGTGATTTAAATAATACGGATGTATATACATTGACAGAAGATGCATCTAAGATTCGTTGTGGGTGGTTGTATCAGGATGGTGTGGATTATAAAATAGAGGACTGTGGCCGTCCATTGAGAATTTCTCATGCGGATATTGATGCTTTTTGGAGTGTAAACTTTGTTGATTCGTTCAAATTTAATGGAGCACAAACCACACAGAAAGGATTTCCAGCTAAAACAATCCGAGAAGAGGCAAAGCATGCCAAGTTTAAATATCAGATGTTTACTGGCAAAAATCTTACTTATAGGTATAAAGAAGAGCATATTAAGTCTAAGATTGAAGATAAGCTTATGGCTCGTTTTTATTCGAATTCAAATCAAGAGGGAACTTTGGTATTTACAGGTCAAATTGATGCCCGAGGTGAGATTTCTAAGGGAAAAGGAAAAAAAAGAACCGTAGGTAAATTTTATGAGTTTATATTTCCTTCTTCAACTAGCCATGAAATAGAAGTTCCCTATGAAAAATGGGATGTGTTTAGAAAGAGTTATAATGATCATCTCCCAGATCAAATATCCATTGATTGGAAGTATTGGAAAGAGAAACTAAAGGAGGGAGGAAAAGTTCCTGTTTTCTTTCGTAATAAAGGTAATATAGTGAAAGATTTTGGCTTGTCTTTTTTGTATAAATTGCCTTATAATTATTCTGTAAAAGATGCCAGAGAAGAAAATCACAAAAGAAAAATAAAAGATTTAGCATCGTGTGTCTTTGGATTTACGACGGATGAAGATGCATTAAAGGGACGAGTGCAGTTTGGAAAATTAAACACAACTAGCCATGTAACAACAGGTTCAAAGGTAAGTGTTATTTTAGGAGGTCCAAATGCAAGTTATTATCCAACTTATATTGATCAGAATCATCATTCTAATGGTGATGGTACAATTGCAAAAGATTCATATGAGACTCTTATGAGCCCGTCAGCAAGACTTGCTGGGTGGAAACGTTATCCTGTAAAAGATAGCGTAAAATTAGGATCAAAAGGGAATGGTAATGAAAAAGTTAAAACTCATTTTATCCCTCTGAAAGAAGGAGTCGTTTTTAAAGGAAAGATACGAGTACACAACCTTCGTCCAGTAGAACTAGGAGCTTTAATCTCTTCTCTTTTGCTTCATGGACATCCAGATGCATTACACCATATCGGGAAAGCCAAGTCATTAGGGTATGGTAATGTGAAATTAGAGATTACTGGCATGAATGGATTTAGTCGTTCTGAAGTTTCCTATTGGATGCAAAAATTTGAAGAGGAGTTGAATGTTGTCCTCTTTAGTGGAAAAAATCAGTGGTGTAAAGAATCTTCTATCAGAGAGTTGATTGCGATGTCTCTTCCTGTTGTCGATCGAGATGATCAACTCAGTTATATGGAATTGAAAGATTTTTCTAAAGCTAAAGGATCAAAATTAGGTAAAAATCAAACTCCTGGAAAATATCTTGAAAGATTTACAACAGTTTTTGGATCTGACTTCGTGGTTCCTTCTTATTCTGATCAAAGTTCATTAGAGATGGTGATGTTAAACAGAAAGCCTCAATATGACCAATATCTTGATAAACAAAATGCTATTGAAGAAAAAGAGAAGAGAGCACATGAAGCAATCCTATTTGAAATTAAGCGTGAGAAAGCACGTCAAGTCGAGGAGGAGGTAAAAAGAAAGAATGAAGAGAAATTGCATGCTCTAGAGGAAAAACAAGCAAAAGAACGTAAACAACGTGAAGCTGAACAGTACGAGAAAGATGCTTATCTTGAATCGTTACGTCAGCAAGAGGAAAAGAAAAAACGAGAGCAAGCGCAAGAAGATAAGAAAAGACAAGAAGAGAATAAAAGTAAGAAAGAAAGCGCTGCCTTAGAATTAATAAAGTCAGGATTAGCTTCCAGCGTATTATTAGATAAAGGTATTAAAGAGAATAAGAACTCAATCAGAAATTATAAGAACTCTTTAGTTTTAACAAACAGTTGCTTTTCAGATTCTGATTTAGAAGTTTTAAAGAATCTAGTAGGTTACTCTTTAAAGAAGACTCCTAAGCAATGGAAGAATAATAAAAAAGGGGATTTTAAATGGTTGATTGAAATTGTTGGCAATGCTAGTCTAGTATTGTCTTGGGTGAATAGTTAGATTTATGAAAACTGTATTAATATCTATAATCAGTGAACAGACCATTCCTAATGTGTTGATGATTCGTGAGCTTCGAGGTCAATATGATGAATTGGCTTTTATTACTACTTCGCAGATGGAAGAGAAGTGTGTAGGAGATCATGTGGAGATGGCTTGTGGACTTGATAAAGGGAGTGTCGGTCGTATCGTGGTGGAGCCAGATCTATTACAGCGCACCTCGGAGTTGTTGTCCGAAAATTTTTCCAATGAAAATCATTATCTGGTTAATATTACTGGGGGGACAAAGTTGATGTCGGTGGCTGTCTTTGAGTTCTTTTCGAAGATGTCTAGTGAGATTTTCTATGTGCCTATCGGAAAGAATCGTTACCGAAGAGTATTTCCTTACGATCAGGTGGAAGAGAGAGACATTCGATGTAGATTGTCTCTGAAGGCTTATTTGTTGGCTTATGGAAGATATTTCTCAGGTGAGAATAAACTTAAACGAGATGCTTCTGTTTCGATGCAACTTCTTAAGGATTTAAATAAAGTAGGCTTTGACCAGAGTAGGGTGTTTCAGATATTTCATGCACAAGAGCTTCCTGATAGAGAGGATCGTACTTACTTCTCTGGTGGGTGGTTTGAAGAGTATTGTTTTCATGTGATTCAGCAACATTTTAAAGGGAGTGATGTGTGGATGAATGTAGAAGTGCTTCGTGATAAAGATCAAGTAAAGAATGACAATGAATATGATGTGATGTTTGTCTACGAGAATGCCCTGTATGCCATGGAGTGTAAGGCACGCATCTGGAAACATAAACCAACAGGTTCCCCATTAAAACGTCATTTGGATGATTGTTTGTACAAGCTCGCAGGAGTGACTAAGAATGTTGGGTTAAGAGTTAATTCATATCTTTTGGTTCTCTCTGATTTGGATCAGTTTTCAGTCGAATCGAAAGAGAATTTAAAAATGCGTACAAACCTTTTAGGTATTAAAGGGGTAATTGCACAATCGGATTTTAATGGCAAATCAGATTGGGTGAAAAAAATAAAATAGATGGGAAGAAATATATTGATCTCCTTTTTGGGTAAAACTAATTATAGTAAAACAATTTATCAATTGGAGGGGAAGGAGTGTAGTACTCCAACTTTCACTCCAATGGATGCTTTAAGGGAGTACTATCCTTTTGAATTTTGTTATGTCTTTGGAACCGCTGACTCTAGTTGGGATTATCTTTTGAAAGAAGAGTTTAAGAATATTGATCTTTCAAAAGAGGATTTTATTCGTCAGAAGTCTTCTCTAGCTATTAGAATGAGAGACCATAAAATTAAGCCAGAAATTATTCATTATGGGAAGAATAAGCATGAGCTAGAAGAGAATCTAAAGATTATTATCAATGCATTGATAGACTTAAGAGATGGTGATAAGATCTTTATTGATATAACTTACTCATTTCGTTCAATACCTCTTTTTGCAATGAATGTAATTCAATATCTAAAAGAAGTTTCTCCATTGAATATTGAAATTGGTGGTGTCTTTTATGGCATGTTTCTGGCAAAGGATCCTTCAACAGGTATTGTCCCTTTGGTTGATATGGGACCAACTATTGAATTGATGGATTGGATTAAGGCTGCATCAGAATTTAAAGATCATCAAACGGCAGACAAGTTTGCTTCTTTATTAGGTCGAAATGATTTAAAGCAAGAAGCTGAACGTATGCAATCTTACATTGCCATAAATTCAGTTACACATTTACGTAAGTCTGTAACTGAATTTAAAAATTTATGGCTTAATGTAAGCGATTCTATTCATAAAAGGTTAGTTTCTCCTGCAGTACTTGATTTTCCTGATAATATCTCAAAAAGAGGAGAAGGTAAAGAATATCTAATATTAGCAAAATTGTCTGATTTACAATGGAAGCAGGGGCAGTATCTTGCTTCTATTACTAGTTGTTGGGAGGCATTGATTTCATATGTGTGGAGCATTTATAAATCACATAATAATAAAGGATATCCAAAATCATTTTGTTTCAATATAATATCAAAGCATTTGTGTGGAAAAGAGTATTTCTATTACGATTCTTTACCCTCGATAGATAATGAGTTTAGAGAGAAGATAGATGATTTTAGAGGGTATCGTAATATGATGGTACATGCAGATGAAAAAAAAGGATATGAGCTTGATGCTGATATGATTGATAAAGAATTGAAAGAGACTCGAAGACAGATAATAGAATCAATTCGTACAAATATTATTGGGCCAGTAGCTTATCGTATTGTTAGTAGTGAGAATTTTGGTAATGATTTGAAAGATAAAAAATCAAAATAATAATAAAAATGGCTAGAAAAGTATTTATTTCCTTTTTAGGATCAAGTGGATATAAAAAATGTTGTTATCAATTAAAGGACTATATTTCAGCTCCAATTCGTTTTATTCAAGAGGCAACGCTTGAAGCATTAGGTGTTGAAAATTGGGATGAAAATGATAAAGGGTATATTCTTTTAACTGATGGTGTGAAAGGGAGTAGAAATTGTAATTGGGAAGTAGGAATTGAGAATCAATATGCTCCTTTAAAAGATCAGATAGAATATAAAGGATTGAAACCTGTTTTAGAGTCTCATAATTGGAAATTTAAAATAGAGGAAATTTCCATCCCTGATGGAAATAATGAGATTGAATTATGGGAGATCTTTAATCGATTGTATGAAGTTCTACAGGATGATGATGAACTTTATTTAGATATCACTCATGGTTTCAGATACCTCCCGATGTTAATGTTAGTTTTATCTAATTATAGTAAGTTCCTTAAAGGGGTTCGAGTTAGACATATCAGTTATGGTAATTTCGAAGGTGGTTTTGAGAACCCTGCTACTAAAATTATTACTGCACCAATTATTGAATTGACATCATTCAGTGAAATGCAAGAGTGGACCTCAGCAGCAAGTGACTTTGTGCAGTATGGACAAACTAAAGGAATTGAAAGTCTACTTCCAAAAGATAGTGAGCTAGGAAATAATCTGCATGAATATACTACATTACTTCAAACAGTAAGAGGGGGTGATCTAATAAAAAATACACAAGTAGATAATCTTAGATGTTCTTTGGATTCTTTGGATTCAGTTGATGGTCCTAAACCTTTGTCTCATCTAGCGGATAGGATGAAGTCGACTGTTGCAGGCTATAAAGAAGATTCTGTTTTGAATGGTTTTGTTGCTGTTCGATATTGTATTGACACAGGTCTGTATCAACAAGGGTATACTTTACTTGAAGAGTTTATTATTACTAAAGTAATGGAAGAGCTTGGTGTTTTATCAAAGTATTTTACGGATAAGGATGTTCGGAATTCTGTTTCAGGAGCATTGAATGTAAATAAACTTGAAAGTTATAGTTTAGAGGCTGCACTTAGCCCTCGAGCCTTTGAAAAATGTTCAAAATTAGATGAGAGTGATTTTAAAAGTATTAATTCTTTAAGTACACTAGGAGAGAGTGTTTTTGAACTTCCTTATTTCAGTCTTTTGCGTAAGAAAGTATTTAAAAGTTTATCCCCTCTTAGAAATGATTTTGCACATGTTGGGATGAATAATAATCCAAATACAGGTGAAAAGTTAATCCAACAATTGAAAGATAAATTCCAAAAGACCTGTGAAATATTTAATATTGATTTAGAGTAGTATGTTTATAAATTTAAGTAATCATCCCTCTGTAAATTGGCAGAAGGGACAACTGGATGCAGCGAGAGAGTATGGAGAGGTGAAAGATTTGGCTTTCCCTGCAATGGACCCTTCGTGGGGTCACCAAAGAGTAGGTGCGCTTGTGGAGGATTATTTGCAGCGGGTGTTACTCTTGCTAGAGGAGGCTGAGGAGAAAGTGGTGCATATTATGGGGGAGATGACTTTTACCTATAATATGGTGAAAATGCTGAAGTCGCATGGGGTTAAGTGTTTGGCATCTACTACCCAAAGGGTGGCAACAGAAGAGAATGGTGTGAAGACGACTGTCTTTACTTTTGTCATTTTTCGAGAATATTGATTTGTATATTTTCCCTCTCTATGAATATTTGTTTCTTATAGAGAGGGGTTAATGCTTTTGCTTTATGGACCTAATTTTAAATACTTATGGCACAACTCTAACCAAAGACCTTGACTCGTTTGTGGTTGTGCATCCAGATGGAAAACAACGTGTTCATCCTAAGGGGGTGAAGTGTATCACGATCTCTAAAGGGGCGATGATTACAAGCGATGCCGCAATATTGGCTATCGAAAACCAAATCGATGTGCTTTTTGTGGATACGAAAGGTTCTCCTGTGGGAAGGGTGTGGAGCCATCGCTATGGTTCGGTGTCTACCATACGAAGAAACCAATTGGATTTTACTTTTAGTTGTAAGGCGGTGGATTGGGTGAAAGCAATACAACAAGAGAAGATAGGCAATCAGCAAGCTTTGTTGTTGGCTCTGACTCCTACTTCTTCGGAGATGGAGGCTGCAGTGAATGGTTGTGTGACTAAGTTGGAGGACTATCGTTCTAAGATCTCCCTTTTAGAAGGGGAGGTGGTGAGCGATATTGCTGCTTCTTTACGAGGTTGGGAGGGGGTGGCTTCTCGTGCTTATTGGAAGACAATTCAACTCTTTATGCCTGAATCTATGCGTTATGAAGCTCGTTCACAGCACCCAGCAATGGATCTGTTCAATTGTTTGCTGAATTATGGTTATGGGGTTCTTTATGGCAAAGTAGAAGGGGCATTAATTAAAGCGGGTATTGACCCTTATGTCGGAATGTTTCATCGTGATGATTATAATCGTCCAGTTTTGGTGTATGATGTGATTGAACGTTTTCGTATATGGGTTGACTTTGTGGTGATCTCTTTGGCTACCCAAGAAGCGATTCCTGTTGAGGGGTATCGAATAAAAGAAGATGGAAGTGTTTGGTTGGATGCTTTAGGTAAGCGTATTCTGATACAGTCTCTAAATGACTATTTTGATGAAGTGATTACTGTTGCTGGTGTAGCTAGAAGTCGAATGATTCACCTTCATCGTTTTTGTGAACAGTTGGCTCAATCATTTTTACAATATAATCCAGAGAGATGATTTACGCAGGAAGAAATATAAAACAGGTTCATGATCCATTACAAAAGGTAGATGTGGACTATTTGAAACGTGCTATTGCAAATCCGAAACCTCAGATTGTTTCTTTGATTGAACGTTTGAGACAGGTGCAGCAAATATCTATTGATCGTTATCGAACACTGAAAACGGAACTCCCTTATATTGTTACTGCGACATTTGTTCCTGCAATACGTAAGAAAGACAATTTTGCTTCGATACAGTATTTTATTCTAGATCTAGATCATTTGGTAGAACGTGGCTTTACTTGTGATGGCATTAAACAGAAGTTGTCCCAGGATAGTCAAGTGAAGATGATTTTTAGTTCTCCTGGAGGAGATGGCTTAAAGGTGTTGTTTTGTCTTTCAGAACCTTGTGATGACTCTCAGAAGTTTACGATATTCTATAAATTGTTTGCTACTTATTTCGGGACTTTACATCAGTTGGATGATGTGGTGGATAAAAAAACTTGTGATGTGACTCGTGCATGTTTTGTTAGTCATGATCCAAATATTTTCTTTAGAGAGAATTGTGAATCAGTGGTAATGGATCGTTTTGTAAACTTTGAAGATAGAGAAACTGTTGGTCATATTGAGAAAGAGTTGGCTTTTGAAAAGTGTGAGGCAGATAAACAAGAGAAGGAGAAGCGAACTCCTGTTGGAGATGAGATGATGCAAAAAATTAGAGAACGTCTCAATCCGTCTCAAAAAGTGAGAGTGAAGAAAACCTATTTTGTTCCTGACGAGGTTGAGGCTATACAAGAAACGTTACTTGATCGTCTGCAGTTTATGGGATTTGTTGTCGATCAGGTGGCTTCAATTCAATATGGAAAGAAATATTATGTTTCTGTTGGTTCTAAGAGAGGGGAGGTGAATCTCTTTTATGGGAAAAGAGGTTTTACGATTGTTAAGACTCCTAAACGTGGTACTGATCCTGATTTAAATGAGTTGGTGTGTAGGGCAATAGAAGAGGTGGTCTATGGCTAAAAAACGAAAAGAGTTAACCTTTTATGAGAAGATACAAAGGATAAAAGAGGCTGGAATTAAACCTGTTGTAGTAGGGGAGGATCAGAAAGATGAGGAGTCGTTAAAGTCCCTTGATCAACGTATTCAAGAGATGTTGGGTTTGTCAAAAAGTAGATTAAAACATAATGAAATGATCTTTTTTGTGATGTATGATATTGAAGATAATAGGGTGAGAACTCAAGTGTCTAAATTTTTGTTGAAGAAAGGGTGTCATCGAGTGCAGAAATCCATCTTTCTTGGTCGCTTGGAAAGAAAACAGTACAATGAAATTGCTACTGCCCTGAAAGAGATACAAGAGTTTTACGAGAATAAGGATAGCATTCTATTGGTTCCTGTCTCTTCTGATGAAATGCGTGCAATGAAGATTATTGGAGAGAATGTCGATTTTGATGTTATTTTGAGAAATCGTAATACTCTTTTTTTCTGATTCGTTTCATTTAGATCCTTTATCAATGGTTCGTTATATCTAAGAGTGGTCGATTAGTTATATTTATTTCTAGTATTGTTGCAATTTGGTAACAATACTAGATCTTTTTTGTGATAAATTGCTTTATGTAGATATAATTTTGTATATATTTGAATTAATGATAGAGTGTTTAAAATAGCTGTTTATTGAATTATAATATACTGCTAAATAACATCTTTTTAATGTTGAATTATTTATTACTTTTGTGCGCTCTAGGAAGAGTGTTAAATATTGTAAAAAAACGGCCGTTTTTAATGCTATGCTATAAAAATAGTGCTGATAATCAGCATTTTAATTTTCTATCTGTCAGAGAGTATGTTCCAGCGAGAGTAGGATTAAGACAGCCTCCACTCTACATTGTAGAATGATTTTGCGTCAGAGAGTATGTTCCAGCGAGAGTAGGATTAAGACCTCTACTTTTGAGTAGTAGAACTCCAACTTGCAGTCAGAGAGTATGTTCCAGCGAGAGTAGGATTAAGACGATCCCGTCTGAGATCTCGACAGCTTCATCTTTTGTCAGAGAGTATGTTCCAGCGAGAGTAGGATTAAGACAGCTCCATATCCTTGGAATGATAGAAACCATCCTCGGTGTCAGAGAGTATGTTCCAGCGAGAGTAGGATTAAGACTCTTCCCCTGTATCTGGTGAATTTCGTGCAAAAGTCAGAGAGTATGTTCCAGCGAGAGTAGGATTAAGACCAAGGTTTTCCATGTAAGTACGGAGGTTTGTTGGTCAGAGAGTATGTTCCAGCGAGAGTAGGATTAAGACTTCTTTAGCTAATTTCATTATATCTGACCTAGATGTCAGAGAGTATGTTCCAGCGAGAGTAGGATTAAGACTTATTGTTATACTCCCCCAATAATGGTGTTGCACTGTCAGAGAGTATGTTCCAGCGAGAGTAGGATTAAGACAATTCTATCAACTCGTAGCCTTTACGCTCTATTGGTCAGAGAGTATGTTCCAGCGAGAGTAGGATTAAGACCAAAGAGATCTGATAGAGATAAACCATCCAATCGTCAGAGAGTATGTTCCAGCGAGAGTAGGATTAAGACAGTCCCAAACTGGAAGTTACAATAGTTCTCCATCCGTCAGAGAGTATGTTCCAGCGAGAGTAGGATTAAGACCCTCCACTACCATGACATCGGTCATGTAGAATTGATGTCAGAGAGTATGTTCCAGCGAGAGTAGGATTAAGACATCATAGCCATGACTATGATATAAAGAATGTTAGTCAGAGAGTATGTTCCAGCGAGAGTAGGATTAAGACTACGTTCGTATAGTAGGCGGTTGTGTCTTCGTCGTCAGAGAGTATGTTCCAGCGAGAGTAGGATTAAGACTTGCCAATGAAATGTAAAAACATCTCCTTAGTCGTCAGAGAGTATGTTCCAGCGAGAGTAGGATTAAGACTTTGTGTATATCATGCAATACGATGATATCGCCTGTCAGAGAGTATGTTCCAGCGAGAGTAGGATTAAGACCCTCTCTGTTTTATTATATAAATCTAGCGTCATGTCAGAGAGTATGTTCCAGCGAGAGTAGGATTAAGACTATCGAAGGTTCTTCCACAAACGCTTTCTTTTGGTCAGAGAGTATGTTCCAGCGAGAGTAGGATTAAGACTGAGCAGTTGAACTCAATGAGTTCATACCCCTTAGTCAGAGAGTATGTTCCAGCGAGAGTAGGATTAAGACTTGGTTATTCTTACTCACACTTACAAAAAACATTGTCAGAGAGTATGTTCCAGCGAGAGTAGGATTAAGACCATTTAAAAATCTTCTCTCAAATTCTTGATTAGTCAGAGAGTATGTTCCAGCGAGAGTAGGATTAAGACTTTTTTTGCGTTGCTAGTCCAATTGTTTCACCACGTCAGAGAGTATGTTCCAGCGAGAGTAGGATTAAGACGTCTGTGTACTTTTTTAAATCCGCAGGTAGTAGTCAGAGAGTATGTTCCAGCGAGAGTAGGATTAAGACATAGTTGCCATAATGTAAAAATTTAAAATGTTAGTCAGAGAGTATGTTCCAGCGAGAGTAGGATTAAGACGACGGTAATGATTTTGTTACTTAGTTTGCTGCTCGTCAGAGAGTATGTTCCAGCGAGAGTAGGATTGCTTGGACAAGTTCAGCAACCTTATATTGATATCTTTTTGATTTAATCGATTTTTTACGAGACCCGTTCTTCAAATGGTGGTCCCTGTGCTTGGACAAGTTCAGCAACCTTATATTGATATCTTTTTGATTTAATCGATTTTTTACGAGACCCGTTCTTCAAATGATGGTCCCTGTGCTTGGACAAGCTTAGCAACCTTATATTGACACCTTCTTGATTTAATCGATTTTTTACGAAACCCGTTCTTCAAATGGTGGTCCCTGTGCTTGGACAAGCTCAGCAACCTCAATGTCGATGTGTTTCAAGATTGCATGAGACTTCGTGCAATATTCACCGTATCTATTTAGTTTAAAAAACTAATGGAAGCAGGAGCTTCCTAACTCCCTGGCGTTAAAGTATCGATTGGTGGATGTGTCATTTAATCGATGCAGCCATTGGTGATGATAGATTGTTGCGACATTTCGTATTAAAAAAACTGTATTGATCTGTTCAATTTGTTGGATCTATGGTGAATCGCTTATCTAGATTCATCTGTGGTGTTCTTCTTTGTTTTAGCATTACTGTATAAAATAATATTTTTATGATAATTCTTTTTGCAGTGTAAGTAGACTGCACAACTGTCCCTTTTCTTTGTTTCAGTTATTAAAAATTGAGGTTTTTATGGGTGTTATTCTATAACTACATGAATTAACCTTTGTGAATATGTTTAATTGAAATAGAGAAATATGTTTGAAAACTATTGGAATCGGATAATTGATTGGTTTTATGATAAGAAGGATCGCCGCAAATTGATTCGAGAATTTAATACTGCAGCTAGACACTCATTTATACAGGGAATGGCTCCTTCGTTACTTAAAGCAGATATCTCGAAAGGAGATGCTTCATATCGTCATCAATTTTCTCATTGGAGCAAGACTGGTTTTCGTATTGTGGCGTTCTCAGGTCGTCAACTACAGCGTAATGAGATGGAGCAGATCGGATCAGTGATCCTTTCAAATGACAATTTGATGCGACAGTTGGTGGTTCTTGGTTGGGACACACTAGAGATTCATGGAGATGAAGGGCAGTATGGTCTTCGTTGGCAATTAAAAGACTATTTGGCATTAAATTAAAGAACATGAAATACTTATTTCTAATTTCTACTCAAGATACACTGCAGCATGTAGTGAAAAATGTATCTGATTCGGCCACTACAGAATCGACAATATTTGGCAATATATGGTTCTGGGTCTCGATAATAGAGGCTGTGGTTATTTTGCTTTTGTGGATGAAAAAAAGACACCCCTCTGCATTGGAAAAAAAGAAGGAAGAGATACTAAACGAAGCTGTGGATTTTGATAATGTGATGAGAAGCTCTTTTCAGAGTAGCGAACGTTTAGATCGACTAAAAAGAAAGTGCCATCCAGATCGTTTTGTCTCTGATCCAGAAAAACAGGCACATGCTGAACGAATTTTTCAAGCAGTAATTGAAGGCAAAGATGACTATAAGAAGCTAAAGGCTTTGGAAGAGGAAGCTAGTCAGTATCTATAAGTTTAAACTATTTATATCTAAAATATGAAAATACTAATATTTGTTATTTTCCGATTGCTAATATCCTTTGCTATCGGAAGAATGGGAGAGAATCGCAAAATTGGCTATGGCTGGAGTTTCTCGTTATCTCTCTTTTTATCTCCGATAATTGCGTGGATTATAACACTCTGTTCTCGTAAAAACTCAGAGGTTCATTTTATAAACACAAATGACAAATAATAGGATTCATAATTTTTTTGTGGTGTTTGGGAGACCTGCTTTTTAGGTGACTTCAATTTAGTGAATGCCCGATAGGCTAAAACGAAAGGCTTTGGAGCCATGGTGAATCAATATCTATATTTAAAAACTTTTTATATCTAAAAATGAAACTATTAACATCATTCATTGCATTGCGAATATTGTTATCTCATTACAACGGGAAGTTGGGGCGGAAATACCGAATCGGATATGGTTGGAGTTTTGTAGTGTCTCTTTTAATCTCTCCGATTGTTGGATGGATCGTAATATGCTGTTCTAGTAAAAAATCAAAGGCTAACTCAATAAACTGTAAAGATTAAAATAAAACGATATGAAAGGATATGGAATCTTTTTTGTAGTGATTGGCACACTTGCATTTTTGGGTGATATGTCTACTCTTATAATAACTGGTAGACCTCCTAACTTTGTTGGGGTCTGTATTGTAATACTTGGAGCCTTTTTGTGTTCGACAGCCAATAGACACAAAAGAGAAATGGAGAAGGAGAAGAAGGACAGAGATGCCTTTAATCAATAAATATACTTGTCGAAATAAATAATTCAATTAACACAATTAAAATCATTAACTATGAAACGTTTTACTACATTGTCTTTGATGCTACTATTTATAATCACACTTTTTAGTAGTTGTACCCAACGATTGCTTGATTTTACGATGATCTCTTCGAAGAATATAGATCTAACGCATGGCGCAGATTTTCAACGAGGTCCTAAACGTGTAGATGGCGCAGACAAGATTCATTACATCATCTGTTTTCCTACAGGAGTGGTGAATATTAAAGAGGCATTAGACAGAGCCATTGAATCAACTCCTGGCTGTGTTGCTTTGCTTGATGGTGTTATCTATTGTAAATATTGGTATATCCCATTGATTTATGGTCAATACAAGGCTATTGTAGAAGGAACACCATTGATTGATCCACAAATAAAGCAAACTAGCAGTGTTCAAGATAATTATCGTATCCTCTCCTTCGACAAAAAGGGAAAACTTACAGAGAGTCGTAGTGTGGATGCCGAAACATTTGCTGGATTGACCCATAAGATGATCCCCATGAAGGTTGGTGATCACGTAAAAAATTAACAGATTTGTCTTGTTGATGTTGAAGACTTTCTAATATAAAGCTCTTATCGAGATCCTCTGTTTTTGAATTCAACGGTGGGAGCTTGTAGTGAAAAAGAGATGGGAGAGACAGCCCATCTCTTTGATATCCCCTTTTTTATGAACACATAATGCTTATAGAACACGATTGAAGTTATTAAGCGATAGTATTGAAGGAGATCGAATCTTGCCTGAAATATTGGCTTGAAAGAGATCTATTTTATGATTTTTACCAGTCGTTTGGTATCTGTTAAATTTTAATGTTTTATAAATTGTTAGTATGAAGTTTTTAGTTTTATTATTGCTTACTCCCTTTCTCTTAAGACACAAAGAAGGTACTAATGCTTACTTTGGATATGCAACAAAATATTGGACAATTAATTAAGCCACATTAAAATATTTCTGTTTCCCAAATTCGAGAGGAGTCAAATAACCAAGTGTTGCATGTCTTCTCTGTCTATTGTACCAAATTTCAATGAATTTGACTATGTCTATTTTAGCCTGAAAATAAGAGTGATATTATTTATGATCAATCATTTCTGATTTGATAATCTTAAAGAAGCTTTCTGCTACTGCATTATCCCAGCAGTTTTCTTTTCTGCTCATACTTTGTTTTATTCGATCTTTAACTAACTCATCTCGAAATACTTTTGCTCAATATTGTACTCCTCTGTCAGAATGAAAGATCATACCTGGCTTAATATCACGATTTATTTTAGCCATCCTCCATTCTTTAAGTATTGTACACTCCGTGGTCATATTATCAGAAAGAGACCATCCAATTACTTTTCGATCAAAAAGGTCTATTACAGTTGTTAAATAAAACCATCCTTGGTCTGTTGGAACATAGGTTATTTCAGAGACCCGAACTTTCGATGGTTCGGCAGGAGTAAACTTTCGATCCAAGTGATTCTCTGATATTATATTTAAATGATTAGAATCAGTTGTTTGCACCTTATATCTCTTATTTACAATACTTTTAATAGATTCGTTTTTCATTATTCTTGCAACTCTATTTCTTGAAGTAACAACGCCTTGCACTCTTAATTCTGCTGTAATTTTATTACTACCATATCGGCACTTAGATTGTTCGTATATTTCTCGAATACGAATAGTATCCTTCTTTATAGCAATAGATCTAGGAGCTTCTTCTCTTGATAACCAATCATAAAAACCACTTCGACTCACTTGCATAACACGGCACATATCCTCGACAGTAAATTGGTTGTTAAACGTTGCTATAAATTCATATTTGTGCTGTCGCTCTTGGAGAATATGCTCACTGCCTTTTTTAATATATCTCGCTCTATTTGTGTTTTACGAAGTTCGGCTTTTAGTGCTTTAATTTCTTCTTGTTCAGATGTGCGAACTCGATTATCGTTTCCTTTAAAACTATTCTCTTTGAATTGAGAATGCTCATTAATCCAACGATATACCATTCTTCTATCAAGATCCATATCCGAAGCAACCTCACTTGTTGATTTGCCACTAAGACAGAGGTTAACAGCCATTGTCTTGAATTCTTTGTTGTAACGTTTCCTTTGCTTATAATCATATTGTAAAGATAAGTGCTTTAATTAATTGTCCGAAAAATGTAGCACATCCACTTATGCTTTGAACCGATATACGAATCATCATATGACCGTTGGGGGAGATGGTACCAAGGATGCTGCAGATACTTTTAAAAGTGGTTCTGTAGATATCTATTATCAAAAAGTGCTGCCGAATGAACAGGAGGTCTTAATGAATGTCGTGGGAAACTATTATTCCACCTCGTCGGAGTATAAACTTTTGGAGATTGCAACGTTTGGTGAACAAGATACTTTGCTCTTTGATTTTATGAAGAGTGACAAGATACTCTGTTGTGGTAGAGTGAGGACACTGTCCCAAAAAGTGTGTAAGTCATTTTGTATGTCTAGTATAATGTCAGAGTGATCGTATAAATGGGAGTAAAATAAAGAATCGACGATAGGTTTAATGTAATGGTAACCCTAGAAAAGATTGGATTTTATGATTTTAGATCGTTTATTTGTTCTGATTAAAAATTAGAATGTAATGAAGAACAGGAGTAAAAAGCTGCATCGTTGGCCAGGATTAGTTATGGCATTTTTCTTTATATACTATGGTGTCTCTGGTATTCTTTTGAATCATCGTAATACAATATCCTCTGTGGATGTTTCACGTAAGCTTCTTCCATCTTCTTTTAGATATAATCATTGGAATAATGCTGCCTTAAAAGGAGATTTAAGAGTCAATAAAGATAGTATCTTGGTTTATGGTAATATTGGTGTTTGGGTTACCGATCATGAACATCGTAATTATCGTCCAATAAATAATGGTTTTCCTGATGGGGTGGATAATCGTAAGGTGAATGATATTCTGCGACTACCCAATGGTAATCTATATGCTGCAACGCGATCCGGACTCTATTGTTGGGATGTTAAAAGACGGAAATGGGATAAATTTAAAATGTCGACAGATGCACCTCGTTTTGTCGGTTTAACCCATGTTGGTGACACGCTTTATGCTGCAAATAGGTCGAATCTTTATCGAGCTTTTTCTCCAGTTATTGGATCTTCTTTTGAGGAAATTGTTTTGCCTGCCCCTGTTGGATATCTCAAGAAAGTCTCTCTTTTTCGGACTGTTTGGCAGCTACACTCAGGAGAAATATTCGGTCTTCCTGGGAAATTATTTATTGACTTTTTGGCATTAATTCTTATGTTACTTTCTGTAACTGGCATCTTCTATCTATTTCTCCCAAAATGGATACGTAAGAAGAGACAAAAGGGTAAGAAGCTTAATCGGTCTGTAGGTCTTTTTAAATGGAGTGTCCGAAAACATCATAAAGTTGGTATTTGGTCTTTTATTTTTGTTGCCTTTCTGACTTTTACTGGGATGTTTCTTCGTCCTCCTTTAATTCTTGCAATTGCGTCAGGAGAAGTTTCTCCTATTCCATATTCTCATTTAGATAAGAAGAATAGTTGGGATGATAAGCTTCGGGATATCCAGTATGATCGTTTGAGAGATCGAATGATGGTTGCTACTTCTGATGGAATCTATAGGGTGGATTTATGGGATGCTCCGTTACACAAGTTTGCTATTCAGCCACCAGTAAGTGTGATGGGGATAACGGTCTTTGAACCACAATGGGATGGTAGTTTTCTAATTGGCTCTTTTCAAGGTCTCTATCGATGGAATCCAGAGATCTTTCAAATATTGGATGCCATGACAGGAGAACCATATAAAGATAGTGGATCAGGACGTCCTGTCGGAAGTCATGTTGTGACTGGTTTGATTCATGGAGAGACAGGAGAACGGTTTGTTGTGGATTATTTTAAAGGCGTGAGAGAATCAAATTTAGGACATCGTTTCCCTGCGATGCCTAGTTCAGTGAAAGAAGTGTCTCCCATGTCTTTGTGGAGTGTGGCCTTAGAGGTTCATACAGGACGTATCTTTCGAGATCTTTTAGGAGATTTCTATATTCTGATTGTTCCGCTTTCAGGCATTGTTGGATTATTGGTCGTTTTTAGTGGGCTTACCTTATGGCTGCGTCGTTATAGAAAGAGAAAAAAGAACGCTTAGTTTGTTGGAGCCTTTAAATTAATTTTATTCATCCCTAACTGATATTATCTCTTTTCGACTATATTTATGGTAAATAATATAGGAAAAACCAGATAGATTATGTCGACGAATCGAAATGCAATAATACGTTATAAGACACTAGATCGATGTTTTAGAAGTAGATCAAGAGATTATACCTTTCATGATTTATTAGAAGCATGCAATAAAGCCCTTGTTCGTGTTAATCCTAAATCCACGGGGATATCAGAACGTACTTTACGAGGGGATATTGCAGATATGAAGAAGCCTGAGTTGTTTGATGCTCCTATTGAAACAAGGCAAAGTGGAATTGGAAAGTCTGAATATTACTATTATGATGACCCTAATTTTATGATCTTTAATCAACCTTTAGATGAGGGGGAGGAGTATCATCTTCGCGAGGCTTTACAGACATTATCTCAGTTCAAAGGATTACCTCATCTATATTGGGTAGATGAGATCATGCTTCGATTGCGCGAATCATTGAATATAGACCCTAAAGAGTGTGTCATGATGTTTGATGAAAATCCAAATTTGGAAGGTCGGGGTTTTATGACAGGGCTTTACGATTCTATTGTTCGAGAACAGACCATAAAACTGTTGTATAAGCCATTTAACTATGATGAGCCTTTTGAAGTTGAGGTGTCTCCTTATCTTTTGAAGCAATATAATAATCGTTGGTTTCTTTTTGCATGGGGAATGCAGGAGGATTGTCTTCGTATCTACTCTTTAGATCGGATTAAGAAAGTAGTGAGAACAAATGGTTCGTATCGTAAAAATGTAGATGTCGATTTCCAGGATTTCTTTGAAGAGATTGTAGGAGTAACCCATCATGATATTCCTGAACAGGAAATTCTATTGAAAGTGGACCTTGATTTAATTCCTTATATTCTTACAAAACCGCTTCATCCATCCCAGTCAAGTTTTCGAAAAGAGGAGGGGATCATACGCATTTGTGTGGTGCCAAACTATGAGTTGGAGTCTCTAATACTCTCTTTTGGTGATCGGATGGAGGTATTGGAACCCATTGAATTTAGAGAACGTATAGGCAATAGAGTTGCACGTCTATCGGAACGATATTCAACGAAAGGAGGTGAATAATCATCGAATATTACCTCTTTGATAGATTGTGGTGTATTTGGTTGATTATTCGAGTGGTAAGTGTGTGCGAATGGGTTTTATTGATGTAACGACCATAAGTGTTCGCGCATGAATTACACTGTTGCTTCCTTGTCCATTTCCAACCTTTTTGTTTTACACTGTTGCTTTTAGAAAAGACAAATTGAAGGAGATATGAATTAAATAATAGAATAAAATTTACAAAGTAATTGGTTGTGTAATACATCTATTCATGGAGTTGAATGTAGAAAGTAATATTTAATAATAATGGTTCATTTGATATTATTATTGAACCATATGCTATATATGTTGGTTTAAAGAGAGAGAAATAAAAAAGTATTCTTATAAAGTAATGGGATTTACTTTATGTGATTGTTTAGATGAATCGAGTTATATCTCTCTAAAACTAAAAATTATGAAAAAACTAATATTGCTTTCTTTAATTCTTTTCGTTTCATTCGGAGCTAAAGCACAACTTTTGCCATTTGATTTAGGTCTTAAGGTTGGATGGAACACTTCTGATATTAATACGAGTGATTTGTCTGATGCTATCTCTGCTTCTGATCCAACTAATAGTTCTGGATTTGCAGTGGGTGCATTTGCTCGTATTCACATGAAAAAACGTTATTTTATTCAACCAGAGGTTTATTTTAATAAGCGAAAAGGAACTACGACCTATAGCCTAGAGGATGGATCAAGTGTAGATTATGATTTGAAGATGAAGACCATCGATGTTCCTATTTTGTTTGGATACAAAGTGCTCAATGCAAAGGTTTTGAAGCTGAATGCTTTTACAGGACCTGTGATGATCTTTAACACCAATAGTTCTTCTGATTTTGAAAGTTCTTTAGGAAGTATCTCTGAGCCTTCAGGAACAGACTGGGGATATCAGTTAGGTCTAGGAGTTGATTTTTTAATGTTTACTTTAGATGCTCGTTATGAATGGGGATTGTCCAATGTAGATAGTGGATCGATTGAGAATATTTCTTTCGACCAAAAATCGAATATGTTGACGGTTTCTTTAGGATGGAGGATATTGTAAATAAGGTGCTTGAGGGAATTAATGAGAGAAGGTTATGAATCTTGCGTAGAAGAGTGTAACCTTCTTTTTTAGCACAAATTTTTTGTGAGGAATAAAAAGTATTATCTTCGTTTGAAGCTAATGTTTAACGAAAAGATCTTTTATTGGTATCTCATATCATCATAGTATTTATTGTATTGCTGTTTATCGTTCTATCTCTGTACTTTGAGTGGACGGGACCTTCATTTACCTTTTTAATAGCGGTGAGTGTTTTGGCAGTTTTTGGGATACTAACTCCAAAGGAGATAATGTCCGGATTTGCCAATGAACAGTTAGCGGTAATATTGCTTCTTCTGCTTATTGGAGATGTGATTCGACAAAGTTCTACGATTGAACGATTCTTTGATTGGTTTTTTCGTTCGAGTAAGACCTATCATAGTTTTGTATTTAGAATGACTTTAGTTGTCTCGGTTATGTCGGCTTTTTTTAATAATACTCCACTTGTGGCGATTATGATGCCTTATGTAGATAGTTGGAGTAGAAGGAATAGGATCTCACCGTCTAAACTTCTCATTCCGTTATCATATGCAGCAATTTTAGGAGGATGTGCTACTTTGATTGGTACTTCAACCAACTTAATCGTAAATGGCTTGCTATCAGAACAAGACATTCTTCCGGGTTTGGCACCTCTTGAGATGTTTGACTTTAGTATAGTTGGGATCCCTATGATTTTAATAGGAATATTATATTTAGTTTTTTTCTCCGATAAACTCCTTCCGGATAAGAAGGATGCTATGGGAGATTTTCAAAAGTCAAATAGAGATTATCTGCTTCAAGCGGTAGTGGATGAGGGCTCTCCATTGGTGGGAAAACGCATGAATGATGACAAGTTGAAGAATCTCCGTGGACTTTATATGGTGGAGATTGTGAGGGGGGAAAAACATATCTCTGCAATTTCACCTGAAACACAAGTGTTAACTGGAGATATCTTAACTTTCGCAGGAGATACAAGTACTGTTGCTGATTTGATAACACAATCTAATTCTGGGTTACGGTTTCCTGGAGCAGAGGGGTTGGTTTCTCGCAAAGTAACACAAGTCGTAGAGATTGTTATTTCACATAATTCAACACTGATTGGAAAGACGGTATTGGAGGCCAATTTTCGTGTGAAATACGATGCAGCAGTAATTGCTGTGCACCGTAATGGAGAAAGAATTTCTGGGCAAATTACATATGAGAAACTGAAGGCTGGTGATGCTCTACTTCTATATGGAGGACAGAATTTTATTCGTTTGAGTAAAAATTCTCAAGATTTCTTTTTAATTACAAGTGTATTGGAGAATCGAAAAGTAGCTCCTTATAAGAGTGCATTGGTTATTATTGGATTGATTGCGTCTATATTGTTATCTGTATTTCGTATTGTTCCTCTTTTTACCTCTCTCTTGTTCTTATTGGTTTTTATGAACGTGTTGGGGATCTGTTCACCAAAGGATATATATAAGAGTTTAGATCTAAATTTGGCAATGATAATTGCGCTAGCACTTGCTTTGGGCGTAGCAATGACTAAAACAGGGGTGGCTAAAATAATTGCTCAATCTATTATTACTATGTTTATGCCTATGGGGGTTTTGGGTTTGCTCGTAGGAATCTATTTGGTAACCTCATTGATGGCTAATTTAATTACTAATAAGGCAGCAGTGGCTCTTGTGTTTCCTATTGTATTAACCATTTCAAGGGATCTTCATATTCCTCCTGAACCATTGGTGTTATTGGTTGCATTTGCTTCTGCAGCGAACTTTATGACACCAATAGGATATCAGACGAATTTGATGGTTTATGGTCCTGGAGGATATTCATTTAAAGATTATACAAAAATTGGATTCCCTTTGACATTTTTGTATCTGATTGTGACCGTGGTTGTTCTCTATTTTGTCTATTTTTAGGTGTAACGTATCGAGAAAAATAAGTAATTATGAAACATTTTCATTTTATACAACATAAAAGAAATCTCATTAGAGGGATTTTAGGAGTGTTACTAGGGGCAGTAATGCTTTTTGTGCCAGGAATTACAGCGAAGGTAATTTTGATATTAATAGGTTCACTTTTTTTGGTCATTGGACTTTCTGGACTTCTTTTTAATACAAAAAAGATCAGTTTGCCGTTTCGTAATTTATTGCGTACAGAGTCTTATATAAGTGTTCTAATAGGGCTTGTGTTAGTGGTTTTTCCAATACAGCTTACGGAAATTCTATCGTTTATCGTGGGTTTAGGCTTGTTATTGCTTTGTATTAGGCAGGGGTTGAACTACTTTCAAACAATGCAGTACTTTAATCCATCAAAACTTTATTTGATTTCGGCAATAGTCGAGCTGATTATTGCTGTTATTTTATTGTTTTTCCCGAAACTATTGGTTAGTATTATTGTATGGGTTGTTGGATGTATTTTGGTTTTGTATGGTGCAAACCAAATTGGTTTGTATATACAGATGAAGAGGAAATATAATGGTGCATCTTCCAAAGATATTGAAGATGTCGATTTTAAAGAGTTGTAATAAATAATAGATATATAGTGAAGATTTGTATTGCCGAAAAGCCTAGTGTGGCGAAAGAGATTGCTACTGTTTTAGGAGCAACCCTAAGACGAGATGGTTATTTTGAAGGAAATGGTTATCAAGTAACTTGGACTTTCGGACACCTATGTACTTTAAAAGAGCCTCATGATTATGACCTCTCATGGAAGCGTTGGTCTTTGGCCTCTTTGCCTATGATGCCCTTGAAATTTGGAATTAAGGTGATTGATAATGCTGGAGTTCGAAAGCAATTCAATACAATTCAACGTTTGGTAGAGAATGCTGAGGAGGTAATAAATTGTGGAGATGCTGGTCAAGAGGGAGAATTAATCCAACGTTGGGTTCTACATTTGGCAAAATCAAAAGCACCATTAAAACGTTTATGGATCTCTTCTCTTACCGAAGAGGCGATTCGTGATGGTTTTGAGAGTCTTCGTGATGGAAATGATTTCGATCCTTTATATAAGGCTGGAATGGCTCGTGCTATTGGGGATTGGCTTTTGGGCATGAATGCAACTCGTGTTTACACCTTGAAATTTAGTCAAGGACAAGGAGTACTTTCTGTTGGTCGTGTTCAGACCCCTACATTGGCTCTAGTGGTATCGCGGCATTTAGAAATAGAGAATTTTAAGCCTACCCCATTTTGGGAACTTAAAACGACCTATCGTGAGGCTGTTTTTAATGTAAAGAGTGGTCGTTTTGATAATAAAGAAGAGGCTCAAAAACAGTTAGAAGAGATTAAGGATTCACCATTTGAGGTTACCAAGATTGAGACAAAGAAGGGTAAAGAGCATCCCCCTAAGTTATTTGATTTGACCCTGCTTCAAGTAGAGTGCAACAAGAAGTTTGGATATACTGCTGAGGAGACTCTTAAATATATTCAATCTCTTTATGAAAAGAAATTAACAACCTATCCTCGTGTTGATACGACCTTCTTATCTAATGATATCTACAAGAAGATTCCTTCTATTATGGGAAGCCTTTCAAAGGTTTATACCAAACAAATTACTCCTTTGCAGTCAGCTCCTTTTAGAAAGTCTAAAAAAGTGTTTGATGATAAGAAGATTACGGATCACCATGCAATAATTCCTACAGGAGTCTATCCAAGTGGATTGACCCAAGAGCAGAAGCAGGTTTATCATATGGTTTCCATGCGTTTTATTGCTGTATTTTATCCTGATTGTGAAATATCGAATACGACAGTAGAAGGTGTTTCAAATAAGATTGAGTTTAAAACGATAGGAAAGCAAATTTTGAGACCTGGTTGGAGAGTTCTGTTTCCTAGTGGAACCAATAAAGAAGATAAGGCGTTACCTCTTTTTGAGAAAGGAGAGCAGGGGCCTCATGAACCCGATCTTTTAGAGAAAGAGACTCAAGCGCCAAAGAATTATACTGAAGCGACTTTGCTTCGCGCAATGGAGACAGCAGGTAAAAGTGTAGATGATGAAGAGCTTCGAGATCTGATGAAAGAGAATGGGATTGGACGTCCTTCCACTCGTGCCAATATCATCGAGACACTATTTCGACGTAAGTATATCTATCGTGATAAGAAACGTGTTATGGCGAGCCCAACAGGAATTGAATTGATACAGACTATCGAGAATCAATTATTAACTTCTGCCGAACTTACGGGTACTTGGGAGAAGAAGTTGAGAGATATTGAATTAGGTAATTATGATCCTTCTATCTTCTTAATGGAGTTGAGAAAGATGGTTTGGGATACGATTCAAGGGGTTAAGTATGGTGCATCTAAGACCATTCATATTGTGGATGAGAAAGAGATGAAAGAGACAAAAAGTAGTGCTAAATCAGATAAAGATTCACGTTTAGCATGTCCTGTTTGTGGAGATGGAAGCGTGATGAAAGGAAAGGGTGCATGGGGGTGTTCTCGTTTTAAAGAAGGCTGCACGTTTCTTGTTCCTTTTGAAATATCGAAAGCTGCAATATCTCAAAAACAGATGGAGACGCTTGTGAAGAAGCGTAAAAGTGGTGTTGTCTCCTCTTTTAAAGATGATAAAGGAGAGAAATTCTCAGGCTTTTTAGTCCTCGATAAAGAGGGGGTGGTTCATGTTGAGCATAAAGAAGCAGATCCTTGGAAATGTCCTAAATGTAAGACTCATGAGATGGTCAAAGGAAAAAATGGATATGGTTGTAAAGGTTTTAATAGTGGTTGTCATTTTGTGATTCCATTTGTTGTGGGAGAGAAGAAAATTACAGACAAACAATTTGAGACCCTTATCAAACGTAAAAAAAGTCCATTAATAAAAGGTTTTTCGGATAAGGAAGGTAATAAATATGATGGTTACCTATTGATTGATGATAATTATAGAGTGATGATTCAAAAAAAGAGCTAAGGAGGAGTGTTTTTATGAAATTATTGTTGTCACCTGCAAAGAAGATTGATTTTGAACAGAAAGTTTCTTCAGATGTCGAATTAAAGCTACCCGTGTTTAATGCGGATGCCAATGAATTGGTAAGGCATTTACAAGAACTTTCTTCTGAGGAGTTGCAGTCCCTGATGTCTATTAGTAGTGATTTGGCAAACTTAAACTATAATAGATATGCTAACTGGGATTTTACAGATAATAAAAAAAGTCATTTCCCTGCACTTTGGGCTTTTCGTGGTGAAGTATATACGAACCTTGATGTAGAGACTCTATCTAGTGAAGCCTTAAAACGTGCTAATAACTCATTGCGAATACTTTCTGGACTGTATGGAGTGTTGGGTCCGTCGGATTTAATACAAGCATATAGATTAGAGATGGGGACGAAGTTCTCTTTCGAATCTTACAAGAATCTTTATGCTTATTGGAAGAGTCGAACAACTGATCTTTTAAATAAAGAGATTGATAGAGACAATGATCAGATTGTAGTGAATCTTGCAAGCACTGAGTATTCGAAGTCGATAGACATGAAGAAATTGAATGCAGAGGTTGTGACTCCTATATTTAAAGATTTGAAAGGTGATAATTATAAAGTGGTCTCTTTTTGGGCAAAACGGGCTAGGGGGTTGATGACACGATATATTTTAGAAAACGGTATTTGTGATGCGGAAGGATTACTAGGTTTTGATGTTTCTGGATACTATTATCATACGGATATGTCTAAACCTAATATGCCAGTATTTGTTCGTGATCATTAAGATGTAATAGTATAATTCTACTATTTTCAAAGGGGTATTATTTTGGGTAGTTGTTATTGAGGGATAGAAGAATCGAGAGAGATTCGTTTTCTTTTTTGAAAATAGAGTAAAGGAAAATACTTTTGGAAATAAAATATAAAAGAGATACAAATGCTTTAGTTTAAAAAGCTTGTATCTCTTTTGTTTTGTTAGATGTACTTACGAACATCATATATTTTACCTGTTTTGTTGTCTTCGAGACATTTTTTATAGATAAGTGCAACATCCTTTGCAGGTGTACCAGTACTACTATCCATCTTTAGCATTTCCATGGTCTCTTTCACAAATGGTGGAGAGATAGAATTCACTCGATGACTTTTGGTCATTTCTAATGCAACTGCTTTTACAAATGCATCTATTCCAGCATTAGCCATGCTTATAGAGCTTGCTCCATACATAGGCTCTTTGGCAAGAATACCACTCGAGAGTATAAACATACCTTCAGGATTAAGGAATGGGTATCCATAGCGTACCAAATTAACTTGTCCCATTAGTTTGTTATGAATAGCCATCCAGAAGTCCTCTTCAGATAGCAATTCATAGGTTCCTAATCTTGCATTTCCTGCCGTGGAAATAATTGCATCGACAGTTCCGATATGTTTGAACAAACCAACAATACTTTCAGGGCTTGTCATGTCCACTTTTAAACTTCCTTTTCTATGACCAACCTCGATGATTTCGTATTTTGGGGTCTTGGAAAGTAGTGCTACCACCTCTTTTCCTATGAGTCCGTGTGCTCCAATAACTAATATTTTCATAATAGTGCTTTTATTTATTGAAACAGAGGAGTGCCTATAAAAGTTTAAGGTTATTATTGAAAGATATCCATCACATCATTCTTATAGCTTTTACCAATTGGAAGTTTTTCTCCTCCTACTTCTAATTGATTTCCTTCTAGGGTTTCGATTGAAGCAATTGAAACTATATAGGATTTATGTATACGAATAAAACGATTTTGAGGTAATGTTTCAGTTAGAGATTTTAGAGAATAGTATGCTGTAATTCGTCGTTTTTTTGTATGAAAAGTGACATACTCTCTTTGACCTTCAATGTAGATAATATCCTCAAAGTTAATTTTATAAAGACGATAATCTGCTTTGATTGTAAGATAATCTTTTTGTGTTTTCTGTATAATATTGTCTTTAACACTCTCTTCCTCTTCATGATTTTCAATAAAATCAAGTGCTTTGTTTGTTGCCTTAAAAAATCTAGGAAAAGCAATAGGTTTAAGTAAATAGTCAAAAACATCGTAATTAAAACTATCGACAGCGTATTCTGAGAAGGCTGAAGTTATTATTATCTTTGAATCTATTTTAATTGTCTTTATAAACTCGATTCCCGTTATATGAGGCATCTGAATATCTAGGAAGATCAAATCTACCGTTTGGTCTTGAAGGTATGTGATTGCATCAATGGCATTGTCGAAAGTTTCTACAACTTCAAGATTAGGTATTTTTTCTACATAGCCTTGTAGTAGTTTTCTTGCTAGATGTTCGTCATCGATGATAATACAGGTTCTCATGATTCCAATTTATTTTAGATGAATGATCATCTCCACATGGAAGATGTCATGCGCTTCATTCATATTTAGTAAATGTCTTTTTGTATAGATTAACTCCAATCTTTTCCTTAAGTTTTTAATTCCAATACCTTTCCTTTGTGAAATTGTCTCTCCTCTAGGCGTAATGCTGTTTTTTGCATTTAGCTCTATTTTGTTACCCTTCTGAAGGAGGTATATTGAGACAAAGCTGTCAGGAGAAGAGGTTACTTTCCCATGTTTGAAACAGTTTTCAACAATTGGAATAAAGAGAAGAGGAGAGATCTGAATATCTGGATCTTCTATGTCTGTTTTAAAATGAATATTTAGAGGTTTATCCGATTTTAAACATTGAAAATCAATAAAGTTATTTAAATAGTCAATCTCTTTCTGTAACGGTACTGTATTTGCTGCACAGTCATCAATAATATATCTAAGCATGTCAGAGAGTCTTAGAATATTGTCAGCAGCACCCTCTTCTTTCATATATACTTGACTGTATACATTATTAAGCGTGTTGAAGAGAAAGTGTGGATTGATTTGTCCTCTTAAATATTTCAATTCGATATCTTTTTTCTCTAATAAAATTTTCTCCCACTTGATTTGTGCTTCTTTCCCCTTAAAAGAGATAAAAATAGACGTGCTTAGGAATAGAGTGATCAAGTAAGTCGCCATATAGCTAAATGCAGGATATATTGGACGGAATTCTGCACCATGAAAAAATGTGTCTTTTATTAATGGGTACAGTAGGTGTTTATGAAGAATGCAGAATAAAACCATCATTAATATTACCATTACCAAAGATAATATTGCATAGATGAACGAAAAAGCTCCTCTAGGTTTTAGGTATCTTGGAAGTAATAGGTAGATGTTTGTATAGGTAATAATCATTACCCCTGTAGTATTGATTAACGAACTTCGAAGTGCAAATTTCCATCCAAAATTGTTGGATGCCAAAATGAAGATAAAGAAAACAATACTCCATGTGATAAAATGCCACTGATTTTTTTTAAATATATCTATGATTGGAAACATATGTAACCTAAAATGATTTGATTATAATTTTAAAGATTATTTACAAAGATAACTTATTTCTTTGGGTTGTTTCCTTTGGATGTTCTCTTTTCAATCAGTTGCTTCTTTTGTTCAATAAAGTGGTCTTTGGATGCAAATAATATGTTTGTTGGTCAAACAACCCTTTTTTTGAAGGAAGTAGTCATTTTATTGAATCTTTTTTATTCTTAGTAGTAATAATTTCATCTTTGATGGAGTAAAGTAGACTTTATGTTTAAGTCCTTCTGTTGAACATATACACATTGTAGTAATATATTAATTATGAATAAAAAAATAGTTGGAGTTTTAATTGCTTTGGGGATTCTTTTGGCAGGTGTCGGGACGGTAATGTTTCTGAATAATACCAAAAAAGTTCCAAGTGTGAAAAAGAAAGTAGAGACCATTTATGGTGTGAAGTGTCAGCGTGTAGAGTACAAGGATATGATGGTTCCTTTTCATTATTCTGGTAGAGTTAGCTCTAATGCTATTGTTCAGCTTGGTGCCGAAGTACAAGGTCGTCTAATGGCAGGAAACGTTTTATTAAAAGAGGGGGTGAGCTTTAAAAGAGGAGAAGTTCTATTTAGAGTCTTTAGTGAAGATTTTAGAGCTTCATTGATTGCTTCTCGTAGTAGATTCCTAAAATCTCTTTCAGTAGTACTTGCGGATGTTTATGTGGATCTTCCTAACGAATACGAAAAATGGAATCGTTTTTTTGAATATATTTCAGTTGAGAAAGCGATGCCTGAATTGCCAAAGATAACTTCGGGTAAAGAGAAAATATACATGGCTTCTAAGAATGTATTGGGGGATTATTATGAGATTCGAAAAATGGAAATAATGCTTTCTAAGTATACTGTTCGTGCTCCTTTTAGTGGTTCTTATATTACAGTAAACAAAGAGGTTGGAAGTATTACTTCTCCAGGAACTGCTGTGGCAAGTATTATCCGTACGAATAATTATGAGGTAGTTGTTCCTGTTCTTATTCGTGATGCAAAGAAAGTGGGTGTTGGTGATACTGTGACTGTAGTCGAAGAGGATGGTGATTTATCGAAGACAAAAGTGATTAGAAAAGCAAACTTTATTGATCCTAGTACACAGAGTCAGAATGTATACCTTGCATATCGTGGAAATGAGATATTCTCTGGACAATATGTAGATGTTCAGTTTGAAAAGAACTTTCTTAAAGGGGTAATGGAAGTGCCTCGTGAAGCGATCTTTAAAGGAGACATGGTCTATGTGGAAAGAGATGGAAAGATTAAAAAGGCGACCGTAAATGTCGTGTATAAGAATGAAGATTTTATGTATATCAATGGTCTATCTAACGATGAAGTTTTGGTTATTGAGTCGTTGATCGGTGCATATGATGGAATGAAGGTAAATGCATTGATGCAATAAGAAAAAGAATCGTTTCGTATGTTAAAAAGAATAGTTTCACTTTTCGTAAAATACCCCTTTTACGGAAAGATTATTATTACCTCCCTATTGTTATTAGGAGGTATTTCTATGGGGTTGATGAAGAAGGCTTCTTTTCCTTTGATAGAGTCACATAATATTTCCATTACGGTTACTTACCAAGGGGCTACCCCAAAAGAGATGGACGAAGGGGTTACCTCTTTAATAGAGGATGCTCTTCGCGGTACTGTTGGGATGAAAGAGTTTTCTTCTGTGTCAAGAGAGAACAGTGCTAATGTGACTGTTGTTGTTGAAAACGACTACAATGTAGACGAGGTTCTTACGGATGTAAAGAATGCAGTCGATGGAATTAGCAATTTTCCTGCTGGAGCAGAGAAACCTGTCGTTGCCAAACAAAAGGCAAAAACTATTGCACTATTTATGAGGTTAAGTTCGGAAGAGAATGACCTGATGAAGATTAAAGAGCGTTCCCAAAAAATCGAAGATGATCTGAGAGCTTCTGGTTTGGTTTCACAGATTACGATCTATGGCTATCCTTCAAGAATGGAGATGTCTGTAGAGGTGAACGAATCTATGTTACGACGTTATAGCTTGACATTACAAGATATTCAAACTGCTATCTCTAATAATAATTTAGATATTTTTGGAGGGGTGATAAAGAATCACCGTGAGGAGATAAAAATTAATGCAAGAGAGCGCTCTGTACGCCCTGATGATATAGAAAATATTGTTGTTCGTGCCAATACTAATGGCGATTTGGTGAGAATTAAGGATGTTGCCGAAGTCCATTATCAATTTGAGGATATTCCATATAAATCGTTTGTTGATGGAGATCGTTCTGCATTCTTTGTTATAGAGAAATTGCGTACTGAAGATTTAGAGAAGATTTCTAATTTCATTAGCGACTATTGTGTGAAGTTTAATGAGGCGAACAAAGATATGGATCTAGAAGTTGTTCGTGACTTCAAAGACTTCTTGGATGCCCAACTTGATATCTTGTATAGCAATGGAATGATGGGAATGATTCTTGTTGTTCTCGCATTGAGTGTTTTCTTGAGTTTTAGGCTATCATTATGGGTTGCTTGGGGTATTCCTTCATCTTTCCTGGGAATGTTTATTGTAGCCAATATGATGGGGATAACCATTAACTTTATCTCTGTTTTCGGAATGATATTGATTGTAGGTATCTTGGTTGATGATGGTATTGTCATTGGAGAAAATATCTTTACACATTTTGAGATGGGTAAAAGTCCAAGACGTGCGGCTATCGATGGTACGTTAGAGGTGATCCCTGCAGTACTTACATCTGTAAGTACAACAATCATAGCTTTCTGTCCTCTATTCTTTATTGAAGGTAATTTAGAGATGATGTATGAGATGGCAGCTATTGTTGTTCTCTGTTTGGTGTTCTCTCTATTTGAAGGAATGTTTGTCCTTCCTGGTCACCTTGCTTCAGAGTCTGTATTGAAACCATTGAATAAAGATGGGTGGTATGGTAAGGTTCGTAATTTCTTTGATAAAGTCATTTTTGGAGTTCGTGATCGTTTATACCTTCCTCTACTACATTGGTTGTTGAAGTATAAACTGATCTCTGTAAGTATCTTTACTACTATCATTATCATCACCGTGGGATTGTTAACTAGTGGACGTATTTCAACTACTGTTTTTCCTCCTGTTTCAGAAGATAACTTTGTCATAGATCTTTGTATGAAACCGGGAGTGAACGAAGAGGTGACAATTGCTCGTTTGCGTTCTGTCGTTGATAAGATGAAACTAGTAAATAAAGAGTTGGCCGAGAAGTATGGAGAAGAAGTTCCTATTGAGAGTATTGCTATGAATACTGGTTGGGCGTTTAATGGAACCGAATCCGGAACCAATACTGGAAATATTCGTGTCTTCTTGCGTAAGATGGACAAGTCTAAGATGAGTTCACATATTGTGAAAGTAGCTATTTCAGAGAAAGTGGGAAAGATACAAGATGCCTACAAGTTTACTGTTGGTGCTAGTAACCGTTTTGGTGCACCTGTTTCTATTAGTTTATTAGGTAATAGTAAAGAGGAATTGGAAGAAGCGTCTCGTGAATTTAAGAGCGAATTGGGTAAATTCTCTTCTCTTTATAATGTGATGGATAATAACCAGATTGGTTCGCAGGAGGTTATTGTGAAGTTGAAACCTTCAGCGTATGCTTTGGGCTTGAATGAAGTAATGGTAATGACTCAAGTACGCCAATCTTTCTATGGAGGATTGTCTCAACGTATTCAGAATGGAAGGGATGAGATTTGGTTCTACGTACGCTATCCTTTGGAGAGTAGACGTTCCGTTGGACAACTTGAAAAGATGATGATTCGTACGCCTAAAGGAATGTATCCTCTTTCTGAAATTGCAGAGATGGATATTCAAAGAGGATTGACCTCGATTAATCATTTTAATGGAAAAATGGAGATCCGTATTGATGCTTATATGGTAAATGAGAAAGAGTCGGTCCCTCCAATCATTGAAAAAATAGAGAACCAAATATTACCGAAAATATTGGCGAACCATCCAGGTGTCTCTTACATGCATCAAGGTCAGATCAAAGATGCAAAAGAAGAGTCTGGTAGTATTGTTTTGTCTTTTGGAATAGCCTTCTTTGTTATATGGATTATTATCATCATATTCTTTAGATCTTTCACTCAAGGTATGATGATCGTAGCGATGATTCCATTCGGTATTATTGCAGCTTTATGGGGACACTTTATCGAGGGTATTTCTTTCTCTTCTATGAGCCTTTGGGGAATGGTTGCATTGTCTGGTACTATTATCAATGATGCGGTGGTGTTACTTGATCGATATAATCAGAATTTGAAACGAGGGTTTCATATGATACCTTCTGTAATTGAAGCAGCCAAATCACGTTTCCGCCCTATTATGTTGACAACTATCACAACTTCTGCTGGACTTTTTCCTCTTATTAGAGAAACAAGTAGTGATACTGTCTTTATTAAACCGATGGCTATCTCACTGGCATATGGTATATTGATTGGAACATTCTTTATTCTAACAGTGCTACCTGTTTATATTGTAATTGCCAATGAATTCCGTCTGTTTTATGCTCGCTTAAAAGGCGATCATAGTGCAACTCCAGAGAGTGTCGAAACAGCAGTTCGTGATCAAAAGATCTCTGAAACTCTTGATAAGGCTATGGCGCGTGAGATTGATGATACTCGTAATGAAGATGATTTTGAATTGTAATAGAAGAACTCATGATAAAGAGAAATGTTAAATGTTTATTTGTGATTGTCCTTTTGGCTATCTCCCCTATAGTGGGGAGTGCCCAAGAGGCATTAACACTTGAGCAAGCTATTGAGATCGGGTTGAAAAACAATTTTGATATCCTGATTTCGGATAAAAATCTAGATATAGCAACCACCAATAATAATTGGGGTAATGCTGGACGTTATCCTACAATCTCCTTCTCGATGAAAGGGGATATTTCACCAATGTATCAGAAAGATCAAAACATGACTGTTTATAGTGCAAATGTTATGGCTAATGTGGATTGGGTCTTGTTTGATGGTTTTCGTGTTAAGATTACGAAGCAGAAGCTTACTGATTTAGAGTCACTCTCTGGAGGACAAGCTTCTGTTGTTGTGGAAGGTGTGATACGAAAAATTATTTCTGCTTGGTATTTAGCTCGAGTAGAGAAAGAAAAAGAGATCGTTAGAAAAGAGATGGTGACTTTATCAAAGGATCGTTATGATCAGGCAAAAAGATTGGCTGAGATGGGTTCTAAGACAAAATATGAGCTTCTACAAGCACAGAATGCGTGGTTGGAAGATCAAGGAAACTATCTTTCTCAAAAGGTGACAGCAAAGAATGCTAGGCGTAATCTTTCATATGTGATGGGAGAAGATTCAAGTAAATCAATATGGGGGGTTCAAGGTGAATTATCTGCAGAAGATAAAGATTTTGTGATGGCAGATCTTTTGGATAAGATGTATCATGATAATAATAACCTTAAAAATCAATATCTCAATCAGAAGTTGATGGTAGATGAACAAGGATTGGCTAAGTCTAAAATGTTTCCTACAATCTCTTTGAATGGGGCGATCACTGAAAGTTATAGTGAGTCTAGTCCACAACATCCTAATATGATCCCTGGTGTGACAACAAACCCTTCTGTTGGTATCCGTCTAAGCTATAATATTTTTAGTGGAGGAACCCGTAAACGCGCAATTCAGGTAGCCAAAATCAATAAAGAGATATCAGATCTCAAGATTGATGATATGAAGCTTTCTCTTGCGAATCAGTTGGGACAATACTATGATCTATATGATGTAAACAAGTCTCTCCTTCATCTGTCAGATGAGCAGGTGGGGGCTGCAAAGCTAAATTTAGATATATCGATTCAAAAGCTTCGATCTGGAGCCATTAATTCGTTCAACTTTCGAGATGTACAGGTGATGTATTTTAATGCCAAGACAGCGCAGTTAAACGCAATATACAAACTTCAGATGTCTTATGTGGACTTGGTAACTATTACAGGTGGCGTAATAGCGGCGTATAGTCCTGCAAAGTAATAGCGGTAGTCTTTTATCTAAATCCCTTTGTCTACATTTTTATGTAGCAAAGGGTTTTTTTTTCTCCTTTAAGACTTATTTGATTATTAAGCGTGAAAAATATAAATAATTATGTAACACATTTGCACTTTTGATGACTAACAACTTTGATGAAAAAAATGTAGAGTGAAACTCTGTCTATTAAAGTAATATGAAATTTTAAATCTATGAAAAGAATTGCGACGACATTGGGAATATTGTTTCTGTCTGTTTTTTCTGTACAAAGTCAGAATAAATCGATATCAGATAGATATTTGGAAGCTGGAAATTTAAAGAAAGCGATTGAGGGGTACAAAAAGGATTACAACTCCAAAGTTTCACGCTTTACTAAGAAGCAACGTGCTTATAAAGTTGCTAGAGCTTATGCATTTGACGGAAACCAAGACTCTACATTTCGTTATTTATACATTGCATGTAAAAGGGATAGTACTGTAAAAGTATTAAGAGATCCTGCTTTCTATTACTATTGGGGTAGCGAGTCTTGGATTACTTTTGAGGATATGATCATTGAGAACACCCAGAAGAAGTATGGGGAGTATAAGAGTCTTAAAACTTCGAAAGATTTATGGAATATACGTGCTACATGGGAGTTGTTAGATTATCAAAATCGTGTTCTTGAATTAAAAGGTCTTGGAAGTTCTTCTTTATCGAGATTTTTAGGAAGAGAAAAAATGCTTCTTGAGAAGGATCTTGCTGTATTTGTAACAAATTATGTGGAGAAAAATGGATGGCCCAAGGATAGTGAATTGGGACGTAATGCAACACTTGCTGCTGCATTGATTGTATATAATAGTAGCGCAGAGAAAATTCGAGAATACTTATCTGTTGTCAAAGCTTCTTGTGAAGCAAATGAAACACTTTGGGGGGTATATGCTTATTTGTATGACAAGTTGGCTCGTTATGAGGATCGTCCTCAGAAATATGGAACACAGATGGTACAGATAGATAAATCTCATAAAGGGTTGTATCGTGTAGAGTCAAGAGCAAACTTAGATAAATTAAGAGAGGAGATGGGGCTTCAGAAAATAGATAACATGCTTCTTTATGGAGATGATTTCTGGGGATTCTTTTAATTCGGATTCCATTTTAACCTATAATAATCCCCATCAGATAATCGAACGATTATTGGATGGGGATTATTTTTTAGACTATTATTGCTCCATCTCTTTTACCAAAGCATTGTTGTGTGCCCCCAAAACTTCTTGCTCTTATTTCTTTTATTGTGAAAAATAATGAATATTCATGTTAGTCGTAAATAGTTGTGTCTGTACATAATTGTAAAATGCAATCGTTTTAAAGTTTGTCATACAAACTTCTTTCTAGATGGAAGTCATTAGGCCTTAAAACGTTTTGTATGTTTATAAAAAAAACATAATAATATCTTCTGTGAATAAAAGTTAAGTACTAAAATATTTTCTATATTTGAGTAGCTAATCTATTTTTTAAAATGGAGAAATTATGACGGACGAAAGAAAAAATGAATTTAGTGAGGACAGAGATAGAGATCAAGCTAGGCAACAGGATCTTTACTCTCAGGTAGTGAAAGCTGGTAATAGAACCTATTTCTTAGATGTAAAGAAAACTCGTTACGACGATCCTTATATGGTGTTAACTGAAAGCAAGAAGAAGGTCGATCAAAATGGTAAGTTTTATTACGATAAGTTTAAGGTTTATCTTTATCAAGAAGATATGGACGAGTTTCGTTCTAAGATGGATAATATTGCCTCTTTTATGGAGGGGTATTTAGAGAAAAATCCTCGTAGTGAAAAAAGTAGAGTAAAGTCTTATCGTAAAAAGAATGAAGAGGTAAATTCTGAATCATAATTTATGATTTCTAGTTAATCTTTTCGAATGTTTAAGTAGTAAGATTTGGTGTCAATGTTATATTGATTTTCCCCCAAGAAAAAGGAGTTATGACAAATAACTCCTTTTTTTAGTATGTCGGGCATTGTAATAGTCTAGCAGAGTGCAAGTCTCTGTATGTGCCGAGTTGATAGGAAACATTAGCAATTGGCAAGGGTGTTGGAGGTGACTCCAGATCTGAAGGAAGCCATTAGCAAACTTGACGTATTGACGCACAGAAATCTGATATAAGGCTGACTTGGAGCGGGCAACCGAGCTATAGATTGGGAACGCCCGAAATTCAACCGTAACTCCATGCAGTAAATCAGGCGATACGCAAGGAATGTCTATTACCTTATCCCGAGAGATCTCACCACCTGTTGCACCCGTAACAAACCGAGAGGAGACAATCGGCCATAGGTACTTATAAGAGTGAGAAGTCAGCAGAAGACATAGTAGTTTTCTTTTTTTTAGGAAAACGAAGGTCTGAATCAATTAACGTAAGGAGCAGTCAGTCGAACGTTTATTTTATGGAGCATCAGCAAGACATAGCGTACCAATTAGATCTGTTCATGGAACGGAGGCTGGACACTATACACCAATATGGAGATCGTAAACACGTAGAGGGCGCGAATCTATCATTGGGGAAGCAAGTAAAACGAGTCAATAAACAAGGACGAGCCTTAGCTACCGACTTGATCGGTATTGTATGTTCGCACGATAATTTACATCGTGCATTTAAGCAGGTGAAACGAAACAAAGGAGCCGCAGGTATAGATCGAGTACCGGTTGGAAAATTTTCAACATGGTACGCCGAATATGGCGAATCAATGGTTGACAATATTTTGCTAGGTACTTACTATCCTCAATCCGTTCGGAGTGTTATGATTCCGAAAGCCAATGGAGGGGATCGCGAATTAGGTATCCCTACAGTTCAGGATCGAGTTATTCAACAAGCTATTTCTCAGGTATTAACTCCAATTTACGAGAATGAGTTTTCAAATTACAGTTATGGATTTCGTCCCAAACGTAGTGCTCATCAGGCATTAAAACAAGCGAGTGAATATGTTTCAGATGACATGTACTACGTTGTCGATATGGATATGAAGAGCTTCTTTGATGAAGTGAACCATGACCGATTGATATGGAAATTAAGCCATAAAGTAGAGGATCAACGCCTACTTTTACTAATCCGTCGTTACTTACAATGTGGAATTATGAAAGGGGGAGTGACATCTGTACGAATTAAAGGAACCCCACAAGGTAGTCCTTTATCACCACTTTTGTCAAACGTTGTACTAGATGAACTTGATAAAGAATTAGAATCTAGAGGTCATTGTTTTGTAAGATATGCTGACGATTTTAGCATTTTTGTTCGCAGCCATAGAGCCAGCGAGAGAGTAAAGAAATCGATAAGCAACTTTCTCACCTCTCAACTTAAATTAAAAGTCAATGAAGAAAAGAGTATCAGTTGTGAGAGTAGTAAAACCGAACTACTAGGCTACACTATCTTAAACAACGGAACACTTATCATTGGAAGATCTCGAACCGCGCGTCTTAAATCTAAGGTAAGAATGGTAACCAAACGTAACCGAGGACGAAGTCTGAAACAAGTTGTAGAAGAACTTAATCCTATCTTACGAGGATGGTTTAATTATTTTAAATGGGCAAGTTGCAAACGTATATTGAATGATATCGACGCATGGATTCGAAGAAAGTTAAGATGTTATCGATTGAAGCAATGCAAGAAAACGATCGCAGCAAAACGATTTCTGAATAATCTAGGAGTTCGGACATGGCAGAGTTGGATTCTAGCACTGTCAGGTAAGGGTTGGTGGCGTAAGTCAAGCAGTCCACAATCACATCAAGCAATGAGTTTGCAATGGTTCGATAAATTAGGGCTATACAATATGTCGATAAACTACGAAAAGTTCAGAGTTAATTGAAACCGCCGTATACGAGAGTGTGTACGGTGGTGTTAGAGGACGGGGGAGTAATCCCCCTACCTACTCGATTTTGTTCTGATATGGTGATTGAGAGTAGGGATCCCTGTGTTCTGGAGTCATAAAGAATGCTCTGATATTATTTTAATTTGGGAACCAATTGTTGTGTTTTGAGGATAAATAGAGTCTAAGAAAAACTATTTAAAAGTGTGAAGTAATAACGATTTACATCGAAGAGGTTTATTTAAGTTGGATAAAGGTTTGTAAGGTTTTCTTGTAACGCTCTTCTTGTTCAAAAAAGAAAAGAAAGCTGTTACAAGTATGGTTTAAATGGTATCGTTAGTAATTAGCGCTGGCATGCCATTTTTTTGATTTGCGCTATTTGATTGTCTATAGATTTAAGATAATCTCTTTTGTTCATGCCGTCAATCAACATGTTCTCATCGTGTTTTACAGCATCCTTTTTTAACATGTTGTAGTACTCTAGTGTTTCGAAGTATTCTTTTCTTCCCATTTATTTAAAAATTTAATTATTGATAGTATTTATCTGACATAAGATCAGATGTTTTAATCTGTTTTAAGTTATTACACCTAATTGTTATAAGAAGTCGTATTCTTTTCTGTAATATGTGATGTTGTCTTATTAGTCCACAGTTTTTTTAGGGAACTAGACGGTTTTATCCTGTCTGATAGAAAATACGAACTGTCCAACTTTAATTTGGGCGTGTTTGTTACTATTTGACGCCATCATTTATCTTTACAATCGAATCAATTGTGTGTTTTTTCACTCTTCTGTTTTTGAGAGAAGAAAGAAGTGATAAACATCGAAAAATGATGGAGTAGAAGTGGAGAAAAATCTCTTTAATAATGTATAACTTCTAACTTTATCGCAGTTTATTTTATGCGATATTGAGTACAAACATACAATAAAAGAATTATAATACAAGAGATGAGGGAGTTTTTTTTTGTTTTTTAAATATTTTGTATTCTCAAATCTTAGGAGTTTTAATGTAGTGCAGATGTGTTTTATCTGGTGCGTCACGAGGCGTGCGTTTAATATAAATTAATAAAAACCAAGTAGAATGAAAGAGTCTACCAACCCAATTTGCCGTTCAGGTTGAAGATCATATGACATGGTAATTTGGAAACAAATATCATGAAGCTCTTATGAATCGGACTTGTAGGCTGCATCAGTTAGGCTTCGTTAGACTAATTTAGCAATGGTCAACCTCCCAGATATGGTGAAACCTGTTACTCATACGTTAGATGTTAGAGAAGATAGATTATCTAATCAACGGCAAATGCGATGAGATTGCTCGGAGTAATATGATGTTGCATGTAAGTCAATGGTTGCGCATGAACGTGAGAGCCCCTAACATTACAGTAGTCCAGTAGATGAGGGAGTCGGAGATGTCTATATTTAGTGTATGATGCTTGAAAAGGTAAAAGCAAGCGTAGCGAAGGGACATTACTGTATAAATAAGATATCGAATAAACTAAGCTAGTCAGAATTGAGAAATGAATAAGTATCAAGAACAAGACGGAGCAACTGAGAAACAATGTTTGTTGTTTAAACGCAAGAAGCGAGAACTTCCAGATGCATAAAGAGTACTTGCTTTACAGCGGAATCTATATCGAAGAGCCAAACAAAGTCGAAAGAATAAGTTTTACGTACTATACGACAAAGTTTTCCTATTGTATATCCTGCGCGAAGCATGGGTTCGAGTACGAAGGAATAATGGTAGTGCGGGTGTTGATGGGATGCGTATAGAAGATGTTGAGCTTTATGGTGTAGACCGATACTTAGAAGAACTAAGAGAAGATTTACGCCAACAAACCTATCGACCAGAAGCGGTAAAGCGCAAGCTGATCGAGAAGGCAAATGGCAAGACACGTCCTTTAGGTATCCCCACAGTCCGAGATAGAATTGCACAGACCGCGTGTCTTTTGATCCTTGAACCGATCTTCGAGGCGGACTTTGATGAAAGCTCTTATGGATTTCGCCCAAAACGGAGCAGCAAAGGAGCGATCAGAGAGATAAAGGAACAATTACAACAAGGAAACAGGTCAGTTTATGATGCAGATTTAAGTCAATACTTTGATACTATCCCACATGCTAAATTGATGATTGCTTTAAAGGAGCGGATCACTGATCCAAGGATTTTACGACTAATTAAGAAATGGCTAAAAGTCCCCGTAAAATATGGCCACAAAATGACAGGCGGTAAAAGTAATCATTTAGGTACCCCACAAGGGGTCTTACCTATTGAATATTAACTTACTGAAACACAGAGCAACATATTGTTTTTGAGTGCGTTGGTGAAATTGCTAAATTTACATTACCTTAGAATTAAGGGTTGAGTAATGTGTGTTGTTTCATTAATGTTTCATTAGATTAATTCAAGAATGATATGGCTTCTATAAAATTGGTACTGGTAAATAAGAATGCTGTTAATAAGTATAATATCTCTGTACAGATCTTAAGTAATAGGACTAAAGCGATTTTGAAAACGAATTATTATGTCGAAAAAAATCAATTTAAGGAGGGGCGGGTGAGAAATCATCCCAATAGTACTCTGATTAATAAACGTCTGGCTTCTATCCTATCTGATTATGAACAGAAATTGGATAAGATCTATGTTGAGCAGACTAAGATGACTGCAAAGGAGATTAAGGAGTATCTTTTGAATGTGTATGTTGAAGAGGTTGGAAAGAAGGAGGATGTGGAGTTGTTTTCTTATCTAGAGGAGTATATTGAGGAGTTGGATCGTAAATATAAGGCACTTCTTCTGGTTGATAAGAAAGCTTCTAAAGGTACTTGGAAGAATTATTCGATTTTATATAATAGCTTACGTAGATTTAAAGGGGATCAACGGGTACTATTTAAGGATATTAATAAAAGGTGGCTGGAGGATTATGAGCAATTTCTTCGGGAAAGTGGTGTTAATACCGGGATATGGACTTATATGAAGAGTTTGAAGCATTTGTTTAATTCTTTAATTAATTCTGAAGATCAAAAGTTAAGTGCTGAATGCTATCCATTTCGATATTATAGTATCGCAAAATTTAAGGGAAATAGTACTCCACGATTTTTGAATATTGAAGAGGTTCGATCTGTGATGCACTATGAGACGACCAATGAAAATGAGATTTTTGCTCGAGATACTTTTATTCTTAATTATTTGTTGATGGGGCTTAACTTCAAGGATATGTATTTTATAGAGAAGGATGATATCCAGGATGGACGTGTGCATTATACTAGGTCGAAGACTGGGGTTAAACATAGTGTGAAGATTGAACCAGAACATCTGGAGTATTTTGAGAGATTAAAGGGTGAAAAGGAGTTGTTTCGTTTCCAAGAGAAATATTCATCTAGAGATGCATGTAATCAAACGATTTCAACGGCTTTGAAAAGAATTTGTGCTAATTTAAATATTCCTGCTTTTGCTATTGGACGAAGTCGATATACTTGGAGTACCATTGCTTTTAATGATTTGAATATAAATGAAACAGTGATTGACTTGGCGTTGGGCCACAAAGTAAGTCATACGTTGGCTGGTGCTTATTACATTGTTAAGAAGGTGAAACTTATGGATGAAGCAAATCGTCAAATGATTGATTATTTGTTTGAGACTGGTCCATTTGAGAAAGCTTCGGAGTGATGATAATAAAACTCATGTAGTTAATGTTTGTGTGTATCAGAATAAAGAATTAATTTTAAGTAAACAATTTATGGTGTGGTAGTCATAGATTGTTTGAGGTGTATTGGAATAATATATTCCTAATATGTCGGACTTAGTTTACTTATCTATCGAAAAGAAAGAGTTCTTAGACTGTTTGAAGAAACAGTTTTATGCTGGCCATGGCAATGGAGTTAGACAAACTCTTATAGAACTCGGTTTAATCACTGCAGATATACGCAAAGCGGAAGCGAAGAAGTTATTAGGATGCTCTACTTATGACCGAGCTGTTGAAAAAGGTTATATCGTGGAACGAAAGCTTAATCCCGAAAAAAGGAATAGTAGTATTGTTGTGTCACGTTCCCAGGTGTTTTTTGTTCGGGATTTGGTTCTTGAAGGGGACGGCATGGAGGTAAAGGTGGTATAGAGTAAGTAGGGAGGAAATACGGATTGAATAGAAAGGGCTTTCTATGAGAGAGAGCCCTTTCTTGGTGTGTATTGCATTTAATTAAAGAACGAATTTTATGCATTGAAGCTTAATCTTCCATTATAGGTTGACCAATGCATGTACAGAATCAGAAACTTGTAGTTTACCTTCTACATTAATATGATGATAGAAACAATAAACGTGGACAGTACCACTGATTCCCAATTCATCGCTATTGATAGTTGTATTTTCTGCGACAAGTAGGTCAAAATCATAACGAGGTAATATCTCGCCATTTTCAGAGATAAATAATAAATTCAACATTGGATCGTGAGTTCCTCTTTCAAAGCTATCATATTTCCAGTCAAAGCTAAGACTATTATCAGAAGATTTTGTTACAGAAAAATTACGAACAGGAGGTCTTGATCCATTGGCGATGATCAATTTACTGTAATCGATTTTAATTTCGTCTTTTTGTGCATCGTAAGAGAAGTGTTTGAAGTTCTCTTTGATTGCAACATTGTGCGCAGTTTGATGAATGGCTACTTCTTGAAAACCAATTTTGACCATGTCATGAATGCTCGAGAAGAATTTTACTGCAGCCCCAAATTTTTTGCGTTGTGCAACTTGAGATTTGGTGGATGATTTTTTGCGCATTTTTGGCTTAGATCGGATGACATCAATCCCTTTCCATGTTGAACCAACAACAGATCCTACAGTACCAGAGAATCCTCCTAGAATACCTTTAGAAATTTTACCCATGATGAAAAGTTTTAGGTTAATAAACGTTTGTCATGTGCAACTTTATATATATTATATAGCAATCGCAAGTGTTTTATAATTAGTGCGTTGTTTTGCTTCGGGATGCGCTGTTTTGCATTTTGATATGGCTGTGTTATTCGTTAAATATGACGTTGTAACAAAACTGGTGGCTATGAAAGATTTATTGATTTTTGTGGTGTGTGTATTTGCTAGTTTGACTGGATTGAGCTCTTTTAATGGTGTGGAATCTCCTGTTTCCTCAACGAAAGATGTAGCGATTTCGGTTTCAAGGAAGGATGATGTGGAGGTGGTGAAGGAGACTTTAGATGAAACGAAGTTGCGGTTGTTGACTCAGGAGCAGAAGTTGATGTTTCTGGAGGATCGTTTTTTTGAGCGTCTGGATGGTGCTGAGGCAAGGATAAATGCTGAGATTCGAGGACAACAGAAGCAACTGGATAGTTTGCGTGGGTTGATGCATATGGTGCTCTCTTTTTTGATTGGGTTGAGTGGGTTTCTGATTTATGAGAAGAGAGGTGAAAAGAAGGAGTGATCCTTCTTTTTTTTTGATTATTGGTAAAAATAGATGTGTTGTGGTGAACTGTTGAGTGTGTGATGTTTTGTGTATTTGGGGTTGAGGGGGTTTGATGTTTTGTGTGTTTGCCAATGGGATTTACTCGCGTTGTTTTGGGGATTGCGAAAAGGTTTTTGTTGCGAACTGGAGGCGATGAGGAGCTTTTTTGAGGGTGCGAGGTACGTAGCAAACGATAAAGGAGGGACGACTGTAAAAGCGGAACAGCCGAAAGAAGCACGGAAATGCCGTTTGAGGAGACCGAATAAAAAAGATATTCCTTCTGGATGATTAGCGTAGCGATGATTCCAGAAGGATTTTCTTTTCGGTTCTCCGATGGAGCAATCCCTTAAACAACTCCTTTGAAAGGGCGGGCGGGGCAAATTGTTTATGCTCTTTTTTTGTCTCTATACCTAAAGCCGTTGAGCGAAGCTCATAAGGCATGGGAGGTATAGAGACATTTTTGTTTTATACGTTGTCGTTTGATTGCTATTAAGGTATGGTTTGTTTTCTGGTGGTTTTACTATTGAGGTAAAGATTGTTTTTGTTTTCTGGTGTTTGATCTGTTATATGGTGGTTTTGCTATTGAGGGATGGTTTGTATTAGGATGATGTTGGCTGTATGGAGATGGGGATGTTTGTTCTTTTTTGAATGGATGAAGTGTATTCGGTTGGATGTGTTTTTCTCTGCTGAGGTGAGAATGTGTGATTTGAATCTTGAGGTATTGGATTTTTGGTTGAGGGGGGTTGATGTTTTGGGTTGAGGGGTTGTGATGTTTTGTGTGTTTGCCAATGGGATTTACTCGCGTTGTTTTGGGGATTGCGATTAGGCTTTTGTTGCGATACTGGAGGCGGTGAGGAGCTTTTTGAGGATGCGAGGTACGAAGCAAACGATAAAGGAGGTACGACTGTAAAAGCGGAACAGCTGAAAGGAGCACGGAAATGCCGTTTGAGGAGACCGAATAAAAAAGATATTCCTTCTGGATGATTTCGCGTAGCGATGATTCCAGAAGGATTTTCTTTTCGGTTCTCCGATGGAGCAATCTCTAAAACAACACCTTTGAAAGGGCGGGCGGGGCAAATTGTTGTGTGTTGTTTTCTGGGGCGATGGCTTTGAAGTGGCGAAGCCACAAGAAAGAAGGCCCAGGGAGCTGAACGAATGCTGAAGAAGCGAAGCTTAAAGGCATGGAGTTTCAGGGACAGATAATTGGGTGGGTGGGGCCAACTCGCCTATTTTCTATGAAGCATTATCGGAGGGATATTCTCTGGAGGGGGTGTAAAAATAGATGGTTATCGATCTTAGATCTCTGAGATATTTATACATAGCGTTGTTATATGTAAGAGGTAACTTTACTTCATCAAATTTTCGTAAAAGCTATTCACCAGTTGTATATAAATAAAAAAGCCTCGATCTTTTAGGTGTCCAAACCAAAAATCGAGGCAATGAATAGAAAACAAAAATTCTCTATGTGGTACAAAGTTAAAGAAATGCATGAATCTGGCTTTAACAAAAGTCAAATAAGTGCGAAATTAGGTATTGATCGCGCTACTGTTCGCAAATATATCAATACAAAAGAGGACGAATTCATTCGAAGCTTAACGAGCATCTGTCAGATGCCTAAAAAGTTAGCACCGTATCAAATGTTCACCAAAAATTTATTGGTTGAGTATCCATTTCTCTCTGCCGCACAAATTGAAGATCGACTTAAAGAAAATTTTAAAGACTTGCCTCAAGTTTGTAGTAAGACGGTGTATAATTTTGTGATGTCAACTCGCAAACGATATGACATTCCTAAGGTCTCTGCCTATTCGATACGGCAGTATGAGAAAATCGTCGAAGTGAAATATGGTTCTGAGGCGCAGGTTGATTTTGGTGAATGCTATCTTTATAAAGAAGATGGATGCAGAGTTAAGGTCTATTTTTTTGCCATGGTTCTTTCTCGATCTCGATATAAATATGTCTATTGTCAAAGTCGTCCCTTTACTAGCGAAACTGCTAACTATGCTCATGAACTTGCATTTTCATATTTCGAGGGAATACCAAAACGTATTGTATATGATCAAGATAGTGTTTTTATTCATGATGAAAATCTAGGAGATTTTAAACTAACACAGGGGTTTAGACAACTTTGTGATAAGTATAAATTTGAGACTCACTTTTGTCGAAAGGCTGATCCTGAATCTAAGGGTAAAATAGAAAATGTAGTTAAGTATGTGAAATACAATTTTCTAAAAGGTCGAAAATTTATTGATAATGAATCTTTACAGACAGCATGTTTGGCTTGGTTGCGTCGTACTGGAAACCAAAAGAGACACAGTACGACTCACAAAATACCTTCAGAAGAGTGGATGATAGAAAAAGATCATTTACTTCCTTTTAATGGGGATATTGAAACACCTAAAGATAAATTACCTACACTTAATGTGTTAAAAGACAATACAATCAGATATAAAGGGAATACATATAGCGTACCTTTCGAAACGTATCAAGGAGTTGATACGAAAGTGATTGTATCACAACAAGACAATGAATTGCTTATTCTGAATAGCGATCAAACGCTATTAGCAAAACACTTAGTTCCATCTAGTAGAGGGAATTATGTGAAAAATAACGATCACTCGAGGCCAAAATCTAAAACAAAAGAAAAACTGCATAATACTATCTTGGATAAACTGGGACATACTGACTCTGTGAAACTTTATTTAGAAACTTTAGAGAATGATAAGTCAAGATATTATTATGATAGTCTAAGACTTTTAGACAGGAAAATCACAGATGATAATATTCGTTTTGCAGAGCAAACCATAAATTGGTGTTCAGAAAACAACATCCTGAATGCAAATGACTTCATACAGATACTTAACTATTATAAGAGTCGGGATGAAGCAATGAAGATCAGTCAAAAAGTTGTTCTTCCTAAAGTTGAAATGAGTGGTGGTAAAAAGATCAATAATCGTGATGTACAACCTTCAAGAAGTAGTATTGAAACATATGAAAGATTAATAAACCTATGAACCAGATTGAAAAAATAAAGCTACATGCTGATGCTCTAAGACTCACCCAGACCCGTAATAACCCAGAAGGGATTATACATGAAGCACAAATAAATAAGCCAACCTATATGGAGTTCTTATTATCTGTTTTTGAATGTGAAATTAAGCATCGAGAGAAGAAAAATATTGAACGACGAATAGCCTTAGCTAACCTTCCCAAAGATCATGATCTTGATAAATATGATTTTAATGCTTCAAATGGTATAACACCATCTCATCTTAAGCAACTGAGGGAGCTGATGTGGATGGAACAGAATTATAACCTAATTTTAATGGGACCATCAGGAACTGGAAAAACTTTTATCGCAGCAGGATTGATCTACGATGCCGTAAATACAGGATACAAAGCTTATTTTATCACCATGGAGGAGTTAATAAAGACATTGAAAATGAAAGAAATGATCTCTTCTGCTCTTGCAAAATACAACCGACTATTAAAGGCAAATATTATTGCCATTGATGATATTATGCTTTTTCCAATCAAGAAAGAAGATGCAGTTTCATTTTTTAATTTAATAAACCATCTTCATGAACAAACATCGGTTATTATAACTACCAATAAATCTCCTAAAGAATGGGCTGAAACACTCGAGGATGAAGTGTTGGCTACAGCATTACTTGACCGTTTACTATATCGTTGTGAAGTAGTAAAAATGAAAGGGCAAAGCTTTAGAATGGAAAATAGAAGGACCATTTTTGAACCTGTTCGATAATCATCCCTATACTGTATTTATATGGCAGATCCTCATTATGGATCAGGGAAACTTTTGGTTGTAATAGTGGTGATTTACTTTTACGAAAAAATGATGATTATTAATTTGCTATTTACAGTTATATGACCTTTTCCGAGAAAACGAAGGAAAATGTTATATAACGCCACGCTATGTTGAATAATTATGGAGATCTATGTGGAGAGATACCCTTCTATTTATCCCCCTCCTGGGAAAGAATATTCCGGAGATTATGCGAAATGGAAAATAGACCCGAGGGCTCTATAAAAAGGAGAATAAAACATAAATTATTATAATGTTATTTACTTTGTACTAAAGTGTACAGATTATAATATTATAAAAACATGAATGAATTATTATTATTTATTTGGATATTAATGCAGCTTGCATATTTTGAATATCTACTTGAAAAAAGTTTAGACGATAAGAAACATCTCAAAGTTTGTATCCTTAGTGATATTTTGAATGTTATTACTATCACAGTAACAATATCATTAAAATTAGTGCTATTTTCTTATATTCAGGTAATTGTATATATATTGATAAGGTTTTACATTCATAAACTTTACAAGTCAAAGGTATATGTCGATTTTTGCTTAATACCTATAGTATCACTTTTAGCTATTAAATATTTGTCGTTATGTAATACAGTTGACTTAAGTTGTGCATTCAGCAAAATAATATTTAAGATTAAAATTGGGACAATGAGTGAAACAACAGATTGGGATGTGATAACTGCATGTGTTGGTTGGGTAACCTTTTGGGCATTCTGGGCGCAATTGAAAGCAAATGAATTGGCAAGTGATGATGCAAAAAGATCCGGCATTCAAGATACCTTTAATAGCATGATGGAGACCTATAATCGAAATTTGCTAAATCTAAGGTTTAATGATAATATAGGATTAGATGCAATAGATAATTACGTTTTAATAATCAATGATTTAATAAAAGTTGATAGTATATCTACAAAGGATTTTTATTTAGCATATTCTTATTTCTACTTTATTCGAAAAAAAAATGATATAAATAGATTAAAAAAAACATTCTTAAATGGATATCCTGTTTCAGGGATAGAGAATTATGAAATGTCTTTGGAAATTAATCGATCAAATCATTCTGCATTATCTACATATTATTATCAGTTGTATCGAATAGTAAAATATATCGTTGTTGACAATAAAGATTTTTTAGATGAAGAAGAAAAGAAAAAGTACATAGGGATTTTGAGAGCACAAATGAGTCCTAATGAACAACTTTTGTTATTCTATAATTGGTTAGCCGGAGATCAGATGAATAAAATAGGTAATGGACTTGATAAACAATTTGGCTATTCATGGGAAAATATTGAAAAGAAGAATTACTTTTTTTCTGAGCATAAAGTAATTAAACATTTAAATACACTAGAACTAGAAGATGACCTTATAAAACTTTGTAAAGCAAAAAACTTTATTTCTTAGTAAATATCGGTGTTGAGTTGGATATTTCAGAAGGTGTATGTTAAGGTGTCAAATATCAAGACAGGACTAGTGTATCGTTTACGAATTTAAATATAGGAGTAGAATTATTAAGGTTTGGAAGTGGAAGGGTTGGCATAGAGGTGCTGCATATTCCACTTTTTATTTAAAATAGGGTTGTATCGAATGTAATACAGAAGGATATTATCTTGAGTAAGGAGCGTGAGTATATTGTGGATATTTCATATATGATTGAGTTTTTGATCGTTTATTATATCAAGAAAATGAATTTTTATATTAAGAGTCACTTATCAATAAGAGTTGAAAAATAATTATAAACTACAAAACAAACACTAAGTTTTACATTCAATAGCAAAAAGATGGAGCAGTGTAAATTATGTAATAAGAAAGAGGCAGATAAGAAAGGGTCTCATATGATTCCAGCTTTTCTAATAAATGAAGCCGTAAATGTTTCTGGTCAAAAAGGAAGAGATTATGAACTTCAATTTGAAATCTCAAATATTAAGGATAGTGAATTTTATTTTGGTCGTGGAGTTCAACCAAAAGATATAGAAGAGGTTGTTGGCGAAATTACAGATGATATTATAGAAAATAATAACAATAGTAATGTTATAGACAATATTTTCTGTTCAGAATGTGAAAAAAGACTTGGTGAGCTGGAGAGTCTTTATGCAAGCAAAAGGCCGACATTAGAATTTGAAGGTGTTTATAAAGGAGTTAACTCTCTTAAAGCGCGAGTATTTTGGTTATCTGTAGTTTGGCGTATGCATTTAACAGGGAAATATCTCAATAATTTTACAGAAGATGTTGCTGAACGTTTTAGGTCTGAAATATACAATTCTCTTTATTCTAAACAATCAGAATCAGTGATAGATAACCTATCATACATTTTGCTTTACCCATCTAATTTAGATCGCAATAAAACCGCAATGTTAGTTGCATGTATTGAATTTACACCAGCAATGATTTATGATATTTATGTCATAGCAGGGTATATTCTAATTATATCAGTCAATGGGAAATTTGATGATAAAGATATTGAATATAAGCTGCCATTTGATTTCGAAATAGAATCAGTAATAATTAATAATTTAGACCATGAATATGAAGTGATTAAATCTATAAGCTCATCAAATTATACTGATTATATCAAGCAATGTTTTCAAAGGTTAGTTAAAGAGAAAATTGAGGCAATGAAAATGAACGGGAATATTATACTAGATATACTGGGAATTCCAAGGGGGTTAGAACGAGATAATTTTTTAGATGACACGATTGCTAAATTAGTAATTACAGAAAGATCGGCATTATTAAAAGAACATGAAGTATTCGCACAAAATTTATCGAAAGCAATTCTTGATGATTATCAATATTCGATTTATGCTAAAAAAAAAATACAGTGAAAGCAGGAGTTGAGAATTGAAAGTGGAAAAATTGGCAATGAGGTTTTGCATCTTCCACCTTTTATTTGAATGGATGTTTGGTTTGACTTTTGATTCAAAATATAGATCTATGCTGGGCATTTTCATAAAGTGAATCAATGGCTGAAACTATCCACTTTTTATGCATTAATACCTAGCTAGAGCTGTCCAATATCTCATTTCAAAATGGTTTTATCCATCAGAATCTAAGAATTAATAGAAAAGTGAAAAAAAGAAGTCATATTTTCTTTTAAAACAAGCCTAGTTGATCTATGTGGAGAGATAACCTTCTATTTATCCCCCTCCTGGGAAAGAATATTCCGGAGATTATGCGAAATAGAAAATAGTCCCGAGGGAATTAATGATTTATTTAGATTGAACGTAGAGAGGTCTCAAGTTATTAGTCGTGATTATTTTTCAAACGTTGTTTGCCAAGCTTTACTGTCTAAGCAATAGTTTTATACGTTTTGATACTGCTAATAGAATAGCAAACTGATATATTTAGTATTTTAGGTGTACTATTAGCTGAATGCTTTAGGTGAAGAGGTGAACTATTTCGACTCTCAAATATTATGGTTTATATTAAACTTATTTACTTTTGAGTATCTAATTTTAGAATGATCATTGACCGATAGCGGAGTTGAGTTTTTTGCGAGATGTAGTATAAGTTTTAGTGTTGACGTAGGTTTATTGGGGCTAATGTTCCTTGCTTTTGAAAGGCAGTCATTTGAAGGACGAAATGACGTCGTTGATACGAAGTGTGAGCTTATGAAGGTGGCTGAGGTCTTAATTGGAAAAAGACCTCTCCCCCCCCTTAAGGATCATTGATTTTTAAAAGCAAATCCTACTGGATGGCAGGTTGAGGTATTTGTGCTCATGAATCTTTGATTTTCGTATCTTAATAACTTTAAAAAGATGCTCTACAGACTTCAGTTGATGCTCTGATAAAAGTTGTAATACCAGTGGATATGATCTATGTTTCCTTTCCAATTATGTTTATTCCATCACATTATGTCAATTCACTGTCTCATCTAAAAAACTACTGTATTTATTTTTCTTATATTTTTCCCATTTAGTTATAATATCCTTTAACTCACGATCATATTGATTATCTGAATAAACATTAAAGAGAAATTCTTCAAATTTAGTATAACCATCAAACGTTTGATCAATAAATGGTCGAAAAACCATTATATTATTGGGGGTAGTTGTTTGCTGTGGTATAATAAGGCTCTTTATGTATTTTATTCTATTTTCCTTTTTGCTAACAAATTCTCTCATCGTGTTGTTTGCGTCATTATCAATTACATGGACATTAGCATCATTAATTTTACTTGAACAATTATAATAATAGTTGAAAATATCCTTATCAAAACTAGATTTTTCGACTCTTTTATTTAGTAATTTGATTGTCAATGCATGAAATTTATTGAATCCATCTTCTATCTCAATTATTAAGGGTATAGTATTATTTTTATCATGGTCTAAGTAAGAAAGTTTAATATTAAAAATCATAAAGCTTAATAAATATCGCACTTTAGAGTTACTACACTGAATTATTTTACCAAGTATTTCTACAGACTCTTCCTTAAACTTATTAAGGTATTTATAAATTATCTGGAAGAAATCCCTCTCTTTAAGACTTGCTTGTAAATACAATAACCCTGCAATCAAAACAACTGATTGTTCTTTATATTTAGGCTGTTGCTTGATTAATTTAGAAATTAAAGAATTTGTCTTTGTGACATCAAGATTCTCTATATATGAAATAAGAGTTTCTACAGACTCTATACAGCCTTTAAACTCTTCATCCGTTAAATAGGATTTAGGTAATGCATTTCGATAATAAAACTTATAGTTTTCATTGTATGATGCACTCTTTGCTGTTGTTTGTAGTCTAAAAAAGATAGCAGAAACAAGATCAATAAAAAGATGATTATCATTTAATTTATATATTGGAAAATCAGGACTTACTTTACTGGAATCTACATGTCTAAAGATTGAATCAGAGCTCTCATTAAGATTGTTGAATGCAACTTTACCTTCATAAGTAGCAAAATAATGGCCTAAATTTAGATATAATTCCAACGCTTCTTTGGGATATAATATCTTCAAAATACTAACAAGAAATAACTCGTCCAATTCTGTTTCTTTACCAATTGATTTGTGCGAAGATAGAAATGTATTAAGAACGATATTCGCTATTCTAATATTTTCAATATAATTAGACACGTAAAGTGTTTCATTTGAGTTAGTATTTAAATACTCAAGATCATGTACTTGAGAAGGATTCAGATAATATTTATGCTCCAAAAACCCTTCGCTTGTTTTTGAAATATTCTTTTCCTTGAGCACTGTTTTTAGATGAGTAACAATATCATCTTTATCAATTGGTGTTAAAGTATAACGAAGCTGAAATATTTTTTCCAAATACTTTTCTGAAGAATAATCATTATTATCATTCTTCGTACTGAACTGCTCATTTAATTCCTTTAAAACATAATCATTATCATAGGTTACTATGAAAACAATATTTTTAAAATTTGCTGTATTACGAATGATCTTTAAACATTCTATAATCTCTTTGCCCAACAACCGATCAATGTCATCAAGAGTTATATATATGATACGATTTAAAGAAGCAATACATTTATTAAGATGTTCAAACTGTCCTTTTATATCGATAGATTCAGAAAGAAAATTTACCCCCTTTTCAACGAGATCCGTTATTTTATTACTCTCTAGAGATAATATTAACTCACTGTATTTCTTTATCTCTCTATTTAAATCACCGTGGTACTCTTTTAATGATTCTGAAAGTGTACTGAAAAAATGAGTAATTATTTCTTTCTCTGACTTACTATACCAAGGATAAAAATTAATTACAATAGCATTTTTATCCTTGAACTTTATTTTCTCTATTAAGAAGTTAAGAAACGATGACTTCCCAGTTCCCCATGGTGAGATAAGTCCTACAGCAAATGCATATTCACTATTTATATTAATGAGCAGGGCTTGTTCATGAAATTTAAGCGGCGAAGAAATCGTGTATTTTATCAGTATTACGCACAAGCTCTTCTCTTAAAATATTCAAGTTATTGTAGCTATTTATTTTCATTAATCCACTACAAATAAACAACATAACAGAGGATATTGATTTTTGTAATCCATGATCTAATGACTTTAATTTGTCTTCTCCAAAATTAACATCACGAATACGGTTCATTATTTCTATTTTCCAATGACCTCTAATAGCACCAGCAATTTCACCTATTTCCCCATTATAATTGGTGATATAATATCGTGTTTCTGTACTCCTTCTACCTCTCTTTACATTGTGACTCTCTCTTGTCACTTTAATCATATTACATATACCACTATTACTCCATCTAGGCTCTAACATCTCTGTATTGATTGGGAATATTTCGTACTTTCTAATGTCTATTCTTCCATGCGATTTGTCTGTTTCTGTCATCACATCACCTACTTTTATATGATTGGATGTATGCACTAAGTCATCCTTTAATTTCTTCTGATTTGACTTTATTTGAGTCAAATAGAATCGACTATTTTGGTGAATATTAGACAACAGATTTTCTGAATTGTGCATTGCGTCGAGTGTTATCTTTGCCTGCTCTGGCAACTCAAGAATATGATCATAAACAATACTCTTTTCACTCTCTTTTGTCCCATCATAAAAACCTAATAACTGTTGTACATTTGTGTTATGACCAATAGAGTAAACAATACTTAACCCTCTCTTTTTATTGCTTTTAGAATCGATACTTCCTCGAAGTTCTTTACCATCAATAGATATCCATTCTGTAGAAGAGTATACTTCATCACAAATTGTCAAAAAGGACTCATAATCAAACTCAGACAGAATTCTTGTCAACTGAACTCGACTTATACAATGATCAACATCTTTATGTAAACAGATACATAACTTCTCATAATAACGAACCATATTACGATGAATCTTATTTATGCTAAGATGATCGGAACTTGTTAGAATTGAGATAATAAAAAGCGTAATCACAAATGCCAATTCATGCTTTCGTCCTACATGACTCCGATTATCGACTAATTTAACTTGTAATTTCTCATAGAATATTCTAATTTCGGCACTTGAAAGGTCGTTATTCATAATTTATATCTGTTTTTAGCAATCCAAATATAATATGAATAGTCGACCTTTTATCATTTCAGCAATTCATGAACAAGCCCTGTATTAATGAGAAGTTCAGAAAGATCATCAACTAATATTGCTCTCGAATGAAATAGCTGATGTTTCTTCGGATCTGATAATGCATTATCTGGAATTAATACTTCTGTATTCTTTTTCGACAAAGTCATCCAGTTTACAATCCTAGAAATAAATAAACCAATTGCAAATAGATAGATAAAATCGAGATATACAATAGAATCAAAAAAACCTTCTTTCGTTATCTTTAAGAAATTCCACCTCACATCACCTATCCTATAATAACTATAGATAAGAGTTACAATACTATATATAACAATGAACTTATGCGAAAAAATATATCTTCGAATATATTTTCGTACGAAAAATACACAGATTAAAACAATCGCTATGATAATAACCATTAAATGAATATCATCCGATTCAACATGATCAAGTCTATCTTTCACTAAAGTAGTCTGTATCATGTCTTCTAATTTCTCATGGAAAAGAAAAATTAGTGTAAGTATGCTAATTATAAATAAATTAAACTTTGTGTAAATTACATCTAACCTCCCCAATAATTTATCTTTTGTATCTTGATTCATATTAGTATGTGTTTTTTTAACATAAAATACAATTCCAATTCTATCGTAATATACACTACAGACCAGCAGAAAAGCACTTCCTAAATAAGCAGAGTTATAACAGTAATTGGTATTAATCCAAGAATAGTATCTACTTACACTCATTCTAGGAACATGATCAAATAGAGACGTAAAACAATCCTTAAATCTCCATTACTGTTCTTTAAATAAACAGTTGTATCAATACACTTTTATCACCCACAGAATTACATTGCACGACAAAACTACATAATATTCACATGACTTAATATATAAATAATTTCTAAACAACTTTCAGCAATAAAGCACAATCCAAAATAAAAAATTCTACATGCTTATAAAACATCAGGGCTTGTTCATAAGATTTACGCAGCAAAGAATTTGTTCAACATCTCTGGATAATGTACCAAATCTTCCCTGAGTTTATTTAAATTTCCTTTATCGTTCATTTTAGATAAACCACTACAAATAAACAACATAATAGATGACATTGATTTTTGTAATCCATGATTTAGAGATCTAAAATTGTCTTCGCCAAAATTGACATCACGGATACGATTCATAACTTCTATTTTCCAGTGACCTCTAATTGCTCCTGCAATTTCACTCTTTAGTCCATTATAATTTGTGATATAATATCGTATCTCTTTACTCTCTTTATTCGTTTTTACGGTAAAACTCTCTCTGGTCACCTTGATCATATTGCAAATACCACTATTGGCCCATCTAGAATCCAAAACATCGGTATTCATTGTGTATATCTCATATTTTCGATGGTCTATTCGACCATGTGATTTCTCTATTTCTGTAATCTCTTTATCTGATTTAAGGTGGTCCGATATATGTGCAAGATCACTTTTTAAAATCTTTTGATTTGCTTTAATTTGTGTCAAATAAAAGCGACCCTTCTGATTAATGTCAGATAACAATCCTTCCGAATTATGCATGGCATCTAATGTGACTTTTGCTCCTTTAGGTAGATCAAAAAGATGATTTCCCACTACAGTTTTCTCACTCTCTTTTGTTCCATCATAAAACCCTAACAATTGTTGTAAATTTGAGGTGTGCCCTAATGCATAAACAATACTTAAACCTCTTGTATTGTAGTTTTTAGAGTCAATACTACCTCTGAGTTCTTTTCCATCAATAGAGAGCCATTCTGAAATATTCTTGCTTTGATCGGATAATGATAAAAAGGACTCATAATCGAAGTTTGATAATATCCGTGATAACTGAACTCTACTAATACAATGATCTACTTCTTTGTGTAAGCAAATACATAATTTTTCGTAATAGCGAACCATATTGCGATGAATCTTGCTCAAACTTAATTGGTCTGAACTTCTCAATATCGAGAGAATAAAGAGTGTGATAACAAAAGCCAATTCATGCTTACGACCTATAGCACTGCGATTATCTTTTAACTTCGTTTGTAATTTCTCATAGAATCTTCTAATTTCGGCACTTGAAAGGTCGTTATTCATAATTTATATCTGTTTTTAGCAATCCAAATATAATATGAATAATCGACCTTTTGTTATTTCAATATTTTATGAACAGGCCCTGTATAAAACATATCGATCCAAGATGCGATCACAAAATATCGCTATATTAAATCCAACAAAAAGAATCATTGATAGCCAAAAAGACAAATCAAAATAGAGTTAGTGAATAAACTATAATTATCTTTGAAATAGGACATCCAGTGGAGTAGTCATTTACACCATTAAACTTTAAAACGATGAATTACACTGCACCACAACTCGGCTTTGTAGGTGATGATGCTATTTACCCAGGTCTTATAGATAACGATACTTCTGTTTCTTTCAAGTCAATTATATCCATTCGTAAACATGATTGTCAAGGATCGTATATCAAATCATTATACATAGGACTTCCTCAAAACCTACAATAAACATGACAATAAATAGTTTAATATGGAACATAAAATATCTAACTCAACAGAGAGGCTCGGAATTATCTACATGAATCGTATAATATCGAAGTCAGGTAAAATTTTTCGTGAAATAAAGAGAGAAAATGATAAAGGAATCGATATAATTATTGAACAAACAAATAAAAAAGGAGAAGGTATAGGCAAATTTGTTGCCTTTCAAGTGAAATCTGGTGAATCATTTTTTAAATCAAGTACTCAATTATGTACTATAAAAATTGAAAACCATAGAGATTATTGGGGACAACATCCAATGCCAGTATATGGTGCTGTATACATTCCTTCGCTCAAGAAAGCGTATATTGTTAACATTAAAGATCGTCTTCATGAAACGACCTCTAATACAATATCGTTCTATGTTACAGATTCAGATGTTTTCGATTTTAACATTGAGACTCTTAATTCAATTATTAATAATGAAATTATTAAAAGGCCTTATAATGAAGTCTTTTTAGATTTTATTGATGATGAAAATTTAAAACCCATATATACATTAATAAAAAGATTCAGTAAATCAATTGATTCGATCATCGATAGATTACTCCAAGCAAATAATTTTATAGAATTTATAAGCGCAATAGGTGTTAAGCTAAACGATAAAGAGTATCTCAAATCATTAAACAAGCTAGGGCACAAAAATGCAATTGCAGGCTTTAAATATGGGACATTCACTTACTGTGAGGATTATTTAGGTTTAAAAAACACAGAATTAGAGTATTATAAAAACACATTTCATAACGCTCAAAAATACCTTCTTAAAAATGGGAAATAACTTTTTTACCAATATTGATATATTCGAAGAGTACATTGCTAACAACAACGTCCTATTTCACCGTTTCGATACACATAAGAATGGCATTGATGGAATTGTAGAGGTTATAAAAGATGAAAAAACAACTAATCATCAATTTGGAATTAGTATTCTTGAAATAGAAGAACATAAACAAGACAAGAACTTTGTAACTGTTGATATAACAAAAAATAAAGAATACTTCAAATCTTTTGATTTACCTATTATTTTAATAGTAATGAGTAATAAATCAGAAGAAGGTTTCTGGATAGATATAACAAAACTCAAAGACTCTATGTCTTCTGAAATTGTAATCCCAAAACAAGCAAAACACGTATTTAATAAAACAACTAGTTCCAAAATATTGATCGATTATTTCGTAAACAATAGGTCGAAATACTTAGAGATAGTAAAAGCTCTCGATTCTATTTATTTCAAATGCTTAAGATCACTTCTTGAGGATATGTTCGGAGTTATTGATATTGCAATACCCTCTATTCTAAAATATGAAAATTTGGAATCTCTTTTAGAAGAGGAATCTTTCACATTACATTTAAAACAATCAACAGGAAATAAATATAATGATGTTATGAGAATAAAGAAATCTAAAGAATACATCCAAGCTGAAAACTTACCACCAATTTCAAAAACAGAAAGTGTAATTAATTTAAATGGAAACTCACCATTTTATTTCAAAACAAAATCAAATCACATCTTCACAACCAAAGACAATTACAAATTATATTGCAAGTGGTATCGAATTTTAAAGTTCCGCTTCGATTAATCCACGAAACCTTAATAATTAAATATTTATAATATACAAAAAACATCACCCATCAAAAATTCACGATATAAAAAGTGAATTATGCTAATATACTGTTAATGTTTGCTTACTATAGCTTACTATCTTGAGTAGATTCTATTAACAAAACCATGCTAAATTAATATCATATTGCTGAAAATCACATGTTAGTTAGAGTATAAAGCGGAGTCAAAAATAGGATCCCAAGAAAAAGAGGAAAGTCCAACAAAACAGTGCATATAGATATTTTCTTGTATCATTTCAATGGTAGCCTGATCAGATAAATTACACATATGTTTTATGATCAAAGAACCTAATACCAGACGTGCATCTTTACTTGGTGCACCTCGTTTACGGCTCATCTTTTCATAATAATAGGTGGCAAATAGATCCCAATCTATTGCATTACTCAATAAGACCCATTTATTATTGGGGTTTAATGATTTACCAAATGGATGTTGGAACTCTTCTATAGATAATTGTTTTGTAGCAGTATATTGAATCATCAAATGCAAGGTTTTTTATCGCTTTAAAGATAAAACTCTAGGACTAAATGACAACTATAAATTAGATAAATAACTTAAACACAAAAGAATAAGACTTTTTCAGTATCCTCTAGGTAGGTGTTTTTGAACCCCGCTAATAAAAGATGGTGACATATCGCAACTAACTTGTTTGATACAATCAGACTCAATTGATTTGTCTTGCTCTTTCTTATGTGGGATGATTTCACAAAATGATGCTATGGTTTCAGATCCTTTACCTTCTGATACATGCACAGTTCTTCGCTTCTTAAGATCAACAAATAGTGTTACATAGTTGTGCCCTTTTTTACATGAAGTCTCATCAATACCAATAATTTCAAGATCAGAATAATCTTCTGTAGACTTAGACTTCTCAACATAATTAGTCAGTAATCTCCATAATTTATCATCATAGACTCCAGTAAGCTTCGATACTTTATGTACTGGCATATTACTAAGTAGGGGTAATAAGAGCGCCTCAAACAGTAGTGTAAAACCACTCACTGTTCCCTCCCAGCTCATAGGTAAGGTGACAACCTTACCAGAACTTGTTATTACTCTTGGTACTTTAGCGATGATGAAACATTCATTTTCAAAGAAATTTAAATGTTGCCATCGTTTCTCTCTCGTATCATGTACACTTAAATCACACTCTCCTTTGTAACTAAATTTAGATCCTCTTCTAAATGAAACATGAACATCTAGTCGTTTTTTTGATGAATTAAACTCTAAGTAATCAATATAAAATGGATCCTCAATATGCAAAGCGGCTGTAAATAAATCTTTCATGATTGCTATGTTTTTATAATCATATAACTATTAATTTACCCACTAAGTTTCGGAAAGAGCCAACAAAACTTACTTTAGGACAAGAAATAGGTATAGATGGAAATACGATTGTCTGTTTCCATTCTTCCTAGTTGTTCCTAGTATACAGTGAGTTATAAATACAATTTCACTACTCAACGCTTAATCTTGAATACAAATCTGTTGTCAATTTCGAATTAATTATAGTTCAATTAATAGTATTATAGTACAATCCCATGAACTATTGTTCAATTATTATGATTTAAGTTGTAAATAGTGTATTTAACATTTATTTCATTTAATATCATAAAAAAAATAAATGTCAAATAGCATGTATTGTATATAGTGCAGTTAATGAGGTTGTTTTGTGTTTAGTGATATTTTTTTTTGTTTATTAGTGTTGGTTTATGTTAATGATGTTATTTAATTTGCAATTCATTACATTATTGTATTAGTGGTTTTTAGATATCTATAAGCCGTAAGTGACTCAATTTTATTATTGGGCTGATGATAATTAATTATTTATGCTTTAATAAATATGATTAGATGATAGTTGATTGTAATAAGAGGTTTATAGTTAGTGTTATAACTGTAGTATTGTTTGTTGGGTGTGCAAAGGTTAGATCTAGTGAGATTTTAGAAAACAGAGTAGATGAATATAAGTGGACAGGGCTTTTCCATAAAAACTAAAAAAGTCATCAAAAAGTGTTTTATTTGAATTACAACAAACATATAAAACCTTTAAGATGACTAAAAAAACGAAGTTAAGGAATACTATGAATATTTGAAAGAAAATTTAGTTGATCCTAGAGATTCACGAGGAAAGAAGCATGATTTAGAGTTTGTACTTGTTGGTGTCACACTATCTATTATTACTGGCAATACCTTGCTCTCTGAGATCTCTCGTTTTTTAGAGAACTATCATTCTATCTTACTAAGGATTGTCGGAGTACCCAAATGTAAACCAATATCATATAGTCAGTTACGTCGTATAATATCCTATTTAACTTTAACTAATTATCAAGAGGTTCAATCAAACTATTTTGGATGGGAGAATACAAAAGATGATGATGATTGGATTTCACTAGATGGCAAGGAGTTACGAGGAACAATCATATCTGATAGAATATATAATGAGAAGAAAAACTTTAAAATAAGACCGGATCGTTATTATGAGTTGTCTTATTGGGATGATAAATGGATTACGATATCTAAGATCGACAAGGTAGATAGCACTGGAGTATTAAAATTTGAAAATGTGCCTCTTGGAGGCTTTTATTGGGTTCATTCTCCGCAAGAAGGAAAAGGTTGGGAAAGACCGTTTATTTATAAAGATGGGAAGCAATTGTTTTATTAAAGGTAGTGAAATGGAAAGTGCAACTAATATTTGATTTAAATACAACTAAAATTTGATGATAAAACAGAGTCTTACATATCTACGAGAAAGTCTGTCACTGATGATGATTGGGGCATTACTGTGTTGTAGTCAGGTTATTTGTCATTCCATGATGAATGGTACTGTTACATCTAAATGGGTGTACTTGTCAGCGGTGTCCATTCTTCTTCTTACATGTATGGCTTTCTATTTAATGACACAAAGACAGACACAGCATAGAGTATACTGGGTAGATTGTTTTGCCTCTCTATTGTATATATATATATTAAGTCGGTGTGATGCCTCCCAATATGTTTCTGTGTTGAAAATCAGTTCGGTTTTTATTTCTTGGATTGCCTTAAGGGGCTTTGTTCGTTCAAAATATGTAGAGCATGTTCTCGTGCTGTATTTACTATTTGTATTATGTCTTTGTATATATGGATTCTTGCAAATTTTGGGAATTACAAATTCATTTCATTCCCATTTCTTAGTTACAGGTTCTTTTCACAATCCTGGTCCATATGCAGGTTATATTATGAGTGGTGTGCCATTATCCCTTGGAATATATTGGATTACCAAACAACGTATTAAAAAGAATAAAGCAAGTGATTGTGAGATAGACTATTTGGTGAAGTTTGGAAATTATAAATTAAAGATCCCGAACCGAGATGTAATGCTTAACTACTTATCACAGCTGATCTTGGTTTTGGTTGTCATATTATTGCCTTCAACTCAATCGCGCGCAGCATTTATTGGGATGATTATTGGTTGTCTATATATGGTTTATTCTTTTAGAAGGACTTTATCTCAGTATAATAAGATTAAACTTCTTTTTCAATGGCCATCTAAACGAATCCGATTTATTGCAATGATGGGCATGGTGTTATTCCTGTTTTTAGGTGGTTATTTATTATATCTGACCAAGAAAGGGTCGGCTGATGGTCGGATATTAATGTGGAGAGTATCGACTGAGATGATAAAAGACAAACCACTACTGGGGTGGGGTGTCAGTGGGTTTGAGGCTCATTATGGAACATATCAAGCGGAATGGTTTAAAGAAGGAAAAGGGACCGTGTCTGAGGAACTGGTTGCAGGAACTCCAGATGCCCCTTTTAATGAGATTGTTAGAGTCTTGGTGTCGTTAGGGGGCGTTGGATTCGTATTATCTATTTTACTTTTCCGGTCGATATGGTATGGTCGTAAAAAGGGGCATATTACATCTTTTAATGGATTGAATACTACATTAAAAGGTGGTGTCATCTCCATTCTCGTATTTAGTATGTTCTCCTACACCTTAGATATTGCTCCTATGGTCGTTCAGTTGTTGATTCTTTCCGTACTACTCGTCAATAACCAAAGATATCCATTTGTATTATCATTGGGATGTTGGAAGTCAAAATACCCACTATTTGTTGGACATATTCTAGGTGTTATGATGTTAATCCTGATACCATTTTTATCTTCTGCAACCTGGAGAAGTTTTAAGGGATATCAGTCATGGAAAGAAGCGTATGACCTGTATAGGTATGGCGTTTATGATGATGCGAATAAGGAGTATGAACATGCTAATAGGTTACTTCCTGACGATGGCTTGTTGTGTCAAATGTATGGGAAGAGTTTGCAAATGAACGAGGAGTACGATGAAGCAAAGCAAATATTACTTCATGCTTCTAGTTTACGTAGTGATCCAATTTTGAGTATGACTTTAGGTCAATGTTATCAACAAATTGGAGAAATAAAGCAAGCGGAGACTCTATATTGGGATTCATGGTATATGATCCCTCATAAATTTTATCCGAAATATTTATTGGCTAAACTATATCAATATACTGGTGAGGATAAACAATTCGTTGAGATTGCGAATGAATTGTTGTCTAAAAAGATGAAAGTTAAATCCAAGGCGATTGAAGAGATGCGAAATGAATTAATAGGAATGATCAATAACGTGGAAGATGAAAATAGATAGGTTAAAAAAATATTGTACCGTTGGTCTTTATACTGTCATTTTCATGGTGGTTATAGGAAGGTTAGTCAATCTAATAGGCATATCAAGCTATATCGTTCCCTCTGCTTCAATGTTACCTACCATATTGCCGGGGGAAAGAATTTATGTCGATAAATTGGGTTATGGAGAGACGGTTCGTTTTCTAGGCATGTCGATACGTATGCCAAAATTTAGGGGTATTCAACGAGGGAGTGTTATTGCATTTCATTTTCCTGAGGGAGATACTGTTTTTGTGGATACACCTTTTGATAATTTTTATGATATGAAGCGTCGCTCTATTGTAAATAAGAGAGATATCCTGTTGAAGACTTCCATGTTCCTTCCTTTATCGTTCAGGCCTCTTTATGTAAAAAGATGTATTGGTCTACCTGGTGATAGTTTATCGATTAAAAAAGGTGATATTTATTTGAACTCCATGATATATGATGCACATTTTAATACAAAAAGGTGGTACCATATCTATGTGAAAGATCTACTTAAAGTGAAAAAGTGGTTATCATTCATCTCTAATAACCAATTCAAAAGATGGCATGGGCATCATGTCGTACTCTTGACTGAGTCGGAGAGAACTGGCATAGAGACATTGATTGATTGTGGTGTGCTGGATCGTATTTCACCATATATAGAAACATTTGTTAACCATAGTACCTACCCTTTTCTTGGTGACCATCCTATTTCATGGACATGGGATAATTATGGTCCTGTTTATATTCCAAAGAAAGGTGATACGCTTCAGATCAAAGGAGATCATATTTATAGATATAAACGAATGATTGAAGTGTATGAAAAGAACTCGGTTCATATTCATAATGACTCTCTTTTCGTAAATGGAAGATATTGCGAAAAATATATATGCAAGCAGGATTATTATTTTATGATGGGAGATAATAGACACAACAGTCTGGATAGCAGAAATTGGGGTTTGGTTCCAGAAGATCATATTGTGGGGCGCGTTTTTGCTGTAAAGTCATCGAAAGGGAATGTGATACCAAGATTGATTGATTCAAGAATGGATTCTATTGATTCGTGTATTAAAACAAGGAGGAAATGAGATATTTAGGACCAATAATTAGTATATTGATTTGTGTTTCTTGTTTATCTCCAGAGCAGCGGGTAATTAATCAAGCTGGAACGAATGGAGGTGAATTGCAGAAAGTATTAGATCACTTTAAAAATGATAGTATTAAAGAGAAATATGAGGCAGCTAAGTTTTTAATTCGCAATATAGGAGGTCACTTTGCGTATGATACATCGCGATTTCATGAATATAAACTCTTTTTAGATACTGCAAATTATTTACATGGTACTTATAGGGGGAACAATATTGATTCAGTTCTGATATCAGAGTGGAAAAAGCATAAGGCACGACATCGTAGGGGTAAAGATCGTAATCAGGTATTTTATGATTATAAGTTCTTGACAGCAGATTTCCTCATTAAGGATATTGACCTAGCCTATAGTGCATGGAAAGAAAATCCATACGGCTCTAAGGTGACTTTTAATGAATTTAAGGAATATATTTTACCATATAGAGTTACCACCGGGAAATCACTTGAATCTTGGCGATCCTATTTCTATGAGAGAGAAAAAGATCATTTTAGTAAGTACTATCCTGATAGTTTAATATCAGCATGTGATAAACTACTGTCTCACTATAAATATTTCAAGCATAACTATAATTCAGTACAAGAAATTTCTCTTTTAAGGTATCATGATTTTGAACAACTAAAGAGAGGAAGTTGTCAAGATCGGTGTTGGTATAATATGATGTTATTTCGTTCTTTAGGAGTTGCTTGTGCCACAGATTTTGTTCCTCATTGGGGGAATCGAAATAGAAATCATTCTTGGAATGTAATTATTCAACATGGAGCATCTTATGCATTTGAACCATTTTGGGATGAAGAGAGATGGAAATATAAAATATTATATAATAATAGATCTTGGGATCGAAAATGGGGGAAGTTTCGTTTGCCTAAGGTGTATAGGTATACATATTCTGATCATATTATTGGTCCTTTACAAGATAAAAGGGTTCGTAAGAATAATATACCGCATTTATTCAGAAATAGAAAACTATTGGATGTTTCAACTGAATATTTCAATACAACAAATGTAAATATTAAGTTGTTTGATACACTGCCAGATGCAACATTTTATTGTTACTTGTGTGTTTGGGGAAATAGAAGGTGGCATCCTGTTCAATATGGAAAGATCATTAATAATAAAGCCAGTTTTATTGATATGGGTAGAGATATTGTATACCTTCCATGTATCTGTAAGGATGGAAAATTATTACCCGCAAGTAACCCTTTCTTATTGGATGAATATGGATGTGTCAAAGAACTTACTGCAAGTATCCACAAGAGAAGTATTGTCGTAAGTAAAGTTCTACCACAAGAGCCTCAATTGGGTGATGGAATTAGGTTATTAAAGGGAAGTAGGTTTGAGATTGCTAACGATTCGTCGTTTAATAAAAGGACAATCATTTATAATATCCCAGATACTATGTTATATGAAAATAATTTTATCCATTTAAAACGTAGCGCTTATGGTCGATATGTCCGATTATTGTTTTCATGCTCAAATAAAGAAATAGGATTGTCTAATTTGGAATTTTATAAGAAAGACAGTGAAGGTAAGTTGATAAGACTAGAAGGAAGTATAATTAAATCTAATAATATACATGATGGATAACTTAGTAATATATATGATGGCATTGTTTCTACACAGAACAAAGTTTCATTAAGAGGGACATCAGTAAATGATTCATGGGTCGGTATAGATTTTCATTCTGAAGAAAAGGTAGACGCGGTGAGTTTCTATCCATTAATTCAAAGTGATTTATTAATGAATGATAGTTTTGAGTTATTCTATTGGGAGAATGGGTGGAGGAGTCTAGGAGTAAAAGAAGGCAACAGGTCTTCGTTACCATTTCACGATGTCCCGAACAATACTCTACTCTTATTAAAGAATTTAAGGTGGCCACAGGATGGTGCAGAGCGGATTTTTACATACGAAGATGGCAAACAAAAATGGTATTAAAAATATGCAAAAAAATGTTTTTTCATTAGCTGTAATAATGTTTAGCGTAACAATTGGTGTTATTGTATACGTTTACTATTCATCAATGTCATGTAGTGTGACCTTGACTACTGAAATACAATTTGGTCAAGACTTTGTGGATATGGGAGATTTAAAACAGGGTATTCCTAGATCAGTCGAGTTTAGATGTAAGAATACTGGATCTGAACCACTTGTTATTAAATATGTAGAGTCGTCTTGTGGATGTGCTAAGCCCGAGTGGACAAAGCATCCAATTTTACCCAATAAAACAGGGTTGATTAAAGTTACATATGATGCCAAATATCCAGGAAGTTTTACAAAAACTATAATGGTATTTTGTAATAGTGAAAAAGGAATGGAGAAATTGAAAATAAGAGGTCGAGTTATTCCCTCGGATATATAAACCATAAAAGATGAATAAGAACAGAAGCCTACATCAACGACCAATTGGAGCGAAGCTTCTGTTCTGTAGACCTCATCTTAAAAAAAGAAAGGAGGTTGATGGCAAAGATATAATTTTTTATTGAGGTAGATCAATAAGATCTGTGTTGTGAAATGATATACCAGCACATCTAAAGTATAAAAAAGAGGCTTAGTCGCCTCTTATAATTGATTTTAAAAATAAAAAGATGAATAAGAAATTTTTTATTGCAGCTATTGCTGTAATCGCAATTTTAGTAAGTGTTAATTTTAGTTTTACAAGAAACGGTTATAATAATTTAGATTTAGATGCTATTAGAAATGTCGCAATGGCCGATGCAGAAAACCCAGGTCCTGATGTTTGGTACCGATTTGGAGAGTATACTCTAATTACAAATTCTGGATCTTCATCTTCATTAAGTGTAAGTAATGGTGGTACTACGATTACAGGAACATATAATTCCGGTGATAGTTATACAACATATGATTGTATTGGTTGGTTCGGAGATTGTTAAAAAACTATATAGCCTTATTTAGGTAAGGCTATATATAAAAACTAAACTAATGAGAAAATTAGCCCTATTAATGAGTGTCCTACTCGTTGGATGTAGTAGTAAAGTAAATTTTGGTGGCTTTACGTCACAAGATCTTAAGTTATCTGACGTCGAGGTTCTAAAATTAAGCACAGATAGTCTGGTGACCATTCATGTACCAGAAAGATTAAATGGAGAGACTATTGATGCTTCTTCTATAGTTGATTCTATTTATGCAGTACCTCTTGAAACGAATAAAAAATGTCTTATAGGGGCTGTGTCCGATATTCGTATACATAATGATCTGATTTATGTTATCGACAAGAGGGTGTCCCAAGCGATATTTGTTTTTGATATGAAAGGTCGGTTTCTAAATCGAATAGGGAAGAAAGGCCGAGGTCCAGGAGAATATACCAAGTTGTCAGGAGTACATGTGGATAAATGTAATAATGAGATATTGATTTCAAGTCCTCCATTGCGAAAGCTCCTTCGATATAATCCCAAGGGAAAGTTTTTAGGGTATATCGACATTAATGTTGCCTATCTTGAATTTAGTATATTAAATGATGGAAATATTGTTTTATATGCTTGGAATCAAAAAAACAAACATCTAGGAGAGTTAGAGAATCGTTTGTTTTATATTGTCAATAGAAAAGGAGCGATCCTAAAAGTTGGTCCAATGTTTAAGCCTGTCTATCCAAAAGTTCATATGATGATGGAGAATGGCTGCATGTCTTCGCTTAATCAAGTTTCATACAGTCCGATATTGTCAGATACGATATATAGCATAGGTCCTAAGTCAGTTAAGTCCCGGTATTTTCTTGATTTTGGAAAAAATAGTATCCACGGTAAAGTGCCTATTTCTTGTTCAACCTATCAGTTTGATCAAAAAGTTCGTAAAAACTATTTGTCTTACTTTTTGGGTTCTCATTTAGAAACAAATTCTTATCTATGTTTTACATATGAGAGTAATGGTAAGCTAATTCATATGTTGTATGATAAGAAAAGCGCATCATTGATTGATTGTAATCGTATACAAGGCGATGAAACACATTTGTTTTTTTTTCCATTCAACTATTACTCTCACGATAGATTTATTTCGGCGATATCACCTAAAGCTATTTGGGAAATTGGTCAGCAAATCAAGAAGGCTGATAAAGCTGTATTTCAAAATTATATGAAGATATTTCACAGATATGGTGTTAGGGAATTGAGCATGGATAACAATCCCATTATCGTTTTTACAAAACTGAAAGACTAGCCCAATGAATAAGAAGTTAACAAGATTATTATTAATTATTATTTGTTGTTTCATATACATTTATATACAAAAATCAAGACTATATTTAGGATACAAAAATGATCGATGTCAAGGGTGTGTTATCAAAGATAGTATTGCAGATGCTTCAACTAATGAATTAATGCCTAATATAATTATTGAAGATGTCAATGGAGATACTCTGTGTTTGAAAAAATTGATAGATAATGATAAGCTTGTTATCTTAAAACTAACTATTCCTCAATGTTCTTATTGTATAGACCATGCATTATATTATTTTAATCTGTACTCAGAGGATAACTACGTAATATTGTTTCATTTTAATAATAAGCGAGAAGTGATAGCCTATAAGGAAGTTGAAAAATTGAGGTCTAATTATTATTTTACTTATGAAGACTTACCATTATCTGCTGATCGGTTTGGTTATCCATATGTAATAATAACAGATTCTTCTCTCATTACGCAAGATATTTTTATACCAGATAAAAGTTTATACCAAAGGACAGATAATTATTTTCGAAAAATATCAACTTTATAAGTTTAGCTTATATCTTTATAGACGAACTGCTTTGGCTATACAATAAAGATGTATTCAAACTAACTGATAATAACTATGCAAACTAACTTAGGTAACTCATTACATATTCTTTTGAGTTCTTTTCTTTTGATGTCTTTGTTTTCGTGTTCTACGAAACAAGAGGAGGATAGTGAATTGAAAAGCCAAACGGCTTTAACTGTGGATAAGGTCACGAAAGTGAAGGTAAAGAAGGCGGTAAAGAGCCGGTTTCATCATGAACTATTAAGTAATGGAATCGTACATGCTTGCGGAAAAGCTGCTGTTCCCTTTAAGGCCAAAGATCAGATTGTAGCACTTCATGTGGTGAATGGAACAAGGGTGAAGAGAGGCGATTTGATTGCTACGGTCTCGTCAGAGCAGCTTAAGATGCGCTTGGATGAAGCACAACTACAATATGATAAAGCCTGTATTACCCTTGAGGACAAGTTGCTTGGGTATGGTTTTACGACCAAGGATACTGCGACTATAGATCCTGTAATGTTTAAAATGATTAAGATCAAGAGTGGGTTTAACAGTGCAGCCATTGCTTTAAAACGAGCTAAGATAAATTATAGAGATAGAGAGGTTCGTTCTCCTTTAAATGGTGTTATATCAGATCTACAGGCCGAAGTATATAACCCTGCATCTAGCTATAAAAAGTGTTGTGATGTGGTGGATGATCATATGGTTTGGGTGGACTTCTCCATTTTAGAGGGAGAATACAATAAGATCTCTAAAGGGGAAAAAATCAAGGTGGTGCCTTTTGCCAATAAGAGTTTAGAGCTAATAGGTACGGTTGCTGCGATTGATCCAAGAGTGGATGCATCTGGGATGGTTCATATTAGGGCGAAAGTGAATAATTCGAAACATCAATTGATCGATGGGATGAATGTCAATGTGATCGTCCAAAGTGAAGGGGCTCGCTGTCTAGTGGTCCCCAAGAGTGCGGTATTGTATCGTCAGAATAAGAATGTACTCTTTGTTCGTAATGGAAAGAAAGCCAAATGGGTTTATGTAACTCCTGGGGAAGAGAATAGTTTGAATGTTCAGATACTAGAAGGCAAACTCGCGGAAGGGGACGAAGTGATTGTCTCTAATAACTTTGATCTAGCACACGATACTCCTATCGAGGTAATACAGTAAGCATGGCAAACGTTAAAAATTCATTTAGAATTAATGTCATCTTTATTGTTCTTGCTATTGTTGGTTTGGCTTTGGCTTCGCAGCTAACCGTGCAATTAAAACCATCACGAGACAGCAATCGTGCTAGCGTATCTTTTCAATGGAGAGGGGTGTCTGCAGAGGTGATTGAGCGAGAGGTGACCACTGCCATCGAGGGAGTATTATCGACGATGGATGGCTTAAAAGATATCAGCTCAGAGTCGGAAAAAGGAAGGGGAACCATACGTCTTGTATTTAAGAAAGAGGTGAATATGGATGTAGTTCGTTTTGAACTATCTTCGATACTCCGCACCCTTTATCCGAAACTGCCTGATGGAGTCTCTCGTCCAAGGGTCGGAGGCTATCACAATAGAAATGAGGATCGTCCTTTATTGATGACCTATACCGTCAATGGGGCCAAAAGTAAAGATGCATTGGGCAAGTATGCCAAAGATTATTTGGTATCTGTCATTGGTGAGATTGATGAAGTGGAAGCTGTAGAGGTCAATGGAACAACGCCTTTAGAGTGGTGTGTGGAATATGATACAGATCGTCTTCGTCAATTTGGGCTAACTACCGTTGATGTTTCGAATGCACTATATGTTCATTTTAATAAAGAAGAACTAGGGCTATTTAAGTGGCTTGATCAAAAAGCGTCTTCCTGGCATGCATTTAGCTATTGTGGGGGTGCGTATCAGCAGGAAGGTACAATTAACTGGGATCAGATTGTGGTCGGGATGCATGGAGATCATATGGTTCGACTAGGAGAGGTAGCGAAAGTAAAGGTTCGTCATACACCGCCTTATGGCTACTTCCGTTTGAATGGACTAAACACGATATACCTCAATATTTACAGCAGTGAAGGAGCCAATCAGATACAATTGGGGGCAGAGGTGCTAAAAACTGTAGAGAAGATACAAAAGAGTTTACCGGAGAGTGTGTCTTTAGATTTAAGTTACGACGCCTCTAAATCGTTAAGAGAAGAGCGTGATAAGATTCTTTTTCGTTCGGGGCTCGCCCTACTTATTTTGCTTCTCTTTGTTTGGATTATTAGTCGGGATTGGCGTTATCTATTGGTAATAACCGTCTCGTTAATAGTTAATTTAGCGATTGCGGTGATCGGTTATCTGTTTTTTGATGTACAGATACACTTATACTCTTTAGCTGGCATCACGGTCTCTTTAGGTATTATTATTGATAATACGATTGTGATGGCTGACTACTGCAAACGACAATCCAAAGAGAATATCTTCTGGGCGATATTTGCTGCGACTTTAACCACCATAGGCTCTTTGTCGGTAATCTTTTTCTTAAAAGAGAACCAACGATTGAATTTGGTCGACTTCTCGTGGGTGATCATCATTAACCTTGCCGTATCCCTTTTGATTGCCTATTTCTTTATTCCTGCATTGATGGATAAAGTACCGATGAAAAAGCGTGATACGGTGAAAGCATATCGAGCACTACGAAGGGTGGTTAAGGTATCGCATCTATATGAACGTTTTATCTTGTGGGGCTGCCGTTACAGAAAGAGTGTGATAACGTTTTGGATCTTGCTTTTTGGAATTCCATTTTTCTTAATCCCTTCTCATATTGGGAAACCAGAAAGCAGATGGGGGCAAGATAAGGTCCAACGGTCGTGGTTCGAAAATAGTTATAATAATAGTATTGGGAGCAACTTCTTTCAGCAAGATCTATTGCCATGGTGTCATCGTATTGCAGGAGGGGTGTTATATCGCTTTTCTCAATACTTTGAGACCCATGCGAGAGGGGAAGATCCTAAGGTTGTATTGCGAATGTATGCTAGTATGCCGGATGGTGCCACTCTTGATCAGATGAATAATGCTTTTCTTAAGATTGAAAGACGACTGAAGAAGTATCACGAGATTGATCGATTTATCAGCCATGTGTATAGTGCCAACCTTGGATCTTTAGAGGTACAGTTCAAGGAAGAAGAGGAACAGGGTGCTTTCCCCATGTCTTTGAAAAATGAATTGATTCAAATAGCCACAGAAACAGGAAGTTTGGATGTCCGTATTTTTGGAGTAGATCCTCAAGGATTCAGCAATCATATCTCGGAAAGAAATTTAAACCAATCAATCTCCCTTGTGGGAACGAGCTACCCTGTGTTGTTGAAGATTGGGAACAATATCAAAAAAGAACTGCATAAAAGTATTCGTGTGAAAGAGGTGGTGGTCCATGCAAATAAACAGAGAATTAGGGATAAGAAATTTGAGTATGTGGTGGATGTCGACCTAAAGAAACTCGCCATGTATAACCTGCATCTCGGAGACCTATTTTATCTATTAAGTCAACATCACTGGGGAGTGCAATATTTACCTCCTGTAGGCAAAGGGGCTGATTATCGATCGATGGTTTTAAGACCAAGTTTAAAAGATGCGGTTCCGATATGGGATATTCAGCATATGCTACTAAAGCATAGCTCGACCAAAGGAGTACGACTAAAAGAGGTGGCCAACATCCGTAAGCAGTTTACTTCAGGTAGTATAGAGAAAAAGAACCAAGAGTATATTATGCGTATAGACTATGAGTTTATTGGCGATCATAGTTTCAGTAAGATGTACAGAGAAGACGTTATAGAGAAGATCAGTGAACAGCTTCCTACAGGCTATAGGGTTGAGGAGAGTGTCAATAGAAGATGGAGATGGAATGCCAAAGATAAAAAGCAGTATGGCTTACTGTTTCTGGTGGCTGTAATTATCTATTTTATCTGTGCTATTCTTCTTGAATCGTTACTTCAACCTCTGGTGATTATCATTATGATCCCCCTTTCGTTTATTGGGATCTTTTCGATTTTTACCATTACTGAGTTTCCATTTAATCAAGGAGGCTATGCTTCGATGATACTTTTGTCTGGAATCACGGTCAACACGGCCCTTTATATAGTATATGATTACAACCATATGAGATTTTCTACTGGGCGTAAAGCATTGGCTTGTTATCTACATGCCTTTCATAAAAAAGTGATTCCCATCCTTTTGACTGTTGTATCTACGGTGTTGGGCTTGTTGCCTTTCTTGATAGATAGTCAAGATAAGGGCTTCTGGTTTGCATTGGCACTTGGAGCCATGGGTGGTTTGTTGTTTAGTTTGATAGCAGTGTTTGTCAGCCTACCCATATTTATGAACGTAGGTAAAAATAAGAAAGCGTAAAAACGAGATATTATGGTGAATTTTTTAATACGTAGACCCATCGCAGTAATTATGTCGTTTATTGCGATTCTTATGTTGGGATTGGTAACTTCACAGAAGCTACCTATCTCTCTTATCCCCGATGTCGATATACCTGTTATTACCATACAGTTGAATGGTAAAAATAAAACGGCTTTAGAGTTAGAGAATGAGGTGGTAACTAGATTTAGGAGTAAATTGAATCAATTACCCTATTTAGAAAGTCTTCGTAGCGAAACAAGAGATGGGTTGGCATCGATTGTTTTACGCTTTTCGTATGGTAGGGATCTGAATTATGCTTTTATCGATGTGAATGAGAAGGTGGATATGGTGATGCGTAATATGCCTAAGGATTTTGAGCGTCCTGCCATTATGAAAGCCTCTTCTACCGATATCCCTGCTTTCTATTTGAATGCTTCGTTAAAGAAAAAGGGGGTCGATGAAACCGATATTCTGGATCTAAGCGAGACGGTGTCTAATGTGATAAGAAAGAAAATAGAACAACTACCAGAAGTGGCGATGGTAGATATGACGGGCCGAATGTTTCCAGAGATATCGATTACTCCTGATGTCGAAAAGATGAAATCATTGGGATTAAGAACAGAGCAGCTGACACGGGTCATCAGTGAACATAATAGAGGGTTTGGTTCGATACAAGTGAAAGATGGTCAATATCAATATAATATTCATTTTTCTAATGGTTTACATCAAATAGAGGATGTGAAGGATATCTATCTAAATGTGAATAAACATCTTCTACAGCTCAAAGATATTGCCAAAGTAGAGATGCGTGCTCGAAGTCGTAGTGGACTGTTTATGACCAATGGAGAAGAGGGGGTGTCGATGGCTATAGTCAAACAGGCCGATGCTAGAATGGAGGATATGTCCAGAAAAGTAGATGGTCTTTTAAGAAGAATAGCCAAAGAGTATCCCTTTATAGAGATCACCAAAGTAAGAGATCAAACAGGAATTCTTAAATATGCCATGAGTAATCTATTTCAGAGCTTATGGTGGGGCGCACTGTTGGCCTTTATGGTGATGTTCTTATTCTTAAAAGATGGTCGATCACCTTGGCTTATTGGCGTTAGTGTTCCTATTTCATTGGTTATCTCCTTGTTGTTGTTCTATCTTTTGGGGATCTCGATTAATATTATCTCTTTGTCCGGGCTTATCTTAGGAGTGGGAATGATGATCGATAACTCCATTATTGTGATTGATAATATCACCCAAAGAATGTCTATGGGAGACGATCTTATGGAGGCATGTGGTAATGGTACCCATGAGGTCATTCGTCCTCTTATATCGTCTGTATTAACGACCTGTGCTGTTTTTCTACCATTAATCTATCTGAGTGGAATCTCTGGTGCTCTATTTTACGATCAAGCGATGGCGGTCACTATAGGATTAAGTTCTTCTTTGGTGGTATCGATTATCTTGATCCCAACACTCTATCGATTGATATGGATGAGAGGGCGCAAGAAGCAGCAAGAGAAGAAGAATCGTTTTGCGATATTCTCTTCATCGGATGCTTATGAGAAAGGGTGGCATTGGGTCTTTGACCATAGCAAAGGAATGTTTGTTGCCTTTCTTTTGCTTATTGGGCTCTCTGCTTTATTCGCTTATATCCTGCCGAAAGAACGCTTCCCTGTTTTAGATGAGAATGAACTATTGGTTCGTGTGGATTGGAATGAAAGGATAAATATTGACGAGAACAGACGCAGGGTAGAGGATTTACTTCAAAAAGTGGCACCCTATCTTGAGCATACCGATAGCTATATCGGAACGCAGCAATACCTACATCATAATGATTTGGAGTTGGCCGAGAATGAGTGTATTATCTATTTTAAATTGCGACAAGAGAAGCATAAAAGCACATTTGAACAAGAGATAAATCGATTTATCCCTCTTCAATATCCTAGTGCAAGCTACAGTGTATCGATCCCTCCATCTGGTTTTACCCAAATGTTTGAAGGGAAAGAAGCTCCTTTTATCATGAATTTAGAGGAGAAAAGACAGATGGATAAAGTCAATGTGGATAGTCTGAATCGATTTGTTGCTCATTTGAATCGACAATTCTCATTTGGATTGATCCCTCCTTTTGCGAGTGAAACCTATGTGGAGATATGTGTTATCCCAGAGCGTTTGGTATTATATCGTGTGGGGCAAATGGCGTTATTTAATAAATTGAAGACCGTGCTAAAAAGCTTTAAGATAGAAGATCTTCGTAGTAGTTCTGTATATATTCCTATTGTTATCAGTGGGAAAATGCACTCGATGGAACAGGTGCTTCGAAAGCTTAAGATAAGGAACCAAAAGAATATTGAAATTCCTGTCTCTTCGTTGGTCACCTTACGACAGAAGACCAATTTTAAAACCTATTATGGAAATCGGAGTGGGAGAATATTTCCCGTTGCATTTCAATCTACGGGTGATTACGATGAGGTTGCTTTAGCGCAGGTTCTGAAGAAAGAGGTTCGAGATAAGCAGTCGATGAATTGCTCTTTTGGAGGAAGTATAATGAAAGCCAAAGCGGTGATAAAAGAGTTGTTGATGGTGCTGTTGATTGCTTTATGTCTTCTTTACTTTATTCTTGCAGCACAGTTTGAGAGTCTTACACAGCCTTTTATTGTTCTATTGGAAGTTCCAATGGATATCGCAGGAGCCTTGTTCTTATTATGGCTTGGAGGAGAGAACTTAAATCTCATGGCAATGATCGGAATCATTGTGATGTGTGGTATTATTATCAACGACTCGATATTAAAGATCGATACAATCAACCAATTAAGAAAACAAGGACGAGGATTAAAAGAGGCTATTGAAGAAGGAGGCCATAGACGATTAAAGCCAATTTTGATGACCAGTATTACGACCATATTGGCGCTTTTCCCATTTCTTATAGGAGACGATATGGGAAGTATTCTACAACGTCCTTTGGCATTAGTTATTATAGGAGGGATGTTGTTAGGGACTTTTGTAAGTCTCTATTTTGTGCCGTTGTGCTATTACTACCTAAACCGTAAATCTAACGACTAATTTTATCATTCATGAAAAATATAAAAGGCATTTGTATTCTGGGATTGATGTTCTCTTCCTTTTTTGTTTTTGCTCAACAAGAACCATTTATCTTGACATTAGATGGAGCATGTCGATTGGCAAAAAGTAATTCATTATCTGTTTTTATCAACAAAAACAGCTTCCTATCTAGCTATTGGGAATACCGTACCTATAAAGCAGATTTTTTGCCTGAACTCACTTTGAAATCGAACCTAGTATCTTATAATAACTCCAATCGGTTGCGTTACAATTCGGTGACCAAGACCGATAGTTATGTACATACCAAGGATCTTAATTCTGATGTGTCCTTAAGTTTACGACAGAATGTTGGGCTTACTGGAGGGTCTATTTTCCTAGAAAGTTCTTTGGATAGAAACCAGAACCTAGGGGATCAAGAGTTCATTCAATATGCTTCCCGTCCTTATCGTATCGGTTATTCACAAAAGCTATTTGGATATAATCGATTGAAATGGAATCGTCTGTTAGAACCAAAGAAATATGAGAAAGCCAAAAGAGAATATCTAAGTAATCTAGAGGGAGTATATATCACTACTTGTAACTATTTCTTTAATTATGCTTTGGCACAAAAGAATCTTGAGAATGCAAAATATAATTACGATCAAACCAATGTGATGGTACAGATTGCCCATAAACGATTTAACATTGGTACGATTGAAAAAGATGAGCTGTTGCAACTAGAGCTACAGTTGAATAACCAATCTATTGCCTTGCAAGAGTGGGAAGTGAGGGTGCAAAAGAGTAGGGTGCAGCTACTATCCTTTCTAAGGTTGTCGCAGGATAAGGAGATTAAGGTGTTACTACCAAGCGTCGATTCCATACGTATTGAAGAGAGTCTGGCTTTAGATCATGCTAGAAAATCGAATGTTTTGATGATCCAAAATGAGTTGACCCTATTGAATGATCAATCTCATGTGGCTAGGGTCAAATCGGAACAACGCTTTCAGGCAAACCTTAATCTATCGTATGGAATTAATAAAGCCGATGGAAGTTATGATTATAAAAATAATGTTCCGGTAAATGGTTCGGTGCCGAACGTATATCAGCCAAAGTTTGATGACTATCAGAGTTTTGCTGTTACCCTGAGTGTACCACTTGTGGATTGGGGAAAACGAAAAGGTCGGGTTGAAATGGCTAAGTCAAGACAAGAAGTCAATCGAATCAAAGTAGAGCAATCACAGATCGATTTTGAACAAAATGTTTTGACCACAGTGATGGAGTTCAATTTGCAATATGCGAAGGTAAAGGCATCGCAACGATCACAACAAATTGCGGAGGATGGCTATGAAGTAACTAGTCAAAGGTTTCGTAACGGAAATATAGAGGTATTGCAACTCAATAATGCGCAAAGAGATCGTTCCAATGCGCTGATTAAAGTCATCCAATCGAAACAAAATTATTGGAAAAGTTATTTTACGGTCAGAAAATTTACGCTGTATGACTTTAAATCAGAGGTTGCATTAACGGAAGATTTTGAAGCTTTGATCCAGAACCTGTAGAAGGGTCGATGCGCACGGGATGGGACACAGATGAAACAGGTTTTAATAGCACAGCGAAGAGGTGAAGGAGTTTTAGCCACAGATTCAACGGATCAGACGGATTTCCACAGATCTTGTTGTGTCGCATAGAAAAAGTGGATATGCAACTTTTTACCGGACAAAAAGTTAAGCCGCACATTGATTATATAATTCCATAAATTCCAATGGCGATCTGTATCCCAATTTTGAGTGTATTCTTTTCCTGTTATACCAAACTTCAATAAAATGAAATATCTCTGTCTTTGCCTGAAATCTAGAGTAATAGTGTCTATGATCAATCATTTCAGATTTGATTATCTTAAAGAAATTTTCAGCTACTGCATTATCCCAGCAGTTTCCTTTTCTACTCATACTTTGAATTACATTCGCCTTTCTAAACTCTTTTTTTTTAGGTTCATCCATCTTTTGCGTATATATTTTGATGCATTGCTTTTATTCTTAGCATAAAAAAATCTAAGTCACGATATCCATATGCTTGTCTTTTGATGGTTTTAATCTTGTTATTTATGCCTTCTAAGGGACCAGTAGAGATATGGCACTTATACCAATTCAGAACTCCTGTTTTGTGTTTGATTAATAGTTCTACCATTTTCTTAAGCTGAAGTATTCCAGTCTCATTTACCTCTTCTATCCATTGTTTAAGGAATTTTGAAGCGTCTCCAATATTATTTTGATTCCATAGCTCCCTCAATTCTTCTTTCAGATAGTATACATAAAACAAAGTGGTATTCGTTTCTAATCCTTTTTCAAGTCTTGAGTCTTCCTCATTCTTAAGGTTGAGATTCTCTGAATTCTTTAACAATAGCCAACGACTTCCTTTTAAGTTTTTCTTGATAACCTTATCCTTCTCTTTGTTGTTTAGATCACTTCTTATTTTACTTATAGTCTCATTTAGTTTCTTTATTATATGAAAATGGTCAAATACAATAGTAGCTTTAGGAGCATTTGTATTTACTGAAAGAATATAGGCAGGTGACATATCAATGGCAACAGACTCTATTTGGACTTTATTGATCTTTATCCATTTCCAAAAAGAAACCAATGCCTCAGAACCTTTACCTTCTCCTACATGTAAAACGACTCATTTATCTAAGTCATATACACAAGTCATATATATATCCCTTCTTCACTGCGAATTCATCGATTGCTATATGTTTCACCCCCTTTAGCCTAGGAGAATGATATTTTGATTTTAAGTGCGACTTAATGATCTCTTTTATAATATTCCAATTAAGGTCTAGAAGTCGACTGATTGATTGAATCGTCATATGTGAAGAGAGAAGTAAAACCATCTTCTCTAAAGAGCGAATATAGGACTTCTGCTCTTTGGCAAACCTTAAATGTTCCTGTCGTACGATCTTGCATTTTTCACAATAATGGCGTTGAACATCTATGATAATAACACGCTTCTTCTTGCCTATCATTGGCCCCCCTAAAAACTACGTCTAACAACTCCGCAACAAATAACGTGCAATCTTTTACAGCGACTACAATGTAGTTTGTCTTAACATCAAAGTGAAAGGTATCCCCAACATAAGTTGTGGATAATAATTGTTGGTCTTGTAAACCTAGACAATGAAATATACTACTGGTATTCATGATCTATAGAGTTTTTGGATAGAAATAACTATAGAATATGTTTACCAGTTTTTTTGTTCATATACGCAATTCATGGAAGAACCATAAACATGCTGTTTTTTGCAAAAGAACTAAACAATTGAAGTATTCCTTCTTGAAAACCATTTCCTGCACCTAATAATAAAATCAAAATAAAAATTCCCCATGCAACTCCAAATCCTGCGAGTACGCTTCTTGTTTTATTCTGTTTTATGGAACTAAAAGATTCTTGTATGGGACTTATTAAATTCAAAATACTATTATAATTAACGTGATTAGAGACAATTAGTGTTATAAATTCTTAGCACAGACCTAAAATTCAAGGAATATTAAAATAGGGCAACCAGACTCAGTTGAGTCACAAAGTTCTTTATAATTGGAAAAATATTTAGAATACTACTATAAATAAAAAACATTGCCATTTTTCACAAAGAAAGGTCGTTGATTTGGCTCAGCTAATTTAAAAAGAGCATTTCTAGGTACATTATTAAAGTTTAATTTATATTGCAAACTATTTTTTTCACATAAACTATCGCTACTCAGTATATTAGATTGAATTTTATTATTGTTTCTGTATATGTCTGGAGTTGTTCTAGCTATGCACTTCCACCCATTATCCCACATTAAAAGATTATATGCTTTGTGCTTTGTAATGTTTTCACGATATAACAACCAATGCCAACGCCACACAATCAAATCCTTGATTGTATCTGTTTTTAAACTATCAGCAGTAAAACTGAACATAGTATTATCTTTATCTATATAAAAAGGACTATCCATAGGAGCAGATTGGTATGTCATAAACACCTGCGGCATGTACAAGATTTCTTTCCCCATATTTTTATATTTTACACCTTCTTTTGTTTTAGAACCATACCAAACAATTCGCCAATCGTTATTGTTCCATACAGAGATTACTGGTAATCCTTTGTGCTCTTTATTTGGGCTGATGATAATATCCGTACATTCAATATAGTTTTTGGTAACATCCTTAAAATTAGGTATCAGTAAAAAACCAGGTCTTTTATACCCATCCGTCTCAGATAAAATATTTTTATTTACAGAGAATTGTTTTCGAAGTACTTTTGGTGCTTTAAAATAAAAAGGGACACCACTTCCAAATTCACCTAAATTATAGGGTTCCCATTTTTCAGGCCCAATTTTTATCGCATTCCACTCATGTCTTGAATTATTATTTCCCCACGCAGGAATAAAATCGATACTACAAGGAATGCCTACAGACCGCATTGACATGGCGCCAAGTGCAGCACAATGAGTACACGTCCCTCCTTTATGCAATTGCATTTCTTGATAAGTCATATCCTTAGGATACAAACCATAGCGTTTGTCATATTTAAACTGCTTACTTATCTCCCGATCAACCAACATGGCTACATCCTCAATAGCATCAGAGCTCAAAGTGTCTATCTTTGATTTCAATTGTAGCCATAAAGGATTCCACCAATTATTTAAAGTTTCATATTTTACCCTATATGGTAGTACATATTCATAAAAACAACTATCGGTATAGTGTAGAGAATTAGAAATATAAGAACGTGACTCAAATGCTAAATTAATTCGATCAATAAGGAAATCTGATTTAATTGTTTTAAGATCTTCGCTAATCCCTATTATTTAAAAACGCGCATCAAGTGAATCCATTGCACCTCTCACTTCTTCCACATTATTATAATTATTGGGAATAACTCGACTATTGTGCGAGTCGTTAAATTGCATTGCCCCATGAGAAGACATATTGATAATTAGAAATTCCAGTGCCTTCCTTTTGTCCATATTAATGGAAGGGTCATTTAATGCTTCCATCAAATTATCTTTATTGTCTCCTGATAATTTTATTGACTTCTGAAAAGGCGTGTCACAACTAATCATTAATATTAATAGGTTAATAATGCATGCTATTTTGTTCATCTTAATATTCATTATTTAAACATTATTTAAATATTATCTAAACATTATTTAGTAGGCTCTAAAAGTACCCTGATGCGTAAATTATCTTTCATAAATCAAACTTAAAAGCATTTTATAACAGAATAGATTACACTGTTACTCAACAATCTTACCATGAGACAAACCTCAAAAATGAATTTATAGGATAAACATATTAATATTATAATTAACCTGCAAACGTTTTCGTAATTTATGTAAAAAAAATAAATATACATTAATTTCAATCCTCAGTCTATAAATAGGTTTTGCTGATAAAGAATCAGAAAGTTAATTTGGTTTACCCATCTTTTGCGTATAGATCTTGATACATTTCTTTTATTATTAGCATAAAAAAGGAGGTGAAGGATGTTGTGAGGTCACTGAAAAAGTAACAATGTATTACTTCATATTTATTTGACTTGATGCTTTTTTTATCTTAGCTATCAAATTACATAGCTATGCTCGTTCAACAACAATCGCTTCAATTCAGCCGATACGATGAATTGTACGATTTGATTATTACAGAGAATAATATTCTCCGTCAAATTTAATACTCTTGTCGATTTTAGGTTCATTTACAATGAGCTTTCGGAGAAATATTGTCATGACAATGGTAGAAATGCATAAAGTCCAATCAGGATGTTTAAATACTTATTATTGAAGTGTATTTATACGATCTCAGATGTTGATGTTGTTGAACGTTCACGATATGATATGTCTTTCAAATACTTTCTTGATATGTCTCCAGAATCAGATGTAATTAATTCAAACTCACTCACTAAGTTTCGGAAGCTAAGATTCAAAGACAATGATCTGCTCAATTTATTAATTGGCAAAACAGTTTAGGTAGCAATGGATAAGGGTATTATTAAAGCAAAATCAATAATAGTTGATGCTACCCATACTAAATCACGATTGAATCCTCTATCAGCAATTGAAGTATTAAAGGAGCGTGCCAAATTACTTCGTAAAACCATATATACTCAGGATGAAGAATATAAATCAAAACTTCCGGCAAAGAATGAAGACGATGATTTGTCTAATGAGCTTGAATACTGCTTAGAATTAACAAAGACTATTCTCAAGGATGAGAGTTTTTCGATGATTCCAGCTATTCGAGAGAAATTAAACTTGCTAAAAGAGACTATTGATGATACTCAAGATCACTATACAATATCGAACGATAAAGATGCTAGAATAGGACATAAATCTGCAGATTCCTCATTTTTTGGATATAAGACTCATCTAGCAATTACAGAAGAAAGGATAATTACTGCAGCCACAGTAACCTCTGGAGAGAAAGGTGGTGGACCACAATTACCTGCATTAATAAAACAAATTAAGAGAATGGTATAGAAGTTGATACTGTTATTGGAGATGGAGCATACTCAGGAAAAGATAATTTAGAAAACGCAGAAGAGCAAAATATTAAAATTGTAGCAAGACTAACCCCACATGTAAGTAAAGGTTTTAGAAAGAAGGAAGATGAATTTGAATTCAATAAAGATGCAGGGATGTATATTTGCCCAGCAGGGCACATAGCTAATAAGAAGAGCAAAGCAAGGAAAGAAGAATATCGGCACAAATCAATCATATTGTTATTACTTTGATATTAAGAAATGTCAGACATGTTCAAAAAGACAAGGATGTTATAAAGATGGAGCAAAAAGTAAGACCTACTCTGTTAAGATAAACGGAGAAACACATAGTAAGCAAATTGAATTAGAGAAGACAGAGTTTTTTAAGGAGAAAGCTAAGCAAAGATATAAGGTTGAAGCAAAGAATGGTGAATTAAAGAATAGACATGGTTACGATAGAGCAATTGCATATGGCTTAGAGAATATGAGTTTGCAAGCTGCGATGATAATTTTTGCAGTTAATCTCAAAAGAATTATAAAACTACAGTAAGAATATACGTAATCCCGAAGCTATATCTATTTTCATGAATTATGCCTAATAGAGAGCCAAAAAACTGATTCTAGTTAATCTAAAAAAATAAACGAAAAATCGGGTTACAGTTAGTTGACTTCTTTAAATCACACTAATGCAACCCGATTTTACTATAAGCTTATCCAAAGATAAAGGACATTTTCAGTGGCCTCTATTTTGGTTTTGAGTTTTTCCGAAGAGTATGCATGTAACTTTGGAGATGGATGAATGTTGATTTGATTTATGAAGTATAAGTCGATGTATCTATATTTACCGAAGGGTGAAGTTGAGTTTTGGGATCTTTATTTTTTTGATCTAAAATTAGTAAATTATGTAGAGGGAATTATTCTGGTTGATTCGACGAAATGATTTAGTAAATTGAGCTTTTTTTATATTGGACATCTATTTGTAATATTTTAACTATCTTGTAGTTATAAAGTAGTTATTGATTTATATAGTTTGGCATGGCAGTTAAAAATGAGCCCCTTTTTCGTGAAGAAGAAGGGGCTTGTTTTAGTTTTGGCGGTTGCGTCCGAAGAGGAAACACATGACGTAGGCTAGGTATTCTGTGAATTTGTGGAGGGTTGGGGATGGGATGTTGAGTTTGTGACCAAAGAGACATGTGAAGAGGATGATGAGGATTACTATTTCATGGATGTTGCGATCCAAGAAGCCTGTGGTGGTGGTTTGGTTGGCTTGGATGTTGCGGTTGCGTGCGTCTTGTTTGTCGGCTGTGGAGGTGTTTTTGATGATTCGGTCGGAGATGTGACGAGCTGTTCTGGTAAAGTGTTTGATGTTTTTTGTTTTCATGGGATATGTTTTTTTGTAATTATATTGTCACTTTGGTTGAGGTTGGAACTTTTCTTGGATAAGCTTCTGCCCTTCGACAAGCTCAGGACCTTCTTTTGATAGGCTTTGGATATTCACTTCGAAAGGTTTTGGAATCGTCCATGGATAATATCTTGAATTGCACTTTGATAGGTTCGAGAACCATTCTTGGTAAACTCCTGCCCTTCGACAAGCTCAGGGACCTTCCTTTATAAAGGAAACGTATTTTGATAGGGTTCGTAATTGTCCTTTGGAAAGGATTCTGCCCTTCGACAGGCTCAGGAACCATCCATGGAATGTTTTAATGTTCTATTAGATGTGTTATGGAGCTTGTATCGATATGTACTGTGATTTTCATTTGATTATTAGTGTGATTAAGGTTATTCATGTTCTGGTATTATTTTAGAGTATGTATTCATGTTTGAATAATGGCAAGCTGAAGTTTTATAATAGAAGACAGTGAGAAGGTTCCTGGGGATTAAAGGAGCCTCTCAAAGTCTGTCTTCCTAACTTGATTTTAACCTTACACAATTGAGAATTAACCAGATATTATTTGGACCTGTGTTGCGATGCTATTGAAGGATATTCAGAATGTCTTTGTCTAATTAATTGTATTGTTCTTCTGATGTCCTTTTGTTGTGAATGAAAGACTAAGGAGCGATAAGAGGCTCCATTAGTCTATCTACACTAGCAAAACCCCACTTTGGTTTTGAGTATTATGGCTTATTATCTATCGTATGGATGGAAGTTCTGTTCTTCTTGCCTTTTGAGTATATCTTCCACTTTCTCCTTTGGGTATATAGAGAGAAGTTCTTGGATATATTCTTCTTTCTTTTGTTGTCTTTTGATCGCATAACGTTTTTCTCGTTTTATTTTTAGCCGGTATTGATGCGTTACATATTTGTCTAGTTGTTTGATTTCTGGTATTAGGTAGTCTTTCCCTAGTCTAACGACCATATCCCGAACAAGTAGTTTTCGTTCTGCATAGCGAAGGGTTAAAAGTTCTGGGTGTTTCTCTTGCATTTTTTTCACTATTAAACTGCAGTCTGCTACAGTATTGAGTGTTTTGAGAATTTTCTTTCGCTCTCTTTTGGTCAACTTCATCTTAGATGCATTTAATGAGTTAAGCGTTTATTTAAGGGTAAAACACTTGAACCTTTGTTCATAGATCTCCCTCAACATGATGGCGTTTACGAGTTGCTATAATTGCTCTATGATCTTAGATAGATCGAAGTTTGGGCAAGTCTTATGTTTGTTAAAATGGTTGTGGCCAAAGATATTTTCTTTGGGAACTTTAAAATCACGCATTATCTTTTTGAGTAGGATTACCAGAAAGTGGAATTGTTCCTGGGAGAAATCGTTTCGTCCAGTGAGACAAATTCCAATAGAGTCGATGTTGTGACCTTTGCAGTGCGCACCAATCATTTCGAGGGATCTACCCCATTTGATTCGACCATTTTTAGTGATCACAAAATGGTATCCAATATCTTGCCATCCTCTATCGAGGTGCCATTGACGAATCGTTTTGACGTTGTCGTGGTGAGGGTTGTCGCTGTCGGAGCAGTGGATAATGACATTGTTAATATTTCTCATGGCTTTAGTTTTAAGTTAAAGGTGATGGTTGCAGTCTCTTTTAGGATCGATTTCCTATTCGTGGTGAAGATATGAGGAAGCTCCACTGAATTGGATTTAAAAGAAGCTAGTTCTTCTGCAGAGATATTTAGCTTTTGGTATGCATTCTTAAAGGATAGTAGTTTTAATGTGGCCGCTTCTTGTCGAATACGATAGATTTGCACCTCTGTGGTTTTGAGCGCTTTTGCAAAATATGATGTAGGCACACAAAATATGGCAAGGCTCACTACTGAAGTGTTCAAGTTATTGTCTTTGACGCACAGCTTTTGAATGATCTTTTTTGGATTTTGGTTGTGATATATCTGTTGCTCCACCAGATATCTTTTAAAGGCTATGTTGTATAGAAGCGCAGCCTTGCAGGTGGTTTTGAGGTTGAATATATCGTATGACTTTAACCAGATTAGTGCTCTTGTAGCATTGCTGTTACCAAGAGCGTTCTGTATCTCTTTTAAAGACCTGATCTTGTAGCAGCTTCCACTTGTATCTTTGACGATAAATCGGATCTTGATTAGAGATGATATTCTTCGTTTGAGTGTAGCGTATGAAATTTGAAGAGAAGTTGTTGCTTCTGTGATGGTTTTTTGGTCCAGTAGTATCTGTTTTTTTCCTAAAAACAGGAAATGACAGTATGTTTGAAAAGAAGGGAGCGCCCTCTTTCTAAAGACATGTTCAATGACTGTAATAGGAATACTTTGGTATAACATAATACACTGATTATAAGTTATAATAAGGATATGCAAGAGCTGTCAACCAATGGGCATACACGTTATCTAATACATAGATGGTTAAAGGCGCCCTTTTTCGCCTGTGGTTAGCGCGCTAGAGGGTAGGAGACGCAATCCTACTCGACGGCTATAGTATGACTTAATCCTTCGTTTTCGTATTGTAATTATCTGAAAGAATCTTCATGATATCGGATTCTTTATAGAGTATTTTACCTCCTAGTCTGGTGAATGGGAGTCTTTTTGATGATCTGAGGTTCTGCAGTTTTCGTTGAGAAATATGCAGAAGGTTCATGACATCCTGGGCATCGAGCCATACCTCTTTTTTTTGAGGGAGAAGATTGATCTGTTCTTTAAGGTTTAAAAGAATGTTGATCATAGTGTCTATGGTTCGGTTGATTTTGACACGTTGCTCTTTTTGATTCATACGGAGGAGATCTAGGGATTAAGTACTCTTGTGATTTTTGTGTGGTAGTAATCATTTTTGAGATGTAATGGATGGTTAATAATTTGTTTTTTATGCCCAATAGAATTGGGATTATCTTTAGATCAAAGTTAAGTGGGAAATAGATACGATCTGTCGCACGTGTGGCAACACACGTGTAAGACAAAATGAGTAGAAGTGGGAATTTGTCCGAGCTATCCGTACCGATAAGAGATATAAAAAGGGTAAAAAAATTTAAAATTTGTTGTTAACACACGTGCACGCGACACTAAGTAAGTGGGATTTCAATGGCTAAATATTAGAGATAATGATAGATTTAAGTCTAATAATGCGCAGAGTGTGCGCATTATTAGGATATTCAAAGATCTATTGTTTCATACGTTTCTTGATACTCAAACACCAGATGTGAATTTTGTTTCGATGTTTAGAGTGAGAAGAGCGAGCAATGTATTGTGGGCAGTAGTGGGCATTGTCTTTTCCAACAAATATTTGAGATAAGGTTTCCCAGTATTTTTTTGTTGTCGGAGTAATAATCTCGAGATCTTTTAGTTCAAAGAAGAGCGATTTGAGATCACTTTGGGTTCCATGCCAGATGATGTTTTGTTTTGGGTATATCCCCGTAAAAAGATCGAAGAAGTCAGCATGTTGTTTGATGATCCATTTCATTTCATTGAGATGTTCGTAGATTTCATCTAAATATTTAATGTAAACAGAAGAGGTCAAAGAGAATGGAACTGATAGCGTTGGATTTATTGTAGGGTTCTTTCTTTTGATTAAAGCATTGGTGAAGTAAAGATGTTCCAGCGATTTTAACATATTCTCTGTAATATTTAGTAGGTGTTGATCTTGGCTGGCGGGGAAATATTTTGTTTTCATGCTTTGACCATGTTTCTTTTTCCCATTGCAAGAAGTTGGCAATGATTCTTCGTTGAGAAGGATAAATCGGAGCAATGATAAGAGTAGCGGTGAGTATCGCGATAGGTTGCGTTAGTTTGATGAGGTTTGAGTTGATCATTGAGTGGGTGTCGTTAGATGCGGACCACGTTTCAATCACAGGAATAGGGCAATCTAAAAGTTCATGATTGAAGAGCATTATTAAGTCTCCTTTGAGTTTGTCCAGGAAGAAGAAACGACCTAATTCAAGCGATTCAAGAACAAGGTCTCGATGTGCTCTTATGCAAAAGATATGAAATACTTGAATGTCCGTGGGGTCGTATAAAAAATAGACTGGATTCGGGAGGGTGATGGATAAAACTTTGATTCGATTGATAATCCGGTGTATGTTTTTGTGGTCATTTGCAATCTGAGAATAGAATGTTCTTTTGAGGTGGATGTGTTGTTTGGCCAATGATAATGCCTTTTGTTTAACGAAGTTGAAGATGTCTTTAATTGCATCTGGAGAGATAAGCGTGTCAAAGTGGTCGGAGATTGCTTGATTCGCTACTGTGTACAAATTGTTGGTGGAAAAATCTTTGTAGGAAAAAGAGTTGAAGCTATTGTCAAGGATGTCTTCGACAGGTAAAGAATTATTCGGTTTCATGTAATTTTAAATTAAGTATTAGGAGTATTTAAGTTAAAAAAAATATGGCAATTATAAGTGCAGCGCTTGTTGTGTAGGGATGGTTTGATGTTTTTAGGGGGTCTGCTGAGGTTAGAATTTAGAGAACTATTGGAATTGTTTTTGAGAGAGAAGGTCATTGTTGGTTTTGGTGTGGTGTAGGATCCATTGGGTTTGGGATTTTGTGGAATGAGAGCGAGATTCGTGAAATGAGAGCAAATTTTGGTGTTTGAAAGAGAGATGAAGTGTTGAAAATGATTGAGGTTTCAAGGTCGGAGGTTTCGAGAATGGAGGTTTCAAGAATGGAGTCAGAGATTGCTGAGAGCGAAATGTAGTGTTGAAAATGATTGAGGTTTCAAGAATGATGAAATTAAGTTCGGAGGCAAAGATTGAAGGTTGAATTGATATACCATGGGCGGCGGTCAAAATGAAGCAACAATAGGATACTACAAATTGAATACTTGAACTGTACGCTACGTGTAAAACCTAATACTTAAATCCTAAAAGATTAAGGAAAAAAACAGTGGCTAAAATCGTAAATTCTAAATAAGGTTTTATTCCCCTATTACCCTTTATACTACATCTATCATTTTTGCATTTTTTATTTAGTCTAGATAGTGGATTTTTAGGCTATGTTTTTTGAGGTGTTTTTGAGGTCTAAGTGATGTTTTTCTGATGTTTTTTGAGTTGTCTTTTTTTTGGTAAAATAGGTCATTTAGAGATGGATAAATTTATGATTTCTTATGAGGGGTAAAAAAGACCATTTAAAGATGGAGTGGTATGTAGGAATGTTTGACTGAATAATTGTGGTATCGAAGTGAAAAGAGTTCGTTTTTTTTGATTTGTGGGGGAAAAATGGATTGGTGTATATATAACCAAAAAGTGAGGTTATGTAGATTGTGGATGTGTTGTTTTTTAATGAGAGTTATTTAATTTAGTACTATCAAACTTAGTCAAATATTTGATTTTATAGAGTGTCTGTGATCTAATGATCTGTATTGTGGAATTACTTAGGGTTAAAAAGATGTAACAAGTAGTATTTATTGTTTCATTGTAGTTTCATGGATTGAAAAATAAGGTTTGCATTTTGAGTCTGTAATATATTGATATATAGATTTTTAAGACGATGTATTTGCTTTTGTTTTACGATCCCCACAAGGCGGCGTAATATCCCCACTGTTGGCCAATATCTATATGAATTTACTTGATCGCATAGTCAATAATAGACAAAGTCTTTTTGGCGTTTCAGGCGTAAAAATGATAAGGTATGCGGATGACTTTGTTCTGATGGGCAAGATCATAACAACAGAGGTTAAGGATCAACTTCATCATCTTTTGACAAGAATGGACTTGATCTTAAATATTGAAAAGACCAAGCATATTGATTCGAAAGAGGCTAGTTTTAAGTTCTTAGGCTTTACGTTTCGTAATGATAAAGATCTTTATGGACGAGATCTCCGGTATATAAATATTGTACCGAACTCTGATTCAGAAAAAAAGCTACGAGGGAAAATATCAGATTATTTAAAAAGGCATGGACATAAAAACCCCACGGAGTTGGTACGAGGACTAAATAGCTTAGTGAGAGGCTGGATTAATTACTATGAAATAAGAGGAGTTACGAATACCTCATTAAGTAAGCGCAAGTTGCGATACTACTTAAGTCAGAAACTGTTTCGATATTATTGACGTAAAAGTCAACGAAAATGTAGGCATTATGGATCTAATGCCTTTGAGACATTAGTTCGTTACTACGGATTAATCGATCCTACCCAATACCATCCTTGTTGACCTTATTTGTGAATGCTTTAGACGAAATATACAGGAAAGCCGTATGCGGGAAAACCGCACGTATGGATTGATGAGGGGGCTGGAGTGCATCTATTATTGCACTCACAGCTCTACTCTACTGTATGAATTAGTGAGAGGAGTTGGTGTTTTGCTTTTTTGTTAACGTAGTGAAACTTTATTGCTGAACTGTGAATGACGTTTTATCTTCTTACAGTAGCGTTTTTCTGTGGTACCCCTTGAGTTGTTTTGTAAATTGTTATTTAGTAGAGTCAATGCAAGGAAAATCACTTTTATTTTCTTGTATTGTTCTTGATTCTGAAAAGAAACGATCTAAGTATGATTAGAGGTGAAATATATGGAGGCCTCTTATATTCCCTGTTCTGTGTTGTATTAAAATGATATTAGTCTCTTTTAAAGGGTAGATTACTGGTCTATCCCTTCAAGTTATTTTGTGGTAAACCACAGAAGATTGAATGTTCTCAAATCTTCTATGGTTATTTTGGGTAGTCTTATAAGTTACGTTCCTTTTTAATCGTCTGATATGCTTCGTTTAGCTTTTGGAACTTCTTATTGGCTGCTTTTACAATATCCTCTCCTTGATCCGCTACTTTATCAGGATGGTATTTAATAGCCATCTTTTTGAATGCCTTGTGCACATCTTGGTCTGTTGCATTTTGTTCAATTTCCAATACTTTGTAAGCCCAATTTGAATCTTGAATAAACATCGACTTAATGGAGATGTACTCTTGATTTGTAAGGTTAAACTGAAGTGCAATTTTAAAAATAAGTGATTCTTCTTCTTTAGATATGTGTCCATCTGCTAGTGCTAAACCAAAAAGAAGGTGTATCATCTGCATTCTAGCTTCTCTGTTGATGTGACGATTTATTTGGTGGCACACATCATTGATTGGTATATTTTGTTTTAAGATGTCTTTTAAGAGAATAAGTGACTCTTTAGCCTTTGCTTCTCCGAATGTCTGTCTTAAGAAAGTTTTTACATAATCTAATTCTGATCTCTTGACCTTATTGTCTGCTTTCATGACTGCAGCAATAAGAACCAATAGACTAACGAGGTAATCTCCTCCTGCTTGGCGTCTAGGTTCTGTTCTAGAGTATGACTCATCTCCTGTGTCTGAAGAGAAAAGGGCGGATGCCCCCATTCCTATAATGGCACCAATTGGACCGCCTAGAACCCAGCCTAAACCTCCTGCAAAAAGTGTTCTAAAGAAATTCATATTGTATCAATAAGTTTTAATAATTGTGGTATGATCAATTGATTATGATTGTTAATTATATAGTCTGCACGTTTCTCTTTCTTTTTTTCATCCATCTGATTGTTAATACGAGCTTGAACCTGTTCCTTAGAGATTTTATCTCTTTTCATGACGCGTTCTATACGAGTCTTTAAAGGAGCTTGGATAAAAATTACTTTATCCATTAGTTTATCAGATCCTGATTCGAATAAGAGTGCAGACTCATATGCGATAATGCTATTTTTCTGAAGCTGTTTCCAATGTTTAAACGACTCTTTTGTCGCATGATGAACCACTTTGTTAACCTTTCTAAGAATCTCTTGATTATGGAAAATCTTATTGGATATGTATGGTTTATTTAGATTTCCATCTTCTTGATAAGCTTCTATTCCTAAAATAGATGTTAATTTGTTCTTTACAATAGGATCGAAGGTCATCAGTTTTTTTGCTTCTATATCAGAGATGAAAATTGGTATATCTAAAAGCCTCAATGCTTTGCAGATAGTCGTCTTACCACAACCTATTCCACCCGTAATTCCTAATGTGATCATTAATCTATCTTTTTTTGAATAATGTAATCAACCTCCTTTGGACTAAAATGAAAATTATGAATCATTTTATTTTGTGCCTTCACATGGATTGGCATTTTGTTGTGCACGTCAATCATATCCCATGTAATGTTTGCTTGGAATGTTCTCTTGTCAATTTTTTTATACTTGCTGATCGGTGCTGTAAATGTAATATGTATTTTTTTGGGAAAAGTAAATATTCTAAGAGAGTCAGGAACATTTAAAGGGATTATGTTTACATCCATTTCCCCTTCGGTAAATTGTTCGATATTGGCTTCTATTTTTATTTCAGAAGGTGTTGACTGGATCTCTTCTGGTGTTCTTAGAGAGATAATCCTACTGATTGGTTTGGATACGTTTGTATAGCTCTGGGCAGTAGTTTTGATCTCATCAACTTTTAAAACTTTACTTTTGGGGCCTTTGATTGTAACCCATTGAGGGTTACATTTAATGCTGTCCACTAGTATGTATTGGGATTTCGGAGAGATATCGATATTTGGTATTACCTTCACTTTCTTTGTAATGATCTCTTCGAAGCGTAAGTAGATAGAGCTTGGCTCAATTTCGTCAATATCTATTTCTGAACTGATTATATGAGATAACTGTTTCTTCAGGACAATAGAAGATACAGTGACTGTAGTATCTGCGGATGCACTTATCCAAGGTGTTGCCAATTTGGAAATATTGAATACAATCGGAGTCGGATTGATTTGAAGTTTTAGTCTAAGAAGAGCGAATCCAAACCCACTAACTCTAAGATCTATCTCGGATGGTAGTTCCGATGTGATAATTCTATCTTTTGGTATCTCTTTATATTGAACAGGATAGGTGATGCTGGTGGTGTAGGTTTTAGAGAGGGCATTAAGTAGCCAAAAGCATAAGGAGACAATAAAACAAACGACGAAGATACGAATGTCTTTCTCTGGAGCCTTGCTTTTTGGGTTTATTCTCCTTACTGCACGAAGAAACTTCTCTTTTATCACGTAGGAAAGATTTGAGTAGAATAGTTTGTTTATTCATAATTTATAAATAAACAAACCATTCTAAATATTGTCAATTACTTTTGATTTTCAGCTTCGCTGTAGTCTTTTAGGATAGACGCTTTATCTACTTTGATGCGAGTGTCAGTATCTATCTGAATAAGGACTTTGTTCTCTTTGATTCCAGTGATTTTACCATAGATTCCTCCAGCGGTAACTACTTTGTCTCCAACTTTAAGTTCGTTACGGAACTTAGCTACCTCTTTTTGTTTTTTCGATTGAGGGCGGATCATGAAGAAATAGATCACAACAAAAACCAATGCTAAAGGAAGCATTTGCATAAGCATTCCCTTCTGTGCTGCTTGAGCTAAAATAATGTTAAGCATAAAAATATTAATTTGTTACGTTTTGAAATAATTCATTCTCAACCACTGCTGTAATCGTTAGATTATAAGAGTGATGGTTTGATGTTATAACACCAAATGTTTTCATTTGTTTTCCCCATTCGCCTGATGTGTCAAAGGTGACTACCACGCGACTCTCTTTGCCAGGAAGGATTGGTTTGTTTGGTCCTTCTATAGTAATACATCCACAGCTTTTGGTATATTTTGTGATGGTGATAGGTTTGCCTCCTTCGTTCGTAAAGAAGAATGAAGTGTAGACCTTCTCCCCATCTTTCAATTTACCAAAATTATGTATTCTTTTTTTAAAGCGCAATGATGGAGTCTCAGATTTATCCTTTTTTATTTGCTCTTTACTCTGTTTTGGGGAGGTATTTAAACATCCATAGAAGCAAAATAAGGCAACCATAATAATGATTGCCTTATTGTTGTATCTATTTAAACGTTTATCCTTGTAGTCCACGTCCTGCTTTTTTAATTTTATCATTTGATTGGTAATCTTGAAGCATTTTGTCTAAGATTCCATTAACAAATGTACTACTTTTTTTGGTGCTGTAGTATTTAGCAAGATCAATATATTCGTTTAGTGTCACTTTTACTGGAATAGAAGGGAATGTTATAAACTCTGTTAGGGCCATCTCCATAATGATGTTGTCTAAAAGAGCAATTCGATCGATATCCCAGTTTTTAGTATATTTTACCAATATATCTTGATTGTCTGAGTGGTTTACCAAAGTCTTACGAAGTAGGTCTTTTGTGAATTTAAGATCTTCGTCGTCTTTGTAAAGATTCATCAAACGATAGTTTTCATCTGAATCTTTCTTAAGCTTTTTGATAGACTTAATAACCATTGAGCAAACAAAATTGAAATCATCATGCCAATAGATGCTCAACTCTTCTAGTTCTTCTTCTAGCTCTTCGCTAGGAACTACGATACAGTTGAATATCTCTTCAATAAGCTTTTTGTGATCGTCATAAGTGACGTTCTCTTTTGACATGTATGCTTGGTAGAAGTCTGTCTCGGTAAGAGATTGAAATAATTTTTTTAATATTTCATAATGATTAATCCAATTCAGTTTATTCTTTTCGAAATAATCATTGAGATTATTGTTTTCTCTAAGTTGACCAACCACTGGATTGTTTATGAATCGAGTGTTCGGATTCAGGTCCTCATGAGTAGGCATTTTTTTGTTTTTCGCACGTTCTATTTTGTCTTCTGCTATTTTCGATAACTCTACAGGGAGAGCAAGAAGAAGATGGTAAAGATCATATGCTTTGTTTACGCTATAAAGTAGCTCTTGTTCCGACTCTGAGATTGTTTTTCCAGAGTTGCACAAGTTTGCATAGATAATGTGCATTACCTTTGTCCTGATGATTCTACGGCTGATCATAATATTAAGAGAACTTTTTTACTAAAATAAAATACTAAAAATTATTGTAACTTCGTTTTTTGTAAAACGGACTGCAAAGCTAAGATTTTTTGTTTAAAAACCATCCTTGGTTTTATGAATATTTAGATATTTTCTAAAAGTTCGTGTATTTTGCTTACAAATAGGTCAATATCAGACTCTTCTGTGTCGAAAGATGTCATCCATCTTACCACACTCTCCTCATGATTCCATACATAAAAGAAACATTCGTATTGAAGAGGTTTGATTAACTCTGATGGGAGTTTTACGAAAAGAGCATTAGTATCCACAGGATATACGACTTCGATATTTTGAATGTCTTTTATTTTATGATAAAAATATTCTGCCATTTGATTTGATTTATCTGCATTTCTTTTCCAAATTTCCTTTTGGAAATAGGGTATAAATTGAGCCGATATAAATCGCATCTTAGATAATAGTTGATTGTTTTGTTTACGAAGAAATGGAATAGTCTGTGAGGCTTTTTCATTAAAGCTAACGATCACTTCTCCGATCATCATGCCGTTTTTTGTTCCTCCAAAACTTACGATATCTATACCCAAATCTTGTGTTGCTCCTTTGAATGTCGTTTTTTGTTTTGCTACTGCATTCGATAGGCGAGCACCATCAAGGTGTACTAACATATCATTTTCGTGGGCTAGTTGTGTGATCGCTTTTATCTCTTCCATCGTGTAAAGTGTTCCTAATTCTGTAGGCTGAGAAATCGATACAACTTTGGGTTGTGTTCTATGTGGATTACCCAATTGGGCAAGATAGGGTTTGATCTGTTCTGGTTTGATTTTTCCATCCTCTGTGTGGATCGGAAGAATCTTACTACCAGTGATCTTTTCAAAAGCACCACATTCGTCCGTATTAATATGTGCAGTATGAGCGCATACAACTGCATCAAAAGAGTGGGTGATTGCATCAATTGCAGTAATATTAGTTCCCGTACCATTTAATGTAAAAAAACACGCTGCATTCTCTCCAAAAGCCTCTTTTAGAGTTTTTATTGCCTCTTCCGTGATGGGATCATCTCCATATCCATGGCAGTGACTTTGGTTGATGTGTGAAAGATATTCCATTATCTCTGTAGCAACGCCGGAGTAGTTGTCGCTACCGAATTCTTTACGTAGGTTGTTCATCTTCAAAATTTTTTTCAAAGATAAAACTTTTCCCATATCGTGAGTCCCAAATTGTATTAAGCTATATGAAAATCCAAAATCGGGGTTAAAGTGTGTAATATTAATTTTATGTTTTTCTTTTTTGTTCTGTTTTTTCTTATTTTACAGGCTTAAATTAAAAATATTAATACAATAAGTAAGGATGAAACCTACATTATTAATTTTAGCTGCCGGAATGGGTAGTCGTTATGGTGGACTGAAGCAATTAGATGCGTTTGGACCATCGGGAGAGACAATCTTAGAATATTCTATTTATGATGCAATCCGTGCTGGATTCGGAAAAGTTGTTTTTGTAATCCGCAAAAGCTTTTCAGAAGAGTTTAAAACTAAATTCGCTTCTAAATTAGAAGGAAAAATCGAAGTAGAATATGTGTACCAAGAATTGGATAATCTTCCAGAGGGTTTTAGTCTTCCAGAAGGACGTGTAAAGCCATGGGGTACAGGTCATGCTGTTTTGGTTGCAAAAGATGTGATCAAAGAGCCTTTTGCTATCATTAATGCTGACGATTTTTATGGAAAAGATGCATTTGTTGAATTGAGTCAATATTTATCGTCATGTACCAAACAGAGTGAGTATTGTATGGTAGGGTACCACCTTCATAAAACACTTTCTGATTTCGGTTCTGTTTCTCGTGGAGTTTGTAAAACAGATGACAATGATATGTTGGTAGAGATTACTGAAAGAACAAAGATTGTTGGAGAAGAAGATGGAATCTACTATTATGAAGGAGATGAAAAAACCGCTTTAGATCCTAAAACTGCCGTTTCTATGAACTGTTGGGCATTTATGCCAGGGTTCTTCGATTATCTTCAAGCAGGTTTTGTCTCTTTTCTAGAGAATGCAGGATCTGAAATGAAATCGGAGTATTTCTTCCCATTTGAGGTTTCTGACCAATTGAAAAATAATAATATTACAGTGAAAGTTCTTGATAGTGATGCCGATTGGTTTGGTGTTACATACCCAGACGATAAGCCAGATGTTCTTTCTAAGTTGAATGGTTTGATCCAACGTGGAGATTATCCTGAAAACCTTTGGGCTTAAGCATTATTTGAAAAATATTAATAGTAGCAAAGGGCCTTCATTTGCCTTTTGCTATTTCCAATAAAAAAGACTAAACCATGAACAATGAATTGTTAATGAATTTAGCTGGACAGTTTCAGCTAAAGGGAGATGTATGTACTGTGAAACCTTTAGGTGAAGGTTTTATCAATGATACTTTTATTGTAAAGACAGAGTCTGACGTGACTCCAAATTATATTCTTCAGCGTAAAAATAAAAATATCTTTACGAATGTTCCAGCCATGATGGACAATATCCTGAAGGTGACGACTCACCTCAAAAATAAGGTGGTTGAGCAAGGTGGAAACCCTGATCGTGAAGCGATGACAATTATTTTGGCTAATGATGGTAAAAGATATTATCAAGATGCTGAGGGGGAATATTGGGCTGTATGTGAATTTATAGCTGATACTATCGCTTATCAAAATGCTGAAACTCCAGAATTGGCTTATGCTGGTGGTAAAGGAATTGGTAAATTCCAAAATATGCTTTCAGATATGAAAGAGCCACTAGTGGATATCCTTCCTGGTTTTCACAATATAAAAATACGTTTTGATCAGTGGGATGAGGTGATCGCAAAAGATCCTGTTGGTAGAGTGAAAGAGGTGAAAGAAGAGATTGCTTGGATTGAAGATCGTCGTGCTAAGATGATGGAATTTTGGGCTTTGGTGGAAGATGGAACAATTCCTTCACGTGTTACTCACAACGATACTAAGATTAATAATATATTATTTGATAAGCAGGGTGACGTGCTTTGTGTTATTGATTTGGATACAGTTCTTAATAGCCCTGTATTGAATGATTATGGGGATGCACTTCGTTCTTATACCAATACAGGGTTAGAGGATGATGAGAACTTAGACAATGTATCAATGGATTTCGAGATATTCAAGGCATACACTGAAGGTTACCTTTCTGAAACAAAAGCTTTCTTAACAGAAAGTGAGAAAGATTGGTTGGCATTCGGTGGTTTATATATCACTTATGAGCAGGTATTACGCTTCTTGATGGACTATATTGATGGTGATAATTACTATAAAACGAAGTCAGAATCTCACAATTTAGTTAGAACAAAAGCACAGTATGCTTTGCTTCAAAGTATGGAAGCACAGTATGCTAAAATGAAAGAATTCGTTCAAGCTTGTTCTTAATTATTTGAAAAATATTCAGTTGTTGTGTGAAAAAAAATGCAACAACTGAATATTTATGTCTAGAATGTGATGATAGTTTTATGCTTATATCTTATCTTTGTTGTTGTTAAACCAAAGCAAGATCGATATTATACTAACAAACTATTGTCATGAATAGGTCTATTTTCATAATCATCATTCTATTTTTTTCGTCTCTTCTCTGTCTTGGGCAGAAAAAGGACGTGTTTGTGGTGACAGGTAAGGTGGTCCTAGAGCGTGATGTCGATCAAGAGATCACCATTTCTGCTATTTGTGTTGGAACAAATGATATCTACGCAAAGAAATATCTTAAATCAAAAGAACCTTTCTCGTTAAAATTTGAGTTTAATAAGGAGTATTTGATTGAATTTTCCAGTGAGAATTTCTATAAAAAATCAATAGGTATTGACACCCACATAGATGCGGTGGTGATGAATAGACTTGGAGAGATTGCTCCTTTCTCAATGATGGTAACTCTTTTCCAAGAAGTAGAAGGAATTGATGATAGCTTTACTCAAAAACCTGTAGGAAAGATATATTTTGATGACTATATTACCGGTTTTACTGCTGATGTCTTTACTCAAGATTTTGATATTGAGAAATATATATCCACGGAGAAAAAGAAGATGGAGCAGGAGTTTGCGATTAAAACAAAGAAACAGTCGTCTAAAGCCAATTCCAAAGAACGTGTTCTAGAGGTACGAAGCTCTTGGAGTAAATATCAAAATGATAAATCGTATTCTGAACTTGTCTTCTCTGCAGATAGTCTATACGGAAAGAAAATGTACAATCTTGCTCGTTTTTATTATGTGAAGGCTTTGAATAAGGCTAAAGATAATAGTTACTGTCTTGGTTCTATCAATAAGTGTCAAAAGAAGGTGGATCAAGAGCTTCGTAATATTCGGGTTTTAGAGGTGAAAGCACTAATTGATTTAGGGGACTCACTTTTTTCATTGGAGAAGTATTGCAGGGCTAGGTTTATCTATAACAAGGCCCATCTGAAGGTTCCAATGGATCGTTCTATTTCACAAAAGATTGATCATTGTAACCAGCTTATTAATCAATAGCTTATTTTCTGTCAATTTTGGGCTTTTGTCATTTTCTTGACAAAAGCCAGTCTATCTATCTTTTTGTAACTACTCAGGTTCTTTTTGAGTCTAATAATCACACAAAAGTTCCAAACACGTTGTTTTAGTGATGATTGTTAATAATAATAGGCCGTATTGTTGATTACTTTCTGTTATAATATTTTCTAATTTGTCAAGATCGATGAATCTTTGTAGTCATGAGAACAATTGATTGTTTAGAACAAGAAAATAGAGCTTTAAAGAAGCAGGTTGAGTCCTTAAAGGAAGAGCTAGACAGAGTGATGTCACGAGTTCAAGCTTTGTCACAAGAGAATACTATGCTTCATGAAAAAGTAAAGGATCTAGAAGATAAACTATCGCGTAATCATAAAAACAGTAGTAATAGTAGTTTTCCACCTTCAAGAGATTTACATACAGTAAAGAAAAATCAATCACTTCGAAATAAATCCACTAGGAAACCCGGAGGTCAACCCAACCATAAAGGATCGACATTACAACAGAGTGATTTTCCAACAAGCATAGAGTCATATTATCCTCCATCGACATGTCAGTGTGGTAATACATTAAATCAAGAAGACGCTAGCTTGTTATGCAAACGTCAGGTTTTTGACATACCACCTGTTCTTGAACAAATCTGCACGGAGCATCGTCTTTATGAAAATAGATGCAGTTGTGGTCAACTACACAAAGGTTCTATGCCCTCGAATATAAAAGCACCTGTCCAATACGGTTCTCATTTACGATCACTAATTGTAAGCTTGTATGTTGAACATTATATCCCTTTAAACCGTATTGGTTCACTAGTGGAAGAGATAACATCATTTAAAATTGGAGATGGGACTATTACTAATATTTTAAATAAAGCCCAAGAGGTGATGACTCCTTTATATGAATCACTTCGTGAATCGATATCCAAATCCAGTGTAGTTGGCTCAGACGAAACAGGTTGCAAGATCAATGGAGGCAAAGGATGGATGTGGGTATGGCAAAATCATGAGGTAACATTCATTACAGCCAATAAGTCTAGAGGGTATAAAGTTGTAGTAGAAAATTTTAAAAAAGGATTTATTAATGCGACCTTAGTCAGTGACTGTTATGCTTCACAATTAAAAACTCCAGCCAAACATTATCAACTATGTTTAGCACATTTACAACGAGAATTAATCTACATTAAACAACAAACGAATAACAGTTGGGCAGAGGATATTTTGAATATATTCTATAAAGCCATGAAATTAAAGAGAGAATCAGCCAAGAACCAATATCCTTTAAAAGAAAAATCAATATTTAAAGAACAGCTTTTATTACTGTTGAAAAATGACGAGTATGACGATCAGCTAGATGAGATCAAGACATTACGGAGTCGATTAATTAAAAGGATTGATAGTGTGTTTACTTTCTTAGAGTATTACGAAGTTCCTTTTGACAACAATGCATCCGAAAGGTCAATACGTAATATTAAAATAAAACAAAAAGTATCTGCAGGTTATCGAACAGAAGAAGGAGCCTAAAGGTATGCCATGTTACGCTCTATTGTTGATACACTTAAAAAACAAGGAAAGAGTGTAGTGAGAATGATTGCTCATTGGTTATCTCAAAACCATCTTAAGGTCAGTTGGCAATAAAATAATTTACACATTATATATTTTCTGAACCTCCATTCTTTAGCGAATGGAGGCTAAACTATAAATGAACCAGAGTAGTTACATCTTTTGTTCTATGTTGAAGTGTTATGATAACCCTTCTTATTTAACAGTATCTCTATTCTATTCGTGTTTGGGGCGTTTATGTTTCATCTTGTTCTAAACCTTCATCTTATTGACCCCGTTGGATGTACTTTCACATCGATTCTAGATATTTTTATCAGTAATTATCTTTGACTATCTATAGTCTTTTGTGTAAGCATAACTTTTGTTTTAAGAAGAAGTGTATGGACATATTTCTTTGTTTATCTTTCTGTAAGATATGAAGTTTTGATTCTGTCTGCCCTTCTATTTGTGTCGATTAATATCGAGAACTGCTAGAATTCCTTATTATTTTGGCCTTTTACCAAGATCTTATTTGTGGGGTATCGTTGCGTTCAAAATTCATGATTTTTCACTCTTTTCTTTGTTTTTTTATTCTGTTTTATGGAGTCTTAGTCTATTGTTTTTATATGGATTCCGTTACCCTTTGGTTACCCTTTAGATACCCTTTGGTTACTCTTAGGGTAACTAAAGGGTAACCAAAGGGTATGTTATATGTCTAGAAGATAAGGTCGATTTTTTTCTCTAGAATATAGTCTAAATGAAGAGGTTCAATGTTTTGTTGGAGAAAGAATTCCGGATGGGACAGTGAGTTAGGCGAATTGTTTGGTTTGTAGTTTATAAAGGGGCCTTCTTTTATGATGAAAGCCCCTTTGTTATTACCAATTGTCGGTTCTAAAACAAGTTGCAGGAATACCTGCTGTATTGTATAGTGTTGCTGGGATATAGTCTTTAAATGCGTATCTTACTGATTGGATCGATTTTACTTTGGAGCACTCAACCGTAATAGAGTTGTCCTTTCTGTTGATTCGAGCAACTGCAAAGTGGAATTTCTTATCTGAATCAGCGACTTCAAAGCCTAATAGTTTCTGATCGAAAGTGGTCAATCCATTGGCAGTGTTCTTCAGATAGACTTTAACCGAAGTTGATCCTAATCCCTCTGCATGATCCAACATAGGAGGATCACATGAGATCGTTTTGTATCCATATGTTTTGTTCAAAGCAAGGTAAGCCAATCTTTTTCCTACAATTTGTTTCTTTTGAGGATGAATGCAGCTGTAGCTTCCTACGTCAAGTGTAACGGCCATACCTGTATTCTCGACTAAATCTAAAACTTTATTTTGTTGTTCTTTTAATTCCGATGCTTTGCGACCTTTGTAATTATAAGGTGCAATCTGAACGAAGTAAAAAGGCATTTTCGCATCTCCCCAAAGTTGTCTCCACCTTCCAATCATGGCTTGGCTTAACCGTGCATAATTTTCTGGGTTAAAACAGTTTGCTTCTCCTTGGTACCATAAGAAACCTTTTGCTTTGTAATTTGTAATTGGGTTGATCATACCATTAAAAAGAAGCGTTGCTGTTTTATGTCCATTGTTTTCTGGAACTTTTGTTGGAATTGGAATACCATTAAAGAGCTTCAATGAAGTGGGGTCCATCCAAGCTTCAATAGTCGAAGCTCCTCTAGAAGTAGAGATAATACCAACAGGAACCCCTGTGCTTTTTTGTATCTCTTGCGCAAAATTATAGGCAACGGCACTAAAATCTGGGGCATTTTGAATCGATGAAACTTTCCATTCTCCCTTGACTTTATTTAACGGTTTTGCTGAGAGTTTGATTCCTACTTTAAAGAAACGAATGTTGTCATTGTTCGCTGAAAGAATCATGTCGTTGCTCCCTTCTACCGGTTGACATCGATATCCTTTGATTGGCATATACATATTGGATTGACCAGAGCATACCCATACATCTCCCATTAAAATGTCGGTAATGTCATGAGACGAACTCCCTTTTATGTGAAGCTTGTAAGGGCCTCCTGCTTTAGGTGTCCTTAGGATTATTTTCCATTTTCCTTCATTGTTTGTGATTGTTTGTAGGTCTTTGCTCCATGAAGTAGTGACCTTGATCTTTTGTCCAGGAGTATCCCAGCCCCAAAGAAGCACTTCTGACTCTCTTTGAAGTACCATGTGGTCTTGGATCAGACTTGCTAATTTCGTTTCCGCATACGCAGTCTGAATACTGAAAAGAAGAAGGAAAAGAAGAAAAAGATTTTGTCTCAAGTTATTCATATTATATTATGATTGATTAATTATTTATATGTAAAAAAGCTATTTTAATATTGAAATCAAAACATAAATAATAAATTAAGGTTAAATAATGTAATTAATGGGATCGTATGTGTCTGATTATATGGTATGCATACTATATTGGGCTAAAGGGATATTTAGAGATTGATTGTGAATATTTATATTTGATAATAAGAATTAATACTGATGAAATCTTTATCGTTAATTTTATGAAAAGAATTGAACTAATATTGTCTATTTTAGTAGGAGTGATGCTTGTGGCCAAGATCGCTATGATTCATCATTTTACTACAACCAACTATATCATACTTGCTCTTTTTACACTTTTTTATATGATATGGGGAATTGTAGGGTTTAAGGATGTGAGGGCAAGACATTTAATAAAGCGAAGGACCTATCGAAATTATGGTCTTTATAAACGTTATTTTCCTATTGTAAATGGATTTACATTGGGGATGATTACCTTAGGTTCGATATTTAAGTTTAAGTTGATGTCTAACTATTATTGGGTTTTATGGTTTGGAGTGATCTTAACGATAATCATATTTTTCATGGAGGTTTTTGATTATGTTAGGAGTAAAAAAGTAAAGATTCCTAGGCCTATTTTCAGGTCATTGGGCTGGATTATTTTGGGTAGCATTATCTTAAATTCTTCTGGGCTTGGAATAGTGAAATTGCGTTATAGAAATCATCCTGAAGTGATTCGAGCTTATGAGCTACATTTGAAACATCCTCATGATGTTAGATATCTTGATGCTTATAAGAGATATGTCAAACGCATTGACGAAGACCGTCGATAGTTTTTTTGAAGGTGATTTTTAATTGCTTCATATCGATTGCATGGGACTTTTTGACAGGAAACATGCTGTAATTTTTGTAAATAATAGTTTAAACAACTTATCTTTGTTTGTTGACAAATTTTAAAACAAATAAAATGAGTAGACGTGTAAACTATAGTTTGGGGTGTTTTTGTGCAACTCTTGCCATAACATTCAGTGGGTGTTCGGTTGATTCAAAGAAGGATAATTCGGAGAAGATACCTGCAATTAATGTAGCAGATTTGGATTTGAAAGCAAATCCATGCAATGATTTTAATGCTTATGCCAACGGAGGTTGGAAAGCAAGTCATCCAATTCCATCTGATCGAAGTCGATTTGGTACTTTTGACATGTTAGGAGATAGGGCACAAGCGCAGGTGAAAACTCTTTTCTCTGAGATAACTGGTGGAGAACATAAAGAGGGCACTAACGGATATAAGATAGCAACATTCTATAACTTGGGAATGGATACTGCTAAGATCAACCGTGATGGGATATCTCCTATATCTGGGCTTTTGGAGTCTATTGATGCGATAAAAGATAGAGCTGGATTGTTAGATCAAATTGCTTTTTTTCACCGTCATTTCATGAATCCTGGTTTTGCATTTTATGCAACTTCAGATATGAAAAATAGTGCTTATGTGATTGGTTACCTTAGTCAATCAGGGCTAGGTCTTCCTGACCGTGATTACTATACAGATAAAGGAGAACATGCTGATGAAATTCGTGCAGCTTACAAACTTCATATGACTAAAATGTTTGGTCTTACAGGAGATAAGAATGCACAAGAGACCACAAACATGGTGTATAACTTGGAGGATAAGCTAGCCAACAAGATGATGACTCGTTTGGAGTCTCGCTCTCCTGAGAATATTTACCATATCTATGATCTTGCTAGTTTGAAGAAACTTGCTCCTCAAATTGATTGGGATCAATATTTCAAAGGAATTGGAGTAGATGAGGTGAAAGAGCTTAATGTTGAGCAACCAGAATATCTTCAATTTTTTGCGAAAGAGTTCGAAACACTAGATCTAGAAGTTTGGAAAAGCTATTTGAAATGGAATGTAATCAATGAGATGGCTTCTTATTTGTCATCAAACTTTGATAAGCAAAACTTCGAATTTTATGGTAAAACGTTGAGTGGGAAAGAGCAGCAACTGCCTCGTTGGAAGCGTGTTCAAGGGTCTGTAAACTCTTCTTTGAGTGAAGCTATTGGACAGTTGTATGTGGAGAAATATTTTCCTGCATCAGCCAAACAACGAATGGTAGATCTAGTTGGAAATCTTCGTGTTTCGTTGAAAGAACGTATCAAAGGACTTCCTTGGATGGGAGAAGAGACTAAAGTGAAAGCTTTAGAGAAACTAGCTGCGATTAATGTGAAGGTAGGATATCCTGATAAGTGGAAAGACTATAGTTCATTAAATATTAAAAATGACTCGTATGTTCAAAATATTGTTCGTGCTTCAGCATTCTCTTTTGAAGAGAATAAAGCAAAACTTTATAAGCCTGTGGACCGTTTAGAGTGGGGAATGTCTCCACAAACAGTGAATGCATACTACTCACCAAGTATGAATGAGATCGTTTTTCCAGCTGCGATATTACAACCACCATTCTTTAATATGAATGCAGATGACGCGGTTAATTATGGAGCTATTGGTGTAGTTATCGGTCATGAGATGACTCACGGTTTCGATGATGAAGGTCGTAAGTATGATAAAAATGGTAATTTTAATGATTGGTGGACTGAAGATGATGCAAAACGTTTTGAGAAGAGAGCAAATATCTTAGTAAATCAATATAGTAGTTTCATTGTATCGGATACTGTTCATGCAAATGGAAGCTTAACACTAGGTGAAAATATTGCTGACCTTGGAGGTGTGAATATCTCATACCAAGCTTTCCAAAAAGTGAAGAAAGATGATAAAAAGATTGATGGATTTACTCCTAATCAGCGTTTCTTCTTAGCTTATGCTCATGTATGGGCGAGCAACACTCGTGAAGCAGAAAAATTAAGAAGAACAAAAACGGACCCACACTCTTTGGGTAAATATAGAACCAATGGTATATTACGTAATGTTCCCGCTTTTTATGAAGCTTTTTCAGTAAAAGAGGGCGATGCCATGTATCTTTCAAAAGAGCAGAGAGCAGAGATTTGGTAGTATCACTCTACTAAAAGATAATAAAAAGAGGATTTCACTTCGTGAAGTCCTCTTTTTTGCTTTCAATAGATACTATTGAGTTAAAAAGAGAGTTATTTATCTAAGGGTCTATTACTATTTTAAATAATATCAATAAATATATGAGTACCATTCCTATTCGTCTTACTTTGCTTTCAGTTTTACTGTGTTTTACTTCATTGATGGGGTATGCACAACACCCATCAAAAAAATTAAAGGGAATCGTTCATGACCTTCAAGGAAAACCAATGGGTGGGGTACAAGTGATATATCTATATAAACAAAAAGCTGTTGTAACTCAGGACAATGGATCATTTGAGATGACACTTCCTGTAGACACCTGTACCATCGAATTTCGTTATTTCTCGTTCAAAAAGAGAAGATATTTAATCGATATGCAGAAGATGGCCTATTTGAAGGGAGTTCTTGAGCCATTAGAGATTTTGGAGGTTCATGTTACAGGAGATCGAAACGCTTCATCTATGCAGCGAATAGAACTCTCATCGGTGAAGATGATGGACCATGGTCCTTCTGGTGGAGTAGAGAGTCTTTTGAAGACCCAGCCTGGTGTGAATAGTCGAAATGAATTGAGTAATCAGTATACCGTAAGAGGTGGTAATTATGATGAGAATCTACTTTATATTAACGGAATACAGATATATAAATCACTTCTATTTCGTTCTGGAAAACAGGAGGGGTTAAGTTCGATCAACCCTTTAATGGTAGATAGAGTACAGTTTTCTACTGGAGGTTTTTCTGCAAAATATGGGGACAAGTTGTCCTCGGCTCTTAATGTTTCGTATCGATTGAATGATACACTGAAGACCACACTGAAGGCGAGTATGCTCGGTATGTCGGCTCATACACAGGGGACATTGAATAAGTTTTCATATAATATTGGAGCCCGCTATAAGACGACCACCTATCTTTTGTCAGATATGGATGAAAAAGGAAATTATGAACCTCTTTTTTATGATTTCCAAGGTGTCTTTCGTTACTCTTTGGGGGAGAAGTTTTCTTTAGAGTATCTGTTTTTTCTCTCTAGAAGTGACTACTCTTTTAAACCTGAGAGTAGGGATACACGATTTGGAACATTACAAAATCCTCTACATTTTAAGATATACTACGATGGACAAGAGAAGGATCAATTTTTAAACTATACCAATGCACTAAAGCTGATTTGGACCCCAACGTCTAATAGTGAAGTGGTATTTGCTGGTTCGCAATGGATAGATAAAGAGAGGATTCGTTATGACATTATGGGGCAATATTATCTTCAGAAAGCAGGAGAACAGATTTCACAAAATATATCAGATAATAATAATCATGCAGGAGTTGGGTCAGATTTTAAGCATTCTAATGAAAAGGTGGATGTGAGAATTGATGCTTTACAGCTAGATTTTAAGGTGTTTAATGATTATCATAGGTTTCAAGCTGGGGTGAAATTTGAGAAAGAATATATTTACGAAGACAGTAGAAGATGGGCTGTGTACGACTCGTCGGGGTATTTCCTTCCGGACAATAATGATGTAATCTCTGTAGAATCTACCTATACGATGAAGAATGATATCGACTCTAAGCGTTATCAAGGATATATAACAGAGAGTCTCTTCTTCCCTATAGGAGGTATGGATTTGGCGATGAATGTGGGGTTAAGGTATCAATATTGTGATTATTTGAACGAGGGGACTTGGAGTCCTAGAGCTTCTTTAAATATCGCACTAAATGATAATAAGAATTTACGTTTGGCATGGGGAATATACCAACAGATGCCCTTTTATCAGGAATTCAAGTCTATGAATGGAACTTTTGTAGAGCATCTTTCTGCTCAAAAATCTACACATTATATAGTGGGATATAGTCAACCATTAGGAGAAGGAAGAAGAAAGATGATATTATCTATTGAGGCCTATTATAAAAAATTGCAAAATATGATTCCATATCTTTTAGATAATGTCTATATCCAATATTTACCAGAATATGTTAGTAATGGTTATACAAAGGGGATAGACATGAAGCTTGTTGGGGAGTTTGTTCCTGGAGTTGATTCATGGATAAGTATGTCTTATTTAAAGTCTGAAGAGGATATCGAAGGGGATTTGTATGGTTATATCCCGAGACCCTCGGATGAACGACTCAACTTGAACCTGTTTTATCAAGATTATCTTCCTGGCAATAGACTTTTTAAGATGCGAATGTTATTCTATTACTCAACAGGAGTCCCTTTTTATGCTCCTCAAGCGATTAAAACAGATAACTATTTCCGTATGCCATCTTATAAACGTATTGATATAGGCTTTTCACGCTCTTTAACTAGTCGTAGAATGAAACAAAAAGGAGCTGATCTTTGGGTGGGTTTTGATATTTTCAACTTGTTCGATATGTCTAATACCATCTCTTACTACTGGATTAAAGATATTCATGCGAACCAATATGCTGTTCCGAATTATATGACTGGAAGACGTTTTAATGTGAGTATGACGCTGTCTTTCTGAAATGTTATAGAATATTTCAGAACTGTTTTTTAATATCTGATATTGGTTGGAAATATGAATTTTTCGTTTTTTTTATTCTATTTCGAAACAACTTCATAACATAAATCCTTAAAATAGATTTAATATCACCTTGTGTCTAGTGAAATTAATATAATCTGATATCTTTGTGAGTACTGACTATTGTGTGTTTAAAGAAAAAAAGATTAATTTAAAGTAGTATATAAAAATAATAACATGAACAGGCTAATATCATTAGTATCACTATTCCTAGGAGTGCTTCTGCTCTCCTGTGAATCTCCACGAAAAGTAGAAATTTCTTCTCCAAGTAGTTCCATCGAGGTGAAGTTGTCTTTAAGTGGTGGTGTGCCGTATTATCGTGTATTTTACAAGGATAAGATGCTGATAGGAAAATCTAAATTGGGTTTGCAATTTAAAAATCTAGATAATTTAGATTCTGAGATGGTTGCAGTCTCATGTGATACCATTCATCATAGAGAGAAGTGGAGTCCTGTGTGGGGACAAAGTTCTTCTATAGATAATAATTATAATGAAATGGTATGGACGCTTCGTAATGAAACACGTATGGAGATGAAGGTGCATTTTAGAGTTTTTGATGATGGCGTTGCTTTCCGATATGTTGTACCTAGAAATGATATGATGGATAGTATATTGGTTTCAAAGGAGCTGACTCAGTTTAGTGTCAAGGGAAATCCTGAAAGTTGGTCAATACCTGCTAATTATGACTCTTATGAGATGCTCTATAATCATAAACGACTTTCTAAGGTGAAAGATGCTAATACTCCTATTACAATGAAGCGTGAAGATGGAGTATATTTGAGTATTCATGAGGCCAGTCTTACCAACTATGCAGGAATGACTTTGGTAAATGAAAGAGGAAATAATGTGTTAGGTGCAAATCTTGTTCCTTGGCCTGATGGGATAAAGGTAAGAGTGGACTCTGACTTGATTTCTCCATGGAGAACAATACAAATTGCTCCAAAGGCAGGTGACTTGATTACTTCTTCTTTGATTTTGAACTTAAATGAACCATCAAAGGTTAAAGATACTAGTTGGATTAAGCCGATGAAGTATGTAGGTGTTTGGTGGGGTATGCATATTGGTACTGAAGTTTGGACTGAAGGGGGACGTCATGGCGCTACGACAGAAAACTCAAAGCGTTATATCGACTTTGCTCACGAACATGGTTTTACTGGTTTTCTTCCTGAAGGATGGAATAAAGGATGGGACAAGTGGGGACAGAGTGGTGCCTTTGATCAGATAACTCCAGCAAAAGATTTTAATATTGAAGAGGTAGTTAAGTATGGTAAAGAGAAAGGCGTAGGTTTTATTGGTCACCATGAGACTGGTGGAGACATTGTTACCTACGAAAAATATATGGATAAGGCATTCAAAATGCTACATGATTTGGGGGCTGTAGGAGTTAAAACTGGTTATGCTGGAGGAATATATCCTCGTGGTCAGCATCATCATGGACAATTTATGGTTAATCATTATAGACGTGTGGTGGAGACTGCTGCCAAATATCATTTAATGGTAGATGCACATGAACCAATTAAAGCTACAGGAATTGCTCGTACTTGGCCAAATATGATGACTCGTGAAGGGGTTCGTGGTCAGGAATGGAATGCTTGGAGTGATGGAAATCCACCTAGTCATTATGCGACGATCCCATTTACTAGAATGTTGGGAGGTCCTATTGATTATACTCCTGGAATATTTGATTTGTTAATTAAGAATACTAAAGATAAACGCGTAAGTTGGAATTGTGACGATCTATCGAAGACTCGTGTACATACTACTTTAGCGAAGCAATTAGCATTGTATGTTGTGATTTTTTCTCCTTGGCAGATGGTAGCTGACCTACCTGAAAACATGGAAGGGAATCCAGCTCTTCAATTTATTGAAGAGGTGCCTACAACATGGGATCAAACACTAGTACCTATTGCACAAATAGGTGAAGAGGTGGTTATTGCTCGTAGAAGTGGGGAGAATTGGTTTATTGGGGGACTAACCAATGAGAAAGCTCGTGATAGTAAACTGACTCTTAATTTCTTAGAAGGAAACAAAAAGTATAGAGCAACGATCTTTAGAGATGCTGCAGATACTGATTTTGATAAAACACCTGAAAAGATTGCTATTGAGACAAGAGTGGTTTCTACACACGATGTTTTAAATGTACATATGGTACAAGGTGGTGGTTATGCTATTTCATTTATGCCTATTAATTAAATACAAACCATTTTTAAAACACTAAGTATGAGAATTGCACCATTATTTAAGAAGAAAAACGCTGTTTTTTACTCCGCATCTTTTTTTAATTCCAATTGAGTTGATAAAAAGATTAAAAACGCAGAACGAAACTATATTAAAATGAACATTGAATCTCAAAAAACCGGGCGTATTAGAGCCCGATTTCATCAATTTCTAGAGGCAGATGCTTCTGGTGGCGTATTGTTAATTGTATGTACTTTTGCTGCTCTACTATGGGCAAATTCTCCTTTTAAGGAAGCTTATGAGCATCTATTACATTCAGAGATTGCTTTTCACATTGGATCATTTCATTTTGAAATGCATCTATTGCATTGGGTAAATGATGTCTTAATGGCAATATTTTTCTTTGTCGTTGGATTAGAGATTAAACGAGAGATTATTGCTGGCGAACTCTCTTCTTTGAAGAAAGCAGTCCTTCCTGCTCTTGGAGCTGTCGGGGGAATGCTGCTTCCAGCAGTCTTTTTTGTTATGATGGCAGCGGGAAGACCTGGTGCTCAAGGATGGGGTATTCCGATGGCAACTGATATTGCATTCTCTCTTGGAATATTGAGTCTTTTGGGCAAAAGAGTTCCATTGCCATTGAAAGTTTTCTTGGTTGCTTTGGCTATTGTGGATGATTTAGGAGCTATTGTGGTTATCGCACTGTTCTATACTTCTAATTTGGCTGTTGGCTATCTGTATTATGCATTGGCTATTTTGGCTGTGATGTTTGTGATGAATAGACAAAAAGTGTATAAGATTTATCCTTACGTAATTTTAGGAATTATTGTGTGGTATTTCTTCTACCTCTCGGGTATTCACGCAACTATTGCTGGAGTATTGGTTGCTTTTACTATTCCTATTCGTAGAGAGCTGGATGAGAAGATCTTTAATAAAACTTTAAAAAAGATCTCTATTGACTCTGAGCATGTAACAGATTATACGATTAGTGATGAGGATATTCATAAGATTGATCATTTAAGAAAGAATGCGAAACGAGTATTAAGTCCTGTACAGTATTTAGAACATAAACTACATAAAGTGGTTAACTTCTTTATTATGCCTGTTTTTGCCGTTGCTAATGCAGGGGTTGACTTATCCTCTGGTGGTGGTTCAGGAGAAGATTATAGCTATATCTCTCTGTGTGTAGGACTTTCCCTGCTTCTAGGTAAAACCTTCGGTATTGTTGGTGTTGCTTGGTTAGGGGTAAAGCTAAAGATTGCAGAGCTTCCAAAATCCATTAAATGGAAACATATGTTTGGAGTGGCAATGTTAGGTGGACTCGGCTTTACGATGTCTTTATTTATAAGTAACTTGGCTTATATGGACGTTGCTATGTTGAGTGCTGCGAAAGTAGGTGTGCTTGTCGGGTCTACGGTTTCGGGTATTCTAGGATATTTTTATTTGAAATTAACACTTCCAAAGACAACTTTAGAGTAGTCTTAAGAAAACTAAACTTAATATTGTGGGTTATAGATGTTTTATTCTATAGCCCATTTTTTTGTGTTGTTGATCGATACTAGAATAGTATAGGATTTGAATATGTGATTTTGAGATATCTTATTTTTTGGGATGTTTGTCCTTCTATGGGATTGATCATGAAATATTAAAAATAAAAAGATTATTTTTTGTCAAAATATTAATAATGAAGGATTCAAGTAAAAAGAGTTTGTTATTACTCCATTTGGTGGTAATTATTTATGGTTTTACTGGTGTTTTAGGACGTTTGATTGAGATGGAAGCGGTCTCATTAGTATGGTATCGTATTCTGTTTGCTTCGTTTAGTTTGGGAGCTTATATGGTGCTGACACGTATGTCTTTTAAAATGGAGACAAAAGCTCTTTTAAAGGTTGCTGGCATAGGACTTATCGTTGCAGTTCACTGGATTACTTTCTTCTATGCCATTAAAATATCCAATATATCTGTTGCCTTGGGAACCTTCTCCGTTGGAACTCTGTTTGCAAGTATTCTAGAGCCTCTTTTCTTTAAAAAGAAAATAAAGAAACTTGAAGTGGTTACTGGCTTACTAATTATTATAGGATTGTATATAATATTTAATTTTGAGTTTAAATATTTTGCTGGAATTATGGTTGCCATCCTATCGGCTTTTCTTGCAACACTTTTTACTGTATTGAATAGATTCTTTGCTACTGAAGAATATTCCCCAATAACGGTGTCGTTTTATGAGATGGTCGCTGGGGTACTCGGTATTACTATTTGGATGGGAATAAAGGGAAATCTAAATAGTGCTCTTTTTGAAGTGTCCTCCATAGATCTCTTCTATCTAATGATACTAGGAGTCGTCTGTACAGCTTTTGCTTTTGTTTTGAGTGTGTGGGTAATGAGACAATTATCTGCTTATACAGTAGTTCTTACAGTCAATCTAGAACCTGTTTATAGTATTGTTCTTGCACAAATACTATTCCCCGAAACAGAGAAAATGTCTTTTGGTTTCTATATTGGGACATTTATTCTACTATTAGCAGTTTTTCTATTTCCTATTGTAGAGCGTTGGTCCGTGACGAGAGGTCGAAGTTTAAAATCGTAAGATGAATAGATATAATCCTAGATCTAAATAGAATCATTTCTAGGTTAAAATTACATTTAGTACTTTGTGATTGACGATTAATTTAACAAGAGTTGCTTTCGAATGGAGAGGTGATGAATGTTACAGAGTACAATATACAGTTTATCCGTAAGACTATATTATTGTACTCTGTAATCTTGTATTTTAGATGTTCTGCTCTATATTTTTGTTAAGCTTCTTCATCTCAAAAAAGAAAAGAAATAGAACAAATATAAAAGACATTGTGTCGCTTATTGGACCACATATCCATACTCCTTCTAATCCATAATGCTGTGGAATAACTAAAAGAAGAGGGATAAGTAGAATTACTTGACGTAAAAGTGACATAATCGTAGCCGTGAGAGCTTTACCAATAGATTGGAAGTAGTTTGATACTACTACTTGGAATCCAACTACAGGAAGAGTGATAAGAAGAACACGAAGACCTCTAGTCGAGAGCTTCATAAGTTCTGGACTATCGTGGTTAAATAGTTTTACAATACCTTGTGGGTAAAGCTCAACAATAATCCAACAAATGACCCCAACTACGGTGGCAAAACGAATTCCTAAAAATAAAACCTCTTTTACATTTTTGTATTTCTTTGCTCCAATATTATATCCAATAATTGGTTGAGAAGCCATATTGATAGCAATCATTGACATAATTATTAGATTGATGACACTATTGATAATTCCCATCGCACCAACAGCCAAATCTCCTCCATACTTAATGAGCTGGGTGTTCAGTATTCCTTGAACTAAACTTGCCGCTATTTGCATAGAGAAAGGTGCAAAACCTATGGTGAAAATATACCAAACAATGTCACCTTGCAATTTCATGTCCTCCCTTTTTACGTGGATATTGGCTTTTGGGCTTTTTACAAAGTGATACAAAACCCATATGCATAATATAGCCATAGATATTATTGTTGCTATAGCTGCACCTTTTACTCCCATATCGAAGCAAAAGATAAAGATTGGATCTAGAATTAAATTTGTTCCTGCACTAATAATAATTGAATACATTGCAATTTTAGCATTGCCTTCAGATCTTATTAGGTTGTTCATACCAAAACCTACCATGTTAAATATCGTACCAAATAGGATGATATTAAGATAGTCATTCGCATAACCTATTGTCTGATTACTTGCTCCAAAGAGCTTCAATACAGGCCCTTTTACAGCAAATCCGAGAACAGTAACTCCTAGGGCAAGAAGAATTAAAAGAGTTAAGGCATTTCCGAGTACTTTTGCGGCTCTACTCATGTCGCCTTTACCCATATTTATTGAGATACGTACTCCTGCACCCATCCCCACCAGCATGCCAAATGCCATCATGATAATCATAATAGGGAAGACAGCACTAAGTCCTGATAGTGCATAAGCACCAACTCCGTGACCTATAAAGATTCTATCTACAATATTATATAGAGAATTGACCGCTACACTCGTGAAAGAAGGGATGAAGTATTTCCAAAAGAGTTTTTTTATTGGAGTACTCTCAAGCTCCATGTTTTTGTTCTTATTCATTAATGTGTTATTAATATGGTGCTGCAAAATTAACAAACATATTTAGAAATAGATCTTGGAATTTAGTTATAAAGTATGACGAATACTGTTAAAGCTCCTGATTAATGGGCTTTTTTAGAAAGTTTTTATATTCGAAAAGGTGATGAATAAAAAAGTCATGCTATTTAATAATAACATGACTTTCATTTATAGTTTTAATCTTTCGTTTATTTCTTCAGGTTCTTGTCTAAGAAGTTAAAGAAAACACGTTGCCACAAGATTCCATTTTGAGGTTTAAGAACCCAATGGCATTCGTCTGGAAAGTAAAGAAATTCTGCAGGAACTCCTTTCATGATTGCAGTATTAAAGGCTCCCATTCCTTGAGTGTATGGGATGCGAAAATCTTTTGCACCATGAATCACTAGTATTGGACTATTCCAATTGTCTACAAACTTGTGAGGAGAAAATTCTTTGTAGCTTTTTTGTGCAGCTGCATTGTTCTTATCCCAGTATGGACCTCCTATGTCCCAATTAACAAAGAACATCTCTTCTGTAGTACTATACATCTGATCAAAATTGAAGATACCACAGTGAGAAATGAAGGCGTTGAAACGTTTATTTTGATTGTGTCCAGCAAGATAATATACTGAGTATCCTCCAAAACTTGCACCAACAGCTCCTAAATTGTTTTCATCTACATATGGTAACTTTGCGATGGAATCAATTGCAGAGATATAGTCATCCATACATTGTCCACCATAGTCCTTAGAAATCTCTTCACACCACTTTTGACCAAAACCAGGAAGACCCCTTCTGTTTGGTGCAACAATGATATAATCGTTTGCTGCCATCATTTGAAAGTTCCAACGATATGACCAAAATTGACTTACAGTTCCTTGTGGACCACCTTGACAGTAAAGCAAAGCAGGATATTTTTTATTAGGATCGAAATGAGGAGGATATATAACCCATACTAACTCTTTCTTCCCGTCTGTAGTATTTACCCAGCGTTTTTCTACCTTACCCATTTTTAACTTGTCCATAATAGGTTTTGTAACTTCGGTAATAGCTACATCTTGACCTGTTTTAGTATTTACTTTGTAAAGCTCAGCAGGAGCACTCATAGATACTCTTTGAGCAATAAGGCCATCTTTTGCAATTTGTACAGACTGATAGTTGTGGATTCCGTTTGTAACTCTTCGAATATTGTTTTTTTTCACCGATACTTGATAGATTTCATCTGTTGCATGGATGTCTGAGATTCCGTAGATAGATTTACTGTCATTTGCCCAAACAAGTCCGTGAATAGATTGATCCCATAGAGCAGTAACGTCTTTCTTCTTACCATTCTTAAGAGTCATTACAAAGATACGGTTCTTATCTGCTTCATATCCATCACGCTCCATACTACTCCATGCAATATATTTTCCATTTGGTGAGAATGTAGGAGACTTATCGTATCCCATCATCCCTTCGGTAAGATTTTTGGTTGTCTTATCCTCTATACTATACAGATAAATGTCAGAATTAGTAGAGGTTGCATATTCTTTACCAACAAGCTTTTTACAAGTATATGCAATTGCATTACTCTCTGTATTCCAGTTAATCTCTTCAATTCCTCCAAAAGGTTTCATTGGGGCATCATAGCGTTCGTTTGGCATAATATCCGTTGCAGCACCAATTGTTCCTGTAGTGTAAGCTGCTACAAATATATGATTGTATGTATAATCATGCCAACGATCCCAATGACGGTACATAATATCTGTTTCTAAGCGTGCATTTGCCTTAGGAAGATCAGGATAAAGATCATGAATATCAGCATCTAGTTTTACTGATTTGACGAATAGGATTCTCTTCATGTTTGGACTATATTTGAATCCTTGAATACCCCCGTCAATATCAGTGACTTGTTTATTGTCTGATCCATTTACATCCATTTCCCACATTTGAACAGAACCACTTTTAGATGAAAGGTAACCAATCTTCTTTCCATCAGGGCGCCATTGAATTCCAAATTCATTTTCGGGAGTATGGGTGATTTGTTGAACATCCCCATTTAGATCTTTCACATAGATATCTCTAGAGGCTTTGTTGTCTTTTACGCTATAGTAGCTTACGCCATAAGCTACTCTTTCGCCAGTAGGAGAAACTTGCATATCTCCAATACGTCCAAAAGACCATAAAATTTCAGGAGTCATTACATCATTGTCTTGTTGTCCTTGTGCTTTCGCAATATGAATTGAAAACAGTCCACAAGCCAATAATGAGCATAACAATCGATAGTGAATACGTCTCATTATAGTTTTGTATTAAAATTAACTTATCGACGAAAATACATGATTATAATGAGACGCATTATGAAATTTTGAACTTTTGATGAAAAAAAAGAAAAAACACCTAAAGGCTCTCTATTTATTCACTATTGTAGCTCTCTTGAATACAAAATCTTTAGAAATAGGAAGATGATAAGTGGTGTGTTTTTTGTGTTTATGTCCTCCTATCATTCTGCAAACTTTCATCATCGATGGATTAAAATCTCCAATCCAATTTAATTCAAGAGTTTTGTATGGAAAACCTGGTTGTAATACAATATTTTCGAAATGAACGATCATTGCGGCCTCAATGCCTTTGCCTTGAAATTCAGGTATGACACCAAATATACGACCGATGATTCGATCTATAAACTTACCTCTCTTTATTGAGTATAGAAATTTTAGTTTTTGATACCAACCAAATTTACCGTGAAACGTTTTAAATATTTGTCCAATATCAGGCATCAAGATAAAGAATGATATAGGTTGATCTTTATAAAATCCGAAGATAATAAGACGCTTGTCTATGATCGGCTTGATCAGTTTCATCTGTCGTATGGCTTCTTCTATGGATATAGGTGGGACTCCTTCAAAACTAGCCCATGCTTTATTGTAGATCTCTCGAAAATAATGGGGAAGCATCGGATCTTCTTTCCCTATATTTCGAATGGTATAATCTGTGTTTTGTAGTACTCTTTTCCCCGCTTTGGTGACCAGAGGATGTAGTATATTCGGTTCAAGAGGTCTAAGATAGGTAATCTGATCGAAATAATTAAGAAACCCAAATGATTCAAATAAATTCTTATAATAAGGAGGGTTATATGGCATATTATACACCGGAGGGTGTTCTCCTTCGACTAAGCAGCCCCAAAATTCATCTCTCATTCCAAAGTTTACAGGACCTTCTATTGCTTTCATTCCTTTCGATAGCATCCATCTTTTTGCTGTGTTGAATAGGAGTGATGACACCTCTAAGTTGTCAATAGATTCAAAAAAACCAATTTTACCTATCGTACTATTATTGGGAGCAAAAGCCGCAATACGAGCCATTATATTGTTTTTGTTGTCTCTAACCAACCATAAAGTAAAGTGTCCATTTTGTAACATTTGGTTTTTGGAAGGCAAAATATGCTTTTCCACATCTATGTCAAGAGGGTGTCCCCATAATGGATGATCTTGGTAGATCTTCTTAGCAAAAAGTATGAATTCCTCTACCTTCTTTAGATCCGTTGGATCAATAGACTCGATCGTAAATATATGTTTCATGATCAATTCATCGCAAATAATAAAAAACTTCTTAAAAGATAAAAGACTCTGCATTTATAGATGCAAAGTCTTTTAGTTTAAAAAGAAAATGAGAGATTATGCCTCAGCTTCTTCTCTTGCTGTTTCTCCGTTTGAAAAGTATGGGAAAACATCCATAATTGGACTTTCTGCAACGTTAGGGATTTCAAAATCCACTGTCATACCTTCCATTCCTGATTCAACACGCTCAAAAGCTTGTTTTACATCATTCGCAAGAACCAATACGTGTTGAGAAACTTTTTTCTCTTTTCCGCTATCCTCGTCCACTGAGATAAAAGTAACTTTAGCTTTGAACCAACGATCTCCATCTTCTGTTGGAATGATCTCTGCAATATTGGTTTTTGCGATTTTTGTTACAGTGAACTCACCGCTTATCATTTGTTCAAGCTCTTTATAGATACGACTTTCAGCTTCTGTAAAAGAAACAGCATCAATAAGATATGCTTCATTTACTTTCTTTTCACGTCCAGTCTCGTCTATTTTTACGTATTTAGCTCTACATTCAAACCAAGTATTCATCTGATATTATTTTATATATAAATTATGACTTAATATTTACGTATTATTTTTAGAAGAACAATAGACATAACCAAATCATATCCATTATTTCAATAGAGTTTTCCTCTTGTAAAGGTACAAATATAAGATAAAAAATGAAGAACAAAACCTACAATTATACTATATGATTCAAAGATTATGTTACTGTAATAATTCTTTATTTTGTCTACAAAATAGATAAAAAAGTTGATAAAATAAATAACCTTTGATATAAGTAGGAAAAACAAAAAAGCATATTTCAACGAATGTATGTAACGGATAAAATCATAGGATGTGTTTTCATATACAAAATATATTATTTTTTATTGCTTCATATCATTTTTGGACATCTCTTTTATATGGTTTGACTGATTTAAAATAAGGTGGAAAAACGATAGTGTTTACTCTCTAGTGTTTTTGGTAAAATGAGGAACTGTTGTCAACAAGATTGGTGAATATCATTTTGTGTAATAAAATATTCATTTTGTCTATTTTTCATCGTCTTATAATGAGACATTTTTGTTTCAATGAATGCCCTACATAATAAGTAACCACGAGTGATACATACTTCTTACTTGTTGAGTAGGGAATAGCAAGCGATAAAAATCGTATCCAATATCTTCAACAACTAACTTTATTTGTATGAATATCAAAAAAACTAGAAAGTTTATACTTTCATTTTTATTAATTTTTAGCTTCTCTATTCCGATATGTATTGCAGATCGTATTCAGGTTATTGACACCAAAACAGATGGACAACGAGATCCTGTAGGTATAGATAGCACTGCTCCTATATTCTCATGGAAAATGAGGTCGAAACAGAGAGGAAAGAAGCAGCAAGGCTACCAAATACAGGTCCGATCTGCAGAGGATGAAATATTATGGGATAGTGGTAAGGTTCTATCCGATAATAATATACGGGTAAAATATAATGGTTTGAACTTACGTTACAATCACCAATATTGTTGGCGAGTTAGAGTTTGGGATAATGATAATAAAAAGAGCTCTTGGAGTAAATATAGCTATTTTCATACAGGGATAATGATGGAGAGTCAGTGGAAAGCGAAATGGATCACAACGAAACAAAACATCTACTCCCCAATATATTTAAAAACATTTGATCTAGTCTCCATACCTCAAAATGCTTTTTGTTATGTGAATTGTCAAGGCTTTTTTGAACTGTATATCAATGGACAAAAAGTAGGTGACGATGTTTTGTCTCCCGCCGTGAGCGATTATCGATATGAAAATTATTATCTCACATATGATATTGGAAAGTATTTAAAGAAGGGTGAAAATACTATAGGGATATGGACAGGTAGAGGATGGTACTCTAAAGGCTTACCGGATGTGAATTATTCTTCGGCAATGTTTCGGTTGCAAGCACATTTGAGCACATCTGATCGTGAAATGCTGATACTTAGTAATGAAGATTGGAAATATTCTAAAAGTAACCTTCAATCAATAGGGGCATGGAGATGGAATAATATGGGAGGAGAAGTTCTTGATGATCGTATATCAATGAGTAAGTGGACCGAAAGAGCCCAAGATTTTCAATGGCATGCTGTGCGTGTTGTGCCTTCATCTGATGCACTTACTACATCACAAGCTTGTCCGAGGAATATTAAGACTGATCGAATAAAAGCAATAGATGTCACTCCAATAAAAAAAGGCATTTGGTTAATTGATTTTGGAAAAAACTTTACAGGATGGATGAAAATGAAGATTAAAAATCAATCTGTTGGGGATACGATAGATTTTATATATTCTGACTATTGTGATCAAACACCTACTCAAGTATCCAAATATAGATGGGACTTCGGAATAAAGAATATTCCTCAGAGGGATGCTTATATTTGTTCAAATAGAGAAGAAGGAGAGTTTTGTTCTAAGTTTAATTATCATGCCTTTCGATATGTCGTTGTGCAGGGGCTTTTATATAAGCCTAACGTAAGTGATTTTGAAGGAATTATGATTGAGTCTGATTTAGATAAGATTGGAGACTTTGACTCTTCAGATAGTGATTTAAATGCGATATATAGGTTGAATCGTTTCACCTATCGTTGCTTAGACAATGGTGGTTATTTTGTCGATTGTCCACATCGAGAGCGTTTAGGCTATGGGGGAGATGGTCAAGTTGCGATAGAAACAGGAACATATAGTTTCGACACCTACAACTTCTATAAAAAATGGGCAAGAAATTGGTTGGACAACCAACAAAGTAATGGCGATTTTAAACATACTGCTCCATCTCCATACGAAGCTGGAGGCGGTCCTGCATGGGGAGGAATGGGAGTTGTCCTTCCTTGGAAAATATATAGAAACTATGGTGATACTCTCTTCCTTAAAAATGCTTTCCCTTCGATGTGCAAATATGTATCCTTTCTTGAGTCAAAAAGTGTAGATGGAGTATTAAGGCATTATGGACATGAAAAATGGGGTTTTATAGGCGACTGGTTACCTCCAAAACGAAGGGGAAATAAGGAGTATCATATTACGAATGAAGACCGGGCTCTATTTAATAATTGTTATTTAGCATATCTGTATCAGATACTTTCTAAGTCGGCATCTGTATTGGGAGACGATTCTCTAGAACTGAAATATATAGAGTTGCAAAAAAGACTAAGTACTAAAATAGATGATCTTTTTTATGATGATAAGAAAGCTGTATTTGCTAATGGAGGACAATCCTATCTAGCCTTCCCGTTATTGATGAATATTCCATTGACAGCCAATTATGAAAAGGTCTTTAAAGAATTAGAATATGATATTCAAATTCGCAATGAAGGACATCTAGATACAGGAATGCTTGGTACTTATTTTATGCTAGATCTTTTAGCAAAGTCAGGACGTTCTGATTTAGTCTATTTAATGATGAAACAAAAGAGTTATCCTGGTTGGGGATATATGTTGTCAAAAGGGGCTAATACATGTTGGGAACACTGGGATGGTCGTTGGTCTAACATTCATGCTTGTTTCGTTTCAGGAGGAGGTTGGTTTTATCAAGGAGTTGCAGGAATAGGTCAACAAGAAAATTCTGCTGGTTTTAAAAAGATACTAATCAAGCCGCAATTGGTTGACTCAATAAGACATCAAAATACCTTTTTTATATCTCCATATGGTAAAATATCTGTTGAATGGAACCGAAATAATAAAGACCAATTGCAGTATAATATTGAGATTCCCGTAAATACGGAAGCAAAACTATTTTTACCTGTTACTAGAGAGAAAGTTATTTTGGAATCAGGGAGTGCTTTGGGAGATGAAATATCGATTATAGATCGAACTCAAGAGATGATAATATTATCGATACCTTCAGGGAAATACACTTTTGATATTAAGAATCATACAAATTATTGACGTTATATCGCTTCACAAAATAAATTAATAAGAATTTTTGTTGTCTGAACTAAAATTTGGAATAGTTTGGCTGGAATAAACCAATTGATCTAATTATCAGTTGTATATATGTAATGACTCAATTTCTAAAATGTCGTTTATGACTTTTTTGTACCTTGAGATGAAAATTCTCTTTTTAATATCTAACAAATGTTAGGTTATTGTAAAGAATTGACCATTATATTTGTACTCTTTTTTTATGTTAAAATTGATAATATGGTAAAGATATTGAACCGATACCTTTCTCGATGGTATTTAGCCGCATTTTTGTGGGGGTTGCTGGGAACAAGTTGTTCTACTAATACAGAGCCTTATAGTTATAAAAAAGCATCATATAAGTATTATTTAGTAGATAATAACTATGATAGTGAGAACAAGGTCTCTAATCTTATTAAGCCTTATCGTGATAAGCTAAATAAAGATATGAATCGTGTGATTGGAGAAGCTTCTGTAAATATGTTTAAGGGAAGACCAGAAGCTTTATTATCTAATTTTTGTGCAGATCTTCTCTTGTCGGAAGGCAAGGCATATGCTAAGACGCATGCAGAGGTCGATCGTATTGATTTTTCTATGCTAAACAATGGTGGTCTGCGTGTCCCTATAAGTAAGGGCAAAATAACCGTTGAGAATATCTTTCAGTTGATGCCTTTTGAAAATGAAGTAGTATTGCTTCAGTTGAGTGGTGCTCAGGCAAAACAGTTTTTAAATTATATTGCTTATCGAGGAGGCGAATCGGTGTCGGGAGTCCGATTTGTAATTCATGATAAGAAGGCAGACAAGGTCTTGTTAAACAATCAAAAGTTAAATTCCTCAAAAATGTATTGGTTGATCACTAGTGATTATATCGCAGATGGTGGAGACGGTTCAGGAGCTCTTAAGAAAGCCAACAAGAGAATAAACACTGGAATTAAGTTGAGAGATCTATTCATTACATATATAGAGAATCAAACAAAAGAAGGGAATAATATTACATCAAAACTAGATGGGAGAATTCAAAATGGAAAATAGAAGATCATTTTTAAAGAAAGCTGGAGTTTTAACTACATCTGCTTTAACTGCATCTGCTGTTGGAAGCCATGTTATTGCGGGTAATTCTCAAAACACAAGTAAGTTAACACTATTACATACGAACGATTTCCACTCTCATGTAGATCCTTTCCCTGAAGATGCAGCGAGATATGCTGGTAAAGGAGGTCTTGAACGTAGAGCAAATTTAGTACAAAAGATTCGAAACGAGGGAAATGAAGTGCTGTTGTTAGATGCTGGGGATATCTTCCAAGGGACTCCTTACTTCAACTATTTTAAAGGAAAGGTCGAACTTGAATGTATGAGTCTAATGGGCTATGATGCTGCGACTCTTGGAAATCATGAATTTGACAATGGATTAAGAGGGATTGATAGCCAGTTGCAACATGCTGACTTCCCATTTGTATGTTCAAATTATGATTTCACAAATACAATACTAAACGGAAAGACTAAGGAGTTTTTAATTCTGAATAAGGGAGATGTTAAGGTTGGAATCTATGGATTAGGAGTAGATTTTGATGGGTTGGTCTTAGAACGTAATTATGGCGAGACTATCTTTAAAGATCCGTTAGAGACTGCCTTAAAGATGGAGAAGATGCTAAAAGAAGAACATCAGTGCGATCTGATCGTCTGTCTTTCTCATATTGGTTATAAATATAAGACAGATCGTATCTCTGACATGATGGTAGCTGCTTCTACTTTATATACCAATGTGATTATTGGTGGTCATACGCATACTTTTCTTGATAAGCCTTCTATTGTTGAGAATAAGAAAAGGGAGAAGGTGATTGTGAGTCAAACAGGATGGGCTGGGATACAACTTGGACGTATTGATATAGAGTTTGTTCCAAGTAAAAATCCTGTATACCATTCCTCCATGGTGGAGATTGGGATAGATTCTTAGATTATCGTGCCTATAGTATATGTAAAAGACCGTTTTATTGGTTATTTATTGCATAACATACAATATTAAAAAAGAGAGCTCTTCCCACAAGAACTCTCTTTTTTAATATTGATTATATTTTTCTACTTGAGTGGGGTGATGTTTATTCTAAGCCATATTTCTGCCAAAGAAGTTTTGTTAAAGAAACGATATCTTTGTGTTGTTTAGATTCTTCTTCCGTTGGTGTTTTACGATGATCCACCTCTTTGTTACCATTTCTGTCCATGTTCTTCTCTGTCCACTTCCATACATTGCTATTATCCCACTCTTCCCCGCTAGTCTCTTTTGCCGCAGGGTAGGGAGGAAGGGCTTTGTAGTGTTGGGCCGTTTTAGATATTAAATCCGTAATTTGATATACAATTTTAGCTTGCGCTTTACTAGGATCTCCATCATGACTAAATCCCATAGAGTGAAGTAGTTCATGGGTCATCACATAAAATAAACTGCTCGGTGAGATTGCAACATTTCCTAAAACAATATTTAAGGGATAAAAATACTTGTATGGATAAGCATATTCCCCTTCAGTTATACCTGTAAAATGATCCGAAGTTATAATTACAGGATCCATAACATTCTTAGGATTAAGAATCTGTAGTCGAGCATAAAGGTATTGTGGGAAATACTTAGATGGACCTAAAGTTGCTTGCCAATGTCCTCCATCAGTTGAGTAGGTCTTTGCTTTATCTTCAATAATGTATAAATCACTATTTTTAGATAGCTCTATATCATATGCAGGATCAAGTTGTGGTTTTATATAGCCAGAGTTAAAATTATATCCTACGGTTTTTATGATGGTAACCTCTGCTTTTCTATCTGTTAGATCTTCGATAACTTTCTCAGTTGGGATCGTATGTATTTTTGAATTATAAAATTGGCCCCAATTTGAAGAGTAATCGATATATTGATTACTCTCTTTAAGCTGTTGCTTAAAATATTCTGAATTATACATTACCCGAATCATCGAATACATGAAAAGATAGTAACGTTTCTCTTCATCAGACCAAGAGCTAAGTTTTACTTGCTTACCATTTAAAAGAGGTATTGGATTGTATAGTGGATCATCGGTCGTTTTACCAACCACTTCAAAACCTTTGATCACAAGACCTTTAAATATTGGCATCTCTTTGTCGTAATCGTCTAACGTTTTTTCGGTTACAACAGGAAGTGTGGGCGGAGTTTCACTTTCTTCTTTGATTGGATCGCTACTGCATGACATCATCATAACAATCGAACAGATTAAAAGTAATTTGTTTTGCATATAATCTATGTTAGTTCATAAAATAAGTGCCAATATTAATAGTTTTTAGTGAAAAAAGTGTTGTATTGCATGAATAATATTTTGTTAAATAGAATTGATTGTTTGTAATCAAATCCTCTTTTAAATATATGATATAAAATTTTGCACCCTTTGATTATATGATGTAGAATCTTTGTTATCAGGATGTAATGCAATTAATAATGTCGCTCATTAATAAAGCTGCTAGGGTTGAAAAGTAGTAAAATATAAAAAGGTGTGATATCCATTGAATTTGATATCACACCTTTTTGCTAATTGATCAAAAGTGATTGGGTGAGAAACTCCTTGTTATTTTTGTAACTTATTTGATAGTTCAATAAAAAGAGAGTTATCGATCCAATTATAGAATGTAATCCAATCTTCTTGCTTTTTGTTTTTTGGCATATGTTTTAGAATCTCTTCTTGTTCTATATCAATTACCTTTTTAATTCCATCTTGAGGATTCAAGTATGCATTTAGGTTCATGTATTTATACCCAGAGGATCTCTTAATAGGATAAATTCGACTCTTGGCTTTCACACACAAGTCAGATAAAGGGGCTTTTGTTTTTTGGTCAGGAGAGATCATACAAGATGGTAATTTGTTGTCATCAGTCAAACGAATAGGAATTGCAGGGGTGGATAGGGGGAAGGCGATGGTGCTCCACATGGTAGTCTCTCCTTTTTGTTCTGGAGAACTAATTCCTTCGATGGTGATGGCAGATGCAGTTTCATGTCTACATATTAGATCTCCATTATTTACAAAAGGAGCTGAATTATAATCTTTATATTTAGCATAGTCCGTCTTTAGTAGACTATGATAAAGAGAACGTGACGTTTCAGTTGCAATCTCCTCTGCATCTAACCTGTTTTTGCTGTCTAAATCAAAGAGAAGCTCGGTAGCTGTTTCGAAACGAATAAAGCCATATCCTATATCTTTTTTCCCAGTATAGGAGTAGTTCGTTCTGATAATATACCCATTAGGAGCATGCATTGGGTTGTTGGCATCGAATTTAACGAAGTGGTCGTTGTCTGTTTCATAATATGCAGCACCCCCATTGGCATCAATGACACCAAAATTGGCATTTAATCCCCATGGTTTAGGCAACTTCTTAAGCATTTTCTCAAAATCTTTTAAGCTTTTGCAGTTTTGGAGGGCTTTTTTCATGACAATCCCTTCTTGGTCACAAAACTTTGTTGGTTTATCTAAATTGGTGTTGTAAGAGGCTGAGTTCATAATTGCAAACCCATATTCATTATAACCTCCCCAGACCATGGAGTTGGCATCTTTTAATGCATTTGTAAGAGCTACACAACGATATTTTCCATCCTCAAAGATCTGAATCTTATTGTAAAGGCTTTGAGTATCGCGAACTTTCCATATAATTGGACGACCACTCTTTGTGTATTTTCCAGATATAACAGCGGTAGTACAAGCCATTGTAGGAACCAGCATGATGCTTAGAATTGCAGTAAGAATGGGGGTAAGGATTTTTATTTTCATACTATATTTATATTATTGGTTTTGAATATTCTGGTTGTTGGAGGATTGAAGTGCTTCTGTACATTTTTTACAAAGGCAATCGTTGAAATTATTACTTATGTAATGATATGTAACCTTATCAATCTTTACTTTACTACACCAACAAGATTCTATTTTATCGTGACAACACTCGAAAGTTTCATGACAACGGGGGCATCTTTTCTGCATCTCTCTTCAATGATTTTGTTCGAAAATATGAATAAATAATCTAAGAATATATGATCATTCTAAGGGTTACAAATATATCGACATTCTACATTATTCGGTGCTTTACAAATTAAAAACACCAAAGATTTAGACTTTAATACGATATTGCACCTTTTTAGGAAAATGTGAACCTCTTATTTATCGTGTTAAATGGAAGTGGAACTGCTTTTTTAAGCAAAAGCTTAGTTTTTTTTGTAGCATTGTTATAAGAAACATAATCAATAATAACAATCATATAAATATGGCAAAGAGAAGAGAATTTTTGAAGGTTGCTTTCGCTGCAGGTGTTGGTGCCACTTTTTTTGCATCTTGTTCTGGAGATGAGAAAAAAGCATGTTCAAAAAAGAACTATAGTGTTGTTGCTTCATGGCCAAAAGCAGGAGATCAGATAACCGAAGTAGGAGTGACAGGAGTTACACAACTTCCTAATGGACATATACTATATTCGGGAGGAGATATTGCCAATCCGATGATTGAGCTGGATAAAGAGGGAAACCTTGTACGTAAATGGGGAGGAGATGTTATAACACTAAAGCACGAAGTGCGTTGCTTGGGGGATAAAATATTTATTACAGATATAGGCTCTCACCAAATTCATCAATTTGATTTGAAAGGCAACCTTCTTCAATCGTGGGGTGTGAAGAACGAGCCAGGAACCGATCATCTTCGTTTTAATAAACCAACAGATATTGCATTGGCTCCGAGTGGAGACTATTATGTAAGCGATGGTTATAAGAATAATCGTGTGGTCTGTTTGGATAAAAATGGAAAATACAAATTTGAGTGGGGACAGAAAGGGGTAGAACCTGGACAATTTAATATCCCTCACAATATTGGAGTGGATCGCAAAGGACATGTGTATGTTGCAGATCGAAAGAATGCAAGGGTACAGGTCTTTGAATTGGATGGCAAATTTGTAACCTCTTGGGATTGGTTTAGTCGTCCGTTTGGAATATTTGTCGCAGATGATGGAAATATCTATGTGAGTGATGGAGGAGCAGACAAACCACAGTGTGTCTCTATTGTCACCCCTGAGGGAAAGGTGCTTCAAACAATCGGATCTACTGGCTCTAAAAAAGGTCAATTTGATATTCCTCATTCTCTTTATGTGGCGAATGATGGAGCATTGTTTGTGGCAGAGGGAACCAATAAACGTGTACAAAAATTTGTGATCAAATAGATCTGTTTATTTTATTAAGTCAAAGCTTTCAGAAGGAGGAGGTTTGAATATAAGAAGCATCCTCTTTTAAGATTTGACTAAAGTGAAGATTGTATTTCAACGAGTGGTTGTCTTTTCGTTTTGAAAATAAAGTTGAAAGTGAACTTTTGTTGTTTTTAACTATTTGGGATACAAGGGGGTGTCGTAAACGACATTCCCTTGTGTAATTTAAAATATCTCAGTCTGATTGAAGAAAAAAGAGGCTTCAATCTGAGCATTATCATTTGAGTCTGATCCATGAACTGCATTATGAGACAGAGACTCTGCGAAAAGTTTTCGAATGGTCCCTTCTTCTGCTTTATCAGGATCTGTTGCTCCTATTAATGCTCTGAAATCAGTTACCGCATTCTCCTTCTCAAGAATTGCAGCAACGATAGGTCCTGAAGACATAAAAGAGATTAAGTCATCAAAGAAAGGCTTCCCCTCATGGATGGCATAAAACTTACGAGCCAGATCTACACTAAGATGAGTTAGTTTCATTGCTTTGATACGGAATCCATTCTCATTGATAATTCCTAGAATAGGACCGATATGATTTTTCTTTACCGCTCCCGGCTTTATCATAGTTAAAGTGATGTCGTTCTTATGCATATTAAATTAAAGGTTTTATATTAGCCTTATAAAAATAAAAAAATAGCGGTGAAAACTCGTCACACAAAGGGAACTTTTTTATATTTGTTGGTATAATAGTTTTGAAATAATAATATGCAGAGATTTGAACCCAAGCTTCTGGAACAGGCGAAAAAGCTTTTATCTAGTTTTAATAAAATTGTTATAGTGCCTCATACCAATCCTGATGGTGATGCGATGGGAGCTTCTATAGGCCTACATTATGTGTTGACTGCTTTGGGGAAGAGTGTTACTATTGTATCTCCAACTGATTTTCCTGAATATTTAAAATGGACTGACGTAAGTAAGGAGGTCGTTATCTTTGAATGGGAGAATGCCAAAGCCAAGAGAGTAATGCGCCATGCGGAGATGATTGTGTATCTAGACTTTAATGATATTAAAAGAACGGGATCGATGGAGAATGAGCTTGTTGCTCTAAACAAACCGTCGATCATGATTGATCATCACCCTTACCCAAAAGATATTGCGATTTACTCATTTAGTGACACGACCTCTAGTTCTACATGTGAGTTGGTAGTGGATTTTGTTTATGAGTGTGGCTGGAAGGAGAGTTTGTGTCGAACAGGTGCATCTTCTCTTTTTATGGGGATTCTTACGGATACTGGTGGTTTTGCTCACAACTCTTCCAATCCTAACCTATACCGTGTGGTAGGATTGTTGATGGAGAAGAAGGTGGATAAAGATTATATCTATTCCAAGGTGTTTCATCAGTTTAGCGCAAATCGACTTCGCTTAATGGGATATGCTATTTCCGAAAAGATGACTGTTCTAGAGGATTTAAGTGTTTCATATATCACGTTGACAAAAGAGGAATTGGAGAAATATCAATTTCAGTCGGGAGATACGGAGGGTGTAGTGAATGAACCACTACAGATAAAAGGAATGGTCTGTTCTGTCTTATTCATGGAAAAAGATGGATTTATAAAGATCTCGTTCCGCTCTAAAGGAGACTTCCCCGTAAATGAAATATCAGAGAAGTACTTTCATGGTGGTGGTCACTTAAATGCAGCTGGAGGAAGAAGTAATGGTACTCTATTGGAAGCTACTCAAAAGTTTGAGAAGGTCATTCAAGAGTATCGCGAATTATTGATTAATGAAATGCAAAAGCTAAAATAGATGAATAGAACAAAAACAGTAAATAAGTTTCTTAGTATTATCATGTTTTCCCTACTGGTGTCATGTTTTTCCTGTAAGAAAACTACGAACCAAGAGTTACGTGATCAAGAGTTGTCATTGAGAACTGGATATATCGAGAAGTATCATCGAAATGAGATCCCAGTTTATCGTGGAGTGTATGTTATTCCAGACAAGAATCAACCAAAGGATCAGGTAAAAGATGCTATTGTGGATAAAGATGTGGTTCGAGTTTACTATGAAGGATATCTTTTGGAACAGACCAAAGATGGTGTGAATATCAAAAAAGAACGTTTTGATGGGAACTTTGATTATAAAACAGGAAAAGAAAAGTATGATCCTTATACCGTTACTGTAGTGGATCAAGAGCTTCATCAGAGTGCACGTACTACAGAGATCTCTGGTTGGCATGTTGCTCTTACTCATATGCATATTGGAGAGAGAGCAGAAGTGATTATTCCATCCTCCCAAGCTTATAGTATCAAAGGTAACGGATCTATTGGACCATACCAAACATTGGTGTTCTTTATGGAGGTAAAAGAGAAGGCTAGTAGTAGCTCGGAAGAACCAATTGTTGAATAGTGACCTTTTTAATGCAAAATATATAGAAAGTGAAAAAGAGAAGCATTTGTAGGGTGTTTCTCTTTTTTTTTACAAAAAAACTAATTTAAGTAATGAATGACGGATTAAAAAAATTAATACCAGGACTTATTCCTCTTTTGGTATTTATTATTGCAGATGCTATTTGGGGGCCACAGATTGGAGTGATTGTTGCTCTTGTTATTGGTGTTTTAGAGCTTTTGATCGTCTATATTCGTGATCGTATCATTGATCGCTTTATACTTCTTGATACCGCGATACTTGTCCTTTTCTCCTCTTTGTCTCTGATCACTCATGATGAGATATTTTTTAAGCTAAAGCCTGCTTTTATGGAGTCGTTTTTAGTGGTTGTGATTGGGATTTCTGTTTTCACATCAAAGAACCTTATTCTGATGATGTCTCGTCGTTTTATGCCTACGGAGATTGGTGGCGATCAGGAAGCGATGATGAAAAAGATGATGATTCCTCTCTTTTGGATGATGTTAGTCCATGTGTTTATGATTGTGTATGCAGCATATTTTATGTCGAATGAATGGTGGGGATTTATAAGTGGTGTCCTGTTTTATGTGATTGTTCTATCTTACATGGCTTTCTTTATGCTTCGTAATCGATGGAGGGTCAAAAAGATGCAGCGTACTGTTCCATTTTTTGATGCAAACAATGGGATGAAGTCTTCTTCAGGAAAATTTACTCCTAGTTATATTCAGATTCGTCTCTTTTTAACGAACCAGTCTAAAGAGTCTGTGTATCTAAAGAATGAGGGGGATATTGCAAGTTTTACTGGTAATGTCTCTTCCAAAGAGGGAATAGAAGCCCAAATTGGACATTGGATTGGTGGGGAATTAGGACTATCATCTATGCAAGTCCAATTGGCAAATGAGTATAACCTGAGAGCAAAACAAGATAAGATTATTCTTGTCGTTTGGGCTATATGTGAAGATGACTTCTCTTTAGGGAGTGAATGGAAAGCTTATGCAGTACAAGAACTCTCTTCAAATATGATGTTTGACCTTAAGTCGTTCACATAGTTTCAATTTCGATTCAATATATAAAAGAGACAGACAAATCTATCGGGTTGGTTTGTCTCTTTTTTTATTTTGAGAGTCTTTGGAATCAAATAAGTAAAAGATTGTTTATCTATTGCCTTCTGGAATAACTCGATTCTCCCTTTCTAGTTATATGCCTATCATTCTATTACTTAGGAAGATCTTGCGATGAATTACTCTTTTAACACCTAACTCTTTTTGTGTACTCCATATGGTTTCCTTATTTATGATTAGGTCCTATTATATCCTATAGTAACGGGGCTCTTAATCCCATTTACAATCTTCTAACCAAAGTATTTACAACGTTTTTCTACCTTAGATTGTATACGTGTAGATGATACTTCCGATACCCTTTGGTTACTCCTAGAGTAACCAAAGGGTATCGGAAGTGTAACTAAAGGGTATCGGAAGTACCTATCATGTTAGTATAAGGGGAGAGTGTATCTATTTCAAAATTTTGTTTAGGGCTTATCTTATCGATTATAAATAATAGTTCTTTTTATTCAAGATTATATCCTTTTTTGCTTCTGTTTGAAGCAGACATTCTTTGAGGATGGGAACTAAAGTCGATAGAAAACATCGTATAGTGAAATTAGAGACTCGTATTTAAGATATTTTCTGTTCGGTATTTCATTTTTTTTAAATTGAATGGGAGGGTAACTCTTTTGTTGCTATCGTTCTCTTCAAAGATGTAAATTTCTTTTTGTCTATTCTGAACGACCTCTTTTCCCTATTAGCAGGGGTTTTCTTGTCTGTGTATCCTTTTTATCATGGTTCATTTCTTTTATTTTCCATTTCTCCCTCTATAATTACAAAAAATAGAACCTTATAATCGCTTCTTTTATGTAGTGTAAGTTGTTGCCATTTAGGTATCTATGGTTAAAAATGAACTCTTTTAAAGTCCCAATGAGTGGGCTATTTGTTTGGGTTTATATCATAGGCTTGATTAAGCTTCTCTATTTCAGATAAAAATAGGAGTAGAGAAGAGTGAAACTATTTTTACCATGTTTTCATTTGAATTTTATGAAGGGACTGGGGGAATTATAACATCCCAGAGATTCTATAGTACACTCCTTCAAGAGTTGTTTATGTTGTGCTCTATGGATAGGTGATAAAAAGGGGTAGGAGAGACCTGATTACAAATGTGAATAAATATACACGCAGTTAAGATGGATGATTTTGGTTACATCTGTAGTGTTCTCGTAACACAATAAGGTTGTTTACAAGTGTAATTGAGCTATCTCAAGGTAGAGAAAAAAATATGGAGATATATATTACATTTGTATGTGAAGTTAAATGTTAGTGATATAATATATTAATAATCAGTGTTTTTGTTGTGGTTATATGATAAGATACTTTAGTTGTGTGTGATTGGTTGATTACATTTGTGAATGATTTGTGAGTATAATTGGTTTGTGTAGTTGTAATCACGTTATAATCAGTGAAATATATAATTTATATGAAATTTTAGTTTAGATATATAAGAGTGAGATTAGAATTTCCATCAATATCCTGATTATTAGGAGTAGTAATGAGGGGATCAATAGCTTTGGTGTTCTCATTTGTAATTATTACATTTGTATACAGCCATAGAAGTATGTGTATGGAAATACAATATTTGATGTTAATTACAAATGTGATCAGATTATGAGAGATCGAGTTCAGACATTATTAGACAGATATAACCTATCTGTTTCAGAATTTGCAGAAAAGATAGGAGTACAGAAGTCAAGTATCTCGCATTTAATAAGTGGGCGCAATATGCCAAGCTTTGCTTTTTGTGAAAAACTAGCACAAACATTCCCTGAGGTGAATATGAGGTGGTTTATTAGTGGCCAAGGAGCTTTTTTAGAGGATGATTCTTCGGATAGCGCAGATAAAAGTAATCTGGATCTATTTAGCTCCTTAGAGGAGGTTGTAACAGAGACAGATGTCGATTCAAAGAGACAGCGCGTAGAGCGAATTATAGTTTTTTATGACGATAATACCTTTAAAGAGTATAATCCTAGATAAATTTGAGTATATTCGCATTTCGAAAAGAAACGTTCTAAAAACATCGTTATTTGACGATATTAAATAGGACGGGATATATACATATATTTCAAAAGTTTTCGAATGAATAAGACCGTTCAACGCCTTGTTGTAATAAACAAAGAGATTATTAATGAAGACAATTTTATTCTGTCTTTAAAGTCTCCTGTCCCTCTCGCTAATGTCTTAGCGGGTCAATTTCTCTCTATTAATGTGGAAAAATCAAAAGATGTCTTTCTGAGACGTCCTTTTTCTATTCATGATGTACATCTTGAAAGCAACTCTTTAGATGTTTTGATTAAGACTGTAGGTCCTGGATCTTCTGCTTTAAAAGAGGTTGAGGTTGGCGATGAGCTGGATACTATCTACCCTTTAGGAAATAGCTTTACGATGCCTAAAAAGGATGAGAAAGTACTTCTTGTAGGTGGAGGAGTAGGGATCGCTCCAATGCTATATTTAGCTAAAGAGCTTAAGCCTTATACATCTAACGTAAATATTCTTTTAGGGTCAAGAAAAGGTTCTGATCAAATTTTATTAGATCGTTACGAAAAAGTTGGTACGGTTTTTACTACTACCGAAGATGGAACTGTTGGAGAAAAAGGGTACGTTACTGATCACTCTTTCATGAAAGAACATCTTGGTGAAATAGATCATATCTATTGTTGTGGTCCAGAGCCGATGATGAAGAGCATTGCTAAATTAACTGCATCTGAAGGTGTTGACTGCGAAGTGTCGCTAGAGAACATGATGGGATGTGGCTTCGGCGTGTGTTTGTGCTGTGTGACTGATACTCAAGCTGGACATAAATGTGTTTGTTCTGATGGTCCAATCTTTAATACTAGTGATTTAAAATGGTAGATTTAAAAGTAGATTTGGGCAATGGCCTAATATTAGATAATCCAGTTTTGACAGCATCAGGTACCTTTGGATATGGTACAGAGTTTGATGATTTTATTGATCTGAATAGACTCGGTGGTTTCGTAGTGAAGGGTACTACTCTTAATCATAGAGAAGGTAATCCATATCCCCGAATGGCAGAAACTCCTTCAGGAATGTTGAATGCAGTAGGTCTTCAGAACAAAGGAATAAAATATTTTGTTGATAATATATATCCAACTCTTACAAAGTATGAGTCTAAAGTAATTGTTAATGTATCTGGTTCTACTATCGAAGACTATGTTGCATGTACAGAACACTTAGAAGGGTTAGAGGGAATTGATGCGATTGAGTTGAATATCTCTTGTCCTAATGTAAAAGAGGGGGGAATGGCTTTTGGTACTAGTTGTGCTTCTGCAGAAGAGGTTGTGAGTGCTGTAAGAAAGGTTTATTCTAAACACTTGATGGTTAAATTGTCGCCAAATGTAACTGATATCACAGAGATTGCGCGAAGTGCAGAGGCTGCTGGAGCTGACTCTGTATCTTTGATCAATACATTATTAGGTATGGCTATTGATGCAAAGAGTAGAAAACCTTTACTTTCGACTGTTACGGGAGGTTTGTCAGGACCTGCCGTGAAACCTGTTGCACTTAGAATGGTATGGCAAGTGGCGAATAGTGTCCAGATTCCTGTTGTAGGTCTTGGTGGTATTATGAACGCAGAGGATGCTGTTGAGTTTATGTTGGCAGGAGCATCTGCAGTACAGCTTGGGACTGCTAATTTCATTGATCCTCAGGTGACTGTGAAAGTAGTCGACGGGATTCAAAGTTATATGGAAGAACAAAATATTGCTTCTTCAAAAGAATTGATTGGAGCATTAAAATTATAATAAAATTATGGATTAAGGGAATAAATGTTATATTTGTTCCCTTAATTAAAAAAATGTAGCGCCTAATTATGAACAACAAACGATCTAAAAATAGTGTATTGATATGCACAATTTTTTCTCTACTCTTTATGTGTCCATACTTCTTCTTTTCGTGGACAGAAGGGCAAGAGTTAGGTCGTCAGGGTGCAACTATTACTCCTCCATCTAGTTATGTAACCAAACCAATTGCGATTGATGCAAAGGTCGAATCAAAGATTAATGACATGGTTACTCGTTTTATGAAGAGAGAGGAGATGAATGGAATTTCTCTTGCTTTTGCAAAGGATGGTAAGGTCGTTTATTCCAAAAGTTTTGGTGTTAGAGATACTATTTCCAAAGATTCTGTCCATAATACAACCATGTTTCGTATTGCAAGTGTATCCAAGTTGATTACAGCTGCAGGTATTGGAAGGTTGTGTGATCAGAATAAGATAAAGCTAGAAGACAAGATTTTTGGTATAGATGGTATTATAAATGATACTATTTATATGCCATACAAAGACAAGCGTTTGACTGATGTTACAGTTCGTGAACTTTTAGAACATTCTGGTGGATGGACCCAAAGATATGGCGATCCCATGTTTAATACCATGGCTGTAGCAAATAAGATGGAGGCTTCTCTTCCTTGTGATGAGCAAACCATGTTAAAGTTTGTGACTTCTCGTAGGCTGCATTTTACACCCGGAACTAGATGTTGTTATTCTAATTTAGGTTATTTCTTATTGGGGCAAGTGATTGAGAAAGTGAGTGGAATGCCATACGAAGAGTATATTAATAGATATGTTTTGTATCCTTCGGGAATCGTCGATATGAAACTAGGAAAGAGCTTTTCCGATTCTCTGACTATAAATGAGACTCAATATTATGAACCAGAAGGTTCTTTTGAGATTTCAGCATATGATGGAAGTAACCAGTTGGTTTATAAATCGAATGGTGGAAACAATATCTCTCTTTTGAGTTCTGCAGGTGGATGGATTAGTAATCCGACAGATCTTTTGTTGTTGTCGATGTCTTTAGATGGCAATGAAACTTATCCAGATATTGTTTCTAATAAGTTTATTCGTGAGATGATCTCTCCCCGAAAAGGTTTTGATCCATTAGGTTGGAGAGGAATTGATGCAAACAAAAATCCATTCCGTACTGGAAGTATGCCTGGATCTCAAGCGCTTTTGAAGCAGCAGAAAAATGGAGTATCTTTTGCTATTGTTACCAATACCAGTAGTTGGAAAGGTCCTCGTTTTTCGAGTAATTTAAGTTCGTTGATGTCTGCTATTGAACGAAAGCTTAAATTATAGATCTATTTCTTCCTTCTTTTTGTTTTCATCTACTACTCTTATTTTTTACTGAATCTTTTTCCTTTATGAGTATCTATGAAGATTCATAATGCTACTCCTGTCTTTTTCAGAATTAAAACCGATGATTAAAACTTTGTTGTAAATAAAGTCTTTTTTCACTCTATGTCTTCAAACAGTATCATTCATCTTTATACTACTCTTCAAATATCAGGACTATTCATCTTTGTTTCTTTATCTGTTTATATAGAAATATGGGGGAGAGTAGGGGAGTATTGCCATTATTCAAGATATTCAAAAAGATCTTTTTATATAATTATCTCTATTGAAAGTTCATTTTTATGTTATTGAAAAATTGCAATATAAGCGCTTTAAAATCTTGTGTTGAATTATAGCATTCCTTGGGTAGAGTTCGTCTGTTATATCGAATTTATGAAATATGGATGTAAACAGTGTCTTCTTTTTTATTCATGAATACTTATCCAAAAGCCCTTAGTGTGAATATTTATTCAATGTGAATATTTGTATACCACACCGTGGTATTATAACTTTAAGTTATAGATCAAGGTGCGTGTTGTATTATCTCGCAATGTGACATATTGACATGGATGTATCATAAATAGGATTAAAGTATTTGGAGTAATCGCTTGTTTTGTATTATATTTAAAAGAAAAAAGTAGATGACAAAAACAAAAATTTCAATTCATTGGCAAATATTAATCGCTCTGTGTCTTTCTGTATTATTTGGTTATTATTTAAAAGACTATGTCCCTTATGTTAGTTGGATGGGAGATATCTTCTTACGATCTCTTAAAATGATTGTTATTCCCCTTGTTTTAACATCCGTTGCATCTGGAATTGCCAAATTAGGAGAAACAGACGGTTTTAAAAGATTGGGTTTAAAAACACTTCTTTACTATTTGACAACGAGTATATTTGCTATTCTAGGTGGTCTGTTTTTTTCGAATATATTGAAGCCTGGTGTTGGATTTACACCTACAGAAACCTCTAGCAGTGAGGTAACTAGTAGCTTGACTTCGGCCAATAGTACGAGTATAAAAGATACTTTAATTCATATTGTTCCAGATAATATCTTTAGTTCATTTTATCATAGTGAACTTCTCTCTATTATTTTCTTTGCTATTGTCATTGGTATATTTATACCAAAGTTAAAAAAACGAGATTCAGAGATGCTAATAGGTATTCTAGAAGCCTCATTTGAGTTGTTTATGAAGATTACCATGTTTATTATTAAATTGGCTCCTTATGGTATTTTTGGACTGATTTCAAAAGTGGTCGCAGAGCAAGAGGATATGTCCGGTATGTTGTCTAGTTTGGGAATATTTATGGTGTCTGTACTTTCTGCCCTCTTTGTTCACTTTGTAATTGTTATTCCCTTAATGGTTCGTTTTATTGGAAAAGCCAATCCAATAAAACATTTTGACAACATGAGTACAGCGTTGTTAACTGCTTTTTCTACAGCTTCTAGTGCTGCTGCCCTTCCTCTTACGATGGAGGCTACTCATGAAGAATCGGGCGTCTCTAAAAAGATCACTAACTTTACATTGCCTGTAGGGGCTACGGTAAATATGGATGGTACTGCAATATATATTTGTGCTGTTGTCATGTTTATTGCACAACTCAAAGGGGTAGACCTTTCATTTTACCAGCAGTTTGTTATTTTAATCTCTGCTTTATTGACGAGTATTGGTACTGCTGCAATTCCTATGGGGAGTTTGGTTGTTATAACAATTATATTAGATCTTCTAAACCTCCCGATTGAGATGGTTGCAGTCGTTCTTCCTGTTGACAGATTGTTGGATATGTTCAGGACAGCGACCAACGTATGGAGTGACTCTTGTGGTGCTGTAATTGTTGCAAAAACAGAAGGAGAGACTCTTCATGTATAAATAAAATATTAAACAGGTGTCTTATAAAAAGGGAGATATTTGTTCAATATCTCCCTTTTGTATTTATTGGCCTTCTTTTTACTCTTTTTATCACCACCTATTCGTATCCTTAATTTCTTCATATTTCTCTCTCTAATCCCTCTTTTATTATATAATTATTCCCCTTTTCCTTAGGGGTTACTACTCAATTCTGTAACCACTCTTTTTCTGTTTGAATATAAAAGTGCATCGTTTCTTATTCTGTATTTGACCTCCATATACGCAAAATATTCAACCATTTCAATTTCTCTGATAATAAAAAAAGCTCTTTAATTTAGCTCAAGAATAGTTTTCGTTTGACCTTCGTAAATGTCTGTGTTATAGCATTGATACTTTTACAGACTACTACAACTAAACACTTAGTTGATTGTTTGCTATCTAATACTGGGGTTTTGATTATGTTAGAGGAATGTATATGTTTGTCAAATGGTTTAACCAAACAGTTAAAATAAATGGTTAATGAAATTGAACTAAAGATTATAGAGACAGCAAGAGCTATCTTTATAGAAGAGGGGTATAGTGGTGCCCGAATGCAAAAGATTGCTGATGTAGCAGAGATAAACAAAGCACTGTTGCACTATTACTTTCGAAGCAAAGAGAAGCTGTATGAGGAGGTGGTCAAGAACTTAATAGCTGATGTTGCCAGTCGTTTGACTTTGATCTTTGAATCTGATGGGACGAGTTCCCAAAAGATAGAGCTTGTTGTGAATATGTATTTCAAGATGATTTCACGACATCCTAAACTTCCATTGTTTATAATGAATGAAATTCATGAGAACCCCGATCGTTTTATGATCGCAGTGGATCAACAGAGTACTAAGATTCAGAAGATTCGAATGATTTTGTCTGTAGATGCTTCCAAAGGCGATTATGATGGGATACACTCCTTGATTAATTTGGTCGGAATGTCTGTATTTCCATTTCTTGCAAAACCTCTATTAAAGAAACTTTTCTTTGGAGGAGAGGATGAGAGCTTCAATCAATTTATGGAGAGTCGTCCACAAAAGATATCTCAAATACTTGATATTTAAATATTAATCTGCTTAGATATGATAAAAACACGAAATCTATTTACCGTATTACTCTTGCTAGTAATGACTAATGGTTTTTCCCAGACCATCACACTAGAGGAATGTAAAGAGTGGTCGCATGATGTTTTTCCTCTTTTTAGATCACAGAAGATCTACCAATCACTATTGGACAAAGAACAAGCTGTTGTTCATTACGATAAGTACCCTTCGTTTGTAATAAAAGGTCAAGCCTCTTATCAGTCAGATGTTGTCTCTCTTGATGAGCCTAGTCCATTATTCTCTTTTCCTGAAATTTCAAAAGATCAATACCAACTATTTGTTGAGGTGAATCAGAGCATTTATGATGGGGGAGTTAAGCAGGTAAAAGGAGAGATCAATATTTTGAACGATTCGATTTGTCACCTTTCGTTTATGATGGATCTACATCGATTGGATGAAAAACTAGAACAGACCTATTGTCAGTTATTGCTTTCACAAAAACAGTATCAACTTCATGTAGAGCAACTTAAAACGGTTGCAAGAATATTAGATGAGGTCTCAGCACAGGTAGCGCAAGGAAAAGCATTGCGGTTACAGGTTAATGAGATAAAAGTACAGCAGTTGGTGTACGAACAGAAGAGAGATCAAGCATTAGATCAGTATCAACTATTATGTAGAGTAATGGGTGTTTTGAGTGGTAAGAGTATCGATATATCCACTGCTTCTTTTCAATTTCCATTAATCTTATTAAGCGAGGAGACACAAACTCCGAACGATATCATGATGATGAATTTACAGCAACAGCATTTTAAAGAGCAGGCTAAGCTATTGAGCAAATCGATGATGCCTACTGTTCAGGCATTTGGTAAAGGAGGTTATGGTCGTCCTGGATTAAATTTCTTAGATAATAGTTTTGCTCCATACTATTATGTCGGTGTTGGTGTAAGTTGGAGGCCATTTGATTGGAGAAATACAAAGAGAAAGCAGTCAATGCAATTAGATCAAGTGGCACTATTAGAGGTTAAAAAAGATCAGACTACGCAATTAAGGGATGCACATAAGGTGCAACTAAAAGGGAAGATTGAGACTTTAAATCATCAACTGAATAAAGACCAAGAGATAAAAGAGTTAAGAGAAGCTATCAAAAAGGATTTAAAACAGCAATGGGAGCTTCGAACTATTCCTTTTTCTATCTATATAGATGGGGTGAATAATAGTCTAGAAGCCGAAATACAAAAGGAGCTTCACCGTATTCAGAAGTTAGAAACCATATTAAGTTATAATCGTTATCAAAAACAGTCATAAGCTATGAAAAGCCTGTATATATCTTTGTTGTCATTATTTGTTCTTTATTCATGTAACACTGCGGATCCACGTGCCGATGGTTATGGTAATTTTGAGGCTGCCGATGTGGTTTTGTCTAGCCAGAGTTCAGGAAAAATTTTGGATCTCTATCTAAAGGAGGGAGATAAAGCTTACAAAGGGGATACTATTGCAATTATCGATACTACTGATATTGTAATCCGAATGGAAGCGTTAGACCTACAGTTGAAAGTGGATGATACTAAAATAACACGTTTGTATGTTGAGGCCTCAAAAACAAGAGATGCTTTGAAGACAAATGAAAAAGATCAGAATCGTATTCACACTCTTTATAATAAAAAGGTTGCAACAGAGACTCAAAAAGATCAAATTGATTTGAAAGTTTCGAACTTTAAGAAGACGCTTCAGCAGTTGAATCTAGAGGTCAAGAGTTTGCAACAGCATAAAGAGTCCATAAATAACCAATTGTCATTAATGAATAATCATCTGTCTCATTGTTTTATTGTTTCACCAATTGATGCAACGGTTTTAAATCGATATAAAGAGCCTGCAGAGTTTGTGATTCCTAGTAATCCAATCTATAAGATTGCCTCTTTAGATCCTCTGTTATTGCGTATTTACATCTCTGGTGCAGAACTTTCTAAAGTGAAGTTAGGACAAGATGTGAAGGTATCATATGATCATGAAGGGAAACTGAAAAAGGTTACTGGTACTGTTGCTTGGATTTCTGATCAGGCTGAGTTCACCCCTAAGACAATTCAAACAAGAGAAGAGAGAGTGGCTCAGGTCTATGCTGTAAAAATTCGTGTCCCCAATGCAAAAGGAGAGATGAAAATAGGAATGCCAGGAGAGTTACATTTAAACTAGAGGATACAATATGCTACGAGTCAAGGATTTTAAACGTCATTATGGCGATCTTTTAGCAGTAGATCGTTTCTCAATGGAGGCCAATTCACATGAGATCGTTGGACTTATTGGACCAGATGGAGCTGGGAAAACAACCATTCTACGTAGTATTGCTACGCTTCAAAATATGGAAGATGGAGAGGTCACTATTGATGGATTGGATGTAAGAACTGATTTTCTCAAGATAAGAAAGAGATTGGGCTATATGCCTGGTCAGTTCTCTCTATATCCAGATTTAAGTGTTTGGGAGAATTTATCTTTCTTTATGGATATTCATGGGGTTCGTTATGAGCAGTGTAAAGATGCTATTGACCCTATATTTTCGCAATTGGCTCCTTTTAAAAGTCGTAAATCAGGACAGTTGTCTGGAGGGATGAAGCAGAAGTTAGCCCTCTGTTGTGCTTTGGTAAATCAACCCTCTCTGCTTCTTTTAGATGAGCCTACTACGGGAGTGGATCCTGTTTCGAGACGAGAGTTTTGGAATATCCTTAAAGACTATAGATCTCAAGGAACATCCATGGTCGTATCTACTCCATATATGGATGAGGCGATGATGTGTGATCAAATTTTGTTGATACATGAGGGTAAGGTGTTAGAGTCTGGTTCTCCCAAAGCATTGATAGAGAAGCCTCGTAACAGAAGCTTCTATCAAATAGAGGGAATTCCTTCCAGTGAAATCTATCGTTTTAAGCAAAATATCATGAGAAGACATCCTGAGGTATTTGCTTATCTATCTGGCAAAGCCATTAGAGTGATTGCGAAAAAAGAGCATTCTCTTATGAATATCCTACAAGAGACACTCTCTCGTGTATCTGGTATAATTCGTGAAGTGACTCCTGATATTGAGGATGTTTTTATGTTTCATCTAACGAATAGAAATGATGTGTGATTCAAACTATGTGATTCAGGTCTCCAAACTATGTAAAAAATTTGGATCTTTCTATGCAAACAATGAGTTGAGTTTCGATGTAAAGCGTGGAGAGATATTTGGTTTTCTTGGGGCTAATGGTGCTGGAAAGTCTACAGCTATGAAGATTATTTCTGGGCTACTCACACCTACTTCGGGAGATGTAGAGGTCCTTGGTTACAATGTATACCATGAGTCAGAGAAGATCAAACGAGAAATAGGTTATATGTCTCAGAAATTTTCTCTTTATGAGGATCTTACTATATGGGAGAATCTACGTCTTTTTGCAGGGATCTATGGATTGTCTAAGTCACAAATAAAAGATAAAGGGGAAAAGATTCTACATAAACTCAATTTATGGAGTCATCGAGATGACCTAGTTAAATCGATACCATTAGGATGGAAACAGAAGCTTGCCTTCTCATTGGCTACAATTCACGATCCTAAAATTGTATTTCTAGATGAACCTACAGGAGGAGTGGATCCGCAAGTTAGACGTCTTTTTTGGGACCAAATATATGAAGCACAAGCGCAGGGGATCACTATATTCGTAACGACACACTATATGGACGAAGCGGAGTATTGTGATCGTATCTGTATTCTGAGTCAGGGAGAAGTGGTTGCTTATGGTGATCCAGAATCTCTTAAAGAGACTCACAAAGTGGATTCGATTGACTCCCTTTTTGTTTTGTTAGCACGAAATGTTGAGTAATATTAAAAAGATCTAAAACGTAGAATAAGATGAAAAAAAGAGTTTGGGGACTAATAAAAAAAGAGTTCATCCATATCTTTCGTGATAAGCGAACTCTCTTCATGATCTTTGGTATTCCATTGGTAGAGATACTTCTATTTGGATATGTAATACGTACCGACATCTCCAATATACAGGTTGGTGTGGTGGATAGAACCCATGATCAGATAAGCCAAGATATATGTAATAAATTAGAGGGAAGTAGTTACTTTGATTCGGTGGTAAAGATAGATAAGATAGAGGATGCGGATCGACTTTTTCGACAGAATAAGATACAAGAGCTTATTGTCTTTGACCTTGATCTTGAATGTTCTACTGTAAATAGAGAGGGAGGGGACATCGGTATTATATTGGATGGTTCCAATCCAACGGTTTCTCAGTTAATACTAAACTATACGAGTTCTGTAATAGGAGATTATCTAGGAGTTGAGAATCATTCTTTGATACGTCCACAATATCGAATGGTATATAATGAGGAGCTCAAGAGTACCTATATGTTTGTGCCTGGTGTAATGGCTTTGGTCTTGCTGCTTATATCTGCGATGATGACGGCCATTACTTTGACAAAAGAGAAAGAAAACCACTCATTTGAAATGCTATTAATCTCGCCTATACGTCCTATAGAGGTGATTATAGGAAAAGTAACTCCCTACTTGATATTGTCTTTTATTAATGGGCTTCTTATCTTAGTATTGAGCAAATTACTTTTTGGGTTGCCATTTTTAGGGAGTAATGTACTTCTTTTTGGTGTGATACTTCTCTATATTCTACTCTCTTTAAGTATCGGTATCTTTATTTCAGTGGTCGCAGACACACAGATTGTAGCCATGCTGTTCTCTTTGGTTGTATTGTTGATGCCAACCATGCTATTGTCAGGATTTATATTTCCTGTAGCCAATATGCCCATGATACTACAATGGATCAGCAATTTGATGCCTGCAAAGTGGTTTATTATCTGTTTTAAAGGAGTTGTTATTCAGGGATTTGGGTTAGAAGGGATACTCAAGCCATTTCTTGTTTTATTAGGAATGACACTTTTCTTCATGGTTTTAAGTGTGAAAAAATACAATGTCCATTTAGATGATTAATAACACGAAGCGATGAAAGTAATTTTATATTTAATACAGAAAGAGTTTCTTCAAATACGAAGAAACAAAGCAATATTACCGATCATCTTTGCAATGCCTATTGTTCAGATGTTGGTATTGGTGTGGGCAACAACCATGGAGCTAAAAGAGGTAAATGTCGGAGTTATAGACCAGGATCATTCTGCTTTATCTCGTAAATTATATACAAAACTTGAAGGGCTCGATTGTTTCTGCCTTCAGCCCTTAAATGCTAATGGGTCTGCTTTAGATCAGCTTCATCGTGAACATCTTGATGCAGTAGTGGAGATTCCTGAACATTTTGGTCGCGACTTTGAAAGCAATATCAACGTAAAGCCACAGGTAGCCATTAATGCGGTGAATAGTAGTAATGCTGAGATGATTAAAGGATATTTTGAAAGTCAATGGCATAGTTTTGAGAGTCATCAAAGAGATGTGGGGTATTCAGTCACTCCTGCTGATATTCATTTTCGCTATTGGTATAATCCCGAGATGGACTTTAAATACTATATGGCACCGGGGATCTTGGCTATATTGATCTCTTTGGTTGGAATGATGCTTTCGGGGATGAATTTTGTTCGAGAGAAGGAGATGGGAACCATTGAACAAATCAATGTGACTCCAATAAAGAAATATCAATTTATTTTGGGAAAGCTCATTCCATTTATGATTATCGGAATTGTAGATCTTTTACTGGGTATTGGTATTGCTAGATTGGCTTTTGGACAACCTATCGCAGGAAATCTGTTTACTTTGATGTTTAGTACCGCAGTCTATCTCGTTCCTCTATTGGGGATTAGTTTGTGGGTTTCTGCTGTGAGTGACAAGCAACAACAGGTGATGTTTATCTGTTTTTTTTTCCTATTGGTATTCATCTTAATGAGTGGAATGTTTACTCCTGTAGAGAGTATGCCTCAATGGGCACAAATATTAAACTATCTTAATCCTCTATTCTATTACATACGAATAATTCGAGGAGTGTTGTTAAAGGGTGCTTCGATAATAGATATTCAGTTCGAAATTATTTCACTTTTTGTATATGGTATCCTTATCTTCTTGATTGCTACATTCAAGTATAAAAAAGTTTCATAAAAAAGATTCGTTTCTTTTTGTTTTTAAATGAAGGGTAATAATTTAGCTGTTGTTCTTAATTATAAACCATTGGTTTAAAGTATTATAAAAGTGTTGGAGGTTCTTGGTTTATAGGAATTGACTATATGCAGAATGTTTGTACTGAAAACAAAGTATACCCATGCTATGTTTTTGGTGGTAAGAGTAGCACATTCTCATAGAAGAGAGGTGTTGCTCTTTTTTGTTTCACAACCTTTGGTTTTATTGGAGTGTGGAGTGTGGATCTTTTAATAACATGCCCTGTTATTGCATATTCTTATCCATTAAGGACTATTTACTTGTGTGTAATGTGTTTATGTGTAAATAATAGAATTAGAGTTTTGTGTTATCATAACAATATTTGTCTTTTATTATATTGTGTGTTTTTAGAATCTTTGGTATTTTTGGGCTATAAATGATAGACCATTTAGTTTAGAGAAAAACCTATCTCGATTGATTGTACAGATGCTTTTATAATCTATTGCTACATACCGTCAGATCACTTTGTGATTCTTAGATTGTCCTTCTTCTAAATTCTAGTCGAAAAGATTATCTATCCTCACCCCCTGTTTCATATAATGATATAAAAACTAAATGTCTGTCTCGCGGGATGGTTGACTTTAATTTAATTATTGGCGCCATCCCTTTTTTATTGAGAGAGTATAGAGAGGTTGTGTCGTTGAACCATTCAATTGATGACAAAAAAGCCCACCTCTAAATGATAAAGAAGTGGGCCTAATCTTATATATAGAAAAATTAGATACTATCTAGATTAAAGTAATACCATTAGCTGTACACTCTTCAATCATCTTATCTGGCCAAATAGAAGCTTGGACTTCTCCGATATGCGCTTTTTGAAGGAAGAACATACACATACGTGATTGTCCAATACCTCCACCAATAGAAAGAGGCATCTCATCATTTAAAAGCATTTGGTGCCACATTAACTTTTCACGATCCTCTTGCTTTGCTTCAACCAATTGACGTTTAAGAGCATCTTTATCTACACGAATACCCATTGACGAAACTTCAAAAGCACGTTTAAGTGTAGGGTTCCAAAGAATAATGTCTCCATTAAGTCCTTTTTTACCTTCTAATGTTTCAGTACTCCAATCATCATAATCAGGAGCTCTTCCATCATGTCTCTGATCTGAAAATGGTAGTTTGCCACCGATTCCAATAATAAATACCGCTCCAAATTTCTTTGCAACTTCAGTCTCTCTCTCAAAAGGAGTAAGCTCAGGATACATCTTTTCTAGATCCTCCGTATGGATGAAAGTAATCTCTTCTGGTAGAACAGGTTTGATTGCAGGATAGTATTCATATACCATAAACTCAGTACGAAGGAGTACTCCGTATATCTTTTGTACCATTTTCTTTAAGAAGTCTAGGTTACGATCTTCTTTACGAATAGATGCTTCCCAATCCCACTGGTCGACATACATCGAATGAAGATTTGTTAGTTCTTCATCTGCTCTAATCGCATTCATATCGGTATAAAGACCATATCCTGCTGGGATATCGTATTTTCCCAACATCATTCTCTTCCATTTAGCCAAAGAGTGAACTACCTCTGCTTTTGCATCTCCTAACTCTTTTACTGGAAATGATACAGCACGCTCTATTCCATTTAAATCATCATTGATTCCAGTTCCTTGCATCACAAAGAGTGGTGCAGTCACTCTGCGTAATCTTAGTTCTGAAGATAAGTTTTGTTGAAAGAAATCTTTTACGAATTTAATTGCTTTCTCTGTCTCTTTTAGTGTTAGAGCGGATTGGTATCCCTCTGGAATTGTTAGAATCATAATAACTTAATGTTTAGAATAAGGTTTATATTTTGATCTTTTGTTAATAAAAAGAATGTTTTTCTATCATTATGGTATCACAAACATACCCTGCTTATGACATATATCCAAATATTTTTGAATAAAAACATCATTTTGATACAAAAAAAACACTAACGATAGCAAAATGATTGAAAGTCTGTTTTATTGTAAAGTGATGTAACCTATGTAAAATGAGATGTTTAACTTGTAAGATAGGTTGTATATGGTAAAAGAGTAAAACTTGTGATAGGATATAACTTCTGTATATTATTTACAAAATGTCAATATAAATTTGAAAAATATGACTTTTTGTTATTTCCAATTGAGAGATTTTATATAAAGAGGGTTGGTTTAATGATGGATATTCTCAACGTATATTATCTTTGTCGGAGAGTACAAAACAAGAAAGCAATCATGATATATATATTTTCTGCGACCAATGAACTAGAGATCGCTAATGGACTTCATAGTTATACACCCGCGAAACATTTAAGAGACTTTGCAGAAGATCTCGCTTTTTTACCCTACTATTTTTGTGTGGATGGTGATACGCTATTGATAGAAAATCATGCGACTGAGGATTTTATAGATCGTATCTCTGCTATACATCGTTGTAATATCACTCAGACAGCTTTAAGCAGAGCAATACTTTCACTAAAGAATAAAACTCCAGAACCATTAGAGGCATGGGGATGGAGCCCAAAAATGCATCATCAATTGGCTTCGGTTAAACCTCTATGTCAATTACCAAAGCGTTTTCAAAAATGGCAATCCATAGATAAAGAGGTTTATTCTCGTGCTTTTGCATTAAAGATACTACAAGATATTCTGGTTCATCATTCTGATAGACGATGTTATTTGCCTGAAACAGAGCTTCCTAAAAAGGCATTCTCTAAAGAAGAGGTACACGCCTTTTTTGAGGAACACGGAGACATTGTGGTCAAAACACCTTATAGTTCTTCAGGAAGAGGGATGATCTTTCTTCATACGGATAAAATACATGATACGTACAACCATTGGATTGAGGGGGCATTGAAACAACAGGAGTTTCTTATGGTTGAGAAGAAAATGGAAAAGTTATATGATCTTTCTCTTCATTTTAGAGTAGATGCTAAGGAGATATCTTACTTAGGGGCAGCCTCTTTTTTTACAATGGAGAATGGGCAATATGAAGGCAACTATCTAGAGGCTATTCCTGAGGATATGGATCATGACCTGAAAGAATTTGTTTCAACTCATACACCTTTAATTGTATCTGATCTAAAAGAAGCATTTGAACGTAACCTATTAAGAGATCGTTATCATGGAATAATAGGTGTGGATGTATTACTTTATAGAGCACCGAATGGAGAGCTTCGATTTCAGCCCTGTTTAGAGATGAATATGCGATATAATATGGGGACCGTTACACTCGCTTTAAGAAGTTGTTTGGGAGAAGGAGTAAAGGGTTTTTGGAAAGTAGCTCGTTTGGGAAAAGGTGACCCAATAGCTTTTGATCAAAAGATGCAAGCACTTTATCCCGTAGAGTTAGATGATTCTGGCAAACTAAAAAAGGGGTATGTTCCTTTGATAGAACCTTCCCCTTGTCGAAAATTTGCATGCTATTTGCAGATGCAATAAAAAAAAAGAAAAAAAACTCCTTACTTATCTATCCCAAATGATAGGTAAGGAGTGGTGGCACTATCTTTGCCATTTAATACAGAAATTGAGATACTTCTTCTTTAGTTGGTTAAAAAGACAATAGAACTGCTCCATCTGTTCGTTGAGTCTGAGATGGGCATTAAAGAACATGATTTTGTCTTCCATATCTGAGTCAGCAGTAATTGTAGATAATTTCTTTTCGTCTCCATCAATGATATGATGTAATTTCCGAATTTCGCCTTCTTCAATTAACAATTCATTTTGTATCACCTCGAGCTTCTTCATAAATTCTTTCTCTTCTATCTTGTCTGTGGCCAATTCAGCAAGATGTTTACGATAGAACTTAATTAATCGGTGATAGAAGCGCATGTCTTCACGCCATTTGTTGTGCTCGAGGTGTAACGCCGCGATATTTGATAATATATCCATAACCTTAAAGCTTTGGTTTATTTTAATACGTTCTTTAAAAGGTAACATTCACATAACTTACAATGTTCATCGCAAATACAATTTTTCCAATCAATATTGCTGTGTAACATAAGCTTTTAATCACTCTTTTACAGTAATACAAAATATGGGCTTTGTTTCGTGTGGTAAATATTCAAAAGAACAGAGCTTTCCTCTTGCTAACCAATCTCAAAGGGTGTAGGGCAAGATGTGAACAAGAGGAAAATCTCTATTATCATTTTTGTAACTGTTACCAAAGATAAAGTAGGAAGGAGAAAATAAAGAAAATGCGCAAGTGATTAACCTTACCTTAAATAGACGTTGATTTTTTTTTAACAAATGGTTTAAGGGTAAAATTATTGGTCTTAAGCCTATTAAGCGTTATTGATACAGTATGGTGATAGAATATTAAAATGAACTTCTATATTGTCATATTAATATTTTATTAAGGCTTTATTCTAGGAATAAGATTAGGTACGACTCTTCTAAAATATATTAATGCAATGAGATCAACAAGAATCGCATCTATTAGCCCAATTATGGCAGATGACATAGATTTATAGACTAATCATGTTATATGAAAAAAAGTGGTTGTCGATCTAATACTGTAAATCATCAAAAAGAGTTTAATTAATCCATGAGAATGTCTGTGTGAAATTTAGATAGAGTAGTCTTCTCATTGATTGTTCATTTTTGTAATTAGTGGTAGTATAGTGGTATATGTGGTGTTGTGCATGTTTTTATACCCTTTAGTATGGTTTTCGCTACTTTTTTATCACAAAGAAGAGACAACAAAGCATTTTGATGAGAATTATTTTTTATGATTTCATTCGAAAATAGCAGCAATATGAAACATAATGTGGTACATATTGGACATTTTGAAGTTGTATTTGCTTATAAAGTAATTACATAGATGATATAAAGTTGTATTAATTCTATTTACATCATGTTATATAAAGTAATACTTCTAATAGGATCTTAACTATCATCTTTTACCTCAGCATAGAATAATAGTGCTCTATTGCCATGTACTTTATCTAAATAAGCGTCTTATTTATGTTCTTTTATGTTATGAAGTATCATTGGATAAATCTTACTTTTCTTTGAACTGAAAAATTGTATTATGAGGCAATTATCTTGAGTTTTTTTTCACCAATCTAGGCGATAGAATCTCAAAAATCTCTATGATTCGATTCTAGGAGCAGTATGAGTCTTCTTTATTAAATGTTGAATCAACAGAACGAATTTACTGGTGATTACAACATAAATCAAGTTTGAAATCCATTTGATAATAATAGAATGGATTTTTTAAACAGCTAAGATTTCAATTGAAAATATATATGAACAAAGATATTGAATGTGAAAATTATATTAAATATGTGTCATGAACATAAAATAAGTTAATAAGAATACTATATTTAAGCTGTTAAATATTAATACATGTAAAAATATGCTATCTAGGATTAAATCAACCATCTCATTTACCCTGTTTTTTCTTCTTTTAGTCACGACCAATGCACTAGGGCAGAATCTTCTTGGTGCGGACCAGAAAATATGGGAAGTAAATAAAGTAACGATTGATGGGGTTGAGGGAATCAACCTCATTAAATACATTGGACCAGAGATTGAAGAGATATCTACCCCCTCCTTTATTGGAGGAGAAAAGGTTATCTCTATCTGTTATAAAAACAAAAGCTTAAAAGGTCTTTTTGGACAGTCCACTTTTGATCGCAATACCAAAATTAAAAAGATTTCTGTTTATGGCCTACATATGAAAGTGATCGGTCCTTATAGTTTTGCGTATCTCGAAAATTCGACAATACGAATCCAAGTGATTAGTACTGTCGAGGAGATTGGGAAATATGCTTTCTCTGAATCCAATCTCTTTAAATTTAATTTTCCTACTAGTTTAAAAGTATTAGGGAGTGCGGTATTTAATCAATGTTCCAAATTAGCTTATATTAGTCCGCTTCCAATTGGAGTAACTCATATCCCTCCATTTGCATTTGATGAATGTAAACAATTAAGTGTTCAAATAAATTCATTTTTACATGATGAATTGGTCGAAATTGGAGAGTATGCTTTTTATAATTGTACTTCTTTAGAAGGAAATGTAGTTTTTGGTCCGAAAATTCAATCGATTAAAAACGCAGCTTTTGGTGGATGTAGCCTATTAAAAGGAGATCTTATATTACCGAATAGTTTAACTGAATTAGGAGATTATGCTTTTTGGAATTGTAAAGGTTTAGATGGGAAGTTAGTGTTATCTGATAACATAAAGTCTATAGGGACTGATGCTTTTTGTAGATGTAATTTTAATGGAGATCTTGTTATTCCTGCTGCTGTTACGAAAATCGGAAATGAAGCTTTTTATGAATGTTCTAATCTTAAAGGTACGCTTACTTTCAAAGGAGATGTGGTTGCAATTGGAGATAGAGCTTTTGAAGGTAGTAGTTTTACCGGAACACTTGATTTGCCTCCAACTTTAACTAGCTTAGGTCGTTATGCCTTTTATGCGTGTGATGGTTTTACTGGAGATTTAAAGATTCCTGATGGAATTACTACAATTAAACAAGGATGTTTTAGTGGATGTTCTGGTTTAAATGGTTCGCTTTATTTGTCTGCCAATTTAGAGTATATTGAATCGAATGCTTTCTATTCTTGTGAAGGGTTTAGGAATAAATTACTTTATCCAGAATCACTTCGTTTTATAGGTAAACATGCATTTTATGGTTGTAAAGGGTTCAATCCAGGGAGTCAGTTGCCTGTAAGAATCACAAGTATTGAGTCTAATTGTTTTCAAGGGTCTTTCCTTTACCGCAAAAAGTTAGTTATTCCCGAAGGAGTTAGAATGATTGCAGTATCAGCATTCGAATATGATATTTGGGGAATTGGTAGAGATATTACTGAGCTTACATTACCTTCTACTTTAAGAGAAATTGGACAGAAAGCGTTTTGGGGAACTTCCGGTATTTTAAAAAGTATCACTTTAAATAGTGAAAACCCTCCCATATTTAGTGATATTGTTGGTAACTACTATTCTAAAGAAGACTTGAAAACTATCAAGGTATTCTCTGGAGGTGCTTATAAAAAAGCAATAGTGATGGTTCCATCGACTGCTTTAGATGTTTACAAAGCGGATCCTTTTTGGGGCAGATTTAAGAATATTCAGGCCTTGGTTGCCACATCTAATACTTCTAATAAAGTGGACAAAAGTTGTCAAATTATTTGGAATGCCCCTTTTTATAAAATCCACTCGAAGAAAGCCATTGAGTATATTGACTACTATAATGTAATGGGACAGAAGATGCAACGTATCTATCCTTCGGATAATTTGATATTATTAAAAAAACAACACCAATCGATGGGACTGATTAGAGTAACTTATAAAGATGGAACACAGAATGTACAAAAGATAATGTAATAGCCCATTCATAAGATACATAATTACTCGAAGACTTTTTTCATCATCTTATATCGATTTAGATTGGTGGTTAAAAAAGGAATACTCGCACTTTTGCGATAGATAACGAGATGCCTTTTGTGGTATCTCGTTTCTTGTATACACAGGTTGTATCTCTTTGATTTACAGACTGAATTATCTATATTGATACGTTATGAAAAAAAATCAAATATTAAAATAGTAAAAAATAGACTACTAGTGTAATTCTATGTTAATTTAATGGCACTGTTTTTGCTTTTTTTTATCTAACAAATACAATATAAAACAGTGTATATGAATAAAACAGCAATACTATATTTAATAGTCATAGCCTTCGGAATGGTTGGATGTAATACAATGGTAGAATATGGCGATGTAAGAGTAGATGGACGTTTAGAGTATGATACGTACTTAGGGTATGGGAATGTTTATCACTATACAGAGCCTGCGGATATCGATGGATACACACAACTATGTCTAATGAAGTCTAACGAAACATTAGAAGACAATTTTTTTGCCACATGGTCCTATCTTGGTAAGAATCGGTATAAAGTGATCTTCACCAAGGGGTTCTCAATGAACCAGTGGAGTGAATCGCAGAACTTAGGCAATGGCTTTAGTATTGGTGTCAATCAGAAGCTAAAGATCTCTCCAGACTGTGTTACTATAATCAAAGACAACGCAGTTATCTTTCGGGCACCTATTTTTGATAATACCAATATCTACAATGGAGTGATAGCCAAAGATATTTGTCGTCGAATAGAAGTGGACTACACCCTTGAAGCAGGTTCCTACAGCCTACAAGAGTCTATGCGAGGCATGATAGGGGATGATAGTTTCTTTTGGAGCTATTAACTAGAAAGGTACAAACTATTCTAACTCCTTTAAGATAGTGGGCGCTTATCCTTATTGGTTTATGTAGCATAAACTTTCTGCATGCAATGATGTATTGAAAGAGGTATATGAATCTTCTGCTACGGATAAAAGATATTAATTTAGAACTAAACACTTAGTTGATTGTTTGCTATCTACAGGATGGCAAATTCCCATTTTTAAAATCTATAGAACGATTCATAAACATAATCAAACGTCAATACAATGAAATATAAAATTATAGGGCAGCCATGATGGTTGCCCTTTTTTACGACATATCTTAGATCATAGTAAAAGAGGAGGGGATGATGTTGAGGTCGATATTTTGAAGAAATTTTTACCAAATACTATCTCCAACCAGGGGAATGTAATGAATGAAATGAAGAGCAGAAGAGCATATTTATTGATTCTAGCAAAGAAATGAAGGATATCATATTATTTCTTGTATTTATGGAGAAAAGGGATCAGACATTATTTTACGAGAATCAGTAAAATGGACCAGAACTAAGCGTTTGTGCATTGATTCATATTATATGTGGGCTGATTCGAATATAAGTTGCTAAACCCTTCGAGAGAAAGGTTGCTGAGCTTGTCGAAGCAAATGAACCATCTATTAAATTTAACATCAAGCACGATATTCAAGAACCACAATAGTAGGGGTATCCTTTGTGGATACCCTAGAATCGTATATAAATGTAGGATAAGACACGATCTATACACACTATGATCAAATATTAAATTTCTTTGATAAAAGCAGCACTAATACTTCTTCGGAATCATTTAATACCAAAATAGAAGCTTTTAGGGCTACACAAAGAGGAATAACAGATATCCCTTTTTTCCTATATCGTTTGACTAAGATATATGCTTAGTCCACCTAATATCTGGACTGATTCGAGAGAAGTGGATACAAGAAGATCATAAAAAAGCGATAGCTCCGAAGAGATACCGCTTTAAATGTTTTCACAACGGAATAATCCTTATTGTGAATACCTTTCAATTTTGTACTACGAATATATAAAATAATAGTTAATATAAAAAATAAAGGGAAGAAAATGCTATTGCTACAACTCTTCGTATAACCTTCGATCCTCGAATATCTTCTCTTGTAGTTTGGAGTAACTGTTTTATCTATAGTTTCTTAGTCTTTTATTCATTATAAGGTACTCGAGCCTTTAGATCCCCCAATTTTTTTCGGTTTTATCTATCTCGATTTTCCTATTCGCTCTCTCGGATATTCCTTCTCCTTCTTTATTTAAAGAAGGTTTCTAAATAGTAATAGATTTAATTATAATAATAGCAATTTTTCGTATTTTGATTAACGAACATAAAGTAATTAGTATAGGAGATAACCAAGAAGAGGTATATCGCTTTAAATTAGCATATGAAACAACACCATCTCTTTTAATTGGTCCAAATACTCCTTACATCTCTTTATGGTTTGACACATAGAAAAGAGAATATATTTTAAAGATACAATCCTATGGCTAAAATATTAGGACTAGATTTAGGAACCACCTCAATTGGTTGGGCTCTTGTGGAGGAGTCTCATGACAAAAAGTGCTCCATAATACAGAGCGGTGTAAGAGTGGTTCCACTTACAGTGGATGAGAAGGGTAATTTTGAGAAGGGAAAAGCAATTACTACCAACGCGGATCGCACTCTTAAACGATCGGCCAGAAGAAATCTACAACGCACCAAACTTCGACGAGAAGTACTTCATAAACATCTTTGTGAATATGGCTGGATCTCTTCAGAAACACCTCTTTATGAAGAGGGGAAAGACTCTACCCATCGAACATTGCAAATTAGAGCAAAAGCGGCCACCTCTCAAATCTCTTTAGAGGAGCTGGCAGTGGTTCTATTCTCCTTGAACAAAAAGAGAGGATATAAGTCGAGTCGCAAGATGATCCAGTCGGAGGAAGGGGATGCGGTAGACAATTTAGAGTTGGTACTTCAACTTCAAGAACAGGGAATCACTCCAGGAGTCTTCTGTTATCAAAAACTACAAAAAGATCCAAAGAAGACTTTGCCTACTTTTTATCGTTCCGATCTACTAGATGAACTCCAGCAGATATGGAACAAACAGAAGGTCTTTCACGATACTTTGCTGAGTAAGGCGTTATGGAGTCAAGTGGTGGAATCGAAGAGCAGCAAACAAGTTTGGGATATTTGCAAGGAGCCTTGGAGTCTCGAAGGGATAAAGATTCCTGGAAACAAAAACGAACAGAAGGTTGCCAAATACCAATATCGCTCCGAAGCCTTGACGCAGAAGCTCTCTTTAGAGAAAATTGCGATTGTGGTTTCTGATATTATGGGATTGATTGCCAAGTCTAGTGGATATCTCGGGGATATTAGCGACCGGAGCAAACAGCTCTATATGGAGAAGATTACGGTGGGGCAGTATCTATGGCGACAAATAGAGGCACATCCTTTTCAATCTATCAAGAATCAAGTATTCTATCGTCAAGACTATATGGATGAGTTTGAACGCATTTGGGACGTTCAAAAACAATTTTATCCAGAAGCCTTAACCCTCGAACGACAAAAAGCACTTCGTGACATTGTGATCTTCTATCAACGTCCTTTGCGTTCGCAGAAAGGGCTTATTTCTCGTTGTGCCTTTGAGAAGCGTATCGTAAAGTTTGAGAAGGATGGAAAACAGTGCGAAAAGGAGGTCGGCCCTAGAGTGGTCCCTAAATCGTCTCCACTATTTCAAACTGCCAAAGATTGGCAGACGGTATACAACTATAAGTTGGTGCATAAAGAGACCAAACAGGAGGTCTCTATCAAAGATTATGCTCTCGAACAACGTAATAAATTACAACAGAAGCTCTCTATTGGTAATAGCATGAAACCCGCAGAGGTGGCTAGCTTCTTGGGACTAGACACGCCCAAAAAGTGGGATAGTCCACTTCAGGAGATGGAGGGAAATAAAACCAACCTGAAGCTCTACCAAATCTATCGACGTATTGCTGTCGAGGAGGGGTATGGGCACGACTGGGAGAGACGTTCGGTGGGAGATATTCAAGAGGAGCTTACCGAAGTGTTTAAACAGATTGGCGTCGATCCAAAGATCTTACATCTTGACCTCTCTTTAGAGGGAGATCTTTTTGACAAACAACCTGCCTATCAGCTATGGCATCTTCTCTATGCCACCCAAGACGATGTCAAGGTGTCCTCTGAAGATCGTATTCGCTATGGGCAACAGAATGTGGCAGTAAAACGTTCGCTACATATTCAGTTTGGTTTTCCTATTGTCTACGCCCAATGGCTTGGGAATATTCAATTCCCTTTGGATTACGGTTCGCTGAGTGCCAAAGCCCTTCGTAAGATTCTTCCTTTTCTTCAACAAGGGATTGGCTATTCGGATGCTTGTGAGAAGGCGGGCTACAACCACTCCAACTCCATGACAAGAGAACAGAGAGACCAACGTATCTTGGAGCCTAAGATGGAGATCCTAGCAAAGAACGAACTTCGAAACCCTGTGGTGGAGAAGATCCTAAATCAGGTGGTGCATGTGGTGAATGGAGTGATTGATCGCTATGGAAAACCCGATATCGTTCGAGTAGAGTTGGCTCGCGAACTAAAGAAGGGAGCCAAAGAGCGTGCCAGTGACACCTCCTTTATCAACCAACGAAAGAGGGAGAATGAGAAGCTTGCTTTAGAGTTGAAAGAGTCTTATAACATCAGCAACCCCACCAAAAACGATATCGTTCGACTTCGACTATACCATGAGTTGAAAGATCTAGCTTTTAAAGATATCTACACCAACACCTATATCGACAAGGAACAGCTCTTTTCTAAGGAGATAGAGGTGGAACATATTCTTCCCAAAGCCCGTCATTACGACGATAGCTTCTCGAATAAAACCCTCTCCTTTAGTGCTTTCAATAAGGATAAAGGAGCAGATACCCCACTCGATTTCTTAGAACGTACCGCTTCTGGAGCAGTGGTGGATTATCAAAATAGGGTAGAACTCCTATATGCCAATGCAAAGATATCCAAATCGAAACGTGACAAGCTCTTGATGCACCAAGAGGATATCCCTGAGAACTTCTTAGAGAGAGATCTCCGAAATACCCAATATATCTCTCGTGAGGCGACAGCCCGACTGCAAAAGGTGTTCCGAAAGGTAGAGACCTCTTCTGGTTCGATTACGAGTAAGCTACGCGAAGAGTGGGGTATTATGGAGGTGATGAAGGAGTTAAATCTTCCTGTCTACCGCGCTAGAGGACTTGTAGAAGTCGAAGAGCGTGGACCTATTGATAATCGACGAGAGGTGGAGGTGATTCGTGAGTGGACCAAAAGAAACGACCACCGTCACCATGCGATGGATGCCATCACCGTTGCTTTTACGACCCCTGCCCATATTCAGTGTTTGAATCGTTACAATGCGCTTTATAAGTGTCGTAAGGAAGAGAGAGTCACCGATAAAAACCTGTTTGCTCTTTATAGTAACCTGAAAGAACAGTATGTGGATAAGAGAGGACGTACTCGTACTCGATTTAAGGCTCCTTTTGCCTATTTCCGTCAGGAAGTAGAGAGATCCCTTTCGCAGATCTTGGTCTCTTTCAAAGCGAAGAATAAAGTGGTTACTAGAAACCAAAATCGTTACAAAACCAAAGAGGGACAGGCTAGCCAGTTGTGTCTTACCCCTAGAGGGCCTCTTCATAAAGAGACGGTCTATGCACAGCGTACACGTTGGGTGGTTTCGGAGGCGAAAATTGGAACGAAGATGACCAAAGAGGTGATCGAAACCGTGACCAAACCGCTATACCGTTCTCTACTTCTAGCTCGCTTAGAGGCCAATGGAGACGATCCAAAAAAGGCATTCACCGGACGTAACAGTTTGACAAAAAAGCCTTTGATCGATTCCAAAACAGGGGTAGAGGTTCCTGAAAAGGTGAAAATACGCAGCCAAGAGACCTATTTTACGGTTCGTAAATCGGTAGACAAAGACTTGAAGTTAGAGAAGATTGTCGACCAAGGTACTCGTCGTATTATCGAAACCTATATTGCGGCGCGTGGAGGAGATCCAAAGAAAGCCTTGGATAATATAACCAATGATCCTATATGGCAAGATGAAACCAAAACACAGGCGATCACAGATGTCCGTATTGAAGCGGTGAAAGAGGCTACACCTATTCATGCTGTGAATGCCTCAAGAGGGAGAGAGGATAGCCCTTCATACCATGATTTGGTGCCAAATGATTATGTGCAGACTGGAAACAACCACCATGTTGCAATTTTCAGAGATGCTGATGGAAAATATCATGAAGAGGTGGTCTCATTTTACGAAGCGGTAGCAAGGGTGTTAGAAGGAGTACCTATTGTTCGAGACAACCATCCCGAGCACCCAGACTGGACGCTGCAGTTTACACTGAAGCAGAACGAGATGTTCCTTCTTCCCTCGGAGGATTTTAACCCAAGAGAGATAGATCCATTAGATCCAGATCAAAGGGCTACCATTGCCAAACATCTTTATAGGGTGCAGAATATTTCTAGTAAATATTATGTATTGACCCATCATTATGAAACAACTGATGTTACTAGAGTAGAATCTATGTTGGGATGGCGTTTTATCCGAAAGAGATCTTTAAATGGCTTGGAGGACTGGGTAAAGGTTCGTATCAATCACCTTGGAGAGATCGTCCAAGTGGGAGAGTATCGTTAGAGAAACAATCCACATCAATTTACTTTGAACATATTAACAAAATCCCTGTTATACTAAATAGAAAGCTCATATCCTATCTTCCTCTTTGGGAGATAGGGTGTATGGGCTTTTAGCAAGGTAAGCATGGACTATCTTGCACCAAACGAGAGGTCTTTTTGTTGGAGTAGCTTTCTATATGTTGAATCATTTAAAATTCAAGGTATGTTAAAACGCACTCTATTTTTTAGCTCTGCTGTCTCTCTAAGACTTCAGCTATCCCAGCTTGCGATCCATTTTGTCGAGGAGGATCGTCCGAACCAAACAATCCCTTTAGAGGATATTGGGATCATCATTTTAGAACATCGGCAGATACAGTTAACCCATCCACTGCTCTCAGCGTGTATGGAACACAAGATAACGGTGGTCTGTTGCGATGCCAAACACATGCCCTCTGGTGTGATGCTTCCCTTTCGTGGACACTCCGAGATGCAACAGAGACAACGTTGGCAACTTCAAGCCAAAGAGCCACTACGAAAGCAGTTGTGGAGACAGTTGGTGGTTCAGAAAATACGAAATCAAGCAGCAGTATTAGAACAGGTTGGGAGAGATGGTCGACCTCTTTTGGCGATGATCGAATCGGTGCAGAGTGGCGATAAAACCAATGTCGAAGGACATGCAGCAGCACTCTATTGGAGAGAGGTCTTTGCCGATTTCTACCCTAAATTTGTTCGTGATCGCGACCTTGCCATGGTCAACCCCATACTGAATTATGGATATGCGGTGGTTAGGGCTGCAGCAGCAAGGGCTGTGGTAAGTGCTGGATTGCTCGTCAGTTATGGTCTCTTTCATAAAAACAAATACAATGCCTATGCCCTTGCTGACGATCTGATGGAACCATTTCGTCCCTATATGGATCGTTTATGCTACGACTTGATACTCGAACATGGAGAGGTTGAGATAGAGGAGGTGACACTTTCGATGAAACAGCAGATTTGGCAACTAATGGGAAGTGAGGTTCAGATAGATGGAAGCCATAGTGTTTTCCAGATAGCCATGCAAAGAAGTGCCGTCTCTTTGGCACACTGTTTTGCTGGAACCCAACGAAAACTGAATCTTCCGAATCTATGAAAAATGATGTCTCACCCTTTAATCGTTATCGTAATATGTGGATCATGGTCTTTTTCGATCTCCCAACCGATACCAAAACCGAACGCAAAGAAGCAGCTCGCTTTCGTAAAGCACTACTAAAAGATGGTTTTGTGATGTTTCAATTTTCTGTCTATTTTCGTTTCTGCACCTGTAGAGAGATGGCAGATCTTCATATTCAAAGAATAAAAAAAGTTCTTCCTTCGAAAGGAAAGATATCTATTTTGGCCGTAACAGACCACCAGTTTGGTAAAATGGAGCTTTTTATTGGAAGAAAAGTGGATCAATCTATAGAGAGACCACAACAACTGCAACTATTCTAGAATAGAAAAAAGAAGGGGGTACGAAGTATCACTACTTCTAAAACCCTCTTTTTTTATTCTATTTTTAGGTGTAAGATGTTCATAATAAAAAAGTTACACTCTTTATACTGCGAATAATACGCCTAAATTACAAAATTGATAGGTATTCACAACTGTCGAAAATCCAATCTGCCATTGTTCGGTACTGCGAATAATACGCCTAAATTACAAAATTGATAGGTATTCACAACGATACCATGCACTTGCATCGTTCTCGTCTCACTGCGAATAATACGCCTAAATTACAAAATTGATAGGTATTCACAACTGAAACCTCTATGATGTTAACCATCTTACTACTGCGAATAATACGCCTAAATTACAAAATTGATAGGTATTCACAACTCTTATGAACAGATGCGTTGTTGTCAATCAACTGCGAATAATACGCCTAAATTACAAAATTGATAGGTATTCACAACGAGGCTAGATGACAATGTGTATCTAGATGCAACTGCGAATAATACGCCTAAATTACAAAATTGATAGGTATTCACAACAGTGTTGGACGTGGTGCTATTATTACTGCAACTGCGAATAATACGCCTAAATTACAAAATTGATAGGTATTCACAACATAGACGATGGAGACACCAATGGCTTGTTTACTGCGAATAATACGCCTAAATTACAAAATTGATAGGTATTCACAACTGCTTGGACGTGTTGAAGCCTTGAACGGTGACTGCGAATAATACGCCTAAATTACAAAATTGATAGGTATTCACAACATTTGTTTTGGATAGCTCAAAACGATCTTTACTGCGAATAATACGCCTAAATTACAAAATTGATAGGTATTCACAACTCAACAACCGATCCAAGCACATTGACAGGAGACTGCGAATAATACGCCTAAATTACAAAATTGATAGGTATTCACAACTAATATTGATTGATAGCAACACACAAAAAGACTGCGAATAATACGCCTAAATTACAAAATTGATAGGTATTCACAACTAACAGACATTATACTAAGTCACTTTGATTACTGCGAATAATACGCCTAAATTACAAAATTGATAGGTATTCACAACTTAGCATGTGAAGCTATAGATCAAAAACACACTGCGAATAATACGCCTAAATTACAAAATTGATAGGTATTCACAACTCTATACTAGAGCCTTCAGCCCAATACACTACTGCGAATAATACGCCTAAATTACAAAATTGATAGGTATTCACAACTTAGTGAGATTATTCGAGTACTCCATCTTTACTGCGAATAATACGCCTAAATTACAAAATTGATAGGTATTCACAACGTCAGCCACTAAAGGGAAATCTTTAGCCCAACTGCGAATAATACGCCTAAATTACAAAATTGATAGGTATTCACAACGATCAATAGAGATATAGAGATATAGAGTAAACTGCGAATAATACGCCTAAATTACAAAATTGATAGGTATTCACAACCAGTAGTGAATTACCTCATGCGTGTAATAGACTGCGAATAATACGCCTAAATTACAAAATTGATAGGTATTCACAACCATGAGAGGGTAGGGTTAAAACATTTTAAGACTGCGAATAATACGCCTAAATTACAAAATTGATAGGTATTCACAACTAAAGTTTATGTATTTCGCTACTCCAGAAGACTGCGAATAATACGCCTAAATTACAAAATTGATAGGTATTCACAACACCCTTTCTATTTTTAGAAATCCGCTCCTCACTGCGAATAATACGCCTAAATTACAAAATTGATAGGTATTCACAACGTTTTTGATTACATGTGTAAAAGTACACATACTGCGAATAATACGCCTAAATTACAAAATTGATAGGTATTCACAACGAACAGCTAGGTTATAATAATACTACTAATACTGCGAATAATACGCCTAAATTACAAAATTGATAGGTATTCACAACTTCACTGAAAAGGAGATAGATTTTATAATAACTGCGAATAATACGCCTAAATTACAAAATTGATAGGTATTCACAACAAACAGAGGTGTATGTTTATGGCACGACATACTGCGAATAATACGCCTAAATTACAAAATTGATAGGTATTCACAACAAGTAGTCTTATATCCAAAGTATCCAAGCCACTGCGAATAATACGCCTAAATTACAAAATTGATAGGTATTCACAACACTTTTTAATCACGGTTTGATAAAAAACGCACTGCGAATAATACGCCTAAATTACAAAATTGATAGGTATTCACAACATTATTACAAAAGAAGCAATCCAAATTAGCACTGCGAATAATACGCCTAAATTACAAAATTGATAGGTATTCACAACTACAACATCTTAAGTTTGCTTGCATCAAATACTGCGAATAATACGCCTAAATTACAAAATTGATAGGTATTCACAACATGGAATGAAAGATTTGCATAGTGAAATATACTGCGAATAATACGCCTAAATTACAAAATTGATAGGTATTCACAACAAAAAGGCTCAACAGCTGAAAACCAAAACCACTGCGAATAATACGCCTAAATTACAAAATTGATAGGTATTCACAACATACACATATGAAATGATCTCCAGGGGTGAACTGCGAATAATACGCCTAAATTACAAAATTGATAGGTATTCACAACGGAATCCTGAGATCGAACAATGGGTTTACGACTGCGAATAATACGCCTAAATTACAAAATTGATAGGTATTCACAACCCTTTTAGTTTTTGATAAAATCTTTGATGTACTGCGAATAATACGCCTAAATTACAAAATTGATAGGTATTCACAACGATATGATTGTCGCAGTGTTCGTGATAGCTACTGCGAATAATACGCCTAAATTACAAAATTGATAGGTATTCACAACAAGATAGTAGATTTTGGGAAAAAGTTGGTTACTGCGAATAATACGCCTAAATTACAAAATTGATAGGTATTCACAACTTGCTAAATGCGGCAATGTCTCCGTATACAACTGCGAATAATACGCCTAAATTACAAAATTGATAGGTATTCACAACTCAATCTTAACATCTATTATTTTTGGCTCCACTGCGAATAATACGCCTAAATTACAAAATTGATAGGTATTCACAACACAATCGCATTGCGGTCGAAAATAACAAGCACTGCGAATAATACGCCTAAATTACAAAATTGATAGGTATTCACAACATAGCAAGATAATTGTTGAGGTTGAGATAAACTGCGAATAATACGCCTAAATTACAAAATTGATAGGTATTCACAACCCACCGTCTTCAATTCCTGCAAGAATGGACACTGCGAATAATACGCCTAAATTACAAAATTGATAGGTATTCACAACACCAAGATCAATCAAAAAAACTACTACAGCACTGCGAATAATACGCCTAAATTACAAAATTGATAGGTATTCACAACTATCAATTAATTCAATTCTATATCCTAATGACTGCGAATAATACGCCTAAATTACAAAATTGATAGGTATTCACAACTGAAGGTATGCGTTATTCTGTTCTGCAAAGACTGCGAATAATACGCCTAAATTACAAAATTGATAGGTATTCACAACGTTTTATCTGGGTTTACTAAAACAATACCAACTGCGAATAATACGCCTAAATTACAAAATTGATAGGTATTCACAACAGAATGACATATATGTTAATTAACAAAAATACTGCGAATAATACGCCTAAATTACAAAATTGATAGGTATTCACAACGCACAGATCACTAGAGCAAAATTCACAGGAACTGCGAATAATACGCCTAAATTACAAAATTGATAGGTATTCACAACAAGTCTTAATCCCGAACGAATAAAACAATTACTGCGAATAATACGCCTAAATTACAAAATTGATAGGTATTCACAACCTCGAATGTAAATCTATATCGACCCTTAAAACTGCGAATAATACGCCTAAATTACAAAATTGATAGGTATTCACAACTCTATCACGTGTCGGTGAAATATAGAGTGAACTGCGAATAATACGCCTAAATTACAAAATTGATAGGTATTCACAACTAAACCGTATGTTGATAGTTCTTTGCTTCGACTGCGAATAATACGCCTAAATTACAAAATTGATAGGTATTCACAACACGGTGGTGTATTGAGGGTACATAATGACCACTGCGAATAATACGCCTAAATTACAAAATTGATAGGTATTCACAACGGTTAGCCTTTTTATTGTCTAATCTTTTCTACTGCGAATAATACGCCTAAATTACAAAATTGATAGGTATTCACAACGACGCACTGAATCAAGGGCAAAAAGATAAGACTGCGAATAATACGCCTAAATTACAAAATTGATAGGTATTCACAACGTGACTTGCAAAGTCTTTAAAATTATTCATACTGCGAATAATACGCCTAAATTACAAAATTGATAGGTATCCACAACTAGTTGATAGCGAACAAGAAATACTTTTCAACTGCGAATAATACGCCTAAATTACAAAATTGATAGGTATTCACAACGACAACCGAAGTAATCAATATGTTAGACGAACTGCGAATAATACGCCTAAATTACAAAATTGATAGGTATTCACAACATACTCCTTAGTTAAATTTTCAACTGAATTACTGCGAATAATACGCCTAAATTACAAAATTGATAGGTATTCACAACGTATTCCCATCTCTCAATGTCAAGGTTAATACTGCGAATAATACGCCTAAATTACAAAATTGATAGGTATTCACAACTGTTTTGCCACATGATTAAAACAAACACCTACTGCGAATAATACGCCTAAATTACAAAATTGATAGGTATTCACAACTGCGAGCGGAATGTAATTAGCATTAAATTCACTGCGAATAATACGCCTAAATTACAAAATTGATAGGTATTCACAACCAACCGAAGGGTTTAGAGATAGACGACGAAACTGCGAATAATACGCCTAAATTACAAAATTGATAGGTATTCACAACTTCTTGAATGAATGTTATCATATCTTATACACTGCGAATAATACGCCTAAATTACAAAATTGATAGGTGTTTCGTTTGATATAGGCAGAATAATGATAAGAATACTTTTCAAAAGGGATACTTGGATTCTTTTTAGAGGGTAGTGCAATCGAAGATGATTAGGTATGATTATGATGGGGTTAATCTGTATATGAAAGCATGAAGGAGATAAGCTGTTTCATCAACTTTTTCCGAGCTAAAAACTGATACGAAAATATACAGGAGACATGTATACAAAATGTCCTACTCAAATTGAGGTGTTTGTGTTTGAGTCGGAACTTATTGAATTAGACGTTATTCATCACCCATATCTTATGTGTTATTTCTTTATTCGTGATACAATGAATATTGAGAAAGGACCACCTGGATGGTTATATGGCTTTAGGGTAATAAATAGAGAGTTTATACGGTATAAACAGAAGGAGTTTTCTTGAAAATTTAGTCATGATGAGAGTACTGCAGGATGAGATAAAGATTACACACAATAGATGGTGCTTTAATGTTAGACTTTTCTACCTCAGGTTTTCATGTTTTTTGCCCATATGAGCAATACAAACAGGTTTTCTTAGTGGATTGATAGGGGATTAAAGGCTACTTTGTCCATGGTTTGTCCATGGTTTGTCCATGGTTTGTCCATGGTTTGTCCATCGATTCGGTGGTTGAACCATGAAGGAGGTATGTTTGAAACTCGAACAAAGTAGCCTTTAATATACTGTTTGGGATGGTATGGAACAGTGGGTAAAAAGAGAGATGGATACTAAATTATAGCTCACCTTATAGTGTGATTTTGTGACAGTTATTGATATAACGTATGAATATTACCACTTATCTATTGATATGTAAAGAGAAGTGTTCGTTGTCTCTACGTTTTGTTGAGGCATGGATATGGAAACAGCTTGTTTCTGAGGCAATTTCGAAACAACGATGTTCGTTCGTTTTTTCTTTACTATTTAAGGTTAAAAAATATTTGTTGTGCACAAAGAGTGCATTGGTTCTAATTAGTTTTGTAATATCTTAATAAAGGTTCACAGGTGTGGTATGATTTTATTTCACTTTTATGGATCTTTATTTCCAACAAAAATAACCTTCAATTGAGATCCTTTGATATTTTCAAAGGATCTTTTTTATTTCTCTTGAGGCATATACTCAATGTATTTCGATCGTGTTTTAAATATATACCTTGTACAATTTACTTATGATATATAGTGGTGTTTCTTGTGGTTATACTTACATGCTAGAATCGCACATAAACGTTGCAAATGAATTATTATAATTGTTTGTGTTACACCCATAAGAGACATCCCTATATCTTATAACATATCAAAATTGTTGCATCCAATTATTTAACTCAAACATTTTGTATCCATCGTAGAGAGAAGGCATTGCCTTGTCTAGGGGGGGGCAGAACCATGTATTTAGTGTAGTACTTTATCGTTATTTTGTATTGTTGTCAGTTAAATGAGAATAGATTACGAACACTCTTTTTATTTCGTTAGTTTGTGCGATATGATACAAGGTAGTGTCTTCTCTCTACGACTGAAGAAACTAAGTTTGTCGACTACAAATACCGTGATAACATGGGGGGGATATTGCATGATCTATAATAGAAGTACTAATGCTTCTGCGGAATCATTAAATGCAAAAAAAATAAAAGATTTTTGGGCAACACATAGAGGAGTAACAGATATACCTCTTTTCCTATATTGTTTGACTAAAATAGTTGCTTTGTCCTCCTAATATATTGTTTGATCCGTCTTGTACCCTAAAAACAGCATGCTAAAGAATATAGCAAAAGAGGGGGCGATATAAATCATTTGAGCTGTTTTTCTCTTTCGTGAGATTGCAGATGGGGATTTCTGGATTGTATTTATATAGAGGAACATTAATCATTTACAACTAATTATTTAGTTCATTATTTGCGATCCAATATTGGCAAATTCACTATTTAAAAGTTTCAATAAAAGGAGATAGGCATAATTTTTGTTCATATTTGTATTATTATGAACAAAAACATCGATTGAATATATGAAAAAAATTACTGGTATTATTGGAAGTTTGTGTTTGCTTTTATTGCTCCATATAAATAGTCAAGCAGAAGAGATTACGCTATATAATTCGGAAGGAGAACCTGTAGCATATATTGATACAGATGATCAAGATCTTCCGATCTTTCTATGGAATGGCACGGCTGTTGCGTATTTAAGCACGGAGGATGATGGATTCGATATCTATGGTTATAATGGGAAACATCTTGGTTGGTATGAAGAGGGGTTGGTGTATAATCATAAAGGATATATTGTTGGTTTTAAAGAGGGAGCAATGGATATATATACTGGTTTTGAAGGGATCAAATCGATTAAAGATATTACTCCGATAAAAGATTTTAAAGAACATGCTCCATTCAAGCCAATCTATCATGACCGTTTTTCGAATCAATCCTTTGCTCTTTTCTTGAGAAGGGGTAAAGACTAAGACTTGGTTCTTTATACTATTCTGTCCATCTTGACTTCATTCAATGAAGTCAAGATGGACAGTTTTTGTTTTTATTGTTTCCATTTTTGTTTGCGTGCTTATTCTATCCATATCTATAGATCTTATGGAGTGAAGGGGATTTCCCTTCACTAATTTTAGTATGATTCTTTCCTTTTTCATTACTCTGTATTTTTAAAAACATGCCCTACGGGAGCTCATATACTTTCTCCATTTAATAGTGAATCTATTCCATAGAACGCGTCTCTATATTATATCTTAGGGATATTTTTAGTTGATTGCTAGCAGGACTAAAAAACTTCATCATAATTTACAAGAGACAGGTCTTTTACGTGATTACGACGATTTGCAATATTTTTATACACTTTTTCGTATAAATTCGATAAAATAGGGGATATTGCCTAGTAAAAATATGGTTATCATTACAATTATGTTAATATTTGTGGCTAAACATTAAATATAATTGTATGCATAAAATTTTACTAAGCGTTTTGTTTACGCTCTTTTTTATCCGTGCAGAAGCAAAGAATGACTATCTCCCTTTTGTAAAGCATAGGAAGAAGTCGGCTCGGATAGAAGAGAGTACTAAACCCCATTTAAACATACGAAAAGAGGGGACTCAGTTTGTAGTAGATTATCATTTTGATGGCGCTTTTATGAGTCGTCACGAAGCTTTAGGAGATATGTATCGTCTTCTCCATATTGACGGATTGAATATGTCCACCAAAGTGGGAGCGCCTTCGTTACCTATCAAGTCAGACTATTTTCTTGCAAGTAAAGGAGAATCGATATCTATAGAGATGGGGAATTTGACCTACTGCGATTATGAAGGGGTCGATATATATCCTGCGTTAGAACAAGCTCGCGATACAGAGGGAGCTCCTGAACCTGAATTTGAGAAAGATCGTGAGATATATGAGAAGGATGCCTTCTTTCCCAAAAATATTGTTTCGATCTCTACGGATCAGCAGATGCGTTCAGCTCGCATATTAAAGGTGAATGTTAGTCCTGTGCAATACAACCCTAAGCGAAAGATATTAAGAGTATATTCGAATTTGACATATAAGTTTCATCGACAAAATGATGCGATCTCTTTGAACGAATCAGATGCAGTTGCTTCTCAGTTAAAAGGGATGGCAATCAATGGAGAGGATGTTATACCGATTGCAAATATTCCCAATATGGCGAATGGCAACAACAAGGACTATATCTTGGTTACAACAGAACGATTTCGTGCGCAAGCCGAACGTTTTGCTTCATGGAAAGCATGTATGGGACATTCAGTAGAGGTGGTTTCGAAAGATACATGGACGGTAGAAGAGGTAGAAGAAGCAGTTCATTCTAGATATCATTCATGGAATGAGAAGCCAAAATATCTGTTGATTATTGGGGATTATGAAGATGTTCCTGCTCGTAAATTTGAAGCAACAGATGGGGATGATTTCTATTCTGATTTAAGCTATGTCTGCATGGATGGTGCTGCTGATTTTACTCCTGATATGGCCAAAGGTCGTCTTTCAGTATCCTCCGTAAATGAGGCAAAAGTGGTGGTGGATAAAATTATCAATTATGAGAAATATCCAATTGAGGATGAGAATTTCTATCAGAATGGATTGAACTGTGCACAATTTCAGGATGATGAGAGGGATGGATATGCTACTCGTCGTTTTTGCCATACCAGTGAAGATGTTCGTGACTATATGATCAATCAAGGTTATGATGTACAGAGAATATATTATGCTAGTAGAGGAGTGAACCCAACACATTTTAATAATGGAATGTTTTCCAATGGTGAAGCTATTGCTCCAGAACTGTTAAAGGCAAATGGTTTTCAATGGAATGGTTCGCATCAGAATATTAAAGCGGCTATTGATGAAGGGAAATTTTATCTACTCCATAGAGATCATGGATATGCTGGAGGCACGGGATGGGCACACCCAGAGTTTTTAACCAATCAGATTGACGACTTAAAGAATGGAGATAAACTACCCGTAGTATTTTCGATTAACTGTCATACGGGAGAATTTCAATTAAAAGAGTGTTTTGCTGAGAAGTTTCTACGTAAAGAGAATGGGGGAGCAGTGGCAGTGATTGCTGCTTCATATTACTCTCTTTCTGGAAACAACGATGGATTGGCTTTAGGAATGTTCGAATCGATTTGGCCTAACCCTGGTTTTAATCCCTCTTTTGGTCATGGTGCGGGGGTAGTTGGCCCACATCCTCATCATTTTGATCATGCTACCACCTCGCTAGGGGATGTTTTGAATTTGGGACTCCTAAGAATGGATGAGACATGGGCTCCAGGAAATACCTCTAGAATTTATACTTACAGACTGTTCCATCTTTTTGGAGATCCTTCTATGAAAATATGGAAAGCTAAACCAACAAAGGTGACAGCAACTTTCCCTGAAAACCTCTCTTGTGGGGATCAAGAGATCACGGTAAAGGATATCTCTCAAGTGGGGGGAATTATTACCGTGGTTCAAGGAGAGAATATTCTTGCAAAGAAAAAGATTACCCAAGCAACAGAGACACTTCATTTTGATGGGGTAGATGATATGAGTGATGTGATGGTGACTATCAGTGGAGATCAGTTATATCCAATCTCGAAATCATACACAATCACTGGATGTCACTCGATACCGAAAGCCAAATTTGATGTATTAGGATCCAAGATGAGCATAGACAACAAAGAAGGGGTGATCTCTTTTAAAGATCGTTCTAGTTATCGACCAAATACCTGGCTTTGGGATTTTGGAACCGATAAGATTGAGTTTTTAGAAGGAACTACGGCCACCTCTCAGAATCCTAAAGTAAAATACCTAGAGAAAGGGCTTTATACTGTATCTTTGGAGGTTACCAATGATTACGGTTCACATAAAATCACAAAAAAGGATGCCGTGGCTCTTTTTAAAGAGGTCGGAGCTATTGATTGTACTGGCGCAACGCAGTCATTGCAATGGTTTGATAATTTGGGAATTTTATCAGTGAAGATAGGAAAACAAAAGATCACTTCACAAGATGCGTCATCGGATAAAGGGTATCAGGACTTTACGTCGAAAACTCCTTTTTATGTCTCTCCTGGAACAAATTCAGACATGGAGATTCTGATAACAGGGGAGGAACAAGATGGAAAAGTCTATTGTGATTTTAATGGGGACAATCATTTTACTGCAGACGAGATGTGTTATGAGTTTGAGGGGAAGCAGAAAAAAGTAGCATTTCTTTTGAGTATTCCCAAAGATATCGAGATCTGCACAAAGTTGCGTCTTCGTGTTATTGTAGATAAGGCATCTAACACCATTGATGATGCCTGTTATGCTCCTGAAAAGGGACAGGTGGAAGATTATGCATTGGTGGCGATGTCAGGAATAGCTTCGGTGTTGACCCAAGAGGCTTCTGCCATTGGAATGAACACCATCACTATTGGAGGACGTGATTTGGGGGCTGCAATGGATCAAGTATTAGAGAAAGGAGTGGTCATTGGCAAGAATGAGGATCCTACTTTGCAGGATATTCGTTTGGCTTCGAATCAGAAAAATATAGATGATTATCAAATAATTGTCTCCGATTTGGAATCTAATACCAGTTACCATTATAGAGCATATGTCATTAATGAAAAAGGGTTGTCATATGGAAATGAAAAAGTGGTTCGTACTTATGGAGTGCTTCCAGAGCTTAGAACCATTACTGTTGAGAAGAATGTTGCTTATAGTCATCGTATTGATTTAAATATTATTCCGGAAGAGAGTTCTGATCAAGTATGGGGGTATCTGTTGGTTTGGAGTCAAGGAGATGATCCAATAGCAACTCCACAAAATGGTAAGATTCTTTCGAATCATGTCATATATCTTCAGTCGAAAGAGAAGCGTTTTGAACATCTTGGTTTGAATGCAAATACCCAATATAACTATAAGGTATATCGTTATGTGAACGAAGGAGAGCATATTGCCTATGAAAAGAGAGGGTCGAATTCTATCTCTATCACGACATTAAAAGAGGGAGACTATCCCACGGCACAAATAAAGAGTCCTGTAAAGGCACTGAGTGGTGTGATGCTTGCAGATCTAGACAATCGTGCAGAAAGAGCAGTAGGAGGTTTCCACAATTTTAAAGCGATGACAGCCAATCTATCTCCAGGATTTCCATATGTATTACAGGTGGAGTATGATTGTCCTAAAGATGTAGAAGATGGAACAATTGGGGTATGGATCGATTTAAATCACGATGGGTATCTGGATCAAAGTAATGAAATCTATGGCTCTAAGAAAGCGAACGAAACGAATGGAGTATTGTCCTTTGAGATGAATGTGTCCACTCCTGTATTTGGACCTACCTTATTAAGAATTGCTTATTATGATTCGAAAAGCAACTTCTCTTTTGATCAGAATATTGGAAAGGCACATCTAGAAGATTATACAATTAATATCGATCCTACGGTAAAGATCGTGGGGCTTTGGAAAGGAACTTATTCGAATCAATGGAACGAAGTGGACAACTGGGATGATCATAAAGTTCCTTCGTCGTCCATTGATGTTAAGATTCGAGATGGAGCCCCAAACTATCCTGTTATCTCTACGAAAGCCAATGCACGTTCTATTGAATTGAGCAAAAGTGGAAGTTTGAATATTGCAGAAGGAGCAAATCTTGAGGTAGATCAAAGTATACAACTTGATGGCTCACTAACATTGGCTTCTAAAGGAAAACTACAAGTAGGGCGAAATGTGTCTTTAAATGGTACCTTACGATTGGAAAATAAGGCACAAATGGTGGTCGTAAAAGATTTATCTACAAAAGGAAATATCTTTATTTATGGAGGTTCTTTAACAGTGGGAAATACGTTATATTCTGACCATGGAAGCCTGTTTCTTCTGAATGAAGGAAGCTTTAATGTTGATGTAATGGCTCATGAGATTGGAAGTGATTGGGTGAAAGGCCAATATGAGCTTATCAAAGGAGATTTTACCTTTAGAAAGGCTCTATTTTCGACTTCTATGGCAAATAGTTTTACGAAAAAAGAGGTGAATTTCATTGTAAAAGAGGAGTTTGGTTTGTCTGAAAAGTCTTGGAGCAAAGGTTTTAATGGTTCGGTGAAATTTGTGGAGAGTGGGCGAGAACATAAGTTGGTCTGCAGCAAACAGGGAAGTTATGTCCATATGAACTCCTTAACTGTGGATATCGGATCAGATGTATTGACACTTTGTTCTCGTGTAAATAACAAAGAGATCAAAGTGGATGGGGATGTAAAGATCCTTTCAGGTGTTGTGAGAACTTACAGTGGGATGACTACCTTAGACAAGTTAGAGTGCCAAAGTTTAGAGTTGACTAAAAATGCTACGCTCGACCTTTCTGATGCGAATATAAGAATACATAAAGATATTGTTGGTGATGGGAACTTTTTATCAGATCAAGCAAGGTTTAAATTTGTTGGTGATGAAACACAACATATTCAATCTTCATTAAATATGTATTCTTTAGATCATTCAGGCACACATATGTTACGTATTGAAGCAACAGTAAAGGTATTGGATCAAATAACTGCTAGAAATGCAGATATTGCGCTAGGAGAGAACCTGACTTTTACTCTAGGAAAAAATGGGACTTCTAATTGGAATGATTATGCGCTAGAAGTTGCAGATGATGCTACATTCCGTAAAGAGATAGGAGTTGAAGATTACACCTATTTTGATTTTGTCTTGAAAAAGAGTGACGTTAAAACCAAGTATGAGTATTGGATTAATGATGGTTCGAAGCAGAATGGATGGATCGATTTTAGACTTCAAGAAATCTCCAAAAGTTCTATCATTGCTGATCACACCATTCCATATGTGATACAGATGAATGCTTCAGATAGTCTGAAAAAGAAAAAAGTTGGTATCCAATTAACCCTTTCTGGTTTTGATCGCCAAGGTTTAGCGTATTATCTTGGATATAAAAATGAAGGTATTTGGGATGAGTTGCGTCTATTGAAAGATCATGGATTCTATAAAGAGTATGATAGCCCTGTGATCGAAATGACTGCAATGACAAAAGCCGATGCACCGAAGGTGTCCATGACATTAATAGACAAGCATCATGGTTTTATTGATGGAGATATCTCTAAAGCGTATCTATATAGAAGAGATCGTTATAGTCAATGGGCTCCTTTAGAAGATTTTCATAAGATTGATTTGACGGGGTATAAAGATAAATTCTTTGTATGTTTTGCACCTAGTGCATCTTCTATCTCATCTCTAGGAACTGTGGATTTGATGAAAACAGCCAAAATTGCAACTTCTGTTCGTATTATGGATGGAGGTACAACATCAGTATATCCAAATCCTTTTGTTTCTACCATTACAGTGGTTGTTCATGATAAACAGTCGCACACATATGAATTGGTGGATCTGTGTGGTCGAGTAGTAAAGTATTTGAAGGTTGATGTAAAACAGAGTTTTTCACTGGAGTCCATTCCTCCAGGAATCTATCTTTTACGAGATACCCAATACGGTTCAATTGTAAAACTTATAAAGAAAGGGTAGATTTTATTTAAGAATCAAAATTAAAGAAAGCAGAACCTACTTGATTGAAGGTTCTGCTTTCTTTTTGATGAGAGTTTTTTTTCTAAAAAAACGAGTGCTCCCGAATGATAGAGCACTCGTGTAATAATGAGGTCTTTGTTGTTGGTAGAAAGACGTTTCTACTGATATAATTATCTTATATCTTTGTTGATATATCATCAACTTGCAGCAAGATAGAAGGAATCTATGCAACCAACCTGCATAAGTAAATAAAAACTTCATATATCTATAAAAAAGATATACTCTATATCTATTACGTAAAATGGAAGTGTGTTCTGCAACACTATGTGTTTAGTTCATTGTTTGCAATCTAATATTCAGAAATACTATATTTTTGAATATTTTAACTCAGACTTTAAAGAATTGACATCCTCTTATGTAAAACTTGATAATAACGTATCATGTAAACTTTTATCAAGAAGCCTCACAAGATCCTAAGTTTCTGTAAAAAAAAAAAACGTTATTAAGACAACTACATTTTCATAATCGTATCACTTCAAAATGATTGTCTTAAATACTATGAAGGTTATTTTTTCTTTCTATTAAAATAAAGTGCAATTGAAACTATATCCTTAGTTCATTATTTGCAATCTACTATAGGAGAATCTCCTTTTTTAATGTAAATGAAAACCCCTCCATAAAGGAGAGGGCATTAACTTTATTTTCTATATTGACAACAACTAGGAAGTTGATTGTATATTGAATCTTTTGCTTTATAATTTGGAGTATCATATCCTTTGTTTGCAATGTTTTTCTCTATATTATCTAAAGAAACCATACTAGGCATATATTGAAGTGACAATTTTTTACTGCTCTTGTCCCATTTCGCACTAGTTACTCCTGAAACCGCATTGGCTGTAGATTCGATCGTTTTTTTGCACATCCCACAATTACCATTAACAATGATGATAGTGCTTTTTGTTTTCATCTTCGTTGCATGGAGAGAAGCGTCGTCATTAGATGATTTCTTTACCTCTTTTATTTTAGTGTGTTTTGCATCGAGACTATGTCTATTATATTGACAACATTTAGGTAGTGCTTTGTATATAGAATCCTTTGCTTTATGGTTTTGAGTATCATATCCTTTGTTTGCAATAGTAAGTTCTATTTGATCTAAGGATACCATTTTAGGCATATAGTGGAGGCTCAACTTCTTACTATCTTTGTTCCATGTTGCATTAGTAACCCCTGTAAGGGATTTTGCAGCTGTCTCAATTGTTTTTTTACACAACTCACATTTCCCATTCACTGAAATAGTAGCTTCACTATTCACCATTTTCATCGCATGGTGAGTGGAATGTCCTTTTGGAGGATTCATCATACTACTTTTATGAGCAAGCTCTGCACTCGCATCAATAATGAAAGTACCTTTTTTAACCACTTTTTCTCCGACATGGAGTCCTGAAACAACTTCATACATCTGGTTATATTGTGGACCTAATACTACATTTCGAGCGATATAGTTTCCCTGTTCATTCTCGACATAAACAATAGAATGTTGTCCAGTCCACATCACAGCACTTTTGGGTACAACAACCATCGACTTTTTGGCATAAGTATTCCATTTGGCCTGAATAAAAGTATTGGGTTTCCATTCACGATCTCTATTTTGTATCACAGCTCTTGCAATAGTGGTGTGATCCGTACTATTAGATGTTGGAGCAATAAATGAGATCGTTGCGGTTTGTACTAGGCTAGGATTTGCAGTCGCATGAATGAGAATGGTGTCCCCAATAGCCACTTGTTTCTGGTCTTGAGCATATAAGTCCAATATAGCCCATACACTTTGATAAGAGTTGAGGTTGTATAGTTTTTGTCCCGCCTTAAGATAATCACCTGTATGAATATTCAAATTGGAAATATAACCACTATGTTCTGCTATAATAGGGAAGTTTTGAATTACCACTCCACTATGTTCTATCTTCTCTATTTGTTGTTTATTAATTTTCCACTGCTCTAGTTTTTTTATTGATGCCTGTTTTAACCTTGGGTTCTGTTTCGACTCAATTAACTCTTTTTGAGCAGTGATCAATTCGGGAGAGTATAGTGTTGCAATGATTGCTCCTTTTTTAATATATTCCCCCTCATAGCTAACATTTATTGATTCGATACGTCCAGTGAGATGAACACTCTGCGTCCTCTCTTCCTTTGGGTTGATCTCTATCTGTCCAGTAAGAGAGAGAGAGTTAAAAGGACGCATCTTTTCTACCATAAAAGTTTCTAGTTCTGCCTGTTTTTTTGCCTCTTCAGAGAGATGGATTCCCTCTTGTGGGAGTTCCATTTTGTCATTTTCTATTTTAATTAAATCCATTCCACAAATAGGACATTTGCCAGGATGATCTTGTCGAATAGAGGGATGCATAGAGCAACTCCATACTTCGGCAACTTTTTCTGTGTGAGTATGTATCTCTTCTTTGTTTTTATCGGAATGTTGGAATCGTGATCCAATAAAAATTCCTAATCCCAAAACTATAAGTATGACGATATATATCTTTTTCATCTGGTCGTTATTTTAAAAGGGTTAATTTAGCATAAAGGACGTGTGCATCTGCTTGACTTTTAGCAAGTGTAATGCGTAGGTTAAGCTGCTGCTCTTCCAGTCTAAGAAATTCAAGATAGGTACTTTCTCCAGCATAATAAGCAGTTTCAATCAATACAAGTGCCTTTGCTGTTGTATCTAGCTGTTTATGTAGCAGAGATATTTGTGCTTGTTTATTTTGGAGCATTTTACTGGTCTCGGTCCATTGAGAGCGAAGGTTTCGTGTTTGATCTAGCTTTCTCATTTCAAGACTCTCTTGCTGGGCATGAACACTAAGATGTTCTGCTTTTGCTTTCTTACTAGAGAATACAGGAAGGGATATTCCTAACTTTACCATAATAGCATCTTGTCCATTATCACTCATCGCAGTGTTATCGTATGGAGTAATAAATGTATAGTTTAATCCGAGACGTATTTTAGGCATTCTATTTTTTGTTATCCACTTCTGTTGTAGTCTGAGAGATTGTGCTTGGGCATCCATTGTTTGAATGGTAGGATTGCTTATAATCTCTTGTTGAGTTAATGTTATTGATCTCCATATGGAGTCTGTTGCTACTTCTAGATTATCAGTACCATGAACCCATCGATTTAATACTGCTGTTTGAGCAACAATACTATTTTGGGTTATCTCTATCTTTGTGGACAATTCATCTATCTGTAACTGCAATCTTAAGATATCCAGTTGAGATGCTTTAGCAGTAGAAAGTCGCTGAGTGAGCCATTCTTTCTGCTTTTGATAATTGCTTTGTTCCAAATGATAAAGCTGTTTCTCTATATTCAATCTCTTTACTTGAAAATAAGCAATTTGCGTTTGATAGGTGATCGTTCTCTCTAATTGATCGTAACTTTTCTGTTGTATCTGAACTTTACTTTGATAAAGCGACTTTTCAGCCTTGTATGTTCCCAACCAAGAAAGTTGTTGTTCTACACCAATTTGACCTTGCATATCTCCCGCTTTGGTGGAAACAGGAGATATATAGTATCCACCTTGAAGCATTGGATCAGTAGGTATTCCACTCGCCTTAGCATCCTGTTTACTCTGCTCAATACGCTGTTGTTTCGCCCGAAGAAGCATATTGTTTTGAAGTGCTTTATTCACATAGTGTTCCAACGACTGACCATAGGAGATATTTCCTACAATAAGTGATATCCATATGACTAATATTATCTTTTTCATCGTACTATTTTTTTAGTTTTCTCTCGGCTCTCCAACCATAAAGGACTGGTACAATAAATACTGCAATCAGTGCTATTGCCATACCTCCAATCGACGGGATCGACATAGGCAACATGATATCCGAACCTCGTCCTGTAGAGGTAATGACTGGAAATAGGGCCAAGATAGTCGTGGCTGTAGTCATCAATGCAGGACGTATTCTTTTTCTTCCCGCCATTACAATAGCTTGGTGTATCTCTTCGATGTTTTTTGGTTTGCGTTTTTCAAACGATTGGTCTAGATAGGTTGCCAAAAGCACCCCGTCGTCGGTAGAAATACCAAAAAGTGCGATAAAACCGACCCATACTGCAATACTTAAGTTGATCGGGTGAACCTGAAAAATTTCACTCAGATGGATTCCAAAAACATGGATATCTAAGAAGCCAGAAGCACTATAGAGTCCTATAAGAATAAATGCCCCCGAGAATGCTACTGTAATACTTGAGAAAACCATTAATGCAGTACCTATAGAGTGAAACTGTAGATACAAAATCAATAGGATCAATATCAAACAGACAGGGATTGCTATTGCTAAACGTTTGGATGCACGCTCTTGGTTCTCATAATTTCCCGAAAACTTATAGTGTATCCCATAAGGGATATGCAACTGATGGTTCTCAATCTGTTTATTTAATAGTTTCTGGGTTAGGGCAACAGCTTCGCCTTCAGAGATTCCTTTCTGAACATCAAAGATGACATAACCAATAAGAAAACCATCCTCACTCTTAATCATTTGAGGACCTGCTTTGTATCTAATCTTTGCCAATTGCCCAATAGGGTAAAGTTTGCCTCTCGAATTAGAAATAAGAAGGTGTTTGATGCTTTCAGCATCTTGTCTGTCGTCTCGATTATAACGGATACGTATATCGTATCTCTCTCTTCCTTCGACACTTTTACCTAAAGGCACACCTCCCAATCCGATCTCCAGTTGCTTCTGGGCTTCCCCTATAGACATACCATATTGTGCGAGTTGTTGTCTATCCCAATCCACAAGAAGATATGGTTTTCCAACAATTCGATCAGCAAAAACGGAAGAGGGAACGACATGTGGCATCTTCTGTAATACTTTCTCTAAGGATAGACCAAAAGATTGGATACTATCTAGTTGATTTCCTAATATTTTAATCCCAATAGCAGCCCTCATCCCTGTTTGAAGCATAATAATACGGGTTTCAATAGGTTGAAGTTTAGGAGCAGAGGTGACACCTGGCAATCTTGTTGCATGGGTAATTTCGTGCCATATATCTTCTTTGCTATGTATTTTTTGACGCCATTGTCTTACAGGTTCTCCTCCACTTTGGATCTCTATGAAGTGGGACAGAGGGATCGCATATGCGCTATCTTTAGAGACTGTTGTACTATCTCTTAGCATAAAGCGTTGGTTCTTATCCACCTTATATCGTAAAACTTCTCCATGATTGTTTCGCGAATATTCATCCTTATAATGAATAATATTCTCATACATTGAGAGAGGGGCTGGGTCCAATGCTGAGTGTATACGTCCAGCTTTACCTAACACACCATCTACCTCTGGAATTTGATTGGTTCGGATATCCAACTGTTGTAACACTCTTCGATTCTCTTGGACTCCAGAATGAGGCATAGAGGTTGGCATTAAAAGAAAATCGCCTTCATCCAGAGATGGCATAAATTCACTACCAATACCTGGAAAGTAATGCTTTAACGACTGGTATACAGTACTATGTTGCACTTTAGACATGTTTGAAAAAAGAGCTCCTAGAGTCGACTCGAATCCTTGCCATGTTAGGAATGCAATCAGGACAAGGGTTAAGGGAATTGTTAGAAATCGTTTTTTATGTTTCAAACACCATCTTAGTATGTTTGGATAGTATCGTTCGAATAGTTTGAAGCCTCCCATCACAAAGAATATAAGTATAGCAACGAAAAATATATTGGATAGTCTAGAGTGTTGATATCCTAATGGATTCCATGCCAATGCTAAAAGAACCGTGATCATCACTATTACCAATACCTGAAGGATTTGTGACAACTTCTTATCATAGTTCGGGTATAGTGCTTTAAGAATGTAGAAAATAGCAAGAATTAGAGTTGGTATAGACCATAAAAAAGAGATAGGAGAGATCCACACCCCAATAGTCAGACCGATGAGTAAGCCCGCGATAAAAAGACCTTGTTTTTTCTTCAACGCCTTCTTCTCAAATTCGTTCTTGAAGAAATAGTAACTAATGGTAGGCAGAATAAAGAGTGCTACCATTAGTGCACCTAAAAGAGCAAATGTTTTGGTAAAAGCCAATGGATGAAATAGCTTCCCCTCAGCCGCTTGTAATGAAAAAACAGGGATAAAGCTGACAATGGTAGTCGAAATGGAGGTAATAATAGCTGATCCGACCTCATTAGTTGAGAGCCACACAACATCAAACCAACGTTTGTCTCTATTCTCAGGATAGTGTATATGTTTGATGAGGTTCTCTACCAATACTATTCCAATATCCACAAGTGTTCCGATGGCAATTGCAATTCCTGATAGAGATACAATATTGGCTGTAATACCAAAATATCGCATCGCAATAAATACAATCAATATCGATAGTGGTAGAAGGGTTGAGATAATTACCGAGGTCTTTAAATTCCGCAACATAATTACCACTACCAAAATGGTAATTAATATCTCCAAATAGAGTGCATCTTTCAAGGTGTAGAGGGTTTCTTGAATCAATTTACTTCGATCATAAAAAGGCTCGATGGTTATCTTTGAAATCGTTCCATCTGAGAGGGTTTTTGTTGGCAGTGTAGGAGAAAGTGTTTCAATTTTCTTCTTCAGATTTTGAAGCACTTCCATAGGGTTTGCACCAAAACGTGCTACAACGACACCACCTACAGCCTCGGTACCATTTTTGTCTAAAATACCCCTACGATTTGCAGGACCAAGAGAGAGATGAGCAACCTGTTTTAGATAGATAGGTACTTGATTTTTTCCATTTGTAACCAGTGCATTCTCTAGGTCGTCGAGGTTTTTAATGTATCCCAACCCACGAATAAAATACTCCGCACGATTGATTTCCATGGTTTGAGCACCAACATCAATATTACTGTTTTTTACTGCCTTGATAATTTGATTAAGCGATATGTTATACGCTCGCATCGCCTCTTGGTTGAGATCGATATGATACTCTTTTACAAAGCCTCCAATAGAGGCAACCTCTGATACTCCTTGTGTAGACATCAGGCTATATTTGATGATATAGTCCTGTATTGATCGTAGTTCGGCAAGATCCCAACCACCAGTATTATTTCCCTTAGAATCTTTTCCCTCTAAAGTGTACCAGAAGACTTGGCCCAAACCGGTAGCATCAGGCCCCAAAGTAGGTTTTACTCCCTCTGGAAGGGTATTTGGTGTCAATGCATTTAGTTTTTCTATGATACGAGTACGACTCCAATAATAATCTACCTTATCTTTAAAAATAACGTTAATAGTGGAGAACCCAAATGCAGAGGCACTACGTACTGTTTTTACCCCAGGAATACCTAAAAGGGTGGTAGTTAATGGGTAAGTTACTTGATCTTCTATATCTTGAGGCGATCTACCTGCCCATTTAGTATATACAATCTGTTGGTTGTCTCCAATATCAGGAATGGCATCGACAGAGACTTTGTTGATTGCTCCGTCACGCTGTGGTGAGAATGGAGAGATCGCAAGTCCTAATGCGATAATTATCCCCATGAGCAACCATACAAATATGCGATTGTTTAGAAAGAAATAAATTGTCTTTTTCATCTCTATTATATTTTATTCATATATATGCTTCTATACCTATATTAATATACAAGTATCAGATTAAACTGTTCTAATCTTAGAATAGCTTTAGAGAAATAGTTTCACATAAAAGGGAGAAAACAATGGGTGCACGTTCCCTATAGTGATTCTATTCACTTTGAATAAAATAACTTAGTTAATGTAAAAATGACTGAAAAAGAATCTGTCGACTTTGGTTTAAGAGAGGAGGAGGAGATAGTACTTGAAATGCAGTACGAGTATCTTCCTGTGATAAATTCCAAACGCTCCATAGTAAAACAGTCAAGACTGCCCCTATATTGGAGATCTCAATATGAGATATGGTAGTATTGTGATTGTCTGTTTGAGGTTTGGATATCTGATTTTTACAGCACTCCGAAGGATGAAGTGATCTGTTTTGGGTTTTGTCACACGTACTTTGTTGCATCATCTTAGAGCTGCAAAATTCACCCTTCTCGATGAAAGACAATACAGTATCTACTCTTTTGCCTTGACAAAAATGCGTCACCAAAGAGAACTGTAATTGAGTTCCCAATAGCACAAGGGTTAATATGAGTGAGTAGAATGCTTTCATTTTCTATCATCGCTGAATGGACAGCAAAACTAATAGTTTTTCTTTAATAAAACACAAAATAATAATACTCGTAATCACTATTTTTATTGATGTTAACATTATTTAGGCTTGAAGATATATGATTTGTCTATTTTTCACGTTTTCTATGCAGAAAGAGTGCATAGCTACTATGTACTTTTGAATTATTAAGTCGTTTTGTACTACTTCTAGAGATAAATTCAACTCTCTGAAGTATGACGTTTACTCCTACACCCCTTGGATTTATACTATGACGATTTGATCATTTTTTATTTAGAGTCCCTTCATAAATAGATTAATGAAGGGACTTTTTTTGTATAACTAGATAGAATTAGATGTAACAATAGGTTATGGTGCCCATTTGTTTGTGAAACAAACAAATACAGCAGATTACATACGATTCACGTATATAAGAGCACTAACAAGGGGGGCACCTACCTAGTGGTTATCCTCATTTGGGAACATGACAATTTATGGTGAAAATATATTGTACGACAGCATTTATTTTAATATGTTTAAAAAATGTATTATTATGAATTAAAAATAAAATTTTATAATGAGAAATATCATTCTATTTTGTTTGACTTTTGGGATAATTATGATCTTTAGTGATAATGTGTTTTCAGAAGAGATATCCTTATCTGATGTGGATGGAGAGGCTGTCGCATATATAGATACAGAAAAAGAGAATACAGTTTTTCTTTGGGATGGGACTCCAGAGGCCTACTTAATAAAAGAGAAGAATTGGTATAATGTTTATGGATTTAATGGATTGCATCTAGGTTGGTACGAAAAAGGCTTGGTATATACTCATAAGGGGTATGTTATTGGTTTTAAAAAGGGATGTATGAATATAAAAGTAAGTTTAAACGAAGAAAAGTCAAGAGTTGATTACCTTCCTTTTAAGCATCCTAAAGAAAAGGTTCCTGAAAAACCTAAATTTATAAAGCAAATTACATATTCTGAATGCTTGGGTTACTTTCTTCGAATGGGAAGAGATTAGCATAAACAAGTAAATTTAAAATCAATTGTTCTAGATCTAGTCAGACGGCAGCTTTATCAAATAAAACTAGTTATCAAAGTAGATCTTTTTTTTAAAATTGTGGATGTTGGGAATAATGCATCCTTCGTTTTCTTTGATTCATAAGTTTGGCATCGATATTTAAATGGTTTTATGTCTTGTTGTAAAGAATAAAAGTGAGATTTCTTCTAAATCATAAAATAGAAAAGAGAGCACTTTTATTTTATGCACGAAAATGAAAAACAACACGAACATCTAAACCGAAAAACTCTATAACAAAGCATTTTATCAAATTAATAGTTGCTATTGCAAAAAAGAGAGACATTATTTTTTCTATTATCGTAGAACTTTGGTAATTTCACAATAGAAAAATAATATGTTTAGTAATGAAAAAATCAAGGGGAATCATATGGGCTTTTTTGGCCTTATCTACATTGACTGGATGTAGTTCTTTTTCGAAACAGAATAATAAACAATACTCTATCAAAGAAATTTCACAAAAGGTCACCACAAACATTATTCAAGGTGAAATACCCACAAAGGATCTTAAGTTCTCCTATGAGAATATAGATTTAAATGGAAATGGGAAACCTGAATGTTTTGTGGGGATTCCTAATGGATATTATTGTGGTAGCGGTGGATGTACATTCTTTCTCATGGATGAAAAATTAGATTTAAAACAGCAGTTTAGTGTTAGTGATGTTCCTTTCAGAGTCCTTAAGAGTTCTCATGATGGTTGGAATGATTTGGTGATCATGAGTAATGGAAGACCACATTTGATGATCTATAAAAATGGACATTATCCATCTAATCCGTCTGTAGAGCCTATTTGGAAGGGGAATGAGAGTGTGGTTAAAAAGACGGTATTCGGAAACTACTATAAAGGAGCTAAAAGATACGCTTTATAATAGCCAAACGAAAAAGATACAAATGTATCATGGTTTCATAAATGAGATAGTGATACTAAAAAAACAAATAACGATATCTAATGATTCAAACAAAGGTTATCACGATCGGGGATGAGCTACTTATTGGACAAGTAGTGGATACCAATTCTGCATGGATTGGACAACACCTTAATGAAATTGGGGTTAAAATAGACAAGATAGTCTCAATTAGAGATACTGAATCTGCTATTTTAAATGAATTGGACGATCCGTCGATGGACATTATTTTAGTTACAGGAGGCCTGGGACCAACAAATGATGATATAACCAAAGAGACAGTCGCCAAATTCTTTGGAACAGAACTCTATTTAGATCAAACATACTACGAACAATTAGAAGCATTCTTAGCATCCTATAATCTCGCAATGAATGATCTAAATAGAGACCAAGCATTGGTTCCTAAAGGTTGTAGAATAATAGATAATAAAAAGGGGACTGCACCAGGAATGCATTTTCATAAAGAAGGGCAACATTTTTTCTTTATGCCTGGAGTACCTATGGAGATGAAATTAATGATGGAAAACGATGTGATTCCATTTATCCAAACACATTATTCTCTTCAATCAGTCCATCATCATACCGTTTTAACCACAGGGATTCCTGAATCGGAGTTAGCCATCAAACTAGAAGAGTGGGAAAATGCTCTTGACAATGGCATTTCGTTGGCGTATCTACCTAATTATGATGGAGTTCGATTGAGGTTAAGTTGTTATTCTGGAGATAGTTCTTTAATTACTGAAATTGAAAAACAGGTTGCATATTTGAAAGAAACTTATCCTAGTTTTGTTTATGGGGAAGGAGAAGAGACTTTGGGAGAAGTGATTGCAACTAAATTGGTACAGAAGGAGCAATTTTTGGCAACTGCAGAAAGTTGTACTGGTGGATATATAGCACACTCTTTTACAAAAATGGCAGGAGCTTCTCAATATTTTAAAGGATCTATCGTAGCCTATGAAAATGAAGTAAAAATAGAAGAGCTTAATGTGGCTGCAGAGCATCTTTTTCAATTTGGTGCGGTCTCTAAACCCGTAGTTACTCAAATGGTGCGAGAGACATTAAAGAAGTTTCAAGCAAACTATGCAATTGCAACTTCTGGAATTGCAGGGCCTACTGGAGGGACAGAAGAGAAGCCTGTAGGAACAGTTTGGATAGCTGTTGGCAATGGACGCCGTATCGTTACCAAATGTTTCCAATTTGGAAATGAGCGTGAACGTGTGATCCGCAAAGCAACCATGACTGCGATGAATATCTTAAGAACTGAATTTTTGAATAATTAATAATCATATGAATAGATTACTTAAAATTGTGGGAATTATCATTGGAACGATTTTGCTTCTGATGATTCTTGTTCCATTTTTCTTTAAAGATCGTATAACCCAAGAAGTGGTCACTGTAATAGAGAAAAATGTGGATGCTAAGATCTATATGGAATCCGCGTCCTTATCTCTATTTAAAAGTTTTCCAAATCTAAATGTAAGTATCGACGATTTTAAGGTGGTGAATAATAACAAAAAATTCACCAAACCAATTATGGCTCTTAAACGTCTAGAGCTAGATGTAAATGTATCCAGTTTGTGGAAAGAGAAATCTTTAGATATACTTAAATTTGAATTGGTAGAGCCTTATGTGTCCTTAGAAATAACCAAAGAGGGCAAGCCAAACTGGGATATTGTAAAGTCGTCAGAAGAGACTGCTGCACCTGAAGATAGTGCAACAGAAAATAGTAGTTCTGGAAGTAGTTTTGGAATCAATTTGAATGAAGTGATACTAGACCAAGCGACTTTTGCCTATGTAGATCACGCTTCTAATATCTCTTTTGAGATGAACAACTTCAACCTGAAACTTCAAGGAATGATGAAAGGAGTGGATACTAATTTATCCATGGAGACCAATGCAAACATCTCTTGTAGTTATGAAGGAGTCTCTTATTTGACACATATTCCCGTATCTCTGACTACAGACGTTCAGGCAAATTTCGAGAAGATGTTGTTTACTATCGTGAAGAGTGATATGAAAATTGAGTCTTTTCCTTTGGTTGCTCAAGGTTCGTTCCAAATGGATGGAGACAATTATGTTCCAAATATTAAAATACGTTGTCCTCATTCCTCTTTTAAAGAGGTGTTAGGCTTAGTTCCTGATGCATATAAGTCTTACTTGGATGGTTTGGATATGACTGGCAAATTAACCTTTAGTAGTAGTATTGAAGGAGTCTATAATGATCAAACATATCCAAAGTTCAACCTTCACTTTGAAGTAAAGGATGGACATATGAAATATGCTGATCTTCCTGAATCGGTAGAAAATATCCAAGTAAGGGCAATTATCTCAAAAGCACAAGGAGATCTAGATCTTACCAAAGTAGATGTTCCTGTGGTAGAGATGAAAATTGGAGGACAGCCGGTTAAAGCATCTTTTGGTGTAACTCAACCCATGTCTAATCCTAATTTTGTTGCTGCATTCCATGGAGATATGAATTTGGAAACATTAAAGAAATCCATTCCTGTAAAAATGGAAACCTTGACTGGTCGTATTGCTGGCGATATGAAACTGCAAGGAACAATGGATCTTATTGAAAAAGAGGCATACGATAAATTATATATGTCTGGGACACTTCGTGCTAGTGGAATCAAATATAAAGATGCATCTCTGAAATATCCAATTGAAGTTCCAACTGCAGGAATGGATCTAAGTGCAAAGAAGATCACTCTTAAAGAGACAAAACTAAGAGTGAATGGGGATGAAATTACTTTTACTGGTTACCTTCAGAACTACTTTCCATATCTATTCAAAGATGGGGCAATTCAAGGAAATATGTCGATACAGAGTAAACGTATTGATACTAAAACATGGATGTCTCTAATGGTAGAGGAGAAAAAAGAGACGACGGCAGTGTCGAAAGAGAAGCAAGATAAAGTAGAAAATGACACAAACTCTGTGTCGGTTGTACAGATACCAAAAAATATCTTCATCGATGGTTTTCTGAATATTGATAAAGTAGTATATGATGACATCGAAATAACCGACATTCTTGGAAAAGCAAAAGTGGAGAACCAAAAAGCTGTTTTAAATAACCTTTCAATGAAGCTATGGGATGGCTCCATGGTAAGTAACGGTTTCTTTAACACACAAAATGCTGAAAAACCAGACTTTAACTTCTCTTTTAAAGCCAATGGAATTCAGATAGCGAAAGCCTATAGTGCCTCTAAAACTGTTCAAAAATATGCACCGATAGCAAATGACAGCAGTGGGGAAATCGCTGCGAACATGAATATTAGAGGGGCTTTAGATAGCAAACTAGCTCCTTTGTTTAATACTTTTAATGGAGGTGGAGTGTTTAGTTCTTCCGAGATCTTATTAAAAGCAACAGGAACGACTAAAGAGATTGCAAATTTAGTAAATGGAGAGAATAGCTCGGATCACCTTCGTGTAGGTAAATTCTCTGCTAACTTTGATTTAGTAAATGGTGACTTGACACTTCACCCTGTTAAAACGACCGTTGCAGGACAAAAGTTGACATTCTATGGAAATCAGAATCTTGCAGGACAGATGAGTTACCAATGTGATTTTCTTATTCCTAGAAACAAACTTTCAGGAGATGTAAAGCAAGTGGTTGATATTATTCCAGGAGCTAGTGGCATCAAAGAGTATAATATAGGCATGTCGATTACTGGGGATATAAGCAATCCAAAAGTGAAATTAGATTTGAGTAAAACGAAAAAACAGATTCAGAAAGAGCTAGAGAATAGCGCTGGAGATAAGTTGAAAGATGAGATTAAGAATATTGGAAATGCTCTAAAAGGACTTTTCTAATTGTGATATTAAGATGATAATGTAGGGGAGTGGCTCATGTTAGTCACTCCCCTTTCTTTTTGGATATATGGATTTGGGGTTGTCATTGTGTATTATTTTCAAATATTTTGTAAAAAAAACAGACCGAATGAGTACTTATTTGTAATTCCATTCAACAAAAGTAAAAGTATTTTTAATGTTTTCTCCTCTTTATTCGTAATAAAGAGATACGTATAAAAGCCTATTTTTATAGTCATCATAATACTTAAATTGTAATGCTTTGGGCTAATCAATACCAATAAGTAGCCTGACATTTTTTGTAGGATAATTTTAGCAAGAAAGATTATTTAAGCAAATAGGGAGTCATATTAATATTTTTCAGCAAATATAAGTAGTAGAATGAACTAGTTATTGGTTCACTTATACTAAAAAGATTGCCATATGGGTTGTAATTATTGAATTTGGAATATCGGGATCAAATATTCTAACCAAAAGGGAATAATGTTAAAAGTTTAAGAAATTGACTCTCCTTAACGTTTATTTTTTGGTTTCAACACTTTTTTTAATCTTACTTTTTGATCTATTTTGTATCTTCGTAAAGACGAGAGGAAGACTATATTTTAGTTGTCTTCTGAAATAAAATTGATGTGAAATATTAATCGTTTGTCCAGCAACTATGGAGAATAAAATATATACAATTATTACGGGGTCTGGGGCGTCTATCCCTCCACGTATTGTAAAAAATGAAGAGTTTGTAGATCATACATTCTATCAACCTGGTAAAAAAGTTCCTTTTGAGACTCCAGGAGAAGAGATTACTTCAAAATTTGAAGCAATTACTTGTATTGCTGAACGTCGTTATGTTGCGGAAGATCAGACTGCATCTGATTTGGCTGTGGAGAGTGCTATTGCTGCATTGGAAGATGCAAAGCTTGACAAAGAGGAGCTTGATTTTATTATTGTAGCTCACAACTTTGGAGATGTAAAGAGTGGTAGTACTCGTATCGACAACATGCCTTCTTTGGCGAACAAAGTAAAGGATAAACTAAAAATTAAAAATCCATCGACATTCTGTCATGATAATATCTCTGGTTGTCCAGGATGGACTCAAGCAATGATTATTGCTGATGCATATATTCGTGCTGGATTCTGTAGAAAAGGATTGGTTATCGGAGCGGATGTTTTATCTCGTGTTTCAGATCCACACGATAGAGATACGATGATCTTTGCTGATGGAGCTGGTGCTGTAATAGTTGAAGCAACTGAAAGTGAGACTCCAATAGGAATATTATCCCATGAAAGTCGTTCTGATGGTGGTAAATTCAGTCATGCATTGCAGATGGGAAGCTCATGGAATCCTGACTATGATCAAACAGAAGAGGTGATTAAAATGGCTGGAAATCAAATCTATGTATATGCCCTTACTACTGTTCCTGGTGTAGTTAAAGCAAGCATTGATAAGGCAGGTCTTGATCTTAAGGATATTCATAAAGTATTTATCCACCAAGCGAACGAAAAGATGGATTTGGCTATCTTGGAGAGATTGTATAAGCTTTATAAGCAGAAAGATGTGGATTATAGCATTATGCCAATGTCTATTCGTGAGTTAGGAAATTCGTCTACTGCAACGGTCCCTACTTTGTTCGATTTGGTTCGGAAGAATAAGATTGAGGGACAGTCGATAGAGAGTGGACAAAATATTGTATTTACCTCTGTGGGTGCTGGGATGAATATTAACTCAATTATCTATAGAATTCCATAATTATTTGGAAATCTACATATAAAAAAAATAGAGCACAATAAAAAAATGTGCTCTATTTTTGTTCCCTTTCTTATTAAACTTCTTTGGGTTTCTGAATCATTAGTCCAATTCCCATAACAATCGAGGTGATTACAATCACGATAAAAAGCAAACTACTCTCTATCTCTGTTATCATATAATCTTTCGGTATCGCAAAGAAAAGTAGTACGGAGATCAGACCCCTCGGTGCAATATATGCCTCTGGAGTAATATCTTTTTTAAAAAATATTCTTAGAAGGATATAGTGAATTAAGTAGATCCCAACAATAAATAGTCCCGAAATAAGAATATTTTGAAACGATAAAATATCATCAAAAGAGAGGTACATTCCAAAAAGTACAAAGAACAGGGTACGGATGAAAAAAGATCCTTCATCCGTAATGAGTTTAAAGTGCGAAAGAAGCTCGTCAGATAGAGATGGGTCCACCCAATCTTTTGGAAGATGAAATTTCCTCAATAGGGTGGTATGATTGCTCAATAATACTCCATAAATAAGAATCAATAGAAGAGAAGAGAGGTGAAAACTCTTTCCAATAGCATATATTAATACAAGTACTGAGATAAATACAGAAAAACGGATATGTCGATGAACCATTTTGTGAAAGATGTAAAATAGTAGTATACTACTAAGTATAGATACAATCACAGTCAATACAGTATTCGAAAGAATATTTATGGTTACTTTTATAGCACTACTTTCTCCTAAGTTGTTGACCAAAAAGTAGAAAGCCATAATTCCGAGAATATCTGAAAAAGTACTCTCATAAATTAAAAAATCACGCTTCTTCTCAGACATATGATGTACACTTGGAATCACGATAGCACTACTTACAAGAGATAGGGGAAGCGCATATAAAAAACACTGAGTCCAGCCTAGATTCTGTAAAGTGTAATGAAAAATTGTAGATAATAGCAACATGCAACAAATCAAAGAGATTAGTGCAAGCCAAAAGGATTTCAATATTAATGTTTTCTTTTTAGATGAAATCTTTAGATCTAATGCTGCTTCTAATACAATAAATATAATTCCCACATTTCCGAGAAATTCTAGAATCTTCTGCTTCTCAAAATATATGTCATATTTACCAAAAAGATATTGAAGAAGCACACCTAAAAGAAGTAAACTTAAGACAGTTGGGAATTTTGTTTTCTTATTCAATGCCCCAAAAATGGCTGATAGTATCATGACTAAACATAACACCATGATCATTCCAAATGTATTCATATAGTATAGTGGATTATTGTTTGTTATTTTGATCGCTTCTAAAAAAGACTTATATCTATAAAACAAATAATAGACCTTGTTGTTTATGTTGTGTCTATATTAAAATTATAGTTTATGTCAATTTATCAGATATTAATGCCTAAACTAGGCGAAAGTGTGGTAGAAGGTACAATCTCAAAGATTATGGTATCCGAGGGAGACACCATCGTTGAAGACGATCTACTCCTAGAGATAACTACTGCAAAAGTAGATTCGGAAGTTCCATCACCAGTGGCTGGTACTGTTACAAAGATATACTGTGAAGAGGATCAACTCCTTTCTGCAGGAACACTTCTTATGGACATCAGACTTGAAGGAGAAGAGGATGATGAGCAAGAGGAGGTTCAAGAGACAGAAGTGGCTTCCACTGAACAGGAAAGACCACAAGATCAGACAAAACGATTTTTGTCTCCTCTCGTAAAAAAGATGATGAACGAATATGGGATCTCTCTAAGAGATCTCGAAAAAGTTCAAGGGAGTGGAGTAGGAGGTCGCGTGCAAAAAGCGGATATTCTTAATTATCTTGCCAAACAAGAAGAGGTTGCTCCTCCAACACAAAAGAGTCATTCCGAATCTTTTAAATCAGTGATCGAAAACCCATCACCAAAGGTTCAAACACCTGAACCTGAAGTTTTCACTGCAAATGGAGACTATCTTGAAATGGGAAATACACGAAAAGTGATAGCACAAAGAATGGTAGAGTCATTGAGTACTTCAGCACACGTTACAACCGTAGTACAGGCAGATGTGACCTCATTGGTTCAATGGAGGAAAAAGACAAATCCACAGGTAAAAGAGAAACATCAGGTTTCAATTTCGTTCTTATCAGTATTTGTTGAAGTTGTAACCAAAGCATTGAAGAGATACCCTAAATTAAATAGTTCAATTGTAGGAGATAGGGTCCTTTTGAAAAAGGATATTAATATTGGTTTCGCTGCAGCCACTGAACAAGATGATCTTTTTGTTCCTGTAGTTAAAGATTGTGATGAATTGAATATCATTGGGATCTCAAAACGTGTACAAAAGCTAATAGACAAAGTAAGAGATGGTAAGTTAGGTATCGACGAAATGACTGGCGGTACTTTTACACTAACAAATTTTGGTTCTTTTAAAGGTCTGTTTGGAACCCCAATTATCAATCAACCAGAAGTTGCAATTTTGGCTTTAGGAAATATTGAAAAGGTTCCTGCAGTAATCGAAACAGAACTTGGGGATGTAATCGGAATACGCCATAAAATGTATCTATCCCTGTCTCATGACCATCGTATCATTGATGGAATGCTGGCTGGAAAATTCTTACAAGCAATTGTAGAAGAAATTGAATCCTATAACCCTAATGTGATCTAATATGAAAAATATTAATAAACTTCACGATCTTGAGACCCCTGCTGTATACAGTATTCTAAAAACTCCCAAAGAACAGTTAGAGGCATGGTATCGTCTAATGACCATTGGACGTATGGTGGATGAAAAAGCACCAAACTATCTAAAACAAGCATTGGGTTGGTCATATCATGCACCTTATGCTGGTCATGACGGAATCCAATTGGCACTAGGACAGATATTTCACAAAGAACAGGATTATCTATTTCCATATTATCGAGATATGTTGACCTGTTTGTCTGCAGGGATGACCTCCGAAGAGCTGATACTTAATGGGCTATCCAAGGCTTCTGACCCTTCTAGTGGTGGTAGACATATGTCTAATCACTTTGCAAAACCGGAGATCAATATCGAGAACGTTTCATCATGTACAGGGAATCACACCCTTCATGCTGTTGGGGTTGCTAGATCCTTGAAGTATTATAAAGATGAAGGTGTTGCATTCTGTTCACAAGGAGAAAGTTCTGTTTCTGAAGGGTATGTGTATGAGGCGATAAATGGTGCATCTAAAGAGAAACTACCAGTAATCTTTGTTTTCCAAGATAATGGATATGGTATTTCAGTTCCCAAAAGAGATCAGACAGCTAGAAGAAAAGTAGCTGATAACTTTAGAGGATTCAAGAATCTTCGTATTATCCATTGTAACGGGAAAGATGTTTTTGACTCAATGAATGCGATGACTGAGGCTTATCGTTGGGTTAAAGAGAACCAGATGCCTTGTATTGTACATGCAAATTGTGTTCGTATTCACTCTCATTCAAATAGCGATAGACACGATCTTTATCGAGATGATAGCGAACTTACTTATTCAAAAGCTTACGACCCATTAGCGAAGTTTGAACGACTTCTTTTACGTTATAAAATCTTTACCAAAGAAGAACTAAGCGAGATAATGAAGGAGTCGCGAGAGGTCGTCATCAAAGCACACCGTAAAGTGATTAAAGCAGAAAATCCTACGCCTGAGAGTATCATGGATTTTGTGATTCCAGAGCCTTATTTCTCAAATAAATATCCTGAAGGACTACATCAGGATCAAGGACCTAAAAAGAAATTAATAGAAGCCCTAAATGAGACATTAAAAGCAGAGTTTAGATATAATCCCGAAACGTTCCTTTATGGACAAGATATGGCCAATAAAGATAAAGGAGGGGTGTTTAATGTGTCCAAAGGAATGCAAAAAGAGTTTGGTAAAGAACGAATTTTTAATGGTCCAATAGCTGAAGACTATATTGTTGGGACTGCCAATGGTATGACTCGCTTTAAGAAACAAAATATACGAGTTGTGATTGAAGGAGCAGAGTTTGCAGATTACTTTTGGCCAGCAATGGAACAATTTGTAGACTCTTCGCATGACTACTGGAGATCTAATGGGAAATTTTCTCCTAATATGACTATTCGTTTGGCTTCTGGTGGGTATATTGGTGGTGGAATATATCACAGTCAAAATATTGAAGGATGTTTAACTACATTCCCAGGGGTACGTATAGTATACCCATCCTATGCTGATGATGTTGCAGGACTTTTAAGAACTTCCATTAGATCTAAAGGAATGACGATGTTTCTAGAGCCTAAAGCACTTTATAATTCTGAAGTTACTGCAACTCCAATTCCAGATGATTTCGAAGTTCCTTTTGGTAAATTAAAAGTTAGAAAAAGAGGAGATGACCTGACAGTCATAACTTATGGGAACACAACTCCAATGTGTGTAGAGGTTGCAACAGAACTTGAAAAAGAGGGCTATAGTGTCGAAGTAATTGATCTTAGAAGCTTAATTCCATTGGATATGGATGGCATTAAAACCTCTATCGCTAAAACGAATAAGGCAATCATGATTCACGAAGATAAGGTCTTCTCCGGTTTTGGTGCTGAAATTGTTTCACAGATTATGGAACAGTGCTTCGAACAATTAGATGGACCCGTGAAAAGGATAGGAGCAACATTTACCCCTGTAGGTTTTAACCAAGCACTTGAGAAAGCAACCCTACCAAATAAATTGTCTATAAGAAATGCTATTGTTGAGATCCTAAAGTATTAATTTATGAAAAATAAAATTGCATTATTGACAAGTAGTCAAGGTAAAAACACTCAGAAAGTTGGAATGATACTATCTGAAATGTTAGCAGATGATTTTAAAATTGATCAGATTGATATTGATCAATCTGATGGAATTGGAATAAAAGATTATCCTTTCTTAATTATGGGAGCATCCACTTGGTTTGATGGTGAATTACCATACTATTGGGATGAATTTCTTCCTTCTATTGAAGATTGTGACTTCTCTGACACCAAAGTGGCAATCTTTGGACTAGGCGATTCAAAACGATATCCAGATAATTTCTGTGACGCTATTGGATTGCTAGCAAAATGGTTTGAGAAACATGGTGCCACAATTATTGGTTCTGTTCATATCGACGATTATCATTTTGAAACAGCATTCTATACCGATGATCATCGTTTTAAAGGACTCCCTGTAGAGTATCTTGTAGATAATACGGAATGGGAGGAACGAATAGCAAATTGGAAGCAGCAAATTGTAGAGGAATTTAATGAATTATAGTACTTTATGTGATATTTTGTTTATGTTTGTGTATGTTCAATTCTAATTAAGTATGTAAACTTATGATCAGAAAAAAGAAGAATGTTGCAATTGTAGCGCATGATAATAGAAAGGCGGACATTGCAGAGTGGGTAGACTGGAATTGGAAGGCTCTTGCTCAGCACTCTTTGGTTTGCACAGGTACAACAGGTAAGTTGGTAGAAGAAACTATTACAAAAAAGTGTCAAGATAATGATTTCTTTGCTCCAACTGTAACTAGATTAAAATCTGGACCTCTTGGTGGTGACCAACAGTTAGGTGCGATGATATGTGAGGGAAAAATAGATATGGTGATATTTTTTTGGGATCCAATGGAACCACAACCACATGATGTGGATGTAAAAGCATTATTAAGAATTTCAGTTCTTTATAATGTTCCTACTGCATCTAATAGAGCGACTGCAGACTTTATGATCTCTTCTCCATTATTTGATCAAGATTACAAACCCGAAGTGAAAGATTATCAATCTTATATATCACGAAACATTGAGTTATAAATATATTAAGGAGGATTAAATGAGAATTTAGTCCTCTTTTTTTAATACAATACAAGTCTTGTAATATGTGTTATGATAAATACAACACATTAACTAAAAAGTTATATCTATTCGTAAATTCAATAGTCTTATCATCAAAAAGATCTTCTATCTTCAGAATAAATATGCGAACTATATATATAACCCGTATTACATCATTCTTAGAAAAAAGCGTAATGAGAATAGAGATTATCTTTGCATTTTAAGAATACAACAAGATGAGAATATGATCTACAACTAAAAATACCGTTTGATTTGTCTTGTTTCACTGGACTTCACTCCCATTCTATTGGTAACTAGTATAAACAAAAAAGGCCTCTTGAAAAAGAGGCCTTTTTTGTTTATTTTAAAAGATGACGATTAATTCATCTCATCTAGCTTCTTCATGATAGCTTTATACTTGTCGTTCATATCAAGACGATAGTACAAGTTTTTCAAGTTTTCAAAAGACGCTTTTTCAGCAGGATTAAGCTCCGCTGCTTTCTCGAAGAAAGGAATTGCTTTTGCAAACTCTTTATTAGCTAAGTTCTTTTGCTCTTCATACTTCTTATACTCATTTGTAGGAAGTTCATTTGCAACTTCTAGGAATTTAACCCCTTTATTGTAATAAACAGCCCCTAAGTTATAGTAAGCATCAGAGAAATCTGATTTAACCTCAATAGCCTTACTATATGCAATAATAGCATTCGCAGGATCTCCAAGATTGTCATAAACAGATCCTTTAGCAAAATAGTAAGATGCATTTGTTGGATCAGACTCAATTGCTTTGTCCAAATAAGTTAGAGCACCCTCTACATTCTTAGACTGGATATAGTAGTTAATAAGCTCAACTAGAATACCTTGGTCTGTAGGAAATTTGTGAAAAGCATCTTGCATAGCCTCTAGAGCTTTAGCAGTGTCTTTCTGAGCTTTGTAAGCGTTGATGATACCAAGAGCACACTTCTCACCATTATAACCTAACTCCTGAGTTTTAGCATAGTACTCAATTGCACGATCATACATTTTTGCAGCAGAAGATGCTATTGCAACATTATACATGATCATTGTATCAATTCTAGCTGGCTCTGTTCCAACGTAAACTGGGTGTTCTTCAATTTTAAGCACGTTCACAAAAGCGTCAGAGGCACCTTTATAATCTTTAGCATTATAAGCATCAGAGGCAGCTTTTGTAAAGTCAGTGATTAAGAACATCATTGCAGCATTGATCTCTTTTGTGAAACGACCTTTTGCATCCACATCAGCAGCTTTAATATATGCATTAAGTGCTGAATCTAGTGGATTAATTAGCTCTTTCTTAAGACCATTATACTTTGCATTTTTATTCAAAGCAATAGAACGCATAACTTGCCCTTTTGCAATATAAGTTTTAGGCCAAGTAAGCATTTTATCTGCCTTCTTGTAATTTGGATCTAGTGCAGCTTGAATTGCCTCGTACGCTTTGTCTAATTTTCCTTCGTTAGCGTAGTTTTGAGCACTATACACTTTACTTTTTTGAGCTGATGCATTCAACGCAAAGGCCGAAAGCGCAGTAAAAAACAGTAACTTCTTCATGTTTGTAAATTTGATTCTATATTACTTATTAGTTTTAACTAAATTAAAACCCAAAATCCAAGGATTGTTGTCCATCAGATGATTCATCATCTTCTTTTGTCTCTTCTTGATCTTCAACCTCTTCATCAATAGAAGAATCAGACAATTCTTGATCAACATTTTCTTCCTCAGAAGAGACCTCGTTATCCGCTATAGTTGCTACTTCTTCTTCTAAAGAATCCGATTTAACTTCTTCAGATTGATTGCTAGCTGAGTCTTTTTCGTCTACAGAAGAAGAAACAACATCGACAGATGCAATGCCATCTTCATTACGTAGATTAATCAATTTGACTCCTTGTGCATTACGGCCTGTAATACGAATATCAGAAATCGGTAGACGAATTGCAACTCCTGCAGAAGTTAAGATCATTAAATCATCACTATCTGTAGTAGACTTAATCGCAACGAGTTTTCCTGTCTTATCAGTTATATTTAAAGTCTTAACACCCTTACCTCCGCGGTTTGTAATACGATAATCGTCTAATTTAGAAACCTTACCATATCCTGCTTCAGAAACTACTAAAATATTTTCATTGCTATCAGGCTCAACACAAATCATACCAATTACTTTGTCTGAATCATCTGATAAAGTGATACCACGAACCCCAGAAGCAGTACGTCCCATTGCACGTAATTTCGTTTCAGGGAATCGAATTGCCTTACCTGACTCTACAGCCATCATGATATCATTATTACCATTAGTAAGCCTTGCTTCTAACAACTCATCATTTTCACGAATTGTAATTGCATTTACACCATTCTGACGAGGTCTAGAATAAGCTTCTAAAGCAGTCTTCTTAATGACACCATGTTTTGTACACATCACGATAAAATGACTATTCACATAGTCCTCATCCTTCAATGTCTTCACATTAATAAAAGCTTTAATAGGGTCAGAACTATCTAGATTAATTACATTCTGAATTGCACGACCCTTAGAAGTTTTTGTCCCTTCTGGAATTTCATAAACCTTCAACCAATGACAACGACCTCCTTGAGTGAAAAGCAGAATCGTATTATGCATTGTACAAGAGAACATATGTTCGATATGATCCTGATCACGAGTTGACGAACCTTTAGCTCCAACCCCACCTCGAGACTGAGTTCTAAAATCAACTAGAGGAGTTCGTTTTATGTAGCCCATTTTAGAGATCGTAATAACCATCTCATCATCTGCATAGAAGTCTTCTGGATTAAACTCACTTGAACTCATCACGATTTCAGATCTACGACCATCGCCAAAAGTCTTCACCACGTCGTCTAACTCGTCTACGATAATCTGCATTCTCAACTCTTTGGAAGCAAGAATTTCTTTCAAGGAAGCGATTATCGTACAAATCTCGTCATATGATGCATGGAGCTTATCTCTTTCTAGTCCAGTAAGTTTCTGCAATCTCATCTCTAAAATTGCCTTTGCTTGAACCTCATCAAGATCAAAATTATTGATCAATCCATCTTTGGCTTCCACTGGAGTTTTAGAGGCACGTATCAGTTTAATAACTTCATCTAAATGATCAATAGCAATAATCAATCCGCGAAGAATGTGTGCTTTCTTTTCTGCCTGATCAAGATCGAATTGAGTTCTACGAGTAACCACTTCATGACGGTGATCAACGAAATTATAAATCAATTCATACAAATTAAGTAGACGAGGACGTCCCTTAACCAAAGCAATATTGTTAATACTAAAAGACGATTGTAATGAAGTAAACTTGTATAGTTTATTCAACACAACATTACTTATCGCATCTCTCTTCACATCAATAACGATACGCATACCATTACGATCGGATTCATCATTGACATTTGAGATACCATCTATCTTTTTCTCATTAACCAACTCAGCTATTTTCATAATAAGCTCAGCTTTGTTCACGAGATAAGGAATTTCAGTAACAATAATTTTTTCTCTGCCGTTAGATGCCAGTTCAATATGAGAAGTTCCTCTCATTACTACTTTTCCACGACCTGTACGATATGCTTCCTTAGCACCTTCTGCACCATAAATAATACCACCAGTTGGAAAATCAGGTGCCTTAACGATATCGATCAACTCTTCGATAGAGATTTCGTTATCATGAATATAGGCTTTAATAGCAGTGACTACATCCGTCAAGTTATGTGGAGGCATATTCGTTGCCATTCCGACAGCAATACCTGAGGCTCCATTTACAAGAAGTGTCGGAATGCGTGTTGGAAGGACAGTAGGCTCATTGAGAGATTCATCAAAGTTTGGTTGAAACTCAACTGTGTTTTTATCTAAGTCAGACAATGTAGTCTCTGCAATTTTAGCCAAGCGAGCCTCAGTATACCTCATTGCTGCAGGGCTATCGCCATCCACGGAACCATAGTTTCCTTGTCCATCAATAAGAGGATAACGTAAAGACCATTGTTGAGCCATACGAACCATTGCAAAATACACAGAAGAATCTCCATGGGGGTGATACTTACCCAATACTTCTCCTACAATCCTTGCAGATTTTTTATAGGCCCTATTAGAGAAAACCCCGAGTTCGTTCATTCCAAAAAGAACGCGTCTATGCACGGGCTTCAAACCATCACGAACATCTGGAAGCGCACGAGAAACAATCACCGACATCGAATAATCGATATAAGCAGACTTCATTTGCTCTTCAATGTTGATCTGAATTATTTTTTCACCTACCGACATATATATAAATGTTTATTAGTATTCGTTATCTACACTGTTACAAATCTCTTTTCAAATAAGATATCAAACTATATTTATTTATGATGATTTGTAAAGTAGTTTCAAGATAGACAAAAATAATAAAAAAGGTCAGTAATACTCCATTTTTCAGGAAAAACAGCCTTAAAAAAGCAATCAAATATGAATCATTCAAAAGATCTTCTTTTTTCACATAAACATCTACAAAGAGTGTTAGATTCTCAACAGATGTTTAAAAAATACAGACTTTGGTTAAAACAAGTTCAATTATTGTTTGTTTTCCTAGAAATAATAGAAGTATGTTATAAACAATTCATGCTTTTTTGATAAAAATCACTATTATTGAAAAAGGAAGGATTACTATCTTTTTGCAATCATTTGAAATACTAAAAATATGAATTCAGACTTTTCCCAAGGAATCCAACATGTTCTATCTTATAGTAGAGAGGAAGCGATTCGTTTAGGTAACGACTATATTGGAACAGAGCACCTTTTTCTAGGGTTACTAAAAGAGGGCACATTATCTTCAATTCTTCTAGAAATGGGAGTAAATATTCAAGAAGTAAGAGAGAGTATTGAATCGAGTATCCGCAAGGAGAAAAGTTTAGAAGAAAATACTCGTATTCATCTATTGAAAGAGACCAATAAAGTTTTAAAAATAACACATCTAGAATCTAAGATATTATCTTCGAATGAGGTTCACACCGGACATCTTTTGCTCGCTATTTTAAAAGACAATGACTTTCTTGTTACACAACTACTTAAGCACTATAGTGTCACCTACCATAATTTCAAGTCTAGGTATGAGATAACTAAATTTGATCGTTCACAGCAGGATAATTTAGATCACAGTTATGACATCCAATCCTCTTTTTCTGATGATGACGATGATGACGATCTATTTGGCGGAAATCCTGAAAAACAACAATCATCGTTTTCTTCAGGGAAGAGTTCTTCTGCAGTCAAGTCTGAAACGCCTGTATTAGACAATTTTGGAGTTGACATTACCAAAGCCGCCGAAGAGAGAAGCCTCGATCCTATTGTTGGACGAAAAGATGAAATCGAACGAATTGCACAAGTTTTAAGTAGAAGGAAAAAAAACAATCCTATTCTTATTGGAGAGCCAGGAGTCGGCAAGTCAGCCATAGTTGAAGGGTTAGCAATAAGAATTGTTGAAAGAAAAGTGTCAAGAATTCTTTTTGATAAGAGGGTTATCAGTTTAGATTTAGCTTCGATTGTTGCGGGAACCAAATACCGTGGACAATTCGAAGAACGAATGAAAGCGATCATTTCAGAACTTGCCAAGGTTGATAATGTAATTCTCTTTATAGACGAAATACACACTCTTGTTGGTGCTGGTGGTGCAACAGGATCATTGGATGCTGCCAACATTTTAAAACCCGCTTTAGCTCGTGGAGCAATTCAATGTATTGGTGCCACGACTTTAGATGAATATCGTAATAATATTGAAAAAGACGGGGCATTAGAACGTCGTTTTCAAAAAGTTCTTGTGGAACCTACTTCAGCAGAAGAAACCATAGAGATCTTAAACAATATAAAAGAGAGATACGAAGACCATCACAATGTTCATTACACACAAGAAGCTATAGAATCATGTGTCTCTTTGACCAATCGTTACATTTCAGATCGTCATCTCCCCGACAAGGCTATTGACGCATTGGATGAAACAGGCTCAAAAGTACACATTAATAATATCGTGGTTCCAGACTCTATTGTGGAGATGGAAAACAAAATAGAGCAAATACACAAAGAGAAAGTCGCAGCAGTTCACAACCAAGACTTTGAGTTAGCAGCACGTTATCGTGATACAGAGAAACAGCTACAAGAGGATCTTGAAAAGATGAAAATCAATTGGGAGAAAGAGCTTGAACAACATAGAGAGACTGTTACTGATGAGAATGTAGCGGAAGTGGTCTCAATGATGTCTGGCATTCCAGTACAGCGTATTGCACAAGCCGAAGGAAAGAGACTAATTAATATGTCGAAAGACTTAAAAACCTCTATTATTGGGCAAGACGATGCTATTATAAAGATTACTAAAGCAATTCAGCGTAATCGTGCAGGACTTAAAGATCCGAACAAACCAATAGGTTCTTTCATCTTCTTAGGTCCAACGGGTGTAGGTAAAACTAGATTAGCAAAAGTACTCGCCAATCATCTCTTTGACTCAACAGATGCTCTAGTTCGAATAGACATGAGTGAATATATGGAGAAATTCGCTGTATCTCGTCTTGTTGGAGCTCCTCCAGGATATGTTGGATACGAAGAAGGCGGACAGCTAACTGAAAAGGTTAGACGCAAACCATACTCTGTTATTTTATTAGATGAAATAGAGAAAGCCCATCCAGATGTTTTTAACCTACTACTTCAGGTATTAGATGAAGGACGTCTCACAGATAGTTTAGGTCGTAAAGTCGATTTCCGAAATACGATTATCATTATGACCTCTAATATTGGATCTAGACAATTAAAAGATTTTGGTCAAGGAGTTGGATTCAATGTTCGCAATAGCAAAGAAGAAGAGAATGAGCACACAAAACATATCATACAGAAGGCTTTAAAACGTGCTTTTGCTCCAGAATTTTTGAATCGTGTAGATGACGTTGTGCTTTTCAACTCATTAGGACAAGAAGATATATATAAAATTATAGATATTGAAATGCAAGGTCTATTAGACAGGGTCAAGGCTTTGGGATACTCATTAAACATATCAGAGAAAGCCAAACGATATATTGCAGAGAAAGGTTACGATCCTCAATTTGGTGCAAGACCTTTAAAACGAGCTATTCAGAAATATATAGAAGATGAGCTAGCTGAAGTGATCATTAAGACCGAGATACAAGAAGGAGAAGGTATTCATCTCACATTTAATGAGGAAGAGAAAACACTTGTATTCACCATTGACAAATAGTCTTCTTAAAAGAAGGATATTAACTATATTAAAAAAGCGATCTTTCCGAACTACGAAAGATCGCTTTTTTAATATAGTTAATATAGCTAGGCCTTATTCTTTGCCTCGTTCCATAATACATCCATCTCTTCTAAGCTCATATCACTTAGTTCTTTGTTACTATTAATAGCACTATTTTCAATATAATTAAAACGAGTAATGAATTTCTTATTCGTCTTTTCTAATGCCAAATTCGGATCCACACCGTAAAGTCTAGCAGCATTAATAACAGAAAACAAAAGGTCTCCAAACTCCCCCTCAAGAGCCTTTTGGTTCTTATGATCCATCTCTACTTGCACCTCCTGCAACTCTTCATGGACTTTTTCCCATACATCCTCTTTTTTATCCCAATCAAACCCAACATTACGAGCTTTCTCTTGGATTCTAGATGCCTTAATAAGTGGCGGCAAAGATTTCGGAACCCCCTCTAAGACTCTTTTATTTCCACCTTTCTCTTTCAATTTTAGTTTCTCCCAGTTTTGAAGTACTTGCTCCTCACCCTCCACTACCGTATCACTAAAAATATGAGGATGACGGAAAATTAATTTTTCCACCAAAGAATCAACGACATCCGCAAAGTTAAACCAGTTTTTTTCATCACCCATTTTGGCATAAAAGACGATATGCAACAAGACATCCCCTAACTCTTTTTTTATATCATCAGGATTCTCTTCACCAATCGCGTCTACTAACTCATAAACCTCCTCAATTGTCAAGCTCTTCATTGAATCAAAAGTTTGTTTACGATCCCATGGACACTCTACTCTTAATCGATCTAAGACATCTAATAATTTCGAAAGAGAAGCACTTTCTTTATCTCTTGTCACCATAATGTTGCTTTAATGTTACGTTTTATCAAAGGTACACTATTCTTATTCCTTACGATGGAATAATTCACAAAAATATTTCGTTAAATTTGTCGTAGATCTTTTGAGAAGAATATATGACAGATATAGTACAAACAACTATTGCTATTGAAGATCCTTCCACTCTATGGGGGATAAACAATGCATACTTAGAATTACTTAAAGCGCATTTTCATGATATCAGAATCACATCAAGAGGAAATGAACTTAAGCTAAAAGGAGATACAGCACTCATAGAAAAGTGCGTCACGGTAATCCATAGACTCCAAAAAATTATCAATGATAAAGGGATTATTCGTAAACATGATCTGTTAGACTTAATAGAAAAGCCCGATTCAGAACATGAGACTTCCTTTAAGCCTAATCATATAGGATATACCTATTTAGGAAAACCCATACTTCCTCAGAGTCGCAATCAACAACTTTTGGTTGAATCCATACTAAAAGAAGATCTATCTTTTGCCATTGGTCCTGCAGGAAGTGGAAAGACGTACCTTTCTATTGCCATGGCAGTACAACTATTGAAGTCAAATCAAGTACGCAAAATAATACTTTGCCGACCAGCAGTTGAAGCTGGGGAAAACTTAGGTTTTCTTCCAGGAGATTTGAAGGAAAAGATTGATCCTTTTTTACAACCACTATACGATGCATTACAAGAGATGCTTTCACCCAAAAAGCTCAATGAACTAATGCAAGACGGGGTAATTCAGATCTCTCCATTGGCTTATATGAGAGGTCGTACCTTAAAAGATGCTTGTGTTATCCTTGATGAAGCACAAAATGCAACCCATTCTCAACTAAAAATGTTTTTAACTAGAATGGGACCTACTTCAAAATATATCGTCACCGGAGACATTACCCAGATTGACCTACCCAGAAACCAAAAATCTGGTCTCCGTGATACAATCACTGCTTTGGAGAATATTCCAGAGATTGGAGTAGTTAATTTAGCCCAAGTGGATATTGTCCGTCACCCACTTGTTAAAAAAATAGTGGACGCTTTAGACAATCCAAAATCCAATGTTTAATAAATAAAAAATTCACAGATGAAAGACCAATTAGTTAAGTCCGATTTCAATTTCCCAAATCAACAGTCCGTATATCATGGAAAAGTGCGTGATGTGTATGACCTAGGGGATGATTATCTATTGATGATTGTTTCGGATCGTATTTCAGCCTTTGATGTAGTTCTACCTACAGGGATACCTTATAAGGGGGAAGTTCTAAACTTAATTGCCTCTAAATTCCTTGATGCTACAGCTGATATCGTACCCAATTGGAAAATAAATACTCCTGACCCAGCAGTTACCTTTGGTTATAAATGTGAGCCTTTTAAAGTAGAGATGGTAATTAGAGGTTACTTAACAGGACATGCTTGGAGAGAGTATAAGTCAGGAAAAAGGAGTCTTTGTGGTATCCCCCTTCCAGATGGGATGAAAGAGAATCAGAAATTTGATAAGCCTATTATCACCCCAACAACCAAAGCAGATGTAGGCCATGATGAAGATATTTCGAAAGAGGATATTATTGCTCAAGGTTTAGTCACTAAAGAGGATTACGAAGCATTAGAGCAATATACCTATCAACTTTTTGAAAGAGGTTCAGAGATTGCTGATAATAATGGACTTATCCTAGTAGATACTAAATACGAATTTGGGAAAAAAGATGGTAAGATCATACTAATCGACGAAATTCACACTCCAGATTCATCTCGTTACTTCTATGCCAACACTTATCAAGATAATTTTGATCAAGGAAAAGCACAAAAGCAGTTATCTAAAGAATTTGTTCGCCAATGGTTAATCGAAAATGATTTCCAAGGACGTGATGGGGATACTTTACCTGAATTTACTTCTGAATTTGTATCACAAGTATCAGAACGTTATATCGAACTATATGAATATATTACAGGAGATAAATTTGTTCGTTCAGACATCTCAGATGTTGCCAAACGAATTGAAACAAATGTAAACACTTATCTAAGTAAATTAGATTAAATATCTCTATATAGATAGTCTAAAAAGGAGTCTTTTGCGAAAGGCTCCTTTTTTTTTGATTTATTTTTATGTACATTTGAAATAATATTAACAGGGGGGTGCCTAAAATACAGGCTGAGATCATACCCATAACCTGATCCAGATAATACTGGCGTAGGTAATATGTTAAGCACATACTCTTCTCAACACCGTTACGTTGAAGTGCTCCCTATAATTATAACTTATCATGAAAATACTATTTAATGGTAATAGTATGAAAATCGATGTATTAACCAATATACATGATCTTCTCTCCATGTATCAGATCGAACTCCAAGGCATTGCTGTCGCAATTAATCAAAGATTATGTCCCAAGACAGAGTGGGGAGAAACCTATCTGCAAGAAGGAGATTCTATTCTCATCATTCAGGCCACTCAAGGAGGATAATAACCTATTTTTTAAAGGAATACAGATAAATCAGCAACAACGTTTTTTGCTGAAATGGAATTATACACCCTAAACTTTTCTATTCATGTTAGAAGGTAACGATAAGATTACGACAAGACCATTTCCTCAAAGTCAAAAGGTCTATATTAAGGGAGAACAATTTGACATTAAGGTCCCAATGAGACAGATTAACCTCTCAGACACAATCGATGATGAAGAGAATGTAATCAAAAATGATCCAGTCACGGTATACGATACCTCAGGGCCATATACTGACCCCGAAGTATTCATCGATCCATTAAAAGGACTACCAATAGTGAAAGAGGGATGGCGCTACCAGAAAGAGCACTTAATGACAGTGGATATTCCAAAGCCACTCCAATCCGACATATTTAAAAGAGAAAAAGCCCTCGTAGCCAAAGAAGAACACCCTATTACACAGCGATTTTACGCTTCACAAGGAATAATTACTCCTGAGATGGAGTATGTAGCCATACGAGAAAATTGTCTTTACAACAAGGATAAAAAGACAAAAAGCCTACACCCTGATCCAATGGGAGCCAATATTCCAGAGGTGGTTACTCCAGAGTTTGTGTGTCAAGAGGTTGCTGCAGGACGAGCAATTATCCCATCTAACATCAATCATCCAGAGATGGAGCCAATGATCATAGGAAGAAATTTCCGAGTGAAGATCAATGCGAACATTGGGAATTCTGCCCTTAGTTCCTCTATAGAAGAGGAGGTTGAAAAAGCAGTTTGGGCATTTCGCTGGGGAGCGGATACCATTATGGATCTATCGACAGGGAAAAATATCCACCAAACAAGAGAGTGGATTCTACGTAATTCTCCTGTTCCTGTTGGGACTGTACCTCTTTACCAAGCATTAGAGAAGGTCCATGGAAATGTTGCAGATCTTTCTTGGGAAGTATTCAAAGAGACACTTATTGAACAAGCACAACAAGGGGTCAGTTATTTTACCATTCATGCAGGGTTAAGATGGCAACATGTTCCATTCACGATAAAGAGAAAAACTGGAATTGTCTCTAGAGGAGGCGCCATTATGGCCAACTGGTGTACAACCCACAAGAGAGAGAGTTTTTTATATACTCACTTTGATGAGATATGTAAACTGATGGCTCGTTATGATGTGGCTATTTCCTTAGGAGATGGTCTAAGACCAGGATCCATATATGATGCCAATGATAAAGCTCAATTTAAGGAGTTGGAGACATTGGGAGAATTAACGAAAATGGCATCAAAACATCATCTACAAGTAATTATAGAAGGTCCGGGACATGTCCCATTACATCGTATAAAAGAGAATATGGACAAAGAGTTAGAACACTGCTACGAAGCCCCATTCTATACTTTAGGTCCAATTACCACTGATATTGCACCAGGGTATGATCATATTACTTCTGCCATTGGCGCAGCAAACATTGGATGGTATGGAACAGCAATGCTATGTTATGTAACTCCTAAAGAGCATCTCGGGCTCCCAAATAAACAAGATGTTCGTGAAGGAGTAATTACCTATAAAATTGCTGCACATGTTGCAGATATCGCAAAAGGAATTCCTGGAGTTGAAAGTAGAGATCATGCGATGTCGGATGCAAGGTTTGAATTTCGATGGAAAGATCAATTTGCTCTCTCTTTAGATCCAGAAAAAGCAATGGAATTTCATGATGCGACACTTCCAGACGAAGGACATAAAACATCTCACTTCTGTTCAATGTGTGGAGAACACTTCTGTTCGATGAAAGCAAGTAAAGCTTTACATAAAAAAACGAAAGAAACCGAAGAAGAGACTGTTGAAATATAACAATAGATGAAATGGACAGTTATAAGCCCAGCCCAATGGCTTGAAAATGAAAAAGAACTTTATGCATTCCTATTCTCCTTGGGGATAGATTTTATTCGCATACGCAAGCCCAATCATAGGGCTTGCGATATGAATAATTTCCTTACGACAATACCAAAAGAGATACATCATAAATGTATTGTTCATCACCCAGAGTGTAATATGGATCCCTTTCCCAACATAGGAATTCATAGATCTCAACCACAACCGAATGATTTGAATAATGGAAGAATCCTATCATCCAACCTACATTTCATCCATGAGTTGTCTAAAGTGACAGCATGTGATCAAGTATTGGTAAGTCCTATTTTTGATAGTATAAGCAAAACAAACTACCACTCTCAGTGGAATGCTTCTACCCTCTCCTTTATAAAGGAACACAATCAAATCGATTGGATTGCATTAGGAGGTATTGCCATAGGACGAGAACAAGAACTTCTAGATATGGGATTCAAACATGCTGCATTGATGGGAGCACTATGGTCGAATACCATAATTGGAAAGGATATCCACTACGGAGAGCTAAAATTGAGATTAAAAGATATTCTGTCATGAAAGTAGATACAAATAAGTTTCGATTACAGTTCATTACTCATGGCAAAACAGCCGATGAGATTTTAGAGCAAGTAGCATCAGTACTTCACGGTGGAGGACGATGGATACAGTTTCGGATGAAAGAGATTGACAATGATTCGTTTATCTCTATTGCGAAAGAGATAAAAAAGATGACCGATAAATATGATGCAACATTCATTATCAATGATCATGTTTCTGTCGCAAAAGAAATTGGTGCTTCAGGAGTTCATATCGGAATGAACGATACCTCCCCTGCAAAAGCTCGAGAAATACTTGGAGACTCCTTTATTATCGGTGGAACTGCAAACACTTTAACAACGATTAAAGAGATCGAACAGCATGTAGACTATATTGGTCTTGGACCTTATCGCTATACTTCTACTAAAAAGAACCTGAGTGCAATTTTAGGACTTGATGGATATAAACGCATCTATGATGAATGGAGTGGATGGCAACAAACACCAATCGTAGCTATTGGGGGAATAGAGTATAACGACCTATCCCCTCTTTTGTCATCCTCAATACAGGGGATCGCAGTATCAAGTTCAATAATTAAATCAAAAACAATCACTAAAGAGACATTAAAATGGATCCAAAAAATATCATTCACAACAATCAACTAACCATTGCAAATAAGTCTTTTAGATCACGACTTTTTGTTGGAACAGGAAAATATAGTTCTAATGAAGTAATGGAAGAATCCATTCTAGCTTCTCATTCCGAACTAGTTACGATGGCATTAAAAAGAGTTGACTTAGACAAAAAAGGTGCAGATGATATCCTAAAGCACCTCAATCACCCACACATCCATCTTCTACCAAATACTTCAGGGGTAAGAGATGCAGAAGAGGCAATCTTCGCTGCCATGATGGCAAGAGAAGCATTGGGCACAAACTGGGTTAAGCTAGAAATTCATCCAAATCCTAGACACCTACTTCCCGATGCATTCGAAACTGTGAAAGCATCCAAACAACTAGTAAAAGAGGGATTTGTCGTTTTGCCTTATATCATTGCAGATCCTATTACCTGTAAACGCCTTGAAGAGGTTGGTTGCCAAGCAGTAATGCCTCTAGCCTCTGCAATAGGCACCAATCAAGGAGTTACAAATATGCAGATGCTGCAGTATATCATAGAGCAAAGCAATGTCCCTGTAATTATTGACGCAGGACTAGGTGCCCCTTCACATGCAGCCAAGGCGATGGAAATGGGTGCAGATGCCTGTCTGGTAAACACTGCTATTGCAAACAGTAAAGACCCTGTGAAGATGGCACTAGCTTTCCACTTAGCAATAGAATCTGGAAGAATGGCTTATGAAAGCAAATTGGCTACAAGTCATACACTGAATGCCAAAGCAACCTCCCCACTTACCTCATTTTTGGAACGATGAAAAACAACAAAGAGACTTTCTACAACAAACTACAGAAACATTCTTGGGATGACATCAAAAAAAGGACACAAGACTATACTGAGAAAGAGGTCATTGAGGCACTGAACCATTCCAAACCTACTATTGATCACTTTGGAGCACTCATCTCTAAAGCAGCACTTCCCTACTTGGAAGAGATGGCATATTTAAGTCAACAAAAAACACAACAACGTTTCGGAAAGACGATGCAGTTGTATATCCCCATGTATTTATCAAATTACTGCTCTAATGGTTGTATCTATTGTGGGTTCAATGCCAAGAATGATATTCCGAGAAAACGTTTGGATGTACAAGAGATTACCGAAGAAGCAGACCATATACTGAAATTAGGAATACGAAACCTTCTTTTGGTTACAGGAGAAGATAATCGCAATTTCTCTACTAAAGATCTAGTCCATGCAGTAAAAATATTGGTTCCACTATTCGATCAAATCTCTATCGAAGTTCAACCGATGAGTATCGAAGATTATAAAACACTCAACGAGGCAGGGGTACATTCTGTATATGTCTATCAAGAGACCTATAACGAACTTATATACCCAGACTATCATCCATTTGGACAAAAACGAAAATTCCAATATCGTTTAGAGACTCCAGAACGAATTGCAGAAGCAGGAATACACAAAGTAGGCCTTGGTGTACTTCTAGGACTAGACGATTGGCGAACGGAAGCTATTTTACTTGCTGGACATCTACATTACCTGGAGAAACATTATTGGAAAACAGTTTACAGCCTCTCTTTTCCACGCCTTCGTCCAAATGAAGGTCATTTTGAACCTAAAAATCCAATTTCTGATACAGAACTACTTCAACTAATTTGTGCTTTCCGTATATATAATCCTTTTGTTGAGTTAGCGCTATCTACCCGCGAATCAGCTTTTTTCAGAGACCATCTTATATCACTTGGAATCACCTCCATGAGTGCAGGATCTAAAACAGAACCAGGAGGCTATAGTCACGAAGACAAGGCTCTAAAGCAGTTTGAGATAGAAGACTCAAGGACTGTAGATGAAGTAGTTAAATCTATTCAACAAGCTGGTTACGAGGCTGTATGGAAAGATTGGGATCATATTTTATCAGCAACCACTCAGAAAAAAGAGACTTATGCATCGATACGATAGACATTTTGAACTTTCAGATTTTACAAATCACGATCAAGAGAAGCTTAAGAATGCTTCTCTTTTAATCGTTGGTGCTGGGGGGCTAGGTAGTCCTCTCTTCTCGTATCTTATAGGTGCTGGAATTGGTAAAATAACCATTTATGAACCTGACACTGTATCCTATAGTAATCTTCATAGACAAACCATATACAGTACAGAAGATGTTGGAAAATTAAAATCTGAGATATGTGAAGCAGAAGCAAGAAAAAAGAACACAGACTGTGTTCTCATTGCAATTTCAGAATATTTTGCATTAGATACAGTTCCAATCGGTTTCTTTGATCTCATAATAGCTTCTCCTGATAATTACGATGCAAGAATTGCTGCGGATCAATTTGCAGCAAAACATCACATCCCAATCATTCATGGAGCAGTACAAGAGTATCAGGGATATTTAATGATCCTCGAATCACATAGTAGTTTGAGATATAGAGATATTTTTCCTACTCCAATGGTCAAAACAAAACAAAGTAAAGGAATACTGGGACCTGTTGCTGGAATTATTGGAAGTCACATGGCACTTAAAGCAATACAGATACTTAGAGAAACAGAAAACATAAGTTCTACCCTTTGGGATTTTGACCTACTAGAGCTAAAGACATCTAAAATAGCATTATCATGAGCAATATAGAAAAAAAAAATCCGATCGTTTTGTCTATAGCAGGAAGCGATTCAAGTGGTGGAGCTGGCATTCAGGCTGACATAAAAACGATCACGACTCATGGTTGTTATGCGGCAACCACCATCACCTGTGTTACCTCACAGAATAGTCATGGCATTTTTGATATTGTACCGATCCCTACCTCCAACATCATTTCGCAAATCGAAACGACACTTCAAGACTATGAAGTCGATGCAATAAAAATAGGAATGGTTTATGATTCAGATATTATTGGAGCTATTGTAGAAGTATTAAAGGACACCGATATTCCCATTGTAATTGATCCAGTTATGGTTGCTTCATCTTCTCAAAGCCTCACACAACAAAAGGCTATCGATTCGATGAAAAAAAAACTATTACCTTTAGCCACAATCATTACTCCAAATATTCCTGAGGCAAAAATACTTTTGGGCAGTAGATGGGTAGAAAACCTAAAGGTAAATGCATGGAACCTAGCAAGAGACTTTGGATGCAATGTCCTTTTAAAAACGGGACACCTTTCTAGAATAGAAGATATTCTAGTAGAAGTACAAACGGAGACATTGTCCCTTTTTGCTTTTAATAAATTAGAAACAACCAATACTCATGGTACAGGTTGTACCCTTTCTGCTGCTATTGCTAGTGAGATTGCAAAAGGAAATCCATTAAAAGAAGCAGTAAACCTCTCCACAAAATACATACATGAGCTTTTGAAAGCTTCCATGAATATGGGAGATCATATTTTCAATGGTCCGATGTATCATTGTATAGTAAACGGTTAAAATTGATATTCCGCACTCAACTAAATATATAGTTGAGTGCGGAATTATATAAGGTGTTATAACTCAGATATCGTATTCAAAAGAACACTTTTGTAATCATCAGAATACTCCCAAAACATTACTCCTCCAAGATTATTTTTACGTACATAACGCATCTTAATCTTCATTGATTTTGGCGTTTCATAAGAGATAAAAATGTTCTTTTCAGCATTATAAAGGTAAGGACATTTTGCTTTCTTATCCCAATATTTTTTGTAACCATTTGCTTTTGTACACTCAGTCACAATCTTTTTATAAGGGTATATATATCCTACTTCTTCAGCGGAAGCCCAAAGTCCATCTTTTTGTTCTTTGCTTACTTTTGTCCAGCGACGGCCATAGAAAGGGATGCCAAGTACTAACTTCTCAGCAGGAACCCCCTCGTCTAAGTGTCTTTGGATAGCTCCCACACCACTAATCTCTTTAGCACCATTTCTTACTTCAGCATCAAAAAGATTCGCATGATGCCCAGTAGTATGATCAAAACCGCCATACATATCGTAAGTCATAATATTAATAAAATCTAAATATTTTTGAGCAATACCAAGGGTCGTGTTATCAGTATATGCTTTGTCTGCACCTGTAGCAATGGTAAGAAGGTAGTGTTTTTTATCTTTGTCTAGTTCTTTACGAATGGTTTCTAACAATAAATTAAAATTGTCACCATCTTCTGACCTAAACTTATTATCTTCCCCTAGCTGTCCAGGGTACTCCCAATCTAGGTCAATCCCATCAAAACGATATTTCTTCATTAGAGCGACAGCCCCTTTCGCAAATTTAAGACGAGAAGCCTTCGTCAAAGCAATATCAGAAAAGTGATTACTCCATACCCAACCTCCAATAGAAAAAAGTAATTTCGTATTTGGGCTTTCAGCATCCCGTTTCAACACCAACTCCTGAATTAAACGAGGATCTTGCTCAAGCATAAACTTTGGCACCCCATCCACAATATTCGCGAACGCATAGTTAATATGGGTCATCTTACTTATCTGCACTTCAGAAACAGGGAGCCCTGTCCATCCTGCATAATAACCGATAACCTTTTGATTACCAGCGAAAATAGGTAGCGAAAGAAACATGGCTACCAAAAACAAAAAAGTCTGTTTTCTCATCATCAAATGTACGTTAATTTTCAACGAGTGAATTTAATGAAAAAAAAACAGACCTTTAGCCTAATTAGAAGTTCTTAGTGATTGAAAACAATTAATTATAGTTTCAATTCATACTATTTTTCATATTCTTTGATAGAGGCGACTTTCAATTTCTCTAAAAATTCAGTAATTCCCTCTAAGTGCTCTTTCACCCTCTTATCTTTAAACTCAAATACTTTCTGAGCCAAACCATCTAAGAAATCTCTATCATGCGAAACCAAAATAATTGTCCCATCAAAATCAATGAGCGCTTGTTTCAAAATATCTTTGGTACGTAAATCCAAGTGGTTTGTAGGCTCATCGAGAATCAAAACATTGGTCGGTTCTAGAAGAAGCTTCACCATTGCAAGACGCGTACGCTCTCCTCCTGAAAGCACCTTCACCTTTTTATCCCAATCCTCTTTAGAGAACATAAAAGCTCCCAAATAATCCTTTATTTTCGTTCGAATATCTCCTTTAGCCACCTCATCGATGGTTTCAAAAACAGACAAAGTCTCATCTAACAAAGAGGCTTCATTTTGAGCAAAATAGGCAATTTGGGCATTATGTCCAATATTCAAATCACCTTGATGTTCAAGCTCCTTCATAATACACTTAATCATCGTCGATTTTCCCTCTCCATTTTTACCTACAAACGAAACTTTATCCCCTCGTTCAATAGTAAATGAGACATCCTTAAAAACTTGAAGATCGCCATAACTTTTACATACATTATCTGCAATAACAGGATAATCTCCAGATCTAGGAGAAGGTGGAAATTTCACACGAAGACGAGATGTATCCTCTGGATCTACCTCAATTCGCTCTAGTTTTTCTAACATACGAACACGTGACTGAACCTGAAGTGTTTTAGAGTAAGTTCCTTTGAACCGTTCAATAAACTCCATGTTTGAATCGATCATCTTTTGTTGCTCTTCATATGCCTTCAACTGCTTCTCTCGACGTTCAGCACGAAGTTGCAAATAGTTCGAATAGTTCACCTTATAATCATAGATACGTCCCATAGTAACCTCAATGGTTCTAGTAGTAATACTATCCACAAAAGTTCTGTCGTGAGAGATTACCATCACCGCTTTAGACGATTCCACAAGAAAATTCTCCAACCATTGTACAGATTCAATATCAAGGTGATTGGTAGGCTCATCCAAAAGAATCAAATCAGGATTCTTCAACAATAACTTCGCCAACTCAATACGCATTCTCCATCCCCCACTAAACTCCGTAGTAGGTCTATTGAAATCAGAACGAACAAAACCCAAACCAATCAAAACCTTCTCTATCTCAGCATCAAAATTGATCTCTCCTTCGCTATATAATTTCTCACTTAGTGTAGAAACCTCCTCTATAATCTTATAATAAGAATCTGATTCATAATCAGTCCGAGTAGTCAGCTCTTTATTTAGAAACTCAAGACGTTTTTGCATCCCTAACACTTCAGCAAAAGCCTGAGATGTCTCCTCAAATACAGTCCTATTATCATCTAAAAGAAGATGCTGAGGCAGATATCCAATAACGGCATCATTGGGCGCAGAAATCTTTCCCGAACTCGGAGTCTGCACTCCTGCAATAATCTTTAATAAAGTAGACTTTCCAGCGCCATTTTTCCCCATTAAAGCAACCCTATCCCCTGGATTAATCACAAAAGAGATATTACTAAAAAGGGTCGTTCCACTAAATTCAATTCCTAAATTGTCGACCGATATCATGGTGTTATATTATTTTTTCGTTTGGAAGCGTAAAGATAAATAAAGTCCCTTTTTGTGAAAGCTTTGCCTAAATAAATAATCTTTTTTGTACATCACTTATTACGAAAAAACATACATTATTATTTGCTAATTACAGGTTGAAGCATACAATGAAAAACAAATAGGCAAAAACACCAAAATATGGCTCATTTGTCTAACACGAAATATCATTGCCGATATCATTATTGGACATGCAACTTTTTTACAGGACAAAAAGTTAAACCGCACATTGATTATACAATTTCATGAACAAGCCACGCTATACCGTTAATGTTTTACAACATGCATACAACCTTTAACAGTCTGTAGTTTAGGTGAGTCAGGACCATTATAATAGACAATCATAGTTTTACTATACATCCCGGAATGCAAGGTATCGTATTTTATTTCTATTCCTCCACTCTTACCTGCGGTGATTGTTTTTTTTATACCACTTAGGTACTGTACAGCCGCAAGAAGTTTTTACAATTAGGATAATAACAGGCGTATTTCCTGTATTTATAAACAGATAAATATAGTTTGCTTTTTGGTTAATTTTTAATTCTCCAAAATTGTATTCGTTAACGATAAATTTGATTTAAGAATTATTCTGCCCTACCCTTGATTTACATCCAACTTAAACGAAAATTATTGTTATTACAACTATAATATATCTATGCATATCAATATATTTTTATTTGTTGATCTTTAAAAATATCCATCAGTTCATTTTCCGAAGCAAAATGATATATACTAAGTTATTCAGGGCTAATTCATAAAGGAAATATTACTTCTTATTTTCACGTTTTCATTCATTCTCGTTGATGAAATCATTCTGACCTGAAAATTTGATCTGTTCAAAATATTTTCTTACAAAGTAAATCCTTTAATCGCATTTATCCTTTTATGAATAAGCCTTGCTGAGTTATTATACTATATAAAATATTCTCCCAAAGTATAACAGTTGTCTAAATACTTTTCACAGAGCAAGGCTAGATTGTATCACCTATTTTAGTTTTAATACATTGGCTTTTTCCCAACATAAAACACTTTTTTGTTTAAAAAAACGAATTGTTGGCAATTTATTCTACATTAGCTGCATTTAATGCCTATTTTTTTCATACAAGTTAAAATCAATAGTTTTTAAAACGACCATTTGTTTTTAGACTTTCTAATCGATAATACAATAAAGGAATAAAATAAAGGCTCACGATTGTGCCGATTATCATGCCTCCAATTACTGCTAGTGCCAGTGGGCGTTGTAATTCTGCTCCAATTCCCGAAATAAATAAAAAAGGAAGTAATGCCAATATGGTAGTAAGACTAGTCATTAAAATAGGCTTTAACCTTCGCTGCCCTGCAACCGCCAAAGCACGAAGAAGTGTATAGCCTTGTTTACGTAATTGAACGATGGTGTCAATCTTAAGAATCGAATCATTGATTATTATCCCGCTCATAACAATAATACCTATTAATGACATTAAGTTCAGACTTTCTCCAAATATCCGAAGAAACAAAAAAGCTCCAAAAATATCAACTGGAACTTCGAGCAATACAATTAAGGGCAAGCTCAACGATTCGAATTGCGATGCTAATATAAAATACAATAAAAATAGCGAGATAGCCAGGATTATCAATAGTTCTTTTAATAGTTCCCGATTTGAATAAATGGTTCCGTCAAAATCAACCTCAAAATTAGCGTTAGTACTTGCCAGTGTTTTGATCCTATTAATAATGCTTTCAGCGTTATGTTCATCTGGACTTAAGTTTATAGGATAATATTCCCCCTCCCGCCCCGCAGTTATATTTTTAAGTGCTTGTTCCTTATCTTCTCTTAATAACGAATATAACCTAATTTGTTCTCCCTTATTATTTGGTGCTGTAAGGCCTTCTAATATTTCGTTTATCAGATGGGGTTTACTACCAAGAATGACCGGGGTTAATTGTTGGTTCTCTGTAATAATTAATATTTTATTTTCGCTAAAAGCACTTTTTAGTGCCCGATAAACAGCTTCAAAGGATATATTAAAAGCTGTAAGTTTGTCGGGAGACATTTTAACGACCATGTGCTCTTCCCATGTAATGGGGGCAATGGTTTGGTTTGGAAGTTCTTCTTTTATCTGTTTAATAAAATATTGCAGTTTGGAATATTTCTGTTGCCCAAAATCTTGTGTTGCCCTTAACTTGGCTATTAATGGAGGAGAATTATCAGAAAAAAGAAGATCAAAAATATTACCAGTATCAGAGAACTTATGAAGTGCTGATGCATAATTCATTTCAATATAGTTTTTTATAGCTGTTTTAACTGTATCTAGATTTTCTGAAGAGGTCGCTTTTAAATATACGATAGTTTCTGATGTTGTTAAATCGGCATTATGATTTAACAGAAATTGCTGGTTGCCTATTAAGGAGGAATGTTTGTCGATAAAATTAGTGTATTCTTTAATTAATCGCTCTGTTCGATTTCTGTTTTCATCCAGATGAATTCGTTCATTCCAATCGATATAAAGCAACGTTTCATCTTTTGTGATATGAGGTAGTTTTTGTTTCTTTAATTGCAGGGATAAAGGGTATATTGCTGATATCATAAACACAAATAAAACCAAACTCCATTTCTGATTTTTCATTACCAAACGAAACCCTTTTTCATATAAAACTCCATAATTAAGGGCATTTATACGGAAAAGAAAGTTCTTTTTTCCTGTTTGCGATTTTGCATATAACATACGATAATAAACCGGCAACAGTGTAATGGATACTGCTAGTGAAGCTAGTAAACCAATGGCAATGGCCATAGCCTGATCGTAGAACAATGCTCCCGAAATGCCACTAATAAATATTAAAGGAATAAATACAGCACAAGTAGTAAGAACAGAACTTAATAAAGGGCGAATAACTTCGTGGGTACCATCGATACAAGCCTGCCCAATATTCTTTCCACGTTCGCGGTGTTGGGTAATGTTGTCAATTACTATTATTGAATTATCAATCATCATTCCCACTCCCAGGATTAGGCCTGAAAGGGATATAATATTTATGGAAATCCCTATAATGAAGAAGAATAGCATGGCTATTACTAGTGAGGTTGGAATGGTTATTCCAATTAAAAAAGGTGTCTTTAAATCTTTCAAAAAAAGGAACATAAGCAGAAATGCCAATAAACTGCCTAGTATTAAACTCTGCTGTAAGTTGGAAATGGAATAATCTAATAATTGAGTTTGGTTGCGGCTAACTTCAAAGTGAATATTTGGGTAATCTTTTTTGATATTTACAATTAAGTTGTTCAACTTATGTTTTAGGTCCTGAATTTGTGCATCCGATTGTTTAATTATTGCCATAGTTATGGCGTCTTCCCCATTGGCTGTAACCAAGCCTTGCCGTTTTGTTGGGTGATAAACTACCTCTGCAATATCTTTTAATTGTAAAAGACGGTCATCTATTTTCAAATAAATGTTTTCAATATTTTTCTTATCTCGTAAAGTTGATTCAAATCGGATATTGTATTGGTATTGTCCATCTCGTATTAAAAGATTTCCCAACTTAATATTATTGGCACGTATAGCTTGTTCTATATCAGATAATTTTACTTGGAGTGCCTCCATTTTTTGTTTGTCCGGCACAATAAGTAACTCAGGAAAAACTTGACCACTGATATCCACCAAGGCTACTTCCTTCAATTGCTCAATACGTTTTTGTACAACCTGACTGCTAAAATTACTAAGATTGATGAATTCCTGTGTGACGGGAAATAGCTCTTTGTCACCGTTTTGTACTTCTATCTTATTTTTTAAGGTAAGGTTTAAGTAAAAAACTGGAATGTCTGTGGCACTTGCCTTAATCACTTTAGGTCGTTGTATTTCTCGTGGAAGACTATTTATGGTCTGATCAATCTTTTCGTTTACTTCAATAAATACAAAATCTATATCAGAGCCATATTCAAAATCAAGATCAATAATACAACTACCATCTCGCGATTTGCTTTTAATATCTACCAAATGGGACACCTGCATTAATTGCTGTCTTAAAGGTTTTGCAACCGTTTGTTCTAACTCTTGTGCCGACCGGTTGGGGAATTTCGCATGAACCGTAACTTTAGGTATATCAATATCTGGCATTAACGATACAGGAAGTTTTGTCAATGAAGATATTCCAAGCAAAAGAATTGCTACAAAAGTCATGCTTACAGCAATGGGGCGTTTTAATAGAAATCTTACCATTTTACTTCTACTTTTGATTCATGTGCGAGATTAAGGTTGTCCGAAACAATAATTGTATCACCAGCTTTCAGTTTTCCTCCTTTGTCTGGATGTGCTATAACTGCATAAGAAGTGCTGTTCTCAAAATTGGTTTGTACATAAGTCCAGCAAGCAATTCCTTCTTTTGTGTATTTAAACAATACCTGTTGATTGTCACGCTGTATAACAGCCCCCTTAGGTACTACCAACTGGTTTTTTATTTCATTTTCTATTAGAATTTTAACATTCATCCCTTCCATTAAATTCCCAGTATTCTGAACTAGTGCTTTAATATCAATTAATCCATTTTCATTTACGATGGGGTTAATCTCAGTGATGTAACCGGAAAAAACTTTATCTGTTGAAAACGGGATGACCTTAATGCTTTTATGAAGTGATATATTAGAAATCTCTGTTTCCAAAACTGGAAATTGAACTTCAAAATTCGTATCATCGATTAGCAGACAAAAAACCTCTCCCGAAGTATTTTCAAATTCTTTGGTTTTGATATCTGCGATTATACCTTGAAATGGTGCAGTTAACGTAGTTAAATTTAGATGATAAATGGCCGTTTTTAGCTCACTTTGAGCAGATGAATAACTCGATTTGCTCTTAGCAATCTGCATAAAGTTTTCAGGTATTTTCTCAGAATCGTCCAATCTGTAACCTAAACTTATAAGGGCATCCTGCAAATCGATAGAAGCTTTGTCTAATCTAAATTTTGCTTGCTCGTACCTTTGCTCTTGTTCAAAACTGTTTAAAATGGCAATCGTATCATTCACTGAGATACGTTGTCCATTTTTAACGAATAGTTTTTCTACAGTTCCATTTGTTTTAAATCTTAAATTCACTTTTCGAGAGGCATGCAATTTACCGTTACTGACCATCTCTTTTCTGAAAGTGGTTTTTTTAAGGGTTATCACTTTCACCAGATTTTTCTCTTCGATGTATTGGCGTTTCGGAATAACTGGATTCGAGTCCTTATTGTTTGATGGCATGCAACTATATATAAATAATGCTACAAATGTTAATAATAATATTTTTGTCATGTTGAATTATATTAGTTGTATAAATTGGCTTTCTGTAGCAAAGTAGATATTGTAACTAAATCTTTTATGATATACTAATTTAGCCGATAGATTTATTATATCATTTGGAAAGTGTCACTTTTTTTAATATTTCTAGTATAGAAATCATTAAATACATATTCCAATTATCCATTTATTAGTATTGTTACTAATAAGAGAATCATTTAACCAAACCTTCATTGCAATTCTTCCCCAATTACCCGTATACATTTCTTGCTCCTTATCAGAAATGAGGATGGCTTTTAAATACATCATAATACCATCTCTATAATCAAAAGGTTGAAGATGCCAACTTGGCTCAAAATACCATAGGATATTTCACCTATAAAATAATACTGATCAATAAAGTCCAAGCGTTAAATTTTGAAAATAATTTCATAGGTAAAGTTATTTTATTTCAAGGTTCATTAATATGGGCAAATAAATAAATATTGCAATCAACGAAAAAATCAATCCACCTATTGCCCCAACGGCAAAAGAAAACCAAAATGCTTCGTTTTGCCCCATCCATATAAAAGGGATTAGCCCCAGAACGGAAGAAATGATAGTTAAAAGTATCGGAATTATTTTATGATTAAAGGCTTTTAAATATAGTTGCATATTGTTCTGTTTGGTGCCTCTTCTTTTTAGATTGTTATAATCGTTGATGATATAAAGTCCTGCATTTACGACTAGTCCACTAAGAAGTATAAATGATGCAAATCCGCCCTGGTCAAAATTAAAATCGAAGAGGTAAAAAGCGAGGAATACTCCAATATAAGAAATGGGAATCATACTGATCACAACAAGTGGTTGAATCAATGATTCGAACAATATACTGGTTAGCAGAAATATTATTGCAATAATAAGGATCAAAAGGTAATACCGTTTTTTGTCGTTCTGTTTCCCCAAATTAGATGAATTGTCTTTTGCAAGATATCCCAATGGTAAGATTTTGTTCATCTCTTTAATATATTCATCTCTTACTATTATTACCAAAGGTATTTGACCAATAAAATTGTAAGCAACATTTAACAGGTATTGTTGGTTGTGTTTATGTATATCATTTCCTGTTCTACGTTGTTTAACCTTTCCTAGGTTTGTTAATTTATATAGTTTATGGTTTAGTTGGATAGGGGTATTTTTAAGATCCCAAACATTACCCCCACCTTCATTATTTGAAACTAAAGAAACGAATTGGTTTTTATTATTGGAAAATACGGGTTTTAGATAACGTTTATATGACCGGTTATTCAGATAGGAGTAAAAACTGTTTAAAGAAATTTCGTTTAAGCAAAATTGCTCTCGATTAAAATCAATAAAATATTCGTTTAACGAATGTGTTCGCCACGAGTTGTCCCCTCCATTTATATCTACCTCCTGAATCCGTTCGTTTTCCAGTAAATTACTTTTTAACTCCTCTGCATAGGCGTAAAGTTGGTCGTAATTGTATCCTTCCAAAATAATCTTACTGTTTTTGTCACCAAAATTCGACTGATTAATAAAGGCGCGACCAAGACCAGAAACTCTCCAATAGAGACCACCCATACTTAGAGCTTTTGAATTAAGTTCTTTTTTTAGGTAATATGGGAAGGAGCTGTTTTCAAATTCCGGTTTAAACTGTATGGTAATGTTTGAGTTTTGATAACCGTTTATGCGTGTTTTGAAAAACTCAATCTCATCGTATTGGCTAATATAGTTTTCTATTTTTTTAGTGACTTCGTTAAGTTGTTGCACGGTGCATCCTTCTGGCATTGATACCATTATATTCAACTTGGTTTGTTGGGGATCAGAATAAAATGAATTTTCAAAAACATGCTCGGTAAACAATCGCAAAGTTCCTCCTAAAACTTTTTCGGCAATGGGTTTAATATCTTCCTGACAACACGTACTGCCAATTGTTTTGTTGTATGCACTTGCAAAAAAGAAATCTTTTTCAACTTTAGTTGGCAACCAATGAATTGGTATCCCAAAACTAAGAATAGCTAATATCAGGAATGCCCATTTAAACCTTTTTCCAAAAACAATAGCCCGAATGTAAAAGTGAGTGAGTTTTATAACCCTCATTTTGCGCCGGTAAAAAAGTCTTTTTTTACTACTTTTTAAACTTATTTTTTCCATTAAGGCTGGAATAAAAAACAAAGCGATAAGTAATGAAACTGAAAGATTGGACATAATAACCAATGCAAAATCCATAAGGTTAATGCGTTGCTGTTCTTTTAAATAAAAAATAACCGAAAGAGATCCAATAGTGGTAAGTGTTGCAGCTAATACAGCCAAAAATGCATTTTTATTGTTGTGGTGTTTTATATGGTCGATCATTATAATGCTGTTATCAATAAGAATTCCAAAAGAAACAGTTATCCCTGCGAGTGAATAAAGATGAATTTCAATTTCTAACAGATAATAAAGAATAACCGCCAAAATCAGATTGGAAAACAGACTGATAGTAATCAGAACCAGATAACGGAAACTGAGAGTAATAAGTAAGACAAATAGTAAAAGTATTAACATAGAGAACAAGGTCTGATAGCCTATCTTGCGAAGCTCTTTGGAAATAAATTCACTGCTATCATTTGCCAGTAAAATAGAAAAGCCGTTTGGCAGATTTTTCCTAATATTTGCAATCTCGGCTTTTACACATTTGGACAGTTTAATATTATTCACATTAATTTCAGGATAGATTACCACATTAATAGCATTCAGTCCATTTATACGAAAATAAGAGTTGGGCATTTGCTCTATATACGATACACTTGCTATATCAGTTAAGAAGACAACCCTATTATCCAGCTTTTTTATTGGTATTTTCTCCCATATAAGTTCTGTAGGAATATCATTTTCGAGAGAAAGACGAATATTTTTGGGGATTTCATCACCTTCCTGAGCAATGTCACCAACTCCAATTATCTCTTTACGGAAATAATTATTTACTGCTTCAGAAATTTCGTCAGCTCCAATATCAAAGTTATCTATTACATTGCTATCAAAGCGAATTTCCCATTCAAATGGGGTAGCACCATAAACCCGAACTTTGTTTACTCCTTTAATGGCTGAAATTTTTGGGATAATATTGTCCTCTGCATATTTTTGGATAAAGTACGAGTTAGAACTTGCGTTTATAGTATAAGTTAATAAAGGTGCGGTTTTTCGTCCACCTGTTCCGAGGGATAACATCGGATACGAAACCTGTTCTGGTAAATCGCTATAGATCCGACGTATAAGTGTCGCGACTTCAAAACGAATGGCATCGAGATTGCACCCTTTTTTGAAATAAAGATTTATTCTACCATTTCCTTTTGATGTAACAGATTTTATTTCCTGAATTCCTCTAATTGAATTTAATAATCCTTCTACTTTTGTTGTTACCTCTTTTTCAATTACCCGAGCTGAAGCATCTGGCCAGGAATAAGAAATTACTATTGAGGGTAATGAACGTGATGGTTCAAGCTGAAAATTAATTAATGGAACAAGGCTAGTGCCTATTATTATTAAGCCAGAAAATATTAGAATGATGCTAAAAGCAGATAGTTTACTTCTATATTTTATATCTCGTACCATTGCTAAGCCTATTCAATTTTTTTGTGGATTCAAGCATGATTATTGGCAACTGTGATCTTTTACTCTGTCTTAAGTATTTCTTGAAACTTAACTCGTATATCGAGTTTTACTTTGCAGAAGAACAGGAAAACAAAATAATATTAAGATTACATTGATCTTATATTTTAATTTTAATAAAGTGAATGTAATCGGCGTCCTTCATTTTAGACTGATCATTTTGTATTGCAAAAAAACCATCATCACAAGCAATAATTTTACTTATCGATGATACCTTAAATGTTTTTATTTCTATAAACTTTAGATTTTCATCAAATAAGATGATACTACGATGTTTCTTATCAATATGATTGAAGAAACGAGAATATTTTTTAGATTCCTTATGATAATACAAAGGTCCGTAATATGGAGTTGCCTTTCTTAAAGCAATAAGACTGGAGTAATCCAGTGCTTTTTTGCCATACAATGGTGAAGGAAAATTTTCACTGATAGGAATATTATTTTCTATCTTTCCAAGATATTGGTTTGTTTCAAGGTCATAGCTATAGATGGAGTGATCAACAGGGTAAGTTACATAGACATGATTATTGTTTTTTAGTTGATACGGATGTTGCATATCATAGTAATATCTTCCCTCTTTCTTCTTTTCAAGAACTCCCTTATATTTACCAAAAATAAATTTCCACTTGCGTTTTTTTAAGTCATAAACCCCATGTCGTTTTATGTTTACATCCCCAATCTCATCCATTGAACTAATAGGACTTAATTTTACAAATAATAAACTATTTTTTACATCTACATCTGGTCCTTCTAAATATGAAGATGTTGCAAATCCATAGCCTTTGGAATGTAGAACTGAATCAAGATTATATGGTATCTCAAGTTCGGGTGATGTCCATTTGTCAATTTCTGCTCCATCTCTGTTTATTAGATAAACCATGGGCCCCTGACTTGACAAAAAATAAATACTATCTATATTATGAACATGCATGTTTGTTATTTCCGTTGTTTTAAACAGATTTGGATCAATACTAATTTGATCAATATGCTTCTTTTCGACTAAATCAATTATATTTAACTGGAGTGGAGCAAGCAAGTTTACAGCAAATAGATATCTGTTATCATAAAGCTCAACCACATGATAGTAATTGTATGAATTGTTGGGTATCTTAACCCTAAATGAATCTTGTTTTATAAAAAATGAACTATTTATGTCACTACGTTCATTATTTATAATATTAACTTTCTTATTCTTATCATTGCAACTAAACAATAGAATTGATAAAATGGTATAGATTAGTAAGAATCTCATTGCTAGATATTTTTTATTATTTACTTTTTATAGTAACATAGAATGCTACTATAAGCAGAATTGGTTTGACTTTTTATTATAGAACCAAAATTACAAGGGATATATAAACCGATACCGAGTTTGCCATTCTTAAAACTGTTTTCCCCAACTAGGATAAGATTTTCATCAAACATAAAGAATAGCAAATAAATAAACCCTCAAAAGAAACCTATTAGTACGGCGGAACTTTTTCGTTGTTATTAATAATAGAAGTAATGTTGAATAAAGAAATGCTAATCATTTATTAAATAAATTGACGAAATACGACAGAGCGTATTGAATAGTATTTAAAAATAATAAGATAGTAAAGTCTCCATAACATATTTGCCTTCCAAAATAACCGATTTAATATAACAAACAAGAAAAACTACTTAATATACATAAAAAGTAAATTTGAGTTGAATACATGTTATAATTTAAACTTTCGTCACCTAAAATTGGCGTAGCTGAGATGGCAAATATAATAAACAAAGATATAAATCTTATTATCCTAAAATTCACTTTTGGATAGATAGATAATTGAAATAGACTAGAAGTCATTTAGCTATAGATTAGTTAGTTGTTTTATTTAATATGGCATTAACAAATATATGAGATATTATATAAAAAACTTTCCATATTCTAATATATATTTAATGTTTTAGAACATCAATCATTACACACAACAAGACACATCTAACTTAAATCAGTAAACTGCACTTGTTCATAAAATATTACTTCCATTCAAGTCATAAATGCAACGCTATATTCTAAATTTAAGGTTTGTTAAATTATGGAACTATGGGGTACAAAAAAAGAGGGCACCCATCATCGATGCATACCCTCCTTGATATTTATTAAAACTTACTTATTTAAAATCGACATTGATTCTTATTCGTATACTTTCAATGCTTCTTCTCCATCGAGATAACGTTGTGCATTAGAGTACATAGCATCCATTTCATCTTCTCCTGGATGAATACTTATTGGAGCTAAGAAAGAGACACGACGAGAGATCTCTGCCACCATAGCTTTGTCATAAGCAAGTCCTCCTGTAATTAGAATCGCATCCACTTTTCCAGCAACGACAGTGGCCATCTCACCAATTGCTTTTGAGATCTGATAAGCCATTACATCAATCATATGCTGAGCTTTATCATCGCCTGCTTCTGCCCTACTTTGAATCTCCAGACCATCAGAAGTCCCAAGATGCGCAACAAAACCTCCACGTCCACAGATCATTTTACGAATTGCACTTTGGGTGTAATCTCCTGAGAAACAAAGATCCACTAGTTGTCCATTAGGAAGCGATCCACTACGTTCTGGTGAAAGTGGTCCTTCTCCATCCAACGCATTGTTCACATCGATGATATTTCCTTTTTCATGAATACCTACTGAGACTCCACCACCTAAATGAGCTACAATCAGATTCAATGAATCATATGGTTTGGAGATACTATTGGCATAAGCTCTTGCTACCGCCTTTTGATTTAAAGCATGAAAAATAGACTTACGTTCAAAAAGAGGATGACCTGCAGTTCTAGCAAGTGCAGCCAACTCATCTGTCACTACTGGATCAGAAATAAAAGCTTGTGTATTTGGTATCTTTGATGCTAAATCATATGCCAATAGAGGAGCAAGATTACTTGCATGCATTCCATACTGACGACTATTTATATCATCTATCATGGCTTGATTCACCTCATAAACACCTGACTCTAAAGGTTTGGTTAAGCCTCCTCTTGCAACAATTACATTTACTGCTCCTGGACCTATATTCTCCGCTCCTAGCTCTTTAAGAATCATCTTTTTTCTAAAAGCAAACTGATCATATATTGTCTCATACTGAGCCAATTCTTCTGCTGAATGTCTGATCGTTTTTAGAAAAACACACTTCTTGTTTTGGTATACTGCGATCTTGGTAGATGTACTACCAGGATTAATTGCTAAAACTTTAGTCTCTTTCATATTTCGTGATTGTTGTTAGTTTGAGAGTATTGCTCCCAATGCTATTGAATTGATTTTACATTGCACACTATCTCCTCTAGAAGTTAATACTACAGGAATATTTGCGCCCATTACAATTGCTGCGGTATCTGCACCCATAAGTTTTGTTGCACTCTTATAGAATACATTTCCAGATTCTAGGTTTGCAAAAACCAAGCCATTACATTTTCCACCTGCTCGGCTCTTATATCCCTTCTCTTCTACTGCTTCCATATCAAGAGCCAAATCTAAAGAGATAGGTCCTTCGACTATTACATCTTTGGCCTCTTCAAAATGTTTCTTTACCTCGACGGCATCGGTCGAAGAGATCACTTTTTTAGATACTACTTCTGAAGGAGTGATGATGCCAATGCAAGGGTTTTCTATTCCTATTCTTTGGAATATCTCCTTTTGATAGTTCACCATCTGAATTTTGTGTTCAATGGTAGGTTGCGGAATGATTGCAACATCCGATGCGATCAATAGACGATCAAAGCTCGGAATAGAGATGGCACAGACATGAGACAATACCGATCCCCTATTAAATAGTTCGGCATCTTTGGCTAAGATCGCACGCATATACTGATCGGTAGTCAAACTTCCTTTCATTACAAAATCTGCCTCTTTCTCTTTCAATAATACCACACTCTTTGCAATAGACTCCTCTAAAGAAGTCGTATTATATATTGTGAATGCTTTCAAATCGTACCCCTCTTCTTTACAGATTTCTTCGATCTTATCTTGAGATCCAGTCAACAGAACATCACAAACTCCATTTTGTTGTGCAACATAAGCTGCATTTAACGTATGGTGATCCATTCCATGCATAATTACTAAACGACGCTTTGTTCCTTTTTTTGCTACGTCAACTAATGTATCTAAAGAGATGCTTTTCATGTCCTTTTTTTTATTTTAAATATAGATATTTTGATGGTTCTCACTAATGATCAATGCCACCCTTTTCATTTTTAATAATTTGCAGCTCAATAATTCATTTTAGAATAGATATATTACTATTTACATGAACCTAGGTTGACATTCTATCTGTATTCTATCAATTGCCTAAAGATTATTAAATAGACCTCTTTCTTGTTTATGTGTTATACAATAGTTTTTTTATCATTTTTGTCCATTTTAGATAAAAAAACATCACCTAAAAGATTAGTTGATTAATCTTTATTTCGTTTTTTCTTTCAAGACACTCTTTCTACGAAGAACTTGTTTCAGATCTAGGAATATAAAAAATCATATTCCCTTAGTAGGAAAAAATCGATTAAGCCTCATCCTTCAATGCACGAAAAAACACTTCTCATATATGTATGAATTGTATTTTTTTAATAGCAAATAGAAAAAATATTATTAGTGAAGAAGTGTTACACGAAAAATAGACGAACCCCACCACTAAGCAAAAAGCAGAAAAGTACACGTCTATTAAATATCACATGAAACTTCACTAAAGCGAAGTAGATATATACAAAGCAATAATATTATGAATAAAGAACTATATGAGGAAACTCAAAAGAGGTTGATAAAACCCGTTTCCGTAAATGAAGCAGAACAATTAATCCATTCGATGCCACAATTAGAAATTCTTGATGGACGAAATATCGAAAATTATCAGCAAGGACATATTGAAGGAGCACAATTAATAGATGCTTTTAGCCCAGATGCAGGAAGTAGATTGTTGGAATTAGATAAGAATATCCCCTACTTGGTATATTGTACCACGAATGTTCGAAGTACCATGATTGTACGCTTTATGCATGACCAAGGATTTAAAGAAGTTTATCATATGGTAGAAGGAATGGTGGGATGGATAGAACATCAAAAAGATACAGTCTCCTCTTAACGATGTGAGAAAACAACCATACTCAAAGCCCTTCGACAAGCTCAGAGACCACTTCTCAAAGGGCTCAAAACAATGAACAGACATCAAATAGAGACAGTCTCCTCTTAACGATGTGAGAAAACAACCATACTCAAAGCCCTTCGACAAGCTCAGGGACCACTTATCGAAGGGCTCAAAACAATGAACAGACATCAAATAGAGACAGTCTCCTCTTAACGATGTGAGAAAACAACCATACTCAAAGCCCTTCGACAAGCTCAGGGATCTAATTGTCGAAATACAGGACCGCACTACAACATTATAGTTACTGTATCTCATGGGCCCCTTTGATATTAAAGTATCTGCATTTCGAAGCACAGATATCAGAACCATACAACAAATTTTCACCACAAAACGCAATGTCAATAAAAGCATAAACTCCCTATCGTCCTATATCATCACTCCTTATTCCATAGCATATATCTTATCTCAATCATCCGTGGATAGTTTAATTTGCTTGAATTTCTTCCGTCCAAATGCTTTCTTATAAAGCTTAGGAGATGGACAATACAATGTAGCGACTTTTGGAAACACCTCTTTTCCTATAACAGGAGGTATCAATGCAAGAGAGACAACATCAGAAAAGTGGTCACATTCTTTAAAAGCTTCATCCCTTATAGATGTAAGAGAAGATGGTAAGGATAACTTTCCTGTAAAACCATTACAACCAGCAAAAGCTGAATATCCGATAGATGTCACAGATGAAGGAATGGTCAAATCCCCAGAGAAGCTACAACATCCAGCGAAAGCTGAGCGTCTTATAGAGGTAATGGATGATGGTAATCGCAATTCTCCTGTCAAATGAGAACAACCTTCAAATACTGATTCATCCACATAGGTGATATATTTAGGCATAACAAGGGAACCTGTAAATCCACTACAACCTCGAAACGCAGATGCACCAATTATTGTCAATGAAGAAGGTAAAACAAGAGAACCTGTAAGACCTTTACAACCATAAAAACTACCTCTTTCGATAGACGTCAAAGTAGAAGGCAGTTTTAATTCTCCAGTCAACCCACTGCAAGCCCGAAAACAATCCTCCCCTATAAAAGTCAAGGTAGAGGGTAAAGTCAAAGATCCATCCAAACCATTACAACCACTAAAAGTGGAAGCCTCCATAAAATTAATAGCTTGAGGTAACCTCAGTGGACCAGTAAGTCCATGGCAATCTTTAAAAGCAGATCCCCCTATATATTTGACAGACGAAGGAAAAACCAAGGAACCCGTTAATTTAGAACAACCTGCAAAGGCTGCTTCACCAATAATTTTGAGAGAACTAGGGAGGATCAAATTTCCACTCAAGTTCTCACAGCCACGAAAAGCCTCATCTCCAACAGAACGTACAGACAATGGCAATATCAACGAACCTGAAAGTTTCCCACAATATCTAAAAACAGAAGATTCAATAGACATAAGAGAAGAAGGGATAGTCAAACTTCCTGTTAAATTAAAACAACTATCAAAAGCACTCATACCAATATGTTTTAACGTTGGAGATAGTGATAGTTTTCCATTAAAGCCCTTGCAATCAGCAAAAGCACACATGCCAATATTTTTTAACAAAGAAGGTAATATGAGATCCCCAGTCAGTCCATCACACCCATTAAAAGCATATTTTCCAATAGAAACAATCGTTTGTGGCAAAATCAAGGGCCCCTTAAACCCATATTTTTTTTTCAGTTCATCACAACCTCTGAAAGCATAATCATCGATAGCTAAGACTCTTTTTTTACCAATAGTCTCTGGAATAACAAACTTATCTTTGGGATAGTCCCCTTTATAGTCTTTAATAATGCAACCAATGAGCACCTTTCCATCTGAAGAGGTACAACTATACTTTGCAACGACAAACTTATTCACTTCTTGTGACCACACGGATTCCATAAGAAGGAGAGAAAAAATAAAACAGATAAGTTTTTTCATATCAAACAAATAACTAAAATACAACTTGAATAGACAATCACTTTGACATCATAGAGGATTGAAATAATCCAATGAAAGCATAAACGCTTCACTCTGTCACAATAGAATCAAAAGTTTTAAATACGGATCTCTTTTTATATACAGAGGGAGTTGAACAAATAAGCGTTGTAATACTACTTGGAAAAGATTGGGCTTCTAACTTGGGAGGTTTCGTACTGGTAATATGAATCTCTTTAAACCCCGTACACCCATCAAAAGAATAGAGCCCAACTTCACGTACAGAAGCAGGCAAAGTTAAGCGACCGGAAAAACCGCTACAATCCTCAAATACGGATGCTTCAATAGTTACTAGAGAATCAGGTAAAGAGAGGATTCCAGTAAAACCACTACAACCTGAAAATGCAGATTTACCAATACTCACTACGGATGAAGGGAAGTTTAATGATCCCGTAAAGCCACTACAATTACAAAAAGCAAATGCACCAATACTTCGCAAAGAGGTTGGGAATAGCAATGGACCAACAAAACCTCTACAATCATCAAATGCAGAATCCCCTATCGACTCCAAGCCAACAGGAAGTGTAAGCCAACCTCGCAAACCTGTACACCCATTAAATGCAAATTCTCCGATCCTATTTAAAGAAGAGGGCAATGTTAAAAGACCAATAAAGCCATTACAATCAGAGAAAGCTCCCTCTCCGATCTCTTCTATCGAAGAAGGAAGTGTCAGTGTCCCATGAAGACCTCTACACTCGGCGAACACATAATTTCTGATGTTTTTTATACTAGATGGGAGGACTAAGGTTCCATCGAAACCACTACATCCCGCAAATGCAGATGATCCCAAAGACTCTAATGATTCGGGAAGTGTCAGACTACCACGCAAACCATAGCATATATAGAAAGCGTGACTCTCGATAGTCTTAAGTGAAGTGGGAAAATTTAAAACACAATCAAAACTATAACAACCATAAAAGGCTGATCTTCTAATAGAGACCAAAGAGGTTGGCAAAGTCAATATCCCATCAAAACCTTCACAACCATAAAACACCGACTCTTCTAACGAGGTTATAGAAGAGGGAAGTTTCAAGTCTCCTGTGAAACCACTACAGTTATAAAAAGCATATGCACCTATCGACTCTAATTTAGTAGAGAGAGTCAAAGTTCCATCAAACCCAGTGCATTCATAAAATGCTCTCCGTCGAATTGTCTTTAAAGACGAAGGGCAAATTAAACTTCCTGTAAGGCCACAACAACCTTCAAAAGCAAAAGCTCCTATTGAAACCAAAGAAGTAGATAATGTCAATTTCCCCTCGAAACCAACACATTCACCAAAAGCTTTCTTCTCAATGGATACAACAGAGTTCGGAATGATCAAATTCCCTGTCAGATGACGACACCCAAAAAATGTATACTCCTTTATTTCCTTTAATGAGGAGGACAAAGTCAAGGTTCCTGTAAGGTTCCCACATTTGTAAAATGCAAACCCTCCTAAATATTCGATGGATGAAGGGAGAGTCAAAGCTCCCGTTAGCTCCTGACATCCATCAAAAGCAGACTCTCCAATATAAGTTAGTGAAGTGGGAAAATTTAAAGGTCCTCTTAATTTACGACAACGATAGAAGGCTGTCTCTTCAATCACTCTTAGGAAAGATGGGAATACCAAAGGACCTTGAATCTTTTGACATTCACTAAAAGCGTCGCTCCCAATGGCCAATACAGGCTTATTATTTATTCTTTCAGGGATAACAAATTTATCTTCAGGAAAAGTTCCATGATACCCTTTAATAAGATATCCTCTAAGTTGCATTCCCAAATCACCATTATATATGTACTCTTCCACATCAAACTGATCCACATCTTGTCCCCATACATTAGAGACAACAAAGGATAAAACAATTAATACAAAAAACTTTCTCATGTTCGGTTTATTATATTTCACACCCTATTTTCTTTTTCCATCTGATCCATGGAAAGCATTCCATTATTTTGAATCTATTTATAATAGAACTTTTCGTTGCAGTAAGAGAATTTCTATATCCTACAATTGAATGAATTCACTTTATGATAATTCATAGATTTATATCATTCCTATAAAGGAGCAATCATCTCAAATTCGAGCCAACCATCTGCTTGTTTATATATCTCAGGAGTTGGACATGAAAGCATCATATCAGATAAAGAGAAAACCTCTTCTCCAAGTTTCGGAGGAACTTCATTGGAGCAAACCACCTCTGCAAAATTTACACATCCTTTAAAAGCAAATCTATCTATCTTCTGCATCGAAGATGGGATAGTTAATGTTCCATCAAAACCACGACAATCTTTAAACGCTGCTTCTCCTATAGTAGTCAAAGAGGATGGCAACATCAAGCTGCCAATAAAACCATGACAATCTCGAAATGACGACTCCCCTAACCACTTTAAAGTGGAGGGCAAATCTAAAATACCATCAAAGCCGCTACATCCACTAAAAGCCGCATCGTCAATACGCTCAATAGTAGAAGGCATGATAAGACTTCCTCTAAATCCGCGACAGTTCTGAAAAGCATGTTTCCCTACTCTATTCAAAGTGAACGGCAGGGACAACATCCCAGTAAAACCATGACAATCTCGAAAAGCAGCATCCCCTATAATAGTTACAGAATTTGGGAGAAATAAAGTCCCTTTAAGACTACTACAATCTTCAAAAGCAGACCATCCGATGGTCTCCAACTGAGAAGGCAATACCAAACTACCATTCAATCCACTACAACCTGAAAATGTTTCATGACCAATAGTTTTAATGGAAGTAGGCAAAGTGATCCCATCATCAAAACCGCTACAGCCATAAAAAGAACAAGCTTCAATAGAGTTCAAATTTACTGGAAGAAGAAGCTTTCCTGTAAAGCTGGAGCAATCTTTAAATGCAGCATATCCTATCGAATCCAATGAGGAGGGCAAAGTTAAATGGCCGTTGAAACCACGACATGAATAAAAGGCACGTGCTTTAATAGAGGTTACAGCAGGAGGAATAGTCAAATTTCCCGCAAGAAATGTACATTCAGCAAACGTATTCTTTTGGATAGAAGTCAATGAAGAGGACAACGTTAATTTCCCATCGAATCCACACTCATAAAAAGCTCCATCTCCGATCTCCTTGATACTAGAGGGTAAAAAGAGGTCTCCCCTAAAATATTGACATTGCATAAATGCAGATTGTCCAATAGACTCCAATGAGTCTGGCAAGTTCAGTACTCCATTAAAACTACACCTTGTAAAAGCAAATGCACCGAGAGACCTCAAAGAAGAAGACAAAACCAGATCTCCCGTAAGTCCTACACATTCATAAAATGATGATTCCCCAATAGAAAAAAGTGAGGGGGGTAAAACCAAAGAACCTTGCACCTCTTTACATCCATAAAATGCCGATTTGGTAATATGCAATACGACCTTTCCATCAATCTTTTCAGGAATTATAAATTGATCATGGGGGTAAGTTCCCGTATACCCATCAATGGCAATTCCTATCATTATAGAATCTGAGACCTCGTAACGAAACTCAGAAACAACAAACTTATCTGCCTCTTGAGACCAGACAGTTTCAAGAAGAAAAGATAAAATAATCAATCCAAACAATCTCTTCATAAAACAAGTTAGATTAGCACTCTAAAAACATTTACTTTATTAATTATATAAAGAACTATCGGTAGAATTCAGAAACAAGAAATTTATAGCCATATTATTTCATCTTCCAATCATATACACAAGAAACGCCCTTGTCTAAACAAATAAAAAACAAACAGTTGCAAGCAATCTATATCTAGGTTATTGTACATATTTTATCTATTTCAGAGTTATATATATACGTTGTATTGCTTGATATTAGACAAGTAGCTGCCATGTCTTTACGGCTACAGAAACATAGTGTTTTTCAAATAGTAGTAGAAGAAAAACGATAAAGAGAACAGGGACTGAGGAAATATATGATCACGAAACTTTTGGAGAACAACAAACGCCCATCTAGTTTATTAATGGGAAGAAATCTGATTGCTTTTCGTTGAGCATAATTAGGCTCAATGAATAAAAGTAGAAATAGGAAAACAACAAAACGATTCATTGGTATTACATAAGTTAGGCGGATCTATGGATCCAGGACAAATTAATAAAAGAATAGCTGTTTTTGATTTCTCATCCATAAAGCTTGCCAAAAACAATCATTTACAAAATTAACATTTTACTATATTATTTACATAAAACAAAGGTGAAAATTATACTCAATTCATTGAATCTAATTAATAACAGTTCATATGATACTGGGTTGATATATAACATTGCAATATTCCTGTCACACAATAGACCAGTTCTGACGCCACTAGACAAAGCTCTGCCTTGTCTATACACGGTGTGTTGATATATTATTGGATACGATAGATTGACATATACAGGATGCTGTAGGGTGTCGATATTGAAATTTGTTATGATAATGCCTTTGATCTTTTGTTTTGTCAGCTTTCTGTCCTTTGACAAGGCGGTCCCTGAGCTTGTCGAAGGGCATTGTGATTGCTCAAGATCTCGTGCCAAATCAATAAATCGATTTAAAAAAAGAAGGGACATCCAGCTACGGACATCCCTTCTCTTGATATTATTTATGGTCGAATTATCTATTCTTGATAATCTCAATAGTGTCTCGTGCAATAACCAACTCTTCGTTTGTTGGAACTACAATAAGAGTTACAGTACTGTCGTCAGTAGAGAAAATAGCTTCTTCTCCGTAAACATCATTCTTTTTAGAGTCCACTTTACATCCTAAGAAACCAAAATCTTTACAGATATCTTCTCTTTGGTCTACTGAATTCTCTCCAATACCTCCAGTAAAAATAATGGCATCTACCCCACCCATCGCAGCAACGTAAGATCCAATATATTTTTTAACGCGGTAATTAAACATTTGACGAGCCAGTTTGGCATTATGGTTGCCTTCTTGTGCAGCTTTACGAATATCTCTACCATCAGAAGAGACACCAGAAACCCCTAAAAGTCCACTATGTTTGTTCGCCAAAGTGTTGAAAGAACGAACGCCAATCTGCTCTTTCTCCATGATATATGTTACAGCTCCTACATCTAAGTCACCACAACGTGTACCCATCATCAAACCTTCAACAGGAGTAAATCCCATACTAGTATCGATAGACTCTCCGTTTTGAATCGCTGCAATCGAACCCCCATTACCAAGGTGACAAGTGATCAATTTAGAGTTTCTATAGTCTAAACCTAAGATCTCACAAGCTCTTTCCGAAACATAACGGTGACTAGTACCATGGAAACCATAACGACGAATACCATATTTCTCATACAGCTTATGAGGGATCGCATACATATACGAATGCTCTGGCATTGTCTGATGGAATGCAGTATCAAAAACACCACATTGAGGAACATCTGGTATTAATGCAGAAACTGCTTCAATACCTTTTAGGTTTGGTGGGTTATGTAAAGGAGCTAAATCGATACATTTCTGCATCTCTTCAACCACTTCATCTGTAATAAAAACAGAAGAGTTAAAACGCTCTCCACCATGAACAACACGATGTCCTACCGCATCAATTTCATTCAAATCTTTTATACAACCATGTTTTTCGCTAGTAAGTACTCCCAAAACATACTCAATACCTGCAGTATGATCTAGAATCTCTCCTTCGAAAAGCACTTTTTCTCCAGACTCTTTTTCATGCTTCAAAAAAGAACCTGTCATTCCTACTTTTTCTACAAGACCGATAGCTAAAACAGCCTCAGTATTCATATTTATTAGCTGATATTTTATTGAGGAACTACCACAATTTAATACAAGAACCTTCATAATAGTGTCTTTACCTTTAGAATAGAAAGATTTTCAATTACAACTTAAAATAATTTTCTCTTACAATCACGTTATTCTCATCGTAGCCATAGAAACCTTGACCTACATCTTTACCATAACGTTTTGCACGAGACAACTTTTTAATTAATGGAGATGGTTTGTATTTTACTTTACCAAATTCTCCATATAAGTTCTCCATATATCTTTCGATCTTATCGATACCTAAAATATCTGCTAACTCAAATGGACCAAAACGCATACCGAAACCAACTTTCATTGTTTTATCGATATCTGGAATATCAGAAACTCCTTCCATAAGCGTTTCACAAGCTTCATTCAAGAGAGAACAGAATAGTCTAATAGAAACCAAGCCAGCAGATTCTGATGCGCTAACCACACTTCTATTCAACATATGTACAAATGTCACGACACTTTGATATACTCTTTCTGTAGTATAAAGACTTTTAACCACTTCACAAACCTTCGCCTCTGCAGACTGAATGAAGAAGTGTAAGCTTACACAACGCTCTTTATATTCTAATTCAGAAGCAAGTTCCGTGATTGCAATAGTTGTTGAGTTTGTTGCAATAATACATTCCTTACTTACTTTTGCTTCGATCTCTTTGAAAACATCTTTACGTGTTTCAATTCTCAATCCTTCAGATTGTTCACGTATTGCTTCAATTACAAAGTCACACTCTGCTAGATCCGAATAATCTGTTGAACCACAAATTCTTGATAGGATCGCTTTCTTCTCACCAGGAGTAAGTCCCCAATTATCTATGCGTTTGTCCAACTCATTCTCGATACTCGTTTTGGCCTCAGAGATTTTTTCGAGAGAAACCTCAATAAATACGACCTCGATGCCATTAAAAGCGGCAATACGTGCAATATTTTGTCCAACTTTACCACATCCGACAATACCAATCTTAGAAAACAACGTTTTTGAACGGTGCTTTTTACTCAGACCGAAATCCTCAATTTGTTCAACTATCTTTGTCATTTTAGCGATTCTTTTTTCTTTTATAGCTCTATAAATCTATCGTTTTCAAGAGAGAGTCTCCTCTCTCTTGAAATAGTTATTTCATCTCTATCCTGCTGCTTGAGTTGCAGTAATTGCAACCAAGTTTACAATATCACTTACAGAACATCCACGAGAAAGGTCATTGATTGGTGCAGCCATTCCCTGTAGAACAGGACCAACAGCTTGAGCTCCTGCCAAACGTTGTACCAACTTATAACCAATATTACCAGCCTCAAGGCTTGGGAAGATAAGTACATTCGCTTTACCAGCTACTGGACTTTCTGGAGCTTTTAGAGCAGCTACCTCTTCTACGATCGCTGCATCCAATTGAAGTTCTCCATCAATTTTGAATTCTGGAGCCATCTCCTGAGCTATCTTCGTTGCATTGGCAACCTTATCTACCACATCATGTTTAGCACTACCTTTTGTAGAGAAACTCAACATAGCAACTTTAGGATCCATTCCAACAATTGCCTTAGCAGTCTTCGCTGTTGCTACAGCAATCTCTGCCAACTGCTTATCATTTGTTTCTGGCATCACAGCACAATCAGAAAAAACCATTACTCCTTCATGTCCAAATGTTTTATCTTTTAAGAACATTAAAAATGCTCCAGATACCACACTCATTCCAGGTAAAGTTTTTACAAATTGGAAAGCAGGACGTAACACATCGCCTGTAGCATTGATCGCTCCAGCAACTTCCCCATCTGCATGACCGGCTTTAATCATAATAGGACCAAAACACAATGGATCATTCAACATATCCAAGGCTTTCTCTTTAGTAAGTCCTTTTTTCTTACGAATCTCAACCATAATATCTGCATAAGCATCTCTGTTGCTATCTGTTGCAGGATCAACGATCGTTGCACCATCAATACAAACCCCCAAGCTTGCTGCATTTGCCTTTACCGTTTCAGGATTGCCTAATAAAATGATTTGTGCGATCCCCTCTTTTAACAAAATCTCTGTTGCTTTTAAAGTACGCTCCTCTGTACCTTCTGGAAGAACAATTTTCTTATTTGCTTTTTTGGCGTTCTCCTTAATTTGGTTTAATAATTCCATCTTTCTTGACGATATTAAAGCTGAATGCTATTGTTATTGTTTGGACAAATCTATATAAAAATGTCCCATTTAATCGACTGATTAATTAATTTTATAACACAAAATCCACTTTTTTCTATATCTTCTGCTGTAGAGCATATATTTAGGTGTATTTTTGTATAAAATCGATCTCTTGTAATGATGATATTTCACACACAAGACTATTTTGCAATCTTTAGATTACAAAAATAACATTTTATTGACTTGTACACATCCCTTTTTTAAAAAAATATCACTCTTTTTGATATAAATTTATTGTCATATGAAAACATCACATTCGATCCCATGGAAAATATTGATGCACACTATTTCAGGAGATGTAGCTACTGATAAGACAAATCAAATCATGTATGCAACCGACTCCTCTCTCTTCTATATAAAGCCACGCGCAGTGGTCTTTCCAAAGGACGAAAAGGATGTGATTGCAACCATCAAATTTGCAAACAAATATGGGATCTCAATCACGGCAAGAACCGCAGGAACCTCCCTCGCAGGACAAGCAATAGGAAGCGGGATTATCTTAGATATGTCCCGTTACATGAATCAGATTTTAAAAATCTCTCCTGAAGAGAGGTGGGTCGAGGTGGAGCCAGGAGTAAACCTAGAACACCTAAACAACACATTGAAACCAATGGGACTTCTTTTTGGTCCCGAAACATCTACAGCTTCAAGATGTTGTATTGGTGGAATGTTAGGGAATAATTCATGTGGTCTTCACTCTCTTGTTATGGGAAGTGTAAGAGATCATATTGATCGAATAGATTGCATCATGGAAGATGGCTCAAAAATTCGTTTTAAGGAGTTAACTTACGATCAATTGATCAAAAAAACCCATGGTCCGAATAGAGTGGAGTCGAGAATATATCATTCTATCGATAAAATAATTCATGCTCCAAGATTTGCTGAGTCCGTATCAACGCATTTTCCTGATCCCATATTAAAACGTAGAAATATGGGATATGCATTGGATCAAATATACCATGAACAGAAACGCACGTACAACATAAGTAGACTGATTGCAGGGTCGGAAGGGACATTGGCTATTGCAACCAAAATACGAATCCATCTACAACCTCAATATCCTAAAAACAGAACATTACTAGTCATTGCTTTTGATAGCCTTCAAGACGCACTCTGTGCAAACCTTGAGATACTCAAACATAAACCGATAGCCATTGAGTTGATGGATCACTATATTGTAGATGCTGTCAAAAAACTAAATAAATACGACTTAAATCATTATTTCCCCAAAACCCCTCAAGCTGTTCTAATGGCAGAGTTTGTAGATGATCAATCTACAGCTCTAGACAACCTCTGTCACGATGCAATCCATAACATTAACAAACAATACCCTTCGGCTTTATTTTCTCAGTATAAGAAAGCCGAAGAGATCCAAACATTATGGAATATTCGAAAAGATGGACTGGGTGTTCTTGCAAATATTAAGTCAAAAAAGAGAAGTACCACTGTCATTGAAGACACTGCTGTTGCACCGAAACACCTTCCTGCATATATAGACGATTTAAACATCTTGTTTGACAGACTAGGATTAAATTGTGTGTTCTACGCCCATATTGCCACAGGGGAACTACACCTACGCCCGATGTTGGATCTAGAAGATCACCACGACAAGGAGTTATTTCTTACCTTAGCCAAAGAGGTAGCACTTTTAGTTAAAAAATACAGAGGCTCCCTTTCTGGCGAACATGGGGATGGTCGATTAAGATCGCCAATGCTCCCATATATGTTCTCTAAAGAGGTCATCGCATGGTTTAAAAACATCAAGAGAGCCTTTGATCCTCATGGACTGTTCAATCCCAATGTAATATTAAATGCAGATCCCGACTTTAATCATCTAAAGTATAACTTAAAGGAACCGATCCCCTCTCTTCCTACTTACTATCGATATGATAATTCTATCAATTTTCATGATCAAATAGATAAATGTACAGGCTCAGGGATCTGTATCCGAAAAGACAAAAACTATCAAGGGATGTGTCCAACATATCATGCAACCAAACAAGAGGAATATAGCACTCGTGGTCGTTCCAATTTGATGCGTGCAACGCTACGTACCAACGAAGTGCAGTGGAATATAGACAAAGAGCTCTTGAAAACGATTACCCACTGTTTGGGATGCAAAGCTTGTAAGAGAGAGTGTCCTTCAAGTGTAGATGTTGCAAAGTTAAAATCTGAATATCTTGCTCAATACTATGAAAAGCATAGGCCTACGCTTCAAACCTTGGCAATTGCCTATCTTCCCCAACTGGCTATTTTGGCATCTAAACTCCCGAGGACAAGTAATTTTTTTGCACAATCCTTCATTACAAAAAAGATGCTCCAAATAGCATCCAATACCGCCATGCCACGATTTGCAAACAAAACTGCTAGGAGTAAAATGGACAGACACCCAGCACCTCACAGCAATCCTGATGTAATATTATATGTCGATGAGTTTACAAACTATTTCGATAGTGAGTTGGGATATAAAGCCTTTCTTCTACTTCTAAAACTGGGGTGCAATATAAAGCCTATTTTCCTCTCTCAAAATGGAAGAACCTATATTTCCAAAGGATTATTAAAGCAGGCAAAAAAGATTGCCGATAAAAATGTCTCATGGATTCTCTCTGAGATAAGCCCCAACACCCCTATCTTAGGAATTGAGCCATCTACAACAGCAACGCTAGTGGATGAATATATGGATCTGATAGACAACCCAAGCGACTTTAAACCCTATATTGCGAATATTGATCTAATTGATCATTACCTTTTGAATATCATATCAAAAAATCCTTCGTTACTCAAATCAACACAAAAAACAGATCGAAATATCTATTATCATGGACACTGTCATCAAAAAGCCTCTTTTGGAATTGACAAAACAGTAGCTCTTCTTTCGATGTTTACCAATGGAATCGTCGAAACTTCTAAAACAGCCTGTTGTGGAATGGCTGGTTCATTTGGATATGAGAAAGCACATGCAACCTTAGCAATTCAAGTTGGAGAGGTAAAGCTTTTTCCAGATGTTCGAAAAAGAATTGAAAATACAACCTTTATCGCATCAGGCACAAGCTGTAGACACCACATTGCTCAGAACACCGGTGCGACAGTTCTACATCCAATAGAGTGGCTTTATCATATTATGGAGCGATAGAGATAAAGCGTATTTAAACAAGTAAGAATTTGACAACAGAAACATTTTTAAAATCATTCGTGAATTAAATCTCTCGCCAACATCAGTGTTCCCATTGTTATTCTTAACAAAAAATGTTGTAATGCAATTCAAGTACTAGTTTGCTCATACATAAAGAGTAGGAGTATTCTCTTTTGTGGAAATCATTTATTGTATTCTTAATCAAAATGCTAACATTCTAGTTCTAGCTAGTGTAACAGATGAAAGTTACTAATAAATAGGAAAAAAGAGGAGCTTCTACTAAAGCTATCCTGTAATTTCTTTTTCGGGTATCAACATTTAATAATTCAAAAAACATTTGATGAGTAGCAATTTAGCAATTGCTGAATTGATTTGGAAATTAAAAAACAATCCAACTGACAACATCTCTATCACTTTAGATTATGATAAAATGATAGAGATATTTCTAACCATAATGTACACAACTAGAATATTAATGAAGCACATCATATCTACTAAATAATGACGGTGGATTATCTTGCCTTGATAACTATTAACAGCGATAATTAGACTCTTCAGTATTAAGCTAAATTCACCAAATATGTCATTTATTTTACATATGCATACGATCAGATTTACATAAAAAAACAGATGTAATAACGATTGTTTTTACAACATTTAATAATAGATAAATCAATTTCTATTTACACGTTCTAATCATATATCATATCTATCTGGATACCTAATAATTTATCTTTAGGATTCCCATCTTTCAACTCTAAACAAATATTGTCAGTAATAATAGTTTTAAATTCTTCTTCCGATAGATATTGTTTTACTTCTTCCAACTGATTCTGGTTCAACGTTAAATTATATTGTTTCCCCGAAATTTTTATATAATCAGCTAATACCTTAAATAATTCCGCGATTTGCCTTGGATCTGTATCACTTAATAGCCTACTATCATGGAACAAAAAATTCACATTATGAGATTCTCCTTTGAGCAACAAAGTCAAATCATAACAAAATATCTTTATGTTATTAATACCATCAGAAGCATCTGCCTCAATTTTTGCATCGATATCAAATCTAATTTGATTCTCACCACTATTATTAATAATAGAGATTCCAGCTCCAGATTTAGGATAAAATCGTTTGGCTAACTCTCTAAAAAAATCATTCAGGACATTCGTTTTTTCTCTTGAATCTATTAAATACTGTATTGTGTTCTCTGTTGATTCAATGAATTTTTTATCAATTTTAATCTTATTTTTATTATAACTCTCGATTAATTCATCATATCGCCTAACATTTGCTTCTTGTGCTCTCAAATCCGACAATTTCTGATTCATTTTTGTGTATACATCGAGAGCCTGCTTTGCATCTAAGTATCTTAATCTTGAATCTAATTTATTTACCCTTTCCTTAGACTGATTCTGTAAGTCTTCTATTTCTCTTTGGAAGCTCGTCTTTTGTTCTTGAAGTCTTTTATTACGACTAGATGTAAGATTCTGATAAAACTTTTCTAGTTCATCCAATGTTTTTAAAGCATCCTGCTTTATGATGATTGAAGCTTCTTTATAGATATTCTCAATATTCTGCTTGTCAATATCAGGAGAAAGTTTCAAAGTTTGATCGATCTTTCTTATTTGATTTTGAAATAAGACAATCTTATTATTGATCTTGTCTAATTCATTTTTCAACTTGTCAGCTTCTGCATTAACTTCATAATAATCCTCTGCAACCTCAAATTTATTGAGCTTGGTTTGCAACAAGTCAATATCATCTTTAATTTGTTGTAACTCAATAGATGAATCTTTCTTCCTGTTAAAAAATTCCTTTAATAGATCATCATTCTTTAAATCTGAAACAAGTTTCTTTATTCGTTCCTGCTCTTTTCGTAGTTTGAACTTTTCTTCTATCAAGAAAATATTTAGCCCCAATAGCAATGCGTTTGTTACCTGAATTTGATATGCATTTTTGACAGCATTAGGGTTATTAAACATATTATATGAAGCTTTCCTTGGTCTTGCAAAAAAAGGTATCAAGGAACGAAAGGATAGTTGACTTACATTTTCAGGAATCCGAAACAATAAAGCTTCAAGTTTATCTTTAAAATCTTTAATTTTGAGCTCCCGTCCATTAAACACAATAACATTCTGATTTTCGGTACTTCTAGAGGAAACATATTCAGAGCCTTCAATTTTAAAAGTCAAAGTAAATGTCCATTCTTTTAATTTTGATTTGAATACCGTTTTGGAACTAGAACCTAAACAAAAATGAACGAGGGCAACAATCAATGATTTTCCTACACCATTTGAAGTTGGAGACTCATCGTTATTCGATGATCTATTATTAACTTGTGTAGCAACAATAAAATTTAAACCTGTTTCATTTATAAAATTTACAGTTTTAAATGAAGGCATGTTTGCTGTTAACGATATTAATTGCATTTGCTAATTATTCCTTTCTTTTGTTTAATTGCATTTATTCCATATAGAAAAATTAAGGTCATGATAATATTATCAAAACTATGTTTTGATGCATATAATCCATTTTCATAATCATGTTGATATTCTTCCCAAATATCATCTATACTTTTGGGTTGATCTAATTTCTTTAAAAGATAACTACCTAAACCAAGTAAAGATTGAGAAAAATTTATGTGTTTTGAAGGCATTATCATTACTTATATATTTTTATTGGTTCTTCAAAAATATCACAACATTCAAAATATTTTGCCATAATAACACTTATTGACGAAATAAACTGATTTTCTAACCGAGGACAACACTTCTTTACAATATTCCAAAATAGATCATCCCCTTGATACTCTATTTTCAAAGTTTGATATATTTCAACCATTCTTATTTGTAATTCTTCACCCAAAAATGGATCTTCAGATAAATACTCATTTAAATCACCCAAATTCATAGATGCATTATTTAATATCAATCTTGTATTATCATTAAGGTTATTGAAATTAATCTTTTCATTCCAATCTGGTAGTGTAAGCTTCTCGGGTAAGGAAGTAAATGGTAATTTCTTTATATGTGAAATTACTTCAGTTATTACAGAAAAATCAATATTAATATTTTCCAAATTTGGCAATATTCCAACGATGTCAAATATTTCATCATCATTTAATGAAAATAAGATTCTTTCTAAATCTTTTGGCGTAATAATTTTACCCTTAAGTAGTTTATTTTTAAATATTAAATCATCAAGTGTGGCAGTCGCATCAGGATTTACGCCTTTGTATTTATCATTAACAACAAAGTAGAATTCACGAATAGGCTTCCATTGCTTATGACTTAATAGACCATTAAAATCAACAATTAACTTTTTAACAGTATCAGGATAACTTTTAATTATATCGATTGGTGCATAGACTTGAAAAAAGACACCTTTTGATCTTATATATCCATCGTTTTTTCGATCTCCAATATTGCCCCATGGTTTTATTTGTTGAAAATCAGGTTCAGCATAATTCATTATCTGGGTAAATAAATCTTCAAATGCATTTCCATCAGACTCATGTATTTTAAGTCTGAAGAGCTTTCTGGCAAGAGTTTTTTGTTCACCTTTCATACATACAAAAATAAAAATAATTTAATAGTTTCTTTTATTCTAAGTATTAAAACGAAACAAAATGATGAATATCATTGATTCTAAAATACAGATTTAAAATGAGAATGATCATAAAAATAGTTATCTCTTTTTCAATGATACCACTACTACTATTCGTCTACGTTCAAAAGGAGCAGTAAACACAAATCAGTCATCAATCAATATATTATGCAAATTAAACATATACCTTGTTCGAATGCTATAAGAAAAAAGTTATTTCTATCACTCCACTTTGTAGAGCCCAAAACGCTTTTTTTTGCATTAAATGATTCAGCAGAAACACTAGAACTTCTATTATGAATCAGCCCTTATCTGTCCACTATGATATGATGATAGTTGTAGTCAACAAATTAAGTATCTGCAGCCGTAGATACAAGGCAGTGCCTTGTATTACATTGCACAATATAACAAAATCAAAAGAGGGGTAGCGATCTATTCTCATCTAATTGACATAAATAGAAGATCATGATATTACACCACTCGAAATAGAATATTCTGACACCCTAGACAAGGCAGTGTCTCCCTAAAGTTCTTGCAACATGTGTAAATAGCAAATTTATAATCATCAATTTTGATGTATCATGAGACAGTTAGGCTCTCCTATGTTTGTAAAATAAGCAATCGGAATAGTTCATCTACAACGTTTTATATGCGATTCTGAAACATAAGGGTAACCACAAGGAACATCTATACTATTGTACTGCGTAAATATCTTACTTAAGGATATATTACAATCTGTCCACAGACTCTTTATCCTAAATCACAGGTCCTCCTAAAACAACACCTATTTCATATCACTTACACACTTTTTCTGACAGTGACAGTGTCATGACACTGTCTCGACAGTATGTCAGCTCTTGATAAAATAGCTATCGAAAGGCTATTTGACAGTTATTTTGTCCATGATTAATTCATGGATTGTTCATGCTTCAGCCACCGAATCGATGGAGAATCGATGAACAAACCATGAACAAACCATGAACAAACCATGAACAAAGTACGGATCAAACCATAATCAATCCATGGATGTGGTATATTTGTACGGATAGCAGGTTAAACCCCTTATTACAGAAAAATAATAAATTTGTATTATGGGAATACGAAAAAGAAAGAGTTACGAAAGAGAGTTCAAGATGATGATTGTTAATCTTGTAGATAGCGGTAGAGATGCTCGTTCAGTTGCTGAAGAGAACGACATCGATGCTCATATGGTACGACGCTGGGTTCGTGAGTTTCATACATATGAAAAAAACTCATTTCAGGGTAATGGCAATCTAGTTCAGACAGACGAAGAAGCAAGAATCTCACAACTTGAAAAAGAGCTGAAGCAAGTTCGTATAGAACGAGATATCTTAAAAAAAGCCATCAACATATTCTCCAAGAGCGACAGCTAACTTATGAGTTCGTATCAGATAATAGTACGATGTTTTCTGTCGAGAGTATGTGTAAAACACTAGACATAAGTAGCTCAGCTTATTATGAATGGAAAAAAGATATACCATCCCAAAGAAAAATAGCATGGGAGAAGGATACAAAGCTCGTGTTGAAAGAGTATAATGAATCGAAACGTCGTTACGGTAGCCATAAGATTACAGCAGTACTTAATCAAAATGGTGTCACTACATCAAGAAACCGTATTGCTCGGATAATGAAACGAAATGGTATAAAAAGTTGTATTTGTAAAAGTTACAAACCCCAAACGACTAGGTCAGACCATGGTAAACGAGTTGCATTAAATCATCTTAATCGAGAATTCAAGACTAACGAACCATGTAAAGTTTGGGTATCTGATCTTACATATGTTCCAACAGAGCAAGGTTGGCTATACCTTACTACAATAATGGATCTCTTTGACCACTCTATTGTTGGGTGGTCAATGTCTGAGGACATGACGGCAGAAAACACTGTAATGAAGGCTTGGAAAATGGCCAAACGCAATCGTAAACCTAAGGCCGAAATGCTATTTCACTCTGATCAAGGAGTGCAATATGTAGCTGAAGAATTAAAAAAAGAATTTAGAAAGGCGAATGTAATTCAAAGTATGAGTAGAAAAGGAAACTGCAGGGATAATGCAGTAGCTGAAAATTTCTTTAAGATAATTAAATCTGAAATGATTGATCATAGACACTATTACTCTAGATTTCAGGCAAAGACAGAAATATTTCATTTTATTGAAGTTTGGTATAACAGGAAAAGAATACACTCAAAATTGGGATACAGATCGCCATTGGAATTTATGGAATTATATAATCAATGTGCGGCTTAACTTTTTGTCCGGTAAAAAGTTGCATATCCACCATAGGGAAAGAGGTGTAAATGAGAGTGAAAAAAAACGACAAGAGGGAGTATCAAGATACTCCCTCTTATCGTTAAATCTATTTTGTACTAAGCAAACCAGAATGCAAGCAAAGTAACGATAGCGAAAACTATAATAACAGAACCAGCTATTCGATTTCCCAACTTCAAGTTCTTCATATTAAATTTATGACGAAACATATTGACAACAGAGGTCAAGATATACCACCAAGACATGGCACCGATAAAAATACCTCCAATTAAAAACAGGGCAACCAGTGGCTCATCTAGACTAATCACCATCTGAAAACGGGCAAAAATGGAGAAGAATATTAAGATTGCTAATGGGTTTGAGAATGTAAGAAGAAAAGTAAAGAAATAGTCCTGCCAATAAGAGGCTGTCTTCTTCTTAAATTTCTGTACATCACTGGATGGGTCAGATTGGAAAATATGCCATCCTAGCACGATTAAAATAATTGCCCCAAAAAAGCGAAACATGACCTCATGGGTACGGATAAGATCAATAATGTAGCTCAAACTAAAACCTGCAATAATTGCATATATTGTATCGGATGAGGCTGCTCCCAATCCGGCATAAAATCCAGCTTTTCTATTCTTATTAATTGTTTTTTGGACACATAACACTCCAATTGGTCCAAGTGGAACAGAAGCACACAAACCGATAATGGCTCCTTTCAAAAGTAATTCTAAATACATCTAGTTGCTTTAAATATGTTTTAGGTTAACCCTTTATTACTACTACAAAATCCTATTTTGTTTGGTTCATTCATAAATTGCTCAATCGCACTTTTAAAATCATCTGGAACCCGACATGGTCTTTTGCTATTTCGATCTAGAAAAGTCAAAATAGTAGTTCCACTACAAAGGACATTCTCTTTATCGTCTAAGACTTCTGTCTCTATAGCCAATTTCAAACCACTTAATGACTTCACGGAAGTTCGTATTTCCAAGATTTGATCAAAAACAGCAGAACGATGATACTTTGCCTCAACGGAAACCACTGGCATCATGATACCACTTTGCTCTATTTCTTGATATGAACAAAAAATCTCTCTTATCAACTCGTTTCTTCCGATCTCGAAAAGTCGTAGATAATTTGCGTAGTACACCACTCCCATAGCATCAGTATCACCATAACAAACTCTATAGTGGATGGATGTATAGTTTTTCATCTCTTTAATAGTATTTTTTATTTTGAAAATGTAGAGTTCGGTTCTTTAGCCATATGATTGAATGTCAATCGATCTAATAGCTTAGGGAAGAATTTAGATAATAATACAGTGAATTTACCCTCAACTAAAGTCATGATAATGGTTCTTTTTCTTCGCTTTACCGCGTTAAATATCAACTCTGCACATCTTTCTGCAGACATCATTTTACTTTCGTTACGAGGCGTATCCCCTTGTTTTGAACCATCCTCAACTAAAGCTTGAGTGCGAATCTCAGAAGAGGTAAAACCAGGAGCAGCCACAAGTACATGAACTCCTTTATGCATATTTTCAATACGAACAGTATCTAAAAATCCTCTTACTGCAAATTTAGATGCAGCATATCCTGTTCGACCAGGAAGCCCAACATATCCTGCGATAGAGATAACACCGACAATAGATCCTTTGCTATGAACGATATGTTCTAGTGCATATTTTGTACAATAAACAGTCCCCCAAAAGTTCACATCCATTACATTCTTCAACACATCTAATTGAACATCTTGAAAAACAGCACGCATAGAGATTCCTGCATTATTAATTAGTACATCAATTCTGCCAAATCGATCTATTGCAGAATTTATCAAGTTCTTACAATCCTCCTCTTTCGTTACATCTGTAGCAACACATAGCACATCAGAGGGTAATTCAGAAGCCAATTTTTCCAGACGATCTTGTCTTCTTGCTCCCAATACAATTTTTGCCCCTTTACTTGAATAGGTTCTTGCCAATGCTTCTCCAATACCTGAAGAAGCTCCAGTGATAACTACTACTTTGTTTTCCATATGAAACATTTCAATAATGAATGCTTTTTATAACCTTAAAATAAGGCGAAAGATACATTTATTTTTAAGATTAAATATGATAATGGAATAAGAATATCCAACTGAACCAATAGACATGACAGCACTTTTCAGATAAACATCACATTATCAAATACATTACGAAAAACATATTTAATACACAGGAATTAACAGCTTCTTGAATTAACAATCCCAATCTAATTATTTTTTAATAATAAAGCACTTAAATTAACCGTAAAAGATACAACAACCTCTATATGAATAGTGTATTAATAGAAAGAACCTATAACTTATCTTTAAAAACACGTCTTTAAATGGAAAATATTCTTTTTGAAAAAAAGTTGATCCAACGGAAGCCTTATCTGTACAATTTTGCTTTAAAATTAACCCGATCACATCAAAAAACACAAGATCTTATACAGGAAACATATTTTAAAGCATGGAAAAGCAGGACACTCTACAAGCCTCAAACTAAATTTAAAGCATGGATCTTTACGATCATGAGAAATTCTTTTATCAACAATTATCGCAAGAATGGTTCTCATAGAGTACTCTTTGACACCAATCAATATAACAAGCTTACGAACGACAAAGAGAGTAACACTAATATGCAAGAGAGTATCCTTCGAATAAACGAGATTAATGACAAGATCTCAGAGTTAAAAAGTGGAGTTCGTGAAGCATTCCTACTTTACTTAGAGGGATTTAAATATAAAGAAATATCCACAAAATTGAATTTACCATTAGGAACAGTCAAAAGCAGAATATTCTTCGCAAGGAAGCACCTATCAAGTAGAATAAAGAAACATTAGTATTGTTAAAATTTAAATAACATTAAGGAAATAAAACTTCACTTTATATTTAAAAAATAAACAAAAAAAACAACTTTTTTGATGTTTTTTTAATAAAAAAGAGTTGCAAATGTTTTTTATTGTTGATAAATTTGGTATGCAACAATGAGTTACGCGGTTATAAACATAAACTATCCCCCTTTATGAACCTTATCCAATTCCAAAAATCTCTACTTCAACTAGAGGACAAGTTATATTATTTTGCCCTAAGTCTAACGGCAGATCCGGAGAGAGCACAAGATCTTCTTCAAGAAACCTATCTTAAAGCGCTAACGTATAGAGAAAAGTTTAAAGACAACACCAACTTTAAAGCTTGGATCTATACAATCATGAAGAACACGTTTATTAATGACTATCGGAGAAACCTAAAAACCAAAACTACTTTCGATAGCAGTAATAATGACTATCTATTAAATATCTCTAGAGACACACAATTTCCAAGTCCGGACTCTTCCCATGCAGAAAAAGAAATTTTAAAAAATATCTATCGTTTGGACAAGGAATTTAGGGAACCGTTCGTTATGTTCTTGAATGGCTTTAAATACAAAGAGATTGCAGTCAAGCTTGGTCTGCCTCTTGGTACTGTTAAAAGTCGAATATTTTTTACACGAAAAAAATTAGAAAAATGGCTAAAAGAGTATTCAAAATAACATAAGTACATTATTTAACCTCAAACCAACAAATTTACACCCCTTCATTTATGACAACTTTAGAATTTAAAGAAAACCTTTTACAGCTTAAAGACAATCTCTATTTTTTTGCAGTGAAGCTAACGTCTGATCCTACGAAAGCCCAAGATCTATTACAAGAAACCTTTCTCAAAGCGCTACTTTATCGGACCAAATTTCGTCCTGACACCAACTTCAAAGCATGGGTCTTTACCATCATGAAGAATAACTACATTAACGATTTTAGAAAACAATCGAAGATTAACAGAGCTTTTGAACAATCAGAGGATATTAATATTCAAAAGGACTTTTATTCGCCAAGCCCAGAAGCGATAAAAGCAGAAAAGGATATCCACAAAGCAATAAATAGTTTAGAAGACGAAGTGAGAGAACCTCTCGTTCTTTTTATTAATGGATACCACTATAAAGAGATATCTGTCATGTTAAAACTTCCTATTGGGACAGTGAAAAGTAGGATTCATTTTTCACGCAAGAAGCTATCAAAGCTTCTTGCGGATTATAAATACAAAGATTAGATCGAAGCCGTTTTTTTCAATAAGAACGCTTCTTGATCGGCTTCTAAACCAAGTTTTAGAAGCGATTCTTTAACTGATTCATGATAATTATTGATCCATAAAACCTCATTATGGGTCAATAGTTCTTTATCTATTAATTTCAACTCTAAAGGAAACATTGTTAATGTTTGAAAAGAGAGAAAATCACCAAATTCATTAGAGATATCCTCTTTCACATAGACAAGATTTTCAATTCGTATTCCATAAGCTCCTTCGATATAAATTCCAGGTTCGTTTGATAGAACTTGTCCTTTTTGTAGAGGTTGATTGTTATAATCAGGTCTGATAGACATCGGTCCTTCATGAACATTTAAGAAACTACCCACACCATGACCTGTCCCATGACCATAATTGGTTCTATTTTTCAAAAGTGCTGTTCTTGCAAGAATATCAAGATGACAGCCTGAATATCCTTTAGGGAAGATGGCTTCAGAAAGAGCAATCACTCCTTTTAGTACATTGGTATAGTCTCTTTTCATTACATCACGAACCTCTCCTATAGCAAAAGTTCTCGTGATATCAGTTGTTCCAACATAATACTGTCCTCCTGAGTCGATCAAAAGCAATCCAGAACCAACAATCTTCTTACTATCTTTAGAGGCACTATAATGGACAATGGCCCCATTCTCTTGATACCCTACAATAGGAGCAAAACTATCTTGAACGAACAAGGAAGATTTGGCTCTAAACTGATGCAGCTTCTCTCCTATTTCATACTCCGTAAAACCATCTTGGGCATGCTCCTCAAGCCATTTCCAGAAAGCGATTAACGCTTTCCCATCTTCTAGATGTGCTTGGATAGCTCCATGAATCTCTGTCTCATTTTTAATAGACTTCTTCAAAGTAATTGGAGAGTCTGCTTCTATACGATTCTCTTTTAGCGAAGCAATCGTTTTTTGGGTTGACTTAGTTGGATCATAGCCAACGACACCAGTAAGATGATTTAGATCTGTAAAATATGTATTATACGGTTTTACAGATACCTTCAGGTTCCCAAAGTGTTTCACATCGATATCTGACCCTGTGTATAGGGTAACCTCCTCTCTAGAGACAATTACATAAGAATAAAAAACAGGATTATACTCAATATCATTACCTCTAAGATTTAACAGCCATGCAATTTCATCCAATGCACTGACTAAATAGTAATCCATGTTATAAGATTGCATAAACTCTCTAACCGATTCTATTTTACGATCACGACTCTCTCCACAATAAGCGATATCATGAAGTAATATTGGATTAAAAGTTAGAGGGATAATATCTGATGCAATAGTTTCAAAAATATCGCCACTATCAACCCATACAAAAGAGGAAGGTTTACATACACTTGCAAATTCTTTGGCTGAAATTAATTGTGCATCATAACCTACACGAGAGTTTTCTTCAATCTTTTGAGACAACCAATCGGTATATAATGGAGTGTCAGGAGTTCGATCCTGTATCTGTTCAATGTCTAAGCCTGATAATTGTATTTTTGCCTGTACAGTATATCTAGAGTCAGTCCAAAGAGCAGCATCATTTAGGGTGATTACTACAAAGCCATAAGAACCTGTAAAACCAGTCAGCCATTCACGCAATTTGAAGTGATCATGCATGTATTCACTCAAATGAGGATCGGAATAGTAAACTACATATGCATCTAATCTACGCTTTTTCATCTCATCTCTTAAAGCGCTTATACGGGAAGAATATATATTCATAACTATATTTTTTTGATCTTATCTAATGATAACATTCTATTGCCACAAGATAAGAAGAAAGAGACAAAATATTGATGAATAAACTCTGCAATATGAAGGATAGAGAGTCAACCGTCTCCAATAAATAAGAGTTCTAGTCAGCAATAAAAACATGATCTTATTCCCTATTTATTTACTTCCCCCTATAAATAGATACATAATCTCTAATATTTTTAATAATTTTACTACGAGTCTATCCTCTATTTTGGATACCTAAATAAAATATAGAATCATGAATAGAATCTTTACGTGTATTGTAGCACTACTACTATCACAACAACTCTCCGTTGCTCAGGATAAAAATACAGAGACAAAACCTTGGAACATCGCGAATCTTGGGGTTGTACATCTTCCTGCATTTAGTTCTCAAGGAGACATCAATTTCAAAAAGACTACTTTTAAAAAGGTACTCCCAACAAATCACACTGCCTTTGATCAAATTTCAAACAATGCAACACTACCATGGACACGGGTTCAAGAGGAAAGTGTCGCTTCAAATATCAAGAAAAAAAACAATCTATACCTTCTTGAAACAAATATCAACTGTCACAGATGGAGTGATTCGAAATTAGAGTTAACTGTAAATAACCCCGTGAAGGTTTATTTAGATCAAAAAATGGTGAAAAGTTATGAAGATACAGCTAAAACAACCCTCTCCATTCCAATGAAACTTACACTTGGAGGTCATCACCTTACAGTAGTAATGGCTAATTACCAAGAAGCACCTCTATTTACCTCAACACTTAAGGTGGACGATTCAAAATTAGCATATGCTACTACGAATTCAAGCTATAAGAGAGTCCTTTCTCTATCAGATCTTTTAGATGGAACAAAGATAGTAGGAGCATCGATCTCTCCTTCTGGTAAATACTACCGTTTTATTTTGAATGATATGAAAGATGGGAAATCTCACTATCGTTATCAAATCAGAGAGTTGAAAACAAATCGTGTAGTAAAAGAGTGGAGATACGAATCATTGGTAAGCTGGAGATGGGTTAAAAATAGCGACCTAATTGTTTATGGAAAGAAGTCAACAAAAGGTTATGACATCCTTAGCTATAATCCAGTAACCTCCGAAACAAAATTGGTATATGAGGGGATTGAAAAGCTATATAGCTTCTATATTTCTGATAATTTCCATCGTATCATTTATAGTAAAAAAACAAATAAGGAGAAGAAGACAGATCTTAAAAGAATCTACACACCAGACGATCGAATTGCGGGGTATAGAAATCGATATGGTTTAAGAATGATTGATCTAAATTCATTGCAAGACATTCAACTGACCTCAGGGTACCTTACCACCTCTTTGCAAGATATTAGTAATGATGGAAAGAAGATACTCTTCTCTACTGTTCAGCAAGATTGTGATGCCTTCCCTTTTTATCGAACCAAGGTATACGAAATGAACCTCAACACATTTAAACTAGATACTCTATACAATGAGGCAGACGGAGGTATAAGTGTAAACTATACACCAGATGATTCGAAGCTTCTTGTTCAGGCGGGTGCAACTGTATTTAAGGGAATCGGAAAGAATATTCAAACTAGTTTCAAGCCAAACAGTTACGACTCGCAACTATTTCTTTGGAATCGTACCACGAAGAAAGTAACTCCAATTACTAAGAACTTTGATCCTTCTATTGATAGCTACACGTGGACAGACAAAACAAATCTGTATCTTCTTGCAAGCAATAAGGATAAAAAAAGTCTTTATCATTACGACCTAAAGAAGAATCACTTCGAAGAATTACCAACAGATATAGATGTTATTTCTCAATTTAGTATAAACAAAAAAGGAAATCAAATCATCTATTACGGTTCTAGTATCACTAAAGATAAAGAGGTATATCTTTACAATATAAAGAGCAAGAAGAATCGATGTATTGCGAAGAGTGCAAATGTTACCAACGAACATCTACTTCTAGGAAAGACAGAGGAGTTCAATTTCAAAAACCATAACAACGTAGATATATCTGGGCGTGTTTATTACCCTCCATATTACGACAAAACAAAGAAGTATCCTGTTATTGTCTATTACTATGGCGGGACATCGCCTACTGTTAGATCATTTGGGGGAAGATATCCTAAGAACTTATGGGCTGCACGAGGCTACATGGTGTATGTACTTCAACCTAGTGGAGCTACTGGCTTTGGTCAAAACTTCTCTTCTTATCACGTAAATGGATGGGGAAAAGATGCCATTGAAGATATTATCGCAGGAACAAAACAATTTCTAAAAGCTCATCCATCAGCCGATGCCAAAAATGTAGGGTGCATAGGTGCGAGTTATGGTGGATTTACAACCATGATGCTACAGACACGTACAGATATATTCAAAACAGCAATATCACATGCTGGGATTAGCGACATTACGAGTTATTGGGGCGAAGGTTATTGGGGATATAGTTACAGCACCGTTGCGGCTGCAGGAAGTTATCCTTGGAATAATAAAGACCTATTTGTAAAACAAAGTCCACTTTACAGAGCAGATAAATTTAAAAATTCGATTCTACTAATTCATGGTACAGCTGACACCAATGTTCCCGTTGGAGAGAGTAAGCAGTACTATCTAGCACTAAAATTACTAAAGAAAGATGCAGAGATGGTTTTGGTAGATGGAGAAAATCACTGGATTATGGATTACAAGAAACGTAAACAATGGCACCAAACAATTGTATCTTGGTTCGACTTCAAACTAAAAGGAGAGAAAGAACAATGGGAGTCACTATACCCAGCTAAACAATTATAAAAAGAGATAGAGAGAAGTTCCATTGCTTCTCTCTATATCATATCATTTAGATTCCCCATAAGAAAAAACATACCTTAGATTACAGTTCTTAGACATTTCATTGGGATTACATCCTAACTTTCCTTCAGGAATATCAATTCCTAGTTTCTTATAGTACTCAACCCACCCCTCATTGAAAGTCCCACTAACAGGATCTTTGAAAGTCATTGGATTCAATTGAAACAAAGAATCCTCTTTGAAAATATCATAAATAAATTCAGAACAATAATAGCCAGAATCTTCAATAATATAAGTCTTATTGTACTTCTCTCCTAAAAGATTATTTGCGTGTCTCAAAGCGGTGTTAATTCGAATCTCCTTAGGTTTTCGTATCATAAACACATCGACACGACGAGCTACTCCACCTTCTTTAGAAAACTCGTCTAATGTACTTTTAATCACACCACCATGAGGCGTTGCATGTATCACGACCATCTTACCATGCAATGTGTCCACCACACCAATATGGGAATAACCAACGGCTCCAGTTACCCTATTAATCGCAGAAGATAAGCTATCACTAGTAGCAGAACGAAATAGAATGTCTCCCCTATGTACTCTAGGGTTAAAACAACTCGTTAAAAAGATCATAAATAATGGAACTAAATACCACTTCATCTCACCATCTCCTTCAATTGAGCAATCTCCTCTGTCCATATATCCGAATTAGGTGTTTCAAGAACCATAGGTATCTCTTCGAATCGTTCAGACTTCATAATATAATCGAAAGCATCCATTCCAATAAATCCTTTACCAAGAGATTCATGTCTATCCACACGAGTTCCTAGTTCCTTTTTTGAGTCATTTAGATGCATCCCTTTAAGATATTTGAACCCAACGATTTCACCAAAGAGATCGAATGTTTCGCTTGCAGCATCTCTACTTGATAAGTCGTAACCAGAGGTAAAAGCATGACAAGTATCAATACATACACCAACTCTAGTCTTATCTTCTACACGATCAATAATATACGCCAAATGCTCAAATTTGAAGCCCATATTCGAACCTTGCCCCGCTGTATTTTCAATCACTGCACAGACACCACTAGTTTGTTTTAGAGCCCAATTGATAGATTCTGCAATACGATCCATACACTCCTCTTCAGAAATCTTCTTCAGATGGCTTCCTGGATGAAAGTTCAAACGATCAAGTCCTAGCTGTTCACAACGCTGAAGTTCATCTAAAAAAGCATTACGAGACTTCTCCAACGCTGTTTGTTCAGGATGACCTAAATTGATTAAATAGCTATCATGAGGCAAGATTTGTGAAGGAGTATATCCTGCATCCTTACAATTCTGTTTAAACTTTTCAATCTGTTCTTGTGTAAATGGTTTTGCAGCCCATTGTCTTTGATTCTTTGTAAAAAGAGCAAAAGAGGTTGCGCCCAATTTTGCAGCATTGAGAGGTGCATTCTCAACCCCTCCTGCTGCACTCACATGTGCTCCAATATATTTTGTCATATAACTTATTGTTTTTGACCTCTAGTTTTTGGTTTTTTATATTTCTCTTTCATCTTTTCAGCACGGGTCTTCTTCATATTAACCTTTTGGTTTTTTAGCTTCTTTTCATGGAATGCAGGACCAACTTCTCTTTTCTTTTGTTTGACGAAGATATTCTTCATTTTGATAACAGGCTTCTCTGCATCGACAAGCACATCCGAATAGACAAGATCTTCTGGATTTGGCACTCTATCCACTTTCTTCGACATAAAAGTTTCTACAGCAGCCATGAAATCTCTCTCTCTATCTCCTACAAAAGCAATAGATTCCCCTCGTTTGTCAGCACGTCCTGTACGACCAATACGGTGCATGTAATTCTCAGGGACTTCTGGGATATCAAAATTAATAACATGAGTTACTCCTTCAATATCAATACCACGAGCCACAACATCAGTAGCAATCAGATATTGTAAACGATCCTCTTTAAAATCTTTTACCGTATTAAAACGATTATTTTGTGCCTTATTTGAGTGAATCACCCCTAATACCTCAGGATAATCAATAATGAGCTCATCATAGAGAGTATCTGCCATCCTCTTATTAGAGACAAAGATCATCACCTTCTTCATCTCATCATTTTCCAATAAGATACGTAATAAGTTTCTTTTGGTATTGAAATTAGGGATTTCGTATAACGTTTGGTTAATATTAGCCAATGGTGTACCTACAGGAGCAGCCTCCACACGATCAACAGCACCAAAATATTCCTGAATAAACGTCTCCACCTCTTCGGTCATCGTAGCTGAAAACATCACATTTTGACGTTGTTCAGGAAGTAGATCCATAAGACGAGTCAATTGAGGACGAAAACCTAGATCTAACATTTCATCGACCTCATCAATAATAAATTTCCTAATATTCTTAGTATTTAATACCCCATTAAGTATTAAATCTAAAAGTCTACCAGGAGTGGCTACTAAAAAGTCGAGCCCTTGCATAATTGTTTGGGCTTGTGTATTGATATTTGCACCTCCATAAACTCCAACAGGATGGACATTCATATAAGGAGTTAGTTTCTCAATCTCTTCTACTACCTGAATTACAAGTTCTCTAGTAGGAACGACAATCAACACTTGAGGAAGAGGACTTTTTGTAAACTTCCATAATCGTAGTGCAGGAAGAAGATAAGCCAATGTTTTACCTGTTCCTGTTTGAGCTATTCCAAGAAAGTCAACACCCGACATGAACTTAGAAAAGACTCTTTCTTGTATTGGAGTTGGGGTTGTAAATTCTCTTTCGTTTAGAGCATTAAGTATAGGATTACTTAAATTAAGATCTTCGAATCTCATAGTATATTTAATTGTATCTATTTTTCTATTTTATTAAACCAAGTACGAGTGCCATAAAATTGGCAACTTAACGAGGCTACATCCGCTGCACACTTTAGTGCTTCTATAAAAGGTTTTTTGGTTATATAGTATAACAGAGCGCCATGAAAAAAGTCGCCAGCCCCTAATGTATCAACAGCCTCTAACCTTTTCACCTCTATCAAACCATATTCGCTACGACTAAACCATTGAATAGGATTAGAACCATTCGTAATTACAATATTTTCAATATTAGGGAAAGTCCAAAGATAGTCACAAACATCTTTCGTAGAAGAGCAATTAGGAGGATAAAAATCAGAGGAACAAACAGCAATATTCACCCATTTTAAAAGGGCGTTAAGCCCCTCCTTCCAACTTCCACCATCAAAGATCACATAAGTATCATTGTTATTAAGTTTAGAAAGGACAGAAATTGAGTAAGGTATATAAAACCCATCAACCAAAATGGCATCCATTGAACCACAGGCATATTGAGCTCTAGAACCCTGAAAATCAGAAGATGGAATAGAAGATATTATGGCTCTATCTCCATTGTCGGAATGGGTAAAGACAGAGGCTATTATTGGATTGGCAGGAACAGATCGTATCCAATCAACACAAGAGATATTGTATCGTTTCATCTCCTCTGAAAAAATAGGGGTAAAACCATTTTGCCCAAAAGCGGTGTGAAGCATCACAGAGTCTCCCAAAACAGAAGCCAAGATTGCTGCATTGGTAGCAGGTCCACCTATAGACAATAAAGGTGGGGACACCTTTACTTTTTCGTTACGACTAGGCATCATATCTAGACTATATTGGATATCTACTGTAGCTAATCCTAAACACAAAACCTGCATTGACTCTTTCTCTTTCACCTTCCTCTATATTTCCTAAATTATAACCAATGTACAAAGGTAGGAAAATATAATCACCTTTGTATAGCGAAAAAGGTCGTTAGGTAAAACTTCACCGTTTATTATGAATCTTCAAAATTGCTCTCCATTGAGCTTCGATTTTTTCAACTAAAGGTATAGTTTCGATGAAACTATACTATTTCCTTATGAATGGATCGCATAATACCTACAATTTATTTCGATTCTTACAGGAAACTATTTAAGTTTGTTAAACACAATTATCAAAATTAAATGATATCAGATATAGTTAAAGAGAAAATTATCTCCGATGTAAAGGCTCTTTTTGAATCACAAGAAGGGAGTCATGATTGGCTTCATGTATATAGAGTGATTAAAATGGCTGAAGAGATAGGTAAAACAGAAAAGGGAAGTGATTCAACCACTGTTTTTTTGGCATCTATTCTTCATGATGTTGCCGATAGAAAATTACAGATCCGTTCCTTAGATTGGATAAAAAAATACCTTGTCGACCTAAACATCGATAAGAATATTATCGAAGAGGTCTTATTTATTGTAGAACATCTCTCTTTTAGCAAACAACAAAATAATCCGGTAAGCAATAAAAGTATTGAATTTAAGATTGTACAGGATGCTGACAGACTAGATGCAATTGGCGCCATTGGAATTGCTAGGGCCTTTGCTTTTGGTGGGTCAAAAAACAGGGCTCTCTATAGCGACAAAGAGGAGGACAATGACTCCACACTCCATCACTTTTATCAAAAACTATTTAAGCTAGAGGACTTAATGGAAACTATAAAAGGGAAAGAACTTGCCAAAGAGAGGACCGCTTTTATGGATCATTTTGTTCAAACAATAAAAAACGAATGCTATTTAATTAAGTAAATATGGAAACTTCTACTCTGTTCATTATTATTCTCATCATAATAATAGGTCAATATCTGTTTGACACGACACTCTCTATTCTGAACAATAAAAATCGAAATGCACCTATTCCAAAATCATTACAAGACCTCTATAGCAAAGAGGAGTATGAGAAGTCGCAAAACTATGGGAAAGAGAACAACACCATAGGAATCATTTCAAACACCTTTTCTACTTTGATAACGGTCATTTTGTTTTATACAGGAGCATTCGGAGCACTTGATCAATGGATTGGACAATATACAACACACTATATACTTCAACCACTTCTTTTTTTAGGAGTACTTGGTATGGGCTCTTCTCTTCTAGGTATCCCCTTCTCATATTATGCAACATTTGTAATTGAGGAGAAATATCAGTTTAATCGAAGTACCAAAAAGACCTTTATCTTAGATGCTATTAAAGGACTTCTTCTTTCTGGACTATTTATCGGGGGGATCCTTTCACAGATCATTTTACTATATCACACAATAGGGGAAAACTTTTACATCTTTGCATTTATTGTTATTGTAGGATTCTCTCTAATAATGACATTCTTCTATTCTTCTATTATTGTACCTCTTTTCAATAAACAAACTCCTTTAGAAGAGGGAGAATTAAAACAAGGAATAATGGATTTCGCAAAGAAAGCAGAATTTCCGATTAAGGAGATATATGTCATGGATGGATCTAAAAGATCTGCAAAAGCGAATGCTTATTTTACTGGCTTTGGAAAAAGAAAAAGAATTGTTCTGTTTGATACGCTAATTGATCAATTAGATCAAGAGGAGATCATCGCAGTTCTAGCACACGAAGTGGGACATGCAAAGAAGCGACATGTGATACAGAGTATGATTTTTTCATGGATTCAAACTTTTGTAATTCTATACATTTTTTCTCTCATACTTAACCAACCGACCTCTTCTCACGTAATGGGATCATCACAGCATACTTTTGAACTCTCATTACTATTGTTCTCTTTTTTATTGTCACCAGTAACCGAGGTCTTATCTGCAATTTCCTCTATCTTTAGTAGAAAGAACGAATATGAAGCAGATAATTTTGTAAAAAAATACAAACTTAAAGATGCAATTATATCAGGATTAAAAAAGATTTCAAAAAACTCCCTTTCAAATCTTACACCCCATCCTTGGGTTGTAGCTTGCACCTACTCTCATCCAACATTAGAACAAAGAATAGACAATCTAAACCAGAAGGATTAGCATTCATTGCTAAACATTAAAAATATAGAACAGTCCAATTGGTTATTAATTCAATTGGACCGTCTCTGTTTTTAGCATTATTTAACATTTTACATTAATACCATAAACAGGCCCTCATTTTGCTCTCTATAAAACCCCATTGAGGAGACAATAGAAACCTATTCTATTTGTTTAAACACAAGGACATACTGTATAAATATACAACATCAAACCTGTTTATTCACCCCACCAACGAATATATATTCACATTCTATCTCTATATCAATAAAAGGTATTCCACTTCCAACATTCAAGATTCTTATTTGTTATCCATTAAAAGCAAACTATATTTGCAGTATCATTTTAAAACCATAAATACAACATATACAGCAAAGAAGATGCATAAAAATCAAAACATCTATACACTTCGTAATATTTTACTATTCGCAATCCCTTCAATCCTTGGAGTTTTCTGTTTTATGACTCCAATTCCCTATAAGGACAGTTTTTCGATACCAATTGCAATATTAAAAGATGAATTATTATTCATTATTGGAGACAATATCTCGTCATTGATTATATCTGTGATGCTTATTGCAAGCATAGGGTATTTAATTGCAATCATTGCCAAGCCTCGTTTTATATACAAGAATCGCTTTTTAAAAGCACTCTTTGTAGTAAAACCAATATGGGGGATTTTAAGAATATTGGGAACAGTGTTCTGTTTTATGGTACTTTTCAATGAGGGACCTGAGCTTATTTTGAATGCAGATACTGGTACATTTGTATTTAATGAGCTACTACCGACACTTTTTTCTGTCTTTATCTTTGCGGGGTTCCTTCTTCCTCTATTAACGCACTTTGGTCTATTGGAACTTTTTGGAACTTGGTTGACTAAAATAATGAGACCTATCTTTAATCTTCCAGGGAGATCCGCTATTGACTGCCTGGCATCATGGTTAGGAGATGGAAGTGTAGGAATTATCATGTCAAGCAAACAATACGAAGAAAAGTCCTATACTCAACGTGAAGCAGCGGTAATTGGAACCACTTTTTCCGCAGTATCGATCAGTTTTTGTTTGGTTATTCTTAGTCAAGTCAAACTAGACCATCTTTTCGTTCCTTTCTATGCGATTGTCTGTTTTGCTGGGGTCATTGTCGCTATTATTGTTCCAAGAATCCCTCCATTGTCAAGAAAGACAGACAAATGGATTGATGGTACAGACAAAGTATATGATAAGGAGGCTATTCCTGAGGGAGAAAATGTAATTAAATATGGTTTTTATAATGCAGTGAAAACAACAAGCAAAATTGAGAAACCAATACATATATTGCTTGAAGGGCTTAAAAACAGTTTAGATATGCTTATTGGAATTCTTCCTGTTGTGATGGCAATCGGTACTATAGGACTAATTATTTCAACCTATACTCCAATATTTGGGTGGTTAGGAAAACCTTTTGTTCCACTACTAAACCTTCTTCAGATTCCAGAGGCAACGGAAGCATCCAAGTGTATGGTAGTAGGATTTGCAGATATGTTCATCCCATCTATTTTGGCCTCTTCTATTACTAGTGAATTAACTCGCTTTATTATTGCAGCTGTATCCGTAACTCAATTGATCTTTTTAAGTGAGGTTGGGGCTCTTTTGCTTGGAAGTAAAATTCCAATCAATCTTTGGGAACTGTTCATTATCTTTCTTGAAAGAACTTTAATATCTCTTCCTATCATTGCACTACTAGCTCATCTGGTATTTTAAATAGACGAACATTTACTCCCTCTTAAGAGTCTTAAATTGCTCATAAGAGGGAGTATATTATAACTGAATTACAATACCCTTCCACAGTCTCTCCTCATTTTGTTTTAAGGTCTTTTCTACTATTTAGAAGATTTCATTGATTCGAATATTGGCAATTTTACTTTTGCTCAGAATTGATTTACAAATCCTTGACTTATTAGTACGTTTCTGTGTTTCTATTCCACCCACGTATCGTAATCTTACACTCGCCCCTCCTCAACTTCTATAATTAGAGAGAGAGAAAGAATACGCTAGATTAGTGAATGAACAAATTCTTTCAGACAAGACAATTGGGGCAAGCAAATTAAACGTACAACGCCCTATTCAGAATAGTTTCCATTCAATCCTCCGTTCTTCTAGAGGAGGAATACACCCTGTAACTGAACTAATTCGAAACATATAAATATGATATCTTTTTGTCATCTTTATAAGTAGAATTATTTGTATTGTTTTTTAACGAAAATTTACAAATTGTTTTTATACTTTCACCATACATAAACAATTAAAACACACTTGATTTTATGAAACTATTTAAGCTAAGTTTTGTGTTCATGATATTAATTTCATTCATATCATGTAATCATTCAAAAAAAGATCTTGACACGGGGATCATACCAAAACCTCAATCTTTACAAAAAAAAGAGGGAGTATTCCATATCTCTAGTCAAACTTCCATTTTAGCACAAACTGCTATACAAAAGAGAGCTGCACTTCAATTAATTCAACTTCTCGACAATCAAACAGGAATTATACCTAAGATCACAGAAAATAAGGCAAACGATAATCAGATTCAATTTTCTAAAGATTCTTCAATCAAAACGAAAGAAGGATATAAATTGGATATCGAAAATGACCTAATTGTAATCTCTGCTGTCGATTATGCGGGTTATTTTTATGGGGTGCAATCCATCAGAGCACTGCTTCCAGCTTCCATTGAAGCTAAAAATCCTCAAGTTAAATCTTTTGATCTACCAGCATTGTCTATTCAAGATGCACCAAGATTTGCATGGAGAGGAATGATGTTAGACTGTTCTCGTCACTTTTTCCCTGTTGATTATATCAAAAAGAACATTGATAGAATGGCTCGCCTAAAGATGAACGTGTTTCATTGGCACCTAATAGATGATCAAGGGTGGCGAATTGAAATCAAGAAATACCCTAAACTAACGGAGATCTCGTCATGGAGACCTGATTATGAAGATCGTGATTGGGGTGCAAGACCAACAGAAGATCGTCAAGATGGAAAGAAATATGGAGGATTCTATACCCAAGAACAAATTAAAGAGATTGTAAAATATGCTGAAGATAGAAATATAACAGTAGTTCCAGAAATAGAGATGCCAGCCCATGTTACTGCTCTGTTTGCGGCTTACCCTGAATTTTCATGTAGAGGTAAGAAACTAGCTGTTCCGACAGGATCTCTTTGGCCAATTACAGACATCTACTGTGCTGGTAAAGATGAAACCTTTCATTTTATAGAGGATGTGTTGACAGAAGTGATGCAATTATTTCCTTCAAAATACATTCACATTGGAGGAGATGAAGCGGATAAAAAAGAGTGGGAACACTGCAAAGATTGTCAACGAAGAATAAAGAAAGAGAAATTAAAGAATGTTCATGAACTACAAAGCTATTTCATTGAGAGAGTGGAGAAATTCTTAAATAAAAATGGAAGAGAGCTAATTGGTTGGGATGAAATTCTTGAAGGAGGACTTGCTCCTAATGCAGCTGTTATGTCATGGAGAGGCATGAATGGAGGAGTTAAAGCTGCTAAAATGCACCATCCGGTAGTAATGACACCGACTCAACATTGTTATTTTGATTACTATCAAGGACCTAGAGACTTAGAACCTACAGCATTTGGTGCCAACTTACCTATAAAGAAAGTCTATGACTTCAACCCTATTCCAAAAGAGCTGAATAGTAAAGAATCGAAGTTCATTATGGGAGTACAAGCAAACCTTTGGACTGAGCATGTTCCTAATGCTTCTCATGCCGAATATATGACCTTCCCAAGATTGGCTGCCATGAGTGAAGTAGCATGGACAAACCAAGAGAATCGTAACTGGGAAGACTTCCAACACAGAATGCAGAAAGAGTATCAACGTTACAAAGAGGCAGGAATTAATTTTGCAAAAAGTGCTTTTAACATAGATATTAAAACGAAATATGATACAAAAGCAAAGAAAAACTTCATTCATCTTTCAGCTGCATCTTTAGATGGTGAGATATTCTATACGACTGATGGATCGGAGCCAAATGAACAAAGTAATAAATTTACACATGACATTTCTGTAGATAAGACAACCACGATCAAAGCAATTCAGATTAAAGATGGTATTGCTATTAGTAAAACAACTACAGGAAAAGTCTATGTTCATAAAGCATCAGACTCAAAAGTTACATATAAATTTGCCCCTAGTTCAAAATATCCTGATAAAGGAAATCACCTTCTAACAAACTGTACAATGGGGACTCAAACCTTTACTGATGGACAATGGGCTGGTTTTGAAGGAACAGATATGGACGTAATACTAGATATGGGTAAAATGAAAGATATCTCATCATTTCAATCTCATCACCTTTATAGTCCAGGTTCTTGGATCTTCTTACCTAAAGCGGTTAGCTATTCTTATAGTACAGATGGCAAAGAGTATCATAAATTAGGAACTATTAAGAATCCATTTTCTGTAGAAAATATGCCTACATATTATGACTACCCTCTAGAGCTAAAGAAACCTGTTAAGGCACGTTATCTTCATGTGATCGCACATACTATTGGGAATTGCCCAGATTGGCATGGAGGGAAAGGTTTGCCTTCTTGGTTGTTCGCTGATGAGATTATTATTAAATAATATTTATCGTCACATAATTGCATAATCAAAACGTACTCTAAAGATTATTTAGAGTACGTTTTTTTTATGCCATTTATTTAATATGACTTAATGGAACCTAAATCAGAAATAGAACTATACATTTTTATATATTTGTAAAAGACAACAATTTAATACTATGGTATACATGAACATTTCAGATGGTTGGAATTACTCATTTTTGGACCCTAATAGTCATGAAAAAGGTATCTGTTTAGTTCAATTTGTAGGAGATTCCTTTAACGGAAGAATCCCTTCGCAAATAGACAATTTTCCGATTGTTACTCTTGGCTCTGGTGATGAAAAAAATCCCCTATTACCGATAGAGAAAATACAAGACAATACAACTATTACTTTTGACAGGTCTAATTCTATTCGAGAAATTGCCCCCTATTGCTTTCTAAACAACACTAAGATTCGTGATGTACAATTTCCTAATTCAATCGTTAAAATTGGGGATATGGCATTTAAAGGCTGTAGTAGCCTTACTCAGTTAATTCTTCCTAAAGAACTTGAACTTGTCGATGGAGGCGCTTTTTGGGGGTGTAGCAACATTAAGGAGATAAAATTCAATCAAGCACTTACCACACTAGAATCATGGGCATTCATGGGCTGTAGTGCGATAGAAGAGCTCAATTTCAATACCAATCTTTTTCAAATTGGAAAATGGGCTTTCCAAGATTGTGAATCATTAAAAAAAGTACACTTTAACGAAAACCTGAAAGTGGTATTAGGTGCAGCTTTTAAGAACTGTACATCGCTTATAGAAGTCCGTCCTAATCTAAAACTTAAACATTTTTGGGGGCCAGTTTTTCAAGGTTGTACTCGTTTAAAATCAGTAATACTTCATCACAATTTTAAAACCGTTGGAAGAGCTGCTTTTATGGGTTGTACAGAACTTGAATCAATTCGATTCCCTAGTTCTATACTTGAAATCGAAGGACAAGCCTTTGAAAATTGCAAGAAATTAAAACGAATAGAGTTAGAACGAACGGAAGAACCTCTAACAAAATTGGGAGAGGATGCATTTGCAGGAAGTGCAATTAAGCTTATCGTTATACCCAATAGCACCACATACAAAAAAGAAGATAATTGGAAAATGTATAACAAGATATTTTCAAATAAGTAACTATGCTTCAATAATTGTTTTTTCAATAATTCTAACCATTATCAAGTTGTAGCCCCATTGTGGAGTAGTTACAACTTGAATATATATTTAAGACTGCTTTGAAGAAAAAATAACTGTATGGCCCATATGATTTAGTTAAACAGCAAGATATTTTCACTGCAAGATCTTACCTAAACAAACACTTAACACAACACCATTATACCACTATATAACAGCAAGATAACTAAGAACAATTATGATGCAATATGAGTAATAACACTTACAAATCTCTACTTAACACGGGTTCACTTTGGACTACTTTTTGTGTGTAAAATATAATTAATATAGAATAAAGACATATACCTAAAGTATTACTTTAGATTATATTTTTATACTCCATTAAAATATTAGGTTATGTAAGACATTACCTTTCCTAAGTAGTATATATTATTGTATAAAGACAAACTACGAATGGTGTAAATACATATTAACATGTATAAATTCGCACCATTCATCAAGCTATATATCAATACTTTACACAAATAAACTATACTGCCTCGTTTTTAGTATTATTAAGGGGTTAAAATAACCTTCTGTGATTGTAATATTTGTATTTTTCTTTTGAGTTTACCATTTTTTATCCAATTTTGCACAAAAGAGTATACATAGATGAATTCACAAAATAATATTACACCAGATCAAAACGAAATGGCTCGCTATGCAAAAGCATTAGGCCACCCTATCAGAATCTATATTCTAAATAGATTAAGTGAATTAAGCTGTTGTTATAGTGGAGATCTTACAGAGGAGTTACCCATTGCAAAGTCAACTCTTTCACAGCACTTAAAAGAGCTAAAAAGTGCAGGTCTGATCCAAGGAGAGATTCAAAGACCAAGAATAAAATATTGTTTAAATAAAGAGAACTGGAAGCGAGCACAAAAATTGTTTGGATCGTTTTTCAATGAATAGTACCCAACAAAGCATTCAAATCAAATCTACCTAACATGAAAAAGATTATTACACTAATAACATCTGTAATTTTAGTTGCTTGTGTTACAACAAACCTTTTTGGCAAAAATAGTGTCAAACAAAATAGTAAGGAAGTAGAAGTTGTTTACTTCCACTTCACACAAAGATGTACGACTTGCCAAGCAATTGAGATGGTAGTTAAATCGTATATAGAGAAAAGAGTTGAACAGGATAATGCACCTTACTCTTTTCAATCAATTAACATCGACAAACCAGAGTCACAAGAGTTTGTAAAAGCTAAAAAAATAGAGGGACAGACTTTGCTATTGATATGTTCTGATCGCGTCATAGACCTCACAGATATGGCTTTTGATAATGCGGATTATCATCCTGATGAATTGACAAAGATTTTAGAGAAAAAACTTACAGAAATTACTCTTTAAAGAGTATTATTTTTTTAACAGGTAAAAACAATGGGGATAATTGTGTATCAAACTCAATTATCCCCATCTTCTTGAATAGAATATCAGGGCTAAAAAATAACCATATTTTATTTTTCTTGACTCTCATCCTGATACCAACTTGCATACATAGCATAGCTATTTGCAATTCGGTTAATTTCACCTTCTAGTAATTCAGGACTTAACTCCTTGATCTTTTTAGCAGGAGAACCAGCATAAACGGAACCAGACTTAACTACTGTTCCTTTTGTAACCACTGCACCTGCTGCTACTATTGCATTCGGTTCAATAATTGCATCGTCTAAAACGACAGCATTCATTCCAATTAGAACATTGTCGTGAATTGTACATCCATGTACAATTGCTCCGTGAGCAATCGAAACGTTATTCCCAATATTTGTTGGAGATTTTTTATACGTTGCATGTATTACTGCATTATCCTGGACATTCACATTATCCCCTAAACGAATTGAGTGAACATCTCCTCTGAGAACTGCTCCATACCAAATACTACAGCCGTCTCCAATTTCTATGTCTCCAATTAAAGTTGCTGTTTCTGCCAAAAAACAGGTTTTCCCAATTTTCGGTGTTTTACCTTTGAGCTGTCTTAGTAAAGCCATAATGTATAATGTTTATAAATTATCAGCTAATGTACGAAATAATTAAAATGATGACTTTTTAAGGAACGACTTTTTAACATTTATACTTAACTTTGCATATACAACATTTAACATTATGCCATTACTATACGAAATATCATAACATTTTGTTATGGTTTTGAGCAATAATCATAAAAAACTATTAGGCAATAGCCAAAATTTAAACAAATATCCAATTATGTCTACCGAAGCTAAAATTATAGAATTGGACGAAGTTGCTATCCGATTCTCTGGAGACTCTGGAGATGGGATGCAATTAACTGGAACACTATTTTCAGATGCGTCTGCTTTACATGGGAATGATATATCAACATTTCCTGATTTCCCGTCAGAAATACGTGCACCACAGGGAACTGTTGGGGGTGTATCTGGATTTCAAGTACATTTTGGGGCAAATAAGATTAATACCCCGGGAGATTTAGCACAAGTACTAGTTGCAATGAATCCAGCTGCTATAAAAGCAAATGAGAAATTCATTAGACTACAAGGAACCATCATTTATGATTCTGATAGTTTTACAGAAAAAAATCTAAAAAAGGCAAACTTCAAGACTGATGAACCTTTTGAAGAGTTAAATCTGCATGACTATAGAAAGCTTCCGGTACCAATCTCAAACCTCACTAAAGAGAGTTTAAAAGAGTTTGGATTAGACAACAAATCGGTTCTACGCTCAAAAAACATGTTTGCGTTAGGACTAGTCTGTTGGATGTTCAATCGCCCTCTTGATTACATCGAGAATTTTATCGAGAAGAAGTTTGCTAAAAAGCCTACAGTGGTAAAAGCAAACCTTAAAGTGCTTCATGATGGTTTCAATTACGGAATGAACATGCAGCATATGACACCTAGGTATGTAGTGAATCCTGCTCCTATCAAAAAAGGTACTTACAGAACTGTGCATGGCAATCAAGCAACTGCATGGGGTATTCTTGCTGCTGCAGAGAAAGCTAAAAAGCCTCTTTTCATCGGTTCATATCCAATTACCCCTGCTACAGACATTCTACAAGAATTGGCTGCACGCAAAGATCTAGGAGTAAAGTCGTTTCAAGCTGAAGATGAGATTGCTGGTATCTGTACCACAATTGGGGCTGCATTTGGTGGTCATTTTGCGGTAACATCTACTTCTGGTCCTGGTTTAGCTCTAAAATCAGAGGGGATTGGTCTCGCTGTCATTGCAGAGTTACCAATAGTAATCATCAATGTGCAACGTGGAGGTCCATCAACAGGTCTTCCAACAAAGACAGAACAATCAGACCTATTACAAGCACTTTATGGACGTAATGGAGAATCTCCATTGGCTGTGATCGCAGCATCATCTCCTTCCGACAGTTTCTATTATGCATATATGGCAAGTAAAATTGCAATGGAGAGAATGACTCCAGTAATCCTTCTTACAGACGGATTCCTTGGAAATGGTAGTCAACCGATGAGACTTCCAAGAATCGCAGATCTTCCAGAAATTACCCCTTCTCATGCTCATAATACTGAAACATATCAACCTTATAAACGAGATGAGAAAACTCTAGCTAGAGAGTGGGCATATCCTGGGATGAAGGGGTTTGAACATCGAATTGGAGGCCTTGAAAAAGGAGAAGATGGAAATGTAAGCCATGATCCTGCAAACCACCAAAAGATGAGTGATATTCGTGCTGAAAAAGTAGAGCGCATTGCCGATATGATTCCCGAATTAGAAGTTTATGGAAATAAAGAAGGTGGAGAAGTTCTTGTTGTTGGTTGGGGCGGTACTCATGGTCATCTACTAAGTTCGGTACGTGAACTTCGTGCTGACAATATTGATGTATCGTTGGCTCATTTTAACTACATCCAGCCTCTACCAAGAAATACAGAAGAGATTCTATCTAGATATAAAAAGGTTATTGTTTGTGAATTAAATAATGGTCAATTTGCATTATACTTAAGAAACAGACTTCCTCATATTAGTTTCATGCAAATGAATAAATTGGAAGGTCTTCCTTTTACAACAGATGAAATCAAAACTCGTGTCCTTAAAGAAATGGAGGGAACATTATCATGTTAGAAAATAATACTCAATATACTGTTAAAGATTTAAAATCACCGAACGAAATTCGTTGGTGTCCTGGATGTGGTGATCATGCGATTATCAATTCAATCCAGAAAGCAATGGTTACTCTTGCAATTCCAATTGAAAAGTATGCTGTGGTCTCAGGTATTGGATGCTCTTCTCGATTTCCATACTATATGAATACATACGGATTTCACACTATTCACGGTAGAGCTGCTGCAGTCGCTTCAGGACTTAAAAGTGCAAACCCAGATCTTTCTGTATGGGAAATTACAGGAGATGGTGATGCACTTGCCATTGGTGGAAACCACTTTATTCATATGATCCGACGTAATGTCGACATCAATGTAATATTATTCAATAATAAAATATACGGTCTTACCAAAGGACAATACTCTCCTACTTGTGATCGTGGTAAAGTAACAAAAACATCCCCTTTCGGTACAGTTGAGGATCCTTTTACTCCTGGTAAATTGGTTTTGGGGTCTAGAGGTACTTTCTTTGCTCGTGCTATTGATAACAATGTAAAGAAAAGCCATGATGTTTTTGTTGCTGCAGCACAACACAAAGGAACTTCTGTAGTGGAAGTACTTCAAAATTGTGTTATATACAATCACAATATTCATACAGAAATTACGGACCCTAAACATCGTGAAGATCGTCAAATTCATCTTGAAGATGGCAAGCCGATGGTTTTTGGTAAAGAAAAAGACAAGGGGATTGTCATTAATAAAAGAGGACGTCTTGAAGTCGCAACTATTGGTGAGAATGGTGTTACTTTAGAAGACATTCTTGTCCATGACGCAGGAGATAAAGATGGCTTCATCCACCAACAATTAATTGAAATGAAACTTCCCGAGTATCCCGTAGCATTCGGTGTGATTCGTGAAGTAGATGACCTCGTTTACGATCAGTGCATGGAAGCACAAATTGCAGAAGTTCAAGAAACATCTAAGATTAAATCAGTTGAAGATCTTCTTTTCTCAGGAAACACTTGGGAAGTTGAATAAATCGAAAGTGATATAATTTTTCAGAAAAAGCCCTTTGAAATATCTTTCAAAGGGCTTTTTAAATTTTGATACCATTGCTTTTCTTGAACAGACTGAACAGATAAAACGAAGTTTCGAAAAAACAGACATTAACGAATTACACTATTCAGAATCCTATTTAAATTTACTTAAAAGAGAACATAGGCTAATGAATTTTGTTTAGTTTAGGAGGCTCAATTGTTCATTAAAATCAATTTTAGAATATGAAAAAGTTAATACTAATCACACTTTGTCTTTTTGTATCTATCCCTCTTTGGGCAAAAGATATAACAGGTATTTGGCAAACATTTGATGAAAAAACGAATAAGCCGAAATCAGATGTTATGATCACGATCAAAGACGGGATATTGTATGGTCAGATTGTTGCTCTATACAACCCTGATCCAAACTACAACCCTCTTTGCAAAGAATGTGAGGGCTCTCTACACAATAAACCAATTATTGGACTTACCATTATTAATGGTTTAACCAAAAAGAAAGATATCTGGGTTAAAGATGATGGAATACTTGACCCTGAAAGTGGGAAAAAATATGACGTGAAACTTTGGGAAGAAGACGGTAAACTTCAAGTTAGAGGATATATTGGATTCTTCTTTAGAACCCAAACTTGGGTTCGTAAAAGATAGAATGAGACGAATTTATCAAGAGAATAAAGGAGGAGTCAATCTAAAAATGACTCCTCCTTTTTTTACAATATTATTTTAGTTAAGACAATCTTTTAAAAATACCGATTTTCACTATTGAATTAACTTAAAATAATATCTAATCTGCTATAAAAAATAGAACTCAAATAACTTTTTTCAATAATCAACCATTATATTTGTAATTCATCATTCAATGAAAAAGAAATAAATGGATTCATATGAGATAGTGATTCTGGGCGCAGGAATCTCTGGAATGTCTACCGCTGCTTTTCTACAATCTAAAGGAAAAAAACCTCTAATTCTTGAAAAAAGAGATAAAGTAGGAGGTGTCTTATCTTCAAAAGAGATAGATGGTTATACTTTTGACTTTGCAGCAAACTCGACTGTTGAGAAATACGAGTCATTTTTTAAACTAATTCAATGGGCAGGTATTGAGAAAGATCTTCTCATAGCAAACAGAAATGCTTCAAAAAAATACCTCTATCGAGATCATCAAATACATGCTTTAGATGGTCCTTTATCATATATATTCACAAAGCTCCTCTCCTTTCGAACCAAACTACGAGTGTTAAAAGAACCATTCATTGCTGCGAGACAAAGTGGTGAGGATGAAAGTATGGCTGACTTTGTTAAACGTCGTTTTGGTCAAGAGTTTTTAGATTATACTCTAAATCCATTGGTAGCTGGAGTTTATGCTGGCGATCCTAAGGATCTGAGTATGCAAGCTGCTTACCCAAATATGGCAGAGATGGAAACAAAACACGGCTCTGTAATCATGGGCTCATATCATACACTGAAAGAAAACAAGAAGGCATACAAGAAAGGTAAATATAGACCTTCCCGTAATATTATGTCCTTTAAAAGAGGATTAAATCAAATTCCTAGAGGGATAGCAAAAAAGATCTCTCCTCAATTATTCTTAAAAAGTGAAGTACTTGAAATAATACCTATCGACGGCAAGTACCAGATTAAATACATGAAAGAAGGGAAAGAATTTTCATTGATTGCTGAGAAAATTATCTCAACACTTCCAGCTTACGTCCTTTCTTCTTTAATGAAAGATATTGATAAAAACCTCAGTACTGAGCTATCAAAAATTTATTATCCTCCTGTTGGGACACTAAACCTTGGTTTTCATAAGGAGCAGATTGGTAAAGATCTTGATAGTTTTGGTTTTCTTGTACCTGAGAAGGGAAACCTTAATTTCTTGGGCGCACTTTGGAGTAGTACAATATTTGATAACAGAGCGCCTAAAGACCATGCATCTTTCACTCTGTATCTTGGAGGTAGTAGAAATAGAGAGATACTACAAAGCGATTTAAAAAAGTGGGTATCTATTGCTACAAAACAATTTTCTGAAATAATGGAAATTGAAGGAGAACCGAAAACAAAATGCTTTAAGTTGTATGAAAAGGCAATTCCTCAATACAATCTAGGTTATATGAATTTCAAGAAATATCTAGACAGGTTTCATGAAACAAATAATAATTTTATCATTTCTGGAAATTTCATCGGAGGCAATAGTATTTCTGATTGCATAAATAATGCAGAGATCAATGCAAACAAAATGATATAGCAACCATCATTCTTAGAATAAATAAGGAGCATATTCTCTAAAGATCATGCTCCTTACTTATTCTTCTCTATGTATTATAATGCTAGAAAAGTAATAAGCTCACCGCCATTACTCCCATTCCTGCAACCAACCCATATATTGAAAGGTGATGTTCTCCATACTCCTCTGCAGTAGGAAGTAACTCGTCGAGAGAAATAAATACCATTACTCCAGCAATAGCACTCAAAATAACACCCATCACAACCTCAAGGTTATCAGGGGTCACCATTGGAATAATAATCAAATAACCAAGTAAAGCACCTATAGGTTCAGCAAGGCCAGACAAGAAAGACAACCAGAATGCCTTACTACGGCTTTTTGTCGCATAATATATTGGAACACTAACTGCTATTCCCTCAGGTATATTGTGAATTGCAATCGCTATAGCAATCGCCATCCCTAAAGAGGGATCATTCAATGCAGAAATGAACGTAGCCATTCCTTCAGGAAAATTATGCAATCCTACAGCCAAGGCAGTCATAATCCCCATTCGATACAGCTTGCGAAAATCCTTTGCCTTGGAAGCATCATCCATCTCTTCAATTTTCTTAACCTCATGTGGATTTTCAAAACTAGGTATAAGCTTATCAATGATCGCAATAATAGCAATTCCACTAAAAAAGGCAATCACACCATAAAGATTACCTAGTTTCTCGTCAAAATGGTTTTCCAAAGAATGTATTCCTTCAGGCAAAATCTCCATAAATGAAACATAAATCATTACACCTGCTGAAAATCCTAAAGCAATAGACAATAACTTTGTATTCGTTTGCTTAGACACAAAAGCTATTAAACTTCCAATACCAGTAGACAATCCGGCAAAAAGCGTTAACAGGAATGCCGTCATAAAATTACTATTCAGTTCCATATTCTTTTGTATATAATTCAGTTATTAAAACAAGAGGTTATTTATAATGGATATAAATATACTAACATTATAATTTAATATTAAACACTAAATGAATATTAATCTGAAGCACAAAAGAAGTATTACTATAAACATCAGAAAATCAGAAAATTATTCCATCATTTTTTTATTCATCTCCTATCATTTCATCCATAAAACCTTAAATTCTTTGGACATGTCTACTCGTCGCCATTCATTTATCTCTAAAGAGTCTTGCCAAGCAGGTACTGCTTTACCATGATAAGGAGGATAACTATATTCTCTACGAGAGTCATCATGATTTATTAAAATTGACATATTTAGGTACTTACTTCCACTAGCAAGATGGAACATTCCAAAATCACCTACTGTATTACCAACGGCTAAAACAGGAATCTTACCAATTCGGGAGTAGATATTTATGCTTTTCCCACTATGATTATTATGAGGAGTATACTTGCTATTTTTAAATAAAAATGATGGTCTTCGACCATTTTTATAGACAGGTTTTAGTTGTTGTCTAGTACCAATTAAATGTGTTCTAGGAATCTCTAAGACTTCTGGACAAATACTCCAAAGTAAGCTTTGCATAGAACCAGAAACAATATAAATGGTGAATTTATTTTCTTTTAGTAAATTGATAAGCTCTAACATAGGTTGATAAAACATATCCTTATAAAGAATATCGTACTGTTTATTTTTATGAGTTGAAAGATACTTATTCGCATAAGTAACATACCATTCACAATCTTTCCCATCAAAAGCGTTAAGAATCATGGAATCAAGATAATTTGCATTCTTTCGAACCCAATTATTATGAACAGAAGTATCTGCAGGATTTGTTGCTAATTTCCGTGCATATTCATATATCGGTTTGCCTTCTAACTCAGGATTATTGTTTAATCGATCAATTAAACCAGCGACTGCCACCTCCATCTCAAACCACAAAGGAGCTTCACAAGCCAGCGTTCCATCTAAATCGAAAACTGCAATTCTATCTTCTTCTGGTATACTAGTAGAGGCTGTCTGAATAAATTTTAAAATCTCTTTTTTAAGTGGGGTATTATTCCACGATTCTAAAGATTCAGAATCAACATCTTGTGTATAGTTTGTCCAAAACAAGACTACAATAATAATGGCAAGTAACAACGTCCATCTAGTACGGAAATTCATAATAAATCTCTTTTAGCATGATTAAAGAAAGAGTGTATATCATTTATTTCTATAAACTATCATCTAGGTTATAATAATTGGGGATCTAGATTCACCAGCGATAATTCTCTTCTTTTAGATATACAAACTGCTTAAAAAAATGTTTAATATGAGATCGTTATTAAACCATTGCAATATGATACAACTATTAATTTTTATTTGAACTCAAATAGAACTTATTAAACAATAAAAAACTCCGTTCAATTCGGAGTTTTTTATTGTTTAATACCTTTCAAAAAGGTGTATTTAGATGAGGTTAAACACAAACTAGTACTTAGAATTCGACTTTAATACTTTACATTGGAGAAAAGCAAGTATATATTTAGATTATTTCAATTTAAAAGGATTACTCTAATTTAAGTTCTTGATAAATAATCTCGATAGATCTTTTAAGCATTGTATCATGAGAATACTCCATTACATTCTGTCCTAATTTCATTGCTTCAACAAAATCCTTAGACCATGGTATAATAGACAATAACGGGACACCTATCTCTAATAATTTTACACTAATTTCATCTTGAAGAGAGATATTTAAACCGCCTTTATTGATTACTGCATAAACCTTAATTCCCCATTTACGAACTAAATCAAGAACCCTAAGAGCATCGTGCCATCCAGAAACAGTGGGCTCTATTACAACCAACACAACATCTGTACCTGTAATCGAAGCGATTGTTGGGCATCCGATCCCTGGAGGTCCATCATTAATTATGTAATCAGCATTGGACTCTTTTGCATAAATTTCGGCTTTATTTCTAATATAAGAGACCAACTTCCCTGAATTATCCTCTGCAACCCCCATTTCCGCACTGATAAATGGACCAAACCTAGTAGACGAAAGATACCAACAGTTTTCTCTATTAGGTGTAGGCATTAGTGCATTAGACGGACAAGATCGTTCACAGAGACGACAACCTTCGCATTTTATATTATTAACCTCTGCTTTTCCAAATATATTAACAGATATTGCATCAAATCGGCACAAATTCTCGCATATTCCACATCCATCACAGATAAGAGGATCTACCAACATATTCCACCCATGAATAAATTCATTTACTTGACTCTTTTGTGGAGAAAAGATTAAATGTAAATCAGAAGCATCCACATCATTATCACAAAAAACAGCATTACAAAATAGCGAAGCCAAAGCTGCTGTTACTGAAGTTTTTCCAGCACCACCCTTTCCACTCAAAACAGTTATTTCCTTCATTGGTACAATCGTTTAAATTTTATTGAAGCAGCAATCTTTTGGACCTCATTTTCTATATATTTAGGTACTGATTCCAATATTCTTCCTTCTGAATATGATTTAGCGAACTCCTGATCATAAGGTATTTTACCTAATATTTCAATACTATTATCATGAAGATAATTACACATTATTTCATCCCCAAAGTCACACTTATTTATCACAACCCCAAAAGGAACATTCATCAACTCTAAGACTTTAATCACCAATTTCATATCATGAAGGCCAAAAGGCGTTGGTTCACCAACTAGAATAACAAAATCTGATTCATCTAATGTTTCGACCACAGGACAACTTGTTCCAGGAGGTGCATCATATACGACAACCCCTTCGTGAGGCCCCCACTCTTTTAATAATTTTATCAGACGTGTTTGCATTACTGAGCCTATTTTCAATCTTCCTTCATAGAAATTACCGATAGCTGATCGATTATACGATAACTTTCCAATAGGTTCAGGACTAAATTGAATTGCATGGTTAGAACATGCATATTCACAAGCGCCACAACTATGACACAGATTCTTATTGACCTCAACAAATTTTGAGGCAGCAACCATTGTTATTGCATTAAATTCACAATACTCAGTACATTTCTTGCAGAAATTGCATTTATTTAGATCAATCTGAGGAATATCTTGACAAGCATCAATTTGCTCAACAAGGTTTGAATCATCTAAAAAAAGAGAAACATTAGGTTCTTCCACATCACAATCCACTAAAGATACAGGCTCAGGAACAACCTCTTGAAGATATTTAAACAACAACAATGAAAGTGCTGTTTTACCGACCCCACCTTTGCCACTTGCAACTGCGATTTTATAAGAACCCACCATTATAAACTAATTTGTATTTATGAAAACAAGTAATTTATGAGAAATAGACAAATATCTATATCCACAAAACAACTAGTTATTAGAAATGAAAAAAGAGCCCAGCTTTCCTTTAAAAAATAAAGGATCTCTCATAAGCAGATAAAATAAGAGAATGTATAATAATGAGTTGAGAGGAGGGCTCTTCAAAATATGTTATCAATGGTCACATGTATGCCCAGCTTTATGGGTGCATCCATTACCATTTGCAATAAGATTTTCATTTAAATAGAGACCAATTATCTCTTCAGCAGATGCAACTTCAACCCCTGTAACAACTTCGATACCTTTATCATTAAAAAGAGTTTTTGCCTTTGCTCCTAAACCAGAGGTTATCACCACATTTACATCATGTGACCCCATCCACACGGGAAGATATCCCGGTTTATGTTCAGGTGCTACTATTTTTTCTTTATTTACAACAATCCCATTCTCCACTTCATAAAAACAGAAAAATGGGGCATGTCCAAAATGAACAAATAAAACTCCTTGTTCATCAATCGGTAAAGCAATTTTTTTTCTCATAACAACTAATTAAAACAACGTCATTCTTCTCTCTCTTTCGAGAAAGAAGATGACATTAAAACATAAAACAATCCACAAAATCTTGTTGGATCAAACAACTAACAATAATTACTAAGACTATTTTCTTACCTTTTCAATTATCTGATCTATAGTCACATCAACTTCATCGATCGTAACCATTTGAATCTCAAATTTATTCAACAACTCTTTCGCTTTTGGACCAAAATCACCAGAAATCACTTTGGTTACTCCTAGTTCACCAAAAATTGACGCTGCATTTAATCCAGCACCATTTGAAGCATCTCGTTTCTCATTCTCAATAAAGCGCTGTTCCTCTGTTTCGGTATCAAAAAGACAAAACCAGGAAGCTCTCCCAAAACGTCTATCAAATTGTGCTGTCGCACTATCTGCCATAGATGTAACTACTATTTTCATAAATTTTTCATTTAAATCTTTACTGACGATATCTTTTCTGAATTACACATAGGACAACATTTGTCACTCATTTTAGGAGTAACACTAAAACGAACCAAACAGTTATCACAGATGTACCAATCTTCATCCATCTGTGCACTACCATAAATCATACGAATGTCCTTAGTCTCAACAAAGGCACGAGCCAACTTACGTCGCGCACTTTCATATATACGTGCAAAAGTTGCACGACTAATCCCCATTAATTCAGCTGCTTCAGCATGATTTAGCAAGTCATAGTCAGCCAACTTTAAGGCTTCATATTCTTCATATAAAAACTCCTCTTCCGAAGAAGAGTGCATTTTACTTGTCCCATATGGTTTGTACCCTTTAAAATTTGGAGGTGAAACTACTTTTCTTAACCGTCTCTGTCTTGCCATACAATGCATAAAACAATTATGAGAATATTCTCACAACAAATATAATGAGAATATTCCCATAATATCAAATATATTCAACTATTTTTAGTCATAGTTATCGCTAAATTAAATATACAGAAAAGTCCTTTAGTTCATAAAAGAATCATTCAATACCGTTTATAGAATAATAATCAAACTATTGCCACATATAAAATGAAGAATATTTTGGGCAGTATAAGAATAAAAAATTATATCCTTAGCGTATACAATGCATAGAATTCTAATTATCAGGCATTAAAAAAGGTCGTATAGCTCAAAATGAGCATATACGACCTAAAACAAATACTAATGTATATCAAGCCATTAACATTAGAAATATCTAATCTAATTCATAGATCTTCACAGACCTAGATGGGATTTGTATCTTATCTTCAAAAGTTACTGTTTCACCTGTAAGAATATCATTCGCACTATCTCCTGGTTGAATCATTTCATGAAATCTAGAAGTATCTAATGAGGATACATCACTGTTTTTATTCATGATCACCATCACTTTGCCTTTTTTGGTATACCTAAAATAAACATATGTCCCATTTTGTGGCGCATAATGCATTAGTTTCCCATTAGCAATGATTGAATTATTCTTTCTCCAATTTAACAAAGTCTTCATAAACTTCTGAGCAGCTGCCTCGTCTTTACTAAGCCCCTTACCAGTAAATGCATTTTTTGCATCACCTTCCCAGCCACCGGGAAAATCAATTCGAAGGTAACCATGATCCCCACCATGTTCTGATTTAGCAAGTATCTCTGTACCATAATAAATCTGAGGGACTCCTCTCATTGTCAACACATATGCAATAGCCATCTTATACAGATTAAAATCACGATCTAACTGATCATAAATTCTAGCCATATCATGGTTATCAGGAAAAATAACTAGATTTCCAGGATTAGGATACTGAAAGTCATTAGCAAGGGTCTCATAAAGATTTATGAAACCTGAATCCCAATTTTCTTTTTTCTTTAAACCATTTATTAATGCTGTGTTTAATGGAAAGTCCATCATACTAGGCATGCTAGAAACATAACCATCAGTATTATTTTTCCCTCTTTGCCAGTAAGATACAATTGCTGGATTCGTTGACCACTCTTCTCCCACTATATTGATGTTTGGATATTCATCCGTAATTCTTTTTGACCATTTAGATAAGAATGTTTTATCAGAATAAGGATAAGTATCAATGCGTAATCCCTCTAAATCAGCATATTCAATCCACCAAATCACATTTTGGGTTAAATATGTTGCTAAGAATGGATTTCTTTGATTCATATCTGGCATGCTTTCCACAAACCATCCATCAGAGAACTGTTTTTTATCCTCTTTTGATGCATATCTATCTTCTACTGTAGTTCTAACATGAGAACATTGAGAAAATTTTCCTTTAAAATTAATCCAATCCTTAGAGGGAAGATCTTTCATCCACCAATGCTCTGATGCACAATGATTCAAAACGACATCCATAATCAGACCAATACCTCTAGACTTAGCCTCTTTTGACAATCGAACGTAATCTTCATTTGAACCATAACGCTTATCTATGTGATAAAAATCGGTGATTGCATAACCATGGTAAGTTACCGAAGGTTCATTATCCTCTAACATTGGATTAACCCAAATTGAGGTAAAGCCCATATCAGCTAAATAATCTAAGCTATTAATGATCCCCTGAATATCCCCTCCATGACGGCCATCTTTATTAGCTCTATCACTTTTCTCAGTAAGCCCTTTCACGTTATCATTAGAAGGATCACCATTTACAAATCGATCAGGTGTTATTAAATACATGACATCTTTTGAAGTGTAACTTTCTCGTAGAGCAGAACCCTTACGACGAGACTTCAACTCATATCGATAAGTTAGGATCGTTTTCTTTCCGTGCTTAAATTGAATATCAAAAGAACCTGCCTTTGTCTCTTTCGCTATAATAAGGTTAATGAAAAGATAATTTGGATTCTCCACAGAACTCACACTTTCCAATGTAACACCAGGGTAGTTAATCGTTGGTCTCAAGTCTGATATATTTTCACCATGAACTAACAATTCAAGCTTCGGACTTTTCATTCCAGTCCACCAAAACATGGGTTCTAAATGATCTACCTTATATTTGGCAGCAAAACCAGAAGTTCCAATGATGAGCATTGAAACAAAACTTAATATCAATCGTTTCATACTTATGTATTATTTAATTATTCTAAACATTTGTAACCGTCTTCATTAAACGAAGTAGTACGAAAATATTTTTTCTATGCATAAGATCATCGAAAAAATGCTAAACAACCAAAAATAGAGGATAAACAACAATCTAATAATTTAATTTCAAGATTCTATTCCCCCCAAATCTAACGCATCTAATAAATGAAATGTTCTATACTTAAATCGATGAGTATTGGATAATATCGAAAGTATATATTTAAAATAAAGAACCTATATTATTGAACATAAAAAAAACAACACTCGACGTATGTCCCTAATTTTATTCCTTTCATCCTTTCTAATTTGAGGATACAACATTACAACCTATCTTTAACTTAATAAAAAACGTTACATTTAATTTGAAGTAACGACATAAAGAAACAGCAAAAAATTACAAAGATGCAGATTTTAAAGCCCGATAATAACATCATCACATCTCTGATTAATAATAGATGGCTACAACATTTATTATATTGGACTGTCTATGTATCTTTCTTCGCATATGCATGGGGTACTTATGATGCCGATTACCTCAAAACCATCGCTGTTGAACTAATAAATCTTCCCAATAAAATAATATTGGTCTATACAGTCATATATATATTGTACCCTCAATTTCTATATAAAGGGTATATTTGGCGATTTCTTGCCACATTTATACTTGTGGTAATGTTAAGTGCTGTATTACAGAGAATCGTTGACAATCTTTTCATTATAGACCATTTCTTCCCCTATTGGGAGAAAACAGACACCTTTTCATTCTCGGTTTTAATACAAACCGCGATTAACCTAGGACCTGTATTAGCGCTTCCAATGACCATTAAACTAATGGAATATATTGCTAAGGTTCAACAAAATGAACAGATGCTAACCAAAGAAAAACTAGAAGCAGAACTTGTTTTTCTGCGAAATCAAGTACAGCCACACTTTCTTTTTAATACGCTCAACAGCCTCTATGCCTTAATATTAAAAAAGTCAGATAGATCTCTTGAGGTCGTTCTTAAACTTTCAACCCTTTTAAGGTACATGCTTTACGAAACAAATGCAACTCGAGTTGACCTTCGTAAAGAGATTAAAAGCATTCAAGACTATATTGATCTAGAAAAAATCAGATATGGAGATCGAGTTGAGGTAAGCCTGCATTATTGGGGTGAAGTTGAAAAAATTCAAATTGCACCAATGCTCATCCTTCCATTTATTGAAAACAGCTTTAAACATAGTACCAAAGGACTTAGTAATAAGGCTTGGATTACAATGGAGATTGGAGTAAAAGAGAACCTATTTACAATGCGTATCGAAAATAGCATTCCTTCTGACAGTAGTGACACGAAATCAATCGTGGGAGGAATTGGTTTGCAAAATGTACAAAGAAGACTATCTTTATTATATCCAGATAGACATACTCTAAAGGTGACTTCTGATAATGTATCTTACTCAGTTATACTTAAAATCAAAATGATATGAAGATTCAATGTTTAATCGTTGATGATGAATCTCTCGCGTTAGATATAATAGAACAATATATCGAAAGGATTGATACGCTTCAACTAGTCGCAAAATGTCAAAGTGCGATCGAAGCTTTAGACCATCTCAACAATCATAAAATTGATCTTTTATTTCTAGATATTCAAATGCCTGGATTAACAGGAATACAACTACTTCGTAACATTTCGAATCCACCACCAGTTATCTTTACAACTGCATATTCCGAATATGCACTTGAAAGCTATGACCTAGAGGCACTAGACTATCTTATAAAGCCTATTCCATTTGAACGATTTATCAAAGCAATAAACAAATATTACAAGCTAAAATTACCTACTCGAGATTCGATTAGGACACCTGTTCAACAAGAGGTAAAAGAAAAACCATTTATCTTCGTCAAATCAGACAAGAGGATGGTAAAAATAATGCTACATGAGATATGCTACATTGAAAGTATTAGAAATACGGTTTCCATCTATTTAACGAACAAAAAAGTAATTATTACGGCAATGACAATTAGTAATATTGGAGAAAAACTACCAGAAGTAGAGTTCTTAAGAGTTCACCGCTCATTTATTGTGTCTATATCCAAAATAGAGAGTTATGCGACTGCAAATATTAAGATCGAGAATCAATGGATCCCTATCGGAAGAAATTATAAAACAGAAGTCCTATCAGTACTCCAAAACCATAGCATTGAATAGAAGCTGTAAATAATTAAAAAACTTCATAAAAGAGATTGTCTCTTTTATGAAGTTTTATTGAGTCATGCATAATATACTACATTGGTAACATGACATAGAACTTCACTTGTAACTGCCATTTCATGTCGTCTAAAACATCTGGACGAATAGCATTATAATAACCGCTCACAGCAAGATTGTAAATTGCAGACGATGTTTTAAAAATTTGTGATACTCCCAAACCAAACGGAACAATCCACTTTCCTAGTTTCTCATTATAACTTAAAAGAGGAGAAGAGTTTATACCTGTTCCTGACTTAAATGAGTAATTAAGAACATATTGAAGCGTAGAAGAATTCACCTTATTTCCTCCAACACCCCATGTAGGTGTATAAGCAAAAAGTGCTAAAAAACCTTTGTTTTTATAAATACCTGCGACAGTTAATCCAACATTCCAAGTATCATCCATATAAGTTTCATAGTCCCCATAAGTATTTGTTTTTAACGTTATAGCAGGGCCTAAAGCAGGAGTAAAGTGTCCTCCCCATAACTTGAAAGGTTTTTGTAATGAAAAATTTCCTGTATAAATAATATTTCCTAAAGATGTTCTATGACTCCCATTCACATAACGAGTATCGACTGGAATCATTGCAAAATTACTAAGTTGAAGTTTATCTCCAAAATACACTGGTATTGCTGGTTCAATCCATAAGGTATTTGCATCATGATCACCAAATGTTAAATTATTCATCAAAACCATTTTATAAATCTTAGCAGTAGGATTCAATGCTTTAACTGACATCTCTTGTTTTGAATCCTCATTCTGTGCATAACTAAGACTAGAAGTTAAAGTAATAGATAGCAATAATATTACGCTAGTTAAAATTCGATATTTCATATCATATAAATTTATGGTTACATGAATAAAGAACATTTGGCACTTTATTATAGTTTATGACTCTTGATTACATTTAACACTAATTAACCAATATCCCTCATTTAATATCAAACACTTATACATAATAACACATCCTTTCAAATTACCATTACTCCATAATTATTGTAATTAAACTCGATTTGTTATCCATTTACTTTTCGACACTTTTCTGCAACCGAAATAAATCGACTACAATGTCTATCATTTACAGGTTCAGAGGAGCCCCAAGGCCCCCCCCAAAAATTATCTATTTGATAATTAACTAAAACATGAGACAAAGTTTCTTCTGAATGAGAGACAAAAGGACCAAGTTGACAAATATTTTCATTTATTGGACTCCCCTGAAGAAATAATAAATAACTTCTTTCAGCGCCATTTTGAAGTATTATATCTTTACTATGATCTAAGTCAACGATACTTCCAGAAGAGGCCAAACAGTCATCTACGCTTAATAGCATCCCTCGATAAAATATAATTGAACGAGAAACATAGTCCAACTCTTTAGGAATACAGAAACTCGCCTTAGGAGCCAGTTCTATACACCATATATTTACATGGTGATCAGGTGACGCAGCCCAAGAATTTCCGGGTACCAACAATGCTTTGTGACCTCTGTAATTCCCCGCTAATATCTTAATTTTTGACTGTCTCCCCTTATAATCATAACAAATTACTAATGGGATCTCTTCTTTCCAAAACATTTGGGAGCTAGGTGACGAACGTTTCTTGATTGAATCAAGATTCAACCAAATCTGAAACATCTCAAAATAATTTGGAGCAGTTGAAAGAAGTGGAAACATCTCTGAATGCTGAATACCATTACCTGAAGATAACCAATGAACATCTCCGGAACCAAAACGTCCATACACTCCTTTCGAATCAAAATGATCTATTATCCCCTCTTCGAGGATCGTAATAATTTCAAATCCATAATGAGGATGAACAGGAAAACCAGGGAATTGACGACCATTCATCATAGGACAAACATTTTCTTTATCTAAAAGATTGCCAACTGAAGGTTGCATTCCCGACGTTCCTGAAGGGAATATTTCTTTAAAATGACTACAAATTATAAAAGGATCCTGAATTCTTGTTGATTCTTCAAGATCTTGAATATTCAATACTGCAGATTCTTTACCCATACATTATATGATTAAAAAAGACAATCTCTATAGTGTTCTACATACCGAATGAACCCTATATTTCGATGAATGTTTAATCAAATTAGGTTCTAATTGTTATTATTTAGAACATATTTCTAGTATTTTAGTTCATTCCACTTCATGATGAAGTATTTTAATAATACAATATTTTGATAAAATTGAAATGTCCTTTCAATACCAATAACACAAGAGTCAGAAGATCAACATACTTTACTATTTATATAACCATTACAGCTCAATTTTATAAGATAAAGCTTTCGTTTTTTATTAAAAAAAGATCGAAAGTTCGATTTGAAGATAGAGTAAATTTAATTTGTAATAGAACTTACACACTCTTAGACAGTGCCGATAAGATAAATAAAAAAATGGATAATCCCAATTTGATTCTTTTTTTCTTTACGGATCAATTACCCTTTGGTTACCCTTCCGTTACTCTAGGAGTAACGGAAGGGTAACCAAAGGGTAACCAAAGGGTAACGGAAATAATAATGAGGTCATTTCAGATCAAGATCTAAATAGCACAGTCAAATGGAAGAAATTCTATTATTTAAAGAAGGATAATCATCCTTCTTTTTACGAGAAAAAATAGATCATGTGTCCAATTCTTTAATATGATGGATTCCATCATTTTATCATCGGATACTTTCAGACATAAAAAATGAATCATCTACAATATAAAGTTCAACCTATATCATCGATGATTCATTTTCTATTTATTGTATAAATATTACTTCTTCGCAAATACGACTCCATAAAGAGTTCCCACAAAGAGTAATCCACCAACAATGTTTCCCAAAGTTGCAGGAATCAAATTATGTACTATAAAATCACTCCAAGTGATAGAGGATCCATGAAAAATGGAAAGAGGAATGAAGTACATATTTGCGATACTATGCTCAAAACCAATCGTAACGAATGCCATCACAGGCCACCAAATTCCTAAGATCTTACCCGTAGCACTCTTAGAAGCCATTCCAAGCCACATAGCTAAACATACAAGCCAATTTGCTCCTATCCCCTTTAGAAAGGTCTTATAAAAAGGGTTAGAGGTTTTCCCAATAGCAATTTTGTGCACCATATCCAACCAAGGCTTATGTGCAACCACTTCAGTTAAATAGGTTAAGAAATAGGCGACAAATATAGCACCAATAAAATTGCCTAAATATACCCAAAACCAATTACGAAACATAGGACGTACCCCCTGTACTCCATCTATAACATTAGGCATAAAATAGGCAGTATTCCCCGTAAACAACTCCGCTCCAGCAATTACAACCATAATCAATCCCACGGGGAAAGTCGCCCCTAAAAGCAATTTTTGCAAACCGACATAATCATCATTCAAACCAGGAGTGCCTCCGGCAACAATGATAGCAAATAAGCTACCAAATGAGATATAAGCTCCGGCAAGAAAACTAAGTATTAATATTTTTTTAATGCTATAGTCAGCTTTTTTTTTGGCAGTGGTTCTCACAACTCCCACAATTTCTTCTGGTGATAGAATATCCCCCATAAATAGTCTCTTGTTGTTTGTATTTCAATATTTTTATACGAAGGGACTTCGACCTATTCAAGATAAAGCATCAGTTTAATAATTATCTTGTAATATTATTTGACCCAAATTGGCACAAAACTACCGTTTTAATTCCTAAATATAGAATCATTATATTCTAAATAAGAAACTAATTACATATTGAAAGAACAGACATCAATAACCGAGGAAATTATAAATCAGCTATTTTCTCGAAAAGAAAGACCCGGATTTCGATGCGAAGATGGTAACCCCACTGTTTGTATAAAAGAAGGTAGCATTGTTGTATGATAATAATGCATGTAATTACAAGTACACAACGATATCATAGGATGAAAAGCCAAAGCATTCAAGATATAAAAAATAATGTACCACAATTGTCCAGTACACAATAAACACCGCTCAGTTGGGCGAGATTCTGAGAATGAACGCCTAAGGACAGGGAGTCTTCTGGCAGCCATTAATCTACATAATAGAAATGTAATTCCTATGGTGAATGAAAGACATAGAAGTAAAGAGTTTATTGAGTTCTTAAAGAAGTTGGATGGTCTCTATCCGAAAGACTGGAAACTAGAATAATACTGGACAAGCACTCTTCTCATATATCCAAAGAAACGAAGAGTTATCTCTCTGAAGTGCCAAATAGATTTGGATTTGGCTCTTTCAAACCTTTGGTGGGTAATCCTAATAAAAGTGATAATGCTTGTTGATTTTTCTAAAATCTAATTTCCCAGTGATCAAGTATATCATTGTGATAAAATTCTTTTTTTTCTGAATCCACGCGCTCTTTTTTTTGCAAATTGTACAATAGAATTAAGGCCTTCTAAAATACCATTGTTAATTTTATGATGTCAATTTTGGAGAAGATAATTTTAGATCCTTAAATTCTGGTCTACAGAAATCGATACCATCTATTATGTTGTTTGTTTGCAGTGAATTAATAAAAATGAATAACAGAAATAATTTCAATCTGTTAAGAGAAGAACTTGTCTATAATCCAAAGATGACAAACAAGTTCTTTGCTGCAGAGCTCTTATGAACAAGCCTTGTTAATCGTATTGGACGATTCTTTTTTTAATAGAACTAAATACCCCAATAAAATACCCCCTAAAAGTAATGTGACATACATTTTTAAAAAAGAATGATTGAAAAAAGGGAACGTTACCAAGACCAAGATCAATACAAGAATAGGATAAAAAAACAAATACATAGGAGTCATTATTTTAGATGAAAAGTGAATAAAATGGCTCAATTTCATCATGAACCATTTTCTAAGTTAAAACTTTCGATGAACATTACCAAAGGGCTGAAATTTACCTTAATCTACGACGCTAATATAAATATAGAGTACTTAAATAATTAAAGTACTACACCTACCAATCAGAATGAACGAATATATTATAGATCAACCTCTCCATGGTATGAATCATGCATTTTATCTATTCTCTCTTTAAACTCTTCTCTAAGGAAAGCGGGTTCCAATAACTCAAGGCTATCCATATAGTAGAAAAGATGTTGTCGTACTTCATAGTTTAAGCTAACATCCAATGAGAATAACACATAATCACCATTACATTTGAGTAACTTTTGTGAAGAGTGTATTGGTTTACTCTCTATATAATTCCATGATTTCATATTTACCTTCGCAACAATATGCTCTACAGGTGCATCTTTATAAACTGTAACTCCAACAACATTCTTATAATAATCTGACATGGAGATCGATTCATTTGTTATATAAGGAACTTCAATTCTCTCATAAGACAAGATACGGTCGAGTGGTAAATTCCACATTCTATCTTTATTCTTTACGTAGCCTAAAAGAAACCACCTATTATTATACTGCTTGAGAAACCATGGATGAACCTCCAGTTTTTCGACCTCTGCCTTTTCATATTCTCGATATAGAACACTTAGAACATGTTCTCTTGATATAGCTTGAAAAAGATCCCCAAAATAGTCTAATCCTCGCAAATGTTCATTTTCATCAAAAGAGACAGATTCTTTGGATGAACTTTTAACGAGAAAAGTATCTTCAAGCCTCACCTTCAGCTCTTCAAGCCAATTGGTTTTTGGCATTCCCTTAAAACGAGAAAGAACCGTTAAGATCTCTCCTAATTGCGTAATCTCTGAAGGATTCAGATCTCTTTTTGCGATCGAAAAATCCATATCACTATAACGATAATAAACTTTTCGATCTTCACGAAATCTTGCGAGAGGTATATTCCATCCCTGCTCACTCTCCATAAATTTAATATCAGCTAATAGCTGTCGTCTCTTTATTCCCTCGCACCCATTTTCAAGTTCAAGTTCTTTATTGCATTCTTTTAAAAGATCTTGCCAAAAGTATTTTCTTTTATAATCTCGAAAACAACGATCAAGTACATTGTATCTAATGTTTGCATGTTTATTTGAAGACATAGGAGTAATTCAGTTATATTGTAAGTATTGAAAAGCAGAAACTCTTCAAATTATTATCAAATATATAAATTTATTATTAAACATATAAATATTTTAGAGCGATATTATTTATGATTTATCGTGGAGTCATCCATCCTTTATCATCCGAACGCTTTCAATCATATCTTCAAACAGACCTCAAATACCTAAACTTGTAAACATAAAAAAAGAGTCATAATTCTTCATTACGACTCTTTTTTATATTCAATTACAAAAAGGTTAATGTCTTTTTACGAAGATCATGCCACCTAAGATAGCAGTAATTGGTGCAACAAGAACCAACCCAAAACTACCAATCATGGTATGTAAGATCTCACCTGCCACATAATTTAGATTTAAAATATTAATAGTTGGAGTACCTTGAGCAATAAAGACCATTAATAAAGCACTAAATCCGCCAGAATAAGCGAGCAAAAGGGTCGTTGTCATTGTACCGATCACACCTCTACCAATATTAAAACCTGAGCGAATCAATGCTTTATGAGTTATAGTAGGTTGAATTTCAACAATTTCATACTGGGATACTGCAATATCCATCGCAATATCCATCATTGCCCCTGATGATGAGATAAAAATACTAGCTAAGAATATCTGTGTTAAGTCCAAATGATTAAATCCTGAATATAATAACGTTTCAGAGAATGGCTTGATTGCTCCATGAATTTGAAAAAGAACACCAAATATCTGAGAAAGAACTGCTGTAACAAGAATACCCGATATGGCACCTAAAAGTGCAACCAATCCTCGTTTATTGATACCTGCCACCAGTAATATTATCACTGTCGTAATCACTGCTACAAGGGTCAACGAAAGAAAAACTGGAGAGTACCCCATTAGAAATCCTGGCAATAATAACTTCCATATCACCATCCCCGTAAATGCGAAAGAGATAATCGCTTTCAAGCCAACTGTTCCTGCGAAAAGTAATAGAAAGGCAAAGAATAGCAACATTAACCAAAACTCTATTCCTAAACGGTAATGATCAATGACATTGACTGAAATAATCTTTTGAAGAGATTCATCTAAATTTAGAACAACTAGAGCCTCTTGATTTGGTTCGAAGATTTTATCAAACTCCATACGTCCCATCAGCTGGTTCGATGCTTGCAGTGTATCCCCTTTAAAAGTCCCTTGTTCAACAATAATTTGAAGTGCTTGATATCCACTTTTGATTATCCCTACTTCTAAAATATCATCATTATTCACTGCCAAAACACGTGCTTTGACTCTCGCGGCATAGGGGTTTTCTGGTTTATCAAATGAGGAAGGAAGGAAATATAGCAATGTAGTAATCACAGCTATAAAAAGGGGGAAAATTACTGATTTGAAACGATGTTTGTCTAGTAATTTCATGATGTCATAAAAATAGCACGACCCCTAAGTTATAGGGGTCGTAAATAGATTAAAGGTTCATAAGAACCTCAATGTTTTTTGGTAAGTCTGTATTGTCAAAATAACCTTCGAATAACGTAGATCCTGAACCAATAGCTCTTACCGGTATAGGTGTGGCAGTATGTGAGAATGTAGTCCATCCAATACCTGCTTTTTGTGCTAAAATATGTCCTGCGGTAACCGTGATTGGTTCATATGAGCCATATAATTGGTAATATTGATCTTTATTTTCAATCTTATCCCCTTTTCCAAAGCTTTGATCGTATGCTTGTTTTAACTGCGACAGCTCATAGTCAGACAACTTCATTGCCTTTACCCCATTATTAAAGCCATAGTTTTCTTCTACAGCCTTTAATACTTTATCAAAAGAAGCTTTTTTTCTCTTCAACTTAGAGATCTTCGAAGAAAAAACTTCATACGAGTTTTTCTGGTTCTCTAGAAGTTTGAAAGCAGAGTGGTAATGAGAACCAGAAAATCCTAATCCTAAACCACCTGTTTCATGGTCACCACATACAACAATCAAAGTCTCATCTGGATGTGCTTCATAGAAAGCATAAGCTTTCTGGATAGCATTATCAAATTGAATAACTTCTTTAATTGCAGTTGCTGCATCATTCGCATGACATGACCAATCAATTTTTCCTCCCTCAACCATCAAGAAAAAACCTTTTTGATCGTTGTCCAAAACATCAATTGCCTTTTGTGTATAATCTGCTAGAGAGAGAGCACCTTCTTTTTGATCAATAGAATAAGGTAGAGACTTTCCTCCTGATAATTTCTCATTTATCGCAATGATCTTATCATCACCAGCCTTGATCTTGTTAAAATCATCGTTACTGTTCACGATAGTATAACCATTCTTTTTCGCAATCTGAAGAGAGTTTTTCTTCCCTCCATTTATTTTTTCACCAGAGTCCAAACCCATGTTTGCGGCAGAACTTTTACTTTTCTTCGCTTTTTTATCTCCTTCAGGATGTTTTATTCCTCCACCACCAAAGAAATTAAAATTACTATTTGCCAAGTCAACACTAATATCATAGTAATCGTTTCTTGATGGACGGTGAGCATAAAAAGATGCTGGGGTTGCATGATCTAACGAAACCGAAGTTACTACTCCTACTTTATAGCCATGGTCTCTAGCTTTCTCTGCTATCGATTTATATGGCTTTTGTTTTGCTGCATCCATCCCGATAGTATTGATAGATGTTTTATGACCTGTTGCTAAAGCAGTACCAGCTGCAGCAGAACCTGTAATAAAACGATTCTGAGCATAGGTTGTATAAAATCCCTGTTTAGGAAATGTATTCATAACCATTCGAACCACACCATCCTTGTCCTTTACTGCAGCCATATAGGCTTCAGCAGCATTAGACTGTGATAATCCAAATCCATCTCCAATAAAATAAAAAACATACTTAGGTGTTTTACCTTGATAGCTTTCTCGTTTCTCTTGTACCCCATTTGACTCTGCAAAAACACCTTGCAAAGAGAATAGACAAAGAGCCAATAATAGAAAAATTCTATGATTCATCATTCTTATTATTATAGTTAAATTAAGTAATCTATTAAATCAAAAAAAAGAGTCTTATGAAGAGATAAATTACCGATAACAAATATCTCCATTTTCATATGAACCTAAGTAAACAAGATAAATTAATTTCCTATTTGTCATCCCTACCAATCTCTTTTCAAAAAGATTCTGATTTCAATTGTAGGAAGGCAAATGTACAATTTAGCAACAAGAAAAGAGTAAGACTAAACCAACAAAAACAACTGACATGTTCTTATTTAGACTTAAAGAACTAAAATGCACATTGATGATAAAACTAGTGTTAAAAATATCATCAATTTATAAAAATATCATCCAACATGAACGCACGACTTCTTACATTTAGTCCTAAAAATAAGATCATTTCATTACAGAGATATTACAGTTTTTTAGTTTTTGGCACACAATTTGAATAGTATTAAACATTATCTACAAATATCAACACCTATCATTATGAAAATTAAACCTATTACTTTAGCCTTTAAGTCACTCCTCACCCTACTACTTGTCATCCCATCCATCCTTCGAGCACAGGAACAAGATAGCTATTGGGAAGATGGAAATAAATACGAGGTATACAATAATGGTCCGATAGAGATATCTGGATTCGTTATTCCGGCAAAAACTCCAGTTGGGAAAAAAAATATTTTCTTCCTAAACCTATACAATCATAGTGAGCAACGTGTTCTTCTAGATCTAGAGAGAGTTCAAGTTTTAGGGTACAAAAGACTTCCCATAGAAAATAACACACCTCATCTGCTCGAAACTTTAACTGCTGATCAGTACGAACAAAAGGTTAAATCTCGAGCTTTTGGTTCTGCATTTCTTGGAGTAATTGCTACCACAGCTCTAGTAGCTACTGCAGCAGCCACTGATGATGAAGTGGTTTCAGATATTGCCGCAGAAGGGGCCGTACTTACATCCTATGGAACAGCAATTGGTGTTACGGACAAACTATTATCTCGACATAGAATCTATTACGATTATCTAAAAAAGACCACGTTAGAAAAAACAAGATCTGCCCATGGAATTCTTTTAACAGACTATTCTAAACGTTACAAAGCACTGATTCTTAGAATCTCTCTTTCAGGAGATAAAACTCATGAGATCCGTTTTTATCCAGACAAAAATAGAAGAATTGTTCGTTACGAAAACAACCAATAGAACTTAAATCTGTTCTACTAAAAATGAAGTATAATATTAAATGTTATCACCATGAAATCTTCTTTCTTAATAGTGTTTATTTTGTTCGTTTTTGCGATCCCGTTAAAAGCCCAAAAACAAGAAAACTTTTGGTATAAGGGCTCAGAATATATC